>NZ_CAZEQS010000004.1:580000-928915 GCF_964513915.1 Tenacibaculum litoreum | reverse complement strand
CAAATAAAATTAATGCTAGTTATTTAAATAACTGTTATAAATTCATTTTGTACTTTACGGCTCTTTATTTAATGTATTTGTATGAATAATTCTTGGTTTGTTATTGTGAATCCCGTTGCTGGCAATGGTAAATTCAATAAATATTGGTGTGATATTCAACAGGAATTAAAGTTTAATAACATAACTTACGAGTATGCAAAAACTGAATATTCAAATCATGAAAAATTAATTGTTCAACAAGCTATTAACAAAGGTTATAAAAAAATAATTTCTGTTGGAGGTGATGGTACTTTACATAATATTATCAATGGTATTATGACTCAAAATACTATAAAACCTGAAGAAATTACTATTGCTGTTATTCCATTAGGTACTGGAAATGATTGGATTAAAACATACAATATATCTAAGAATATAAAAGCTGCCGTTAATTTAATAAAGCAAGAAAAAACTATTTTTCAAGACATAGGTTATTTGGAGTTACCTGATACTTCTTCCTATTTTAACAATGTAGCTGGTATTGGTTATGACGGGTATGTTGTTAACAAGTTAAATAAATTGAAAAGGTTTGGACCTATAGCGTACTTATTAAGTGGGATAGCGGGTTTATTGCTCTACAAAAAAACTACTTTTAACATAACTATTAACAATAAATGTGTTGAAACAAAGTGTTTAATGACTTTGTTTGGTATTTGTAAATATTCAGCAGGAGGTATGCAATTAACTGATTTTAAAGATTCTAATAATGGTTTATTTGATATAACAATAGCTAAAAACCTGTCTTTTTGGGACTTACTATTTTCAATAAAAAAATTATACAACGGAAAAATTCTTCAGCATAAAAAAGTAGAAACGCATTTGGCTAGCTCATTGTTAATAACTCCCAAAAATAGTAATGAACTTCCTTATATTCAAGCAGATGGAGAGTTAATAGGTAGAGGTGAAGTTAAAGCTAGTATTATTAAAAGTGCTATTCAAATAGTTATTCCTTAAAAAGTTAAAAAAAACTTAATAAAATTGTAACGTTTCTTAAATTCATACGTCTTTATAGTAAGAAAGCCGTTATAAATGAAAAACTTACGCAAAATAATAGCTCTTTTTATTTTCATATTCATTACAGGAATTATAGTAACTGTAGTGAGTATAAATACGACTTTAAACAAAAAAACTCCTTCAGAAATAGTAACCAAAGATACTATTTACCTTATCAAAGCTTCTAAGAAAGCTGTTTAAACCTTTTTTACTCACTTATTATCACTTTTCAACAAACGTAGTATTTACGCCTTATTTTTAGCAATTTGCCCTAAAAAAAGACAAAGAGGGAACTCTAGTTTTAGTAGCTTAGTAAATATTTAAAAGAAGAAGATCTAAATTTTAAATTTCAAAAAAACTGTTATTAACATATTATATTATTAATAAAAGAGATTTTAAAAATTTAAAAAAAGAAATGATTGTTATTATAGTGTGTTAATATGTAGAATAAAAAGTAGATTTTATTTTTGGTGAAGTGACTTATTAAAATAAATAAACAAGTTATTAGTCGAATAAAACTTTAAAAATCAACTATAAAATAGAGTTATTAACAAAAGTTATAAACAGCAATTCACTGAAAATTATGAATAGTTAATTTTCTTTTCAATGTAAAAAAAGGGTTAATTTAATGTTGATAAATGTTCATTAAAATCTCAAAAAAAAAGTTGCATAATTAGTTCTTGTTCTTGTATTGTAAAAAATATCTAGAAAATCAAATTTTCTTTTCAGAATATACTATTAGTTCTTAACAATTTGGTAATATAGTTTAACCCCTTAATTTTAAAGAGGTTATTAAGAATGCTAAAAAAAGCATTGTTAATTACTGTTGATAACCGTGAATAACTGTATTTTTGTAATTCACAACTGAATTAAAATCAACAAATTATGACAATCGCTGTAGGAAACGATCACGCAGGCACCGAATACAAATTTGAAATAGTTAAACTTTTAGAAGAATTAGGGCATAAAGTAATCAACTTTGGTACGAATGAAACCGATAGTATGGATTACCCAGATACAATTCATCCAGCTGCTGAAGCTGTTGAAACAGGACAAGCAGAAATGGGAATAATTTTATGCGGTAGTGGTAATGGAGCACAAATGACAGCTAATAAACATCAAGGAGTGCGTGCAGCTTTATGTTGGAATAACGAATTGGTAGAATTAACACGTCAACACAACGATGCAAATATTTTAACTATTCCAGCTCGTTTTGTATCATTACAACAAGCTTTAGGTTTTGTAAAGATTTTTCTATCTACCGAATTTGAAGGTGGTCGTCACGCGAATAGAGTAAATAAAATAGCTTGCTGTTAATGAACTTTAGAGTAAAAAGATTTCAAGAATTAACTACTTCAGAACTGTATGAATTACTTCAATTACGTTCTGAAGTTTTTGTTATTGAACAAGATTGTGTGTATCAAGATCTAGACGGTAAAGATCAAAAAGCGTTACATGTTATAGGAGAAAAAGAAGGTGAAATAATTGCGTACACTCGTTTGTTTAATAGTGGTGAATATTTTGACACGCCTAGTATTGGTAGAGTAGTAGTAAAAGAAAGTGAACGTAAGTATGGTTACGGACACGATTTGATTAAAGCATCTATAAAAGCTATTGTTGATAATTATAATGAAACTACTATAACGATTTCTGCACAAACCTATTTGCAAAAATTCTACGAATCTCACGGATTTAAACAAGTTGGAGAAGGGTATTTAGAAGATGGTATTCCACATATAAGAATGGTACGTAATTGATTAAACCATGAAGAGAATCAGTTGTACGAATTATAAAAAAGTTGTTTTTACTTTTTTATGTATTTTCTTTACCACTAATTTATCATTGTTTTCTCAATATAATAAAATTGAAAAAGATCTGATAGATTGTGGAATAACTGTATATAATAAATATTATACAGCTAACAGTGAAACACTTATTATTGAGACAGATTCAATAACTTCTCATAACTTTTCAAAAATATATATTGAACCATTTAATCATGAAGTTTTAATTTCAGATTACAGTAAAATAGATTCTATAATTAATCAAAAATATAAAGGAAAAGAAATTCTTTCTAGACAGAGATCAACAGAAACATATGGGGATTTATATGCATATGTAATAAATAACTCAAAAGGTAATCCATATTATGATAGATACTTTATAAGAAAATATAAAAACAGAAAAATTTTAATATCTCATAATTTGATAATGGGTAATAATAAAAGTAATTTTTTTAAATTTAAATGTTTGATAAATAAAATAAAATTACATTAATTTATCAACCTCTATTACCTCACCAACTTGCATATTACCTAATAAAATATCACCTACACGAACACGTACTAAACGAAGTGTAGGAAAACCAACAGCAGAAGTCATTTTACGAACCTGTCTAAATTTTCCTTCTGTTAAAATAACTGATATCCAAGGAGTAGGACCATGACGAGCATCACGAATTTTTTTAGAACGTTCAGGTAAATCAGGAGTATCAATTAATTCAACTTTACAAGGTTTTGTCATGTATTTTTTTCCATCAAAACCAATTTCAACTCCGTTTTGTAATTGTTTAATAGCTTTAGATGTGATTGCTCCATCTAATTGAACATAATACTCCTTTTCAACACCGCCTCTTGTAGTAATAAAATCACTTACTTTTCCATCAGTCGTTAATAACAATAAACCTTCCGATTTTACATCTAATCTACCAACAGCCATTGTTTTTTCAGGAAAATCATACAATTCTCCTAGTAATTTGTGTTTTCCTCCTTTTTTTTGATTAGTAATAAATTGTGATAAAAAACCATAAGGTTTATAAATCATGAAGTGACGATGGTTTGACATCTTTTCTTTTTTTAAGAAGCACAATATTACAAAATGTAACATAAAAAGATAGGATATTAAAGCTAGTTTTTCATAACTTAGCCGTTCTTATTACTTAAAATAATTAGCACGATTTATGGCAGCAGATAAAGAAAAAGAAGCGAAATTAAAAGCGCTTCAACTTACACTAGATAAGTTAGATAAAACTTACGGTAAAGGAACCGTAATGAAGTTAGGAGATAGCCAAGTAGAAGATGTAGATGCAATATCGTCAGGTTCTTTAGGGTTAGATTTAGCCTTAGGAGTAGGAGGGTATCCTCGTGGAAGAATTATAGAAATTTACGGACCAGAATCATCAGGTAAAACAACTTTAACAATACATGCGATTGCAGAAGCTCAAAAAGCTGGAGGTATTGCTGCTTTTATTGATGCTGAACATGCTTTTGATCGTTTTTATGCTGAAAGTTTAGGCGTTGATGTTGATAATTTAATTATTTCTCAACCAGATCATGGTGAACAAGCATTAGAAATTGCTGATAACTTAATTCGTTCAGGAGCTATTGACATTGTAGTGATTGATTCTGTTGCAGCCTTAACACCAAAATCTGAGATTGAAGGTGAAATGGGTGATTCTAAAATGGGATTACATGCGCGTTTAATGTCACAAGCTTTACGTAAATTAACAGGTACGATTAGCAAAACAAACTGTACTGTGTTTTTTATTAACCAGTTACGTGAAAAGATTGGAGTTATGTTTGGTAACCCTGAAACAACTACTGGTGGTAACGCTTTAAAATTCTATGCATCGGTTCGTTTAGATATTCGTCGTAGAACACAAATTAAAGATGGTGATAAGGTAATTGGTAACAGTACCAAAGTTAAAATTGTAAAAAACAAAGTAGCTCCACCATTTCAACAAGCAGAATTTGATATTATGTACGGAGCAGGAATTTCTAAAGTTGGTGAAGTTTTAGACATTGGTGTAGATTACGGAATTATAAAGAAAAGCGGTTCGTGGTTTAGCTACGGAGATACTAAATTAGGTCAGGGTAGAGACGCTGTTAAAGGTGTTATTAAAGACAATCCTGAATTAATGGAAGAGCTTGAAAATAAAATTAAAGAAGCTATTGAAAATCAAGAATAAGTAATTTAAATTTAAAGTTCAAACTATTACTATTTTTAAAAAGCTGTTCTGTTATATAGAACAGCTTTTTTTATAAAAAAGATATGATTAAAATCTCAAGCAACATACAATTACAAGAAATACAGGTTGAAGATTTTAAAATTTTAGAAACCTTAATGAATGATGTATATAAAGCAGCATATAAACATTTTTGGAAAGATGAAGGTAATTGGTATGTACAAAGTCAATTTTCTAAAAGTAATTTAGAAAAAGAACTATCAGAAGATAAAACAAGCTATTATTTTGTTCTTTTTAATGCAGAAATAGTGGGAATTTTCAGAATCTTATGGGATAAAAAACTCTTAAGACTAGAGAATAAAAAGTCATTGAAACTCCATCGAGTTTATTTACATAAAAATACTCAAGGTAAAGGAATTGGTAAGCAATTATTAGCTTGGTTAGAAGAAGAAGCCATTAAAAAACAATATGAAATGATATGGTTAGATACTATGGATGAAAAACCGCAAGCTTTTGAATTTTATAAAAAGTTAGGATACCAATATCATTCACATTGTTTTTTAGACTTTGAATTATTATTTGACAATGTTCGAAAAATGAGTCAAGTGTATAAAGTATTGTAAATTACTATTGTTTGTAAGGAGGTATTTGTATTACCAAACGTTCAATTTCCTTGACAATTTCTAACCTATTTTTTGAAGACAACTCAAAATATAAGTTTTCCCAATTACCTTTGTAATCTATTTTTTTAGTCTTAGGATTTTTAACTTTAGTAAGATTTATAACTCTAAGATAAAAAAGACCGTTAAGGTCATTTTCTGGTCTAAAATCTAAATCAATTGCCCTCATAAGTTGGTAATTGGTTAGATGTAATAAAGAACTAGAGTCCAAATAATGCATAAAACCTTCGGAAGGATCTACTTCATAAAATAAATTCCATTCTACTTTCCAACCAGGAGTAATACGTAAGGGTTGTAAATTAGGTTCTTCCATTATACTCCTGTACTTCCAAAACCACCAGTACCACGTTCTGTTTCATCTAAAACAGCTACTTCTTGCCAGTTTACACGCTCATGTTTTGCAATGACTAATTGGGCAATACGCTCACCATCATTTACAATAAACTCTTCATTAGATAAGTTCACTAAAATAACTCCAATTTCACCACGGTAATCTGCATCAACAGTACCTGGAGAATTTAACACGGTAATTCCTTTTTTAGCTGCAAGTCCACTACGAGGACGAACTTGGGCTTCATATCCAACAGGAAGCGCAATAAATAATCCAGTTTTTATAATAGCTCTTTCTAAAGGTTTTAAAGTAATAGCAGCATCTATATTGGCACGCAAATCCATACCTGCAGAACCTTCAGTTTCATATGCTGGAGTTTGGTGTTTTGATTTGTTTATGATTTGTACATTCATGTTCTTTTGATTTTCAATTTTCAAATATAATAACCTTTAAGTTTAGAGAGTCGATTATAGATTTCTTAATTTTGTACTACAAACAAATACTACTTTATGAACAATCAAACTAGAATAGCCGTTTTAGGAGGTGGAAGTTGGGCAACAGCTATCGTTAAAATGTTATCTGAAAACTTAGAAACCATTGGTTGGTATATGCGTAGCATATATGCTATTGAACATATTAAACGTAATAAGCATAATCCTAGTTACTTAAGTTCTGCAGAGTTACATCCTGAACAGTTAGATTTGTCTGAGAATATAAATTATATTGTTGAAAATTATGACGTGTTAATTTTTGCTGTTCCTTCTGCTTTTTTAAACGGAGAATTAGAAAAACTTACAGCTTCTCTAGAGAATAAAGTTATTTTTTCAGCCATTAAAGGAATTGTACCAGAATCAGGATTAATCGTTGGTGAGCATTTTCATAAAAAATACAATATACCATATGAAAATATAGGGGTAATATCTGGGCCATGTCATGCAGAAGAAGTAGCTATGGAACGTTTATCGTATTTAACACTTGCTTGTCAAGATGAAGAAAAAGCAAAAAAACTTAGCGAAGCTATTGCAGGACGCTACATTAAAACTAAAATATCTGATGATATTATTGGTACTGAATATGCAGCGATGTTAAAAAATATTTATGCTATAGCAGCAGGAATTGCTCATGGTTTAGGCTATGGAGATAATTTTCAAGCGGTGTTAATGAGTAATGGTATTAGAGAAATGAAACGCTTTATTAAAAAGATTCATAAAATGAAGCGTAATATTAACAATTCAGCATACCTGGGTGATTTATTAGTTACTGGATATTCTACATTTAGTAGAAATAGAATGTTTGGAAACATGATAGGAAAAGGCTACACTGTAAAATCTGCAATGTTAGAAATGAGTATGGTTGCTGAAGGATACTACGCTACAAAAAGTGCATATAAGATCAATCAAAAAAACAAAGCTAAAACTCCAATAATCGACG
This sequence comes from Tenacibaculum litoreum, assembly GCF_964513915.1. Taxonomy (NCBI): domain Bacteria; kingdom Pseudomonadati; phylum Bacteroidota; class Flavobacteriia; order Flavobacteriales; family Flavobacteriaceae; genus Tenacibaculum; species Tenacibaculum litoreum. The sequence continues at coordinate 921,477 of NZ_CAZEQS010000004.1, read as the reverse complement.
CTGTTTATAACGTTTTGTACGACAAAAAAGAAGCGAAAGATGAGTTTTTAAAGTTAACAAATAGATTAGATTAGTTGTTTGCATTTGTACAAATAATCCTTCTTAATAATTAATAAAAATTAAGAAGCCCCATCAATCGCTTCTATAATTGAGTTGTGTATAGGTCTTGTAACAAGATACAATAAAGACAAATTTAGTTTAAAAATCTGACTAACAAAGATTTTAATTAAATATATTACAAATTAAATATATAGTATAAATTCACTATTAATTGTATTTTTGTTACTTTTAGTTTAAAACTAAACAAACATGAAAACAATTCAAGAAGCTGTTGAAATTACCATCAGAAAAACTCCTTTCATAGAAGAGGCTCTAAATGAGAAGTTAATTAATGTATCATCGTTAGCAAGAGAAATTTTACCTGAAGTTTCTAAACTGTTAAAAAAAGAAGTGAAAGTAGGTGCAGTTATGATGGCTATTAATAGACTGTCACCAGCAAATGAATTGAGAGTTCGAAAAAATATTAAAAGACTTGCTCTAAATCTAGGTGATGTAATTGTGCGTTCAGATTTGTGCGATTTCACTTTCAAGAACACTACTTCGTTATTAAAAGAAATTGCTAAAATTTTGAGTAAATCTGCTGATAGTAAAGATTATTTTTTGACAGTTTCGCAAGGTATTTTTGAAACAAACATTGTTACAAGTAAAAATTTGCAACCATTTGTAGAAGAAATTTTTAAGAAAGAAGCATTAATTAATAATGTAAACGATTTAGCTTCAATAACTATAAAACTTCCAAAAGGAAATCTAGATCAATCAGGTATTTATTATTTCATTTTAAAGCAATTTGCTTGGGCAAATATTGCGGTACAAGAAGTAATTTCTACTACACACGAAATGACCATAGTGGTAAAAGAAAGAGATGTTAATGAAACATTTGCCATTTTAATGGATCTCAAATTAAATTAATTCATGGAGAAAAAAGACCCCTATGCATCCCTAAGAATCAAAGAGTTTAATATTTTTCTTTTAGTACGTTTTGCCTTAGTGTTTGCATGGTCAATGCAATTCATTATTATCGAATGGCAGGTATATAGTATCACTAAAAATCCATTATCTTTAGGAATCATTGGACTAATGGAAGTAATTCCTGCGGTATCCATGGCGTTGTTTGCAGGCCATATTGTAGATCAAAAAGAAAAAAGAAATCTATTAGCCTTATGTATTGGGTTATTTTCATTGATTAGTTTAGGGTTATTCTTTTTAACACTACCTAGTTTTATTGAAGATTGGAATAAAAATACTGTACTATATGCTATTTATGCTCTGGTATTTTTTGGTGGATTACTACGTTCTTTTTTTGGTCCAACAATATTTTCACTCATAGCTCTAATTGTACCTAAAAAACTATATCCTAACGCCGCAACATGGAGTAGTTCAACTTGGCAAATAGCTTCAGTATTAGGGCCAGCTTTTGCAGGATTAACCATTTCATGGATTGGAGTACATTGGTCTTTATGTATTGTATTTGGTTTAGTATCTGTTTCATTTCTAACAGTATTTTTCATTAAAAAGAAACCAATTTTAAACCCAAAAATTGGCGAACCTGTAATGAAAAGTTTAAAAGAAGGAGTGCGTTTTGTGTATAAAACAAAAGCTATTTTGGGAGCACTTACCTTAGATATGATTTCGGTATTATTTGGTGGAGCAGTAGCATTATTACCAGTATATGCTCAAGATATTTTAAAAGTTGGACCTGAAGGGTTTGGTGCTTTACGTGCTGCACCAGCCATAGGAGCCTTTTTAACGATGTTAGTTACTGCCTATATACCTATCAGTAGAAATGCAGGAATGAAGCTTTTAGCAGCTATATTTGGTTTCGGAATTTGTATTATAGTATTTGGTTTATCAACTGTTTTTTGGATTTCTATTGTAGCCCTATTCTTTAGTGGTGTAACCGATGGAGTTTCTATGGTGATTCGTCAAACCATTTTACAATTAAAAACACCCGATCATATGCGTGGTAGAGTAGCTTCAGTAAATTCTATGTTTGTTGGTTCTTCTAACGAATTAGGAGCTTTTGAAAGTGGGGTAACAGCAAAGTTAATGGGAACGGTAACAGCAGTGGTTTTTGGTGGAACCATGACTTTAATTACAGTTGTTACCACAGGAATTGTAAACCCAACGCTTCGAAAATTAGACCTAACTAAAGATTTAGAAGAACACGAGAAGGAAGAATAATAAGTAAACTATTTAGTGAAATAAATAAAAATGCCCAGAAGTTATATTTCTGGGCATTTTTAATATACTTTTAAAATAAATCAATTATGACATATCAAAATAATTGATTTTTGTAATTTTTTTAGTTGCTTGATCAAAATCTATGTTAATAAAAACATCACAACTATCACATTCAGCATATAAAATACTTTTAGAACCATTTCTACCAGTACTTAAAGAAACATCACCTAATTTACTAATAGAGTCTCCTACAGTAACTGTAATTCCTTTAATTGTAAAAGTAGCTTCACTACTTAAAACATCTAACGATTCAATGTAAGGTTTTCTTCCTGAAGTAGAAAAATCAAGTTTTAAACCATTAAATTTATAATAGTAGTAAAAACCATTATCTTCGAAAGAAGTAGTTGCACCTAATAAAGACTCTACTTTAGCTTGTTTTCCAAAGGTCTTTTTTATGTCAGTTAAAGCAATATCATTTATTTTAATATTGTCAAAATCTGAATTAGAAATAATATTAGTTTGACTTTTTGCTATAAGAGTGGTTAATAGAAAAAATACAAGTACTAGTTGTTTCATATTACTTAAAAAATTAATTGTACAAACCTTTTACGTAGCCAATTTTAGCAGTCGCCAAAGATATAATACTCGTTTAATTTTCCGTGTAAGAAACTAGTTAAAATTTACTGCTAAATCTATTTTTTTGTCTAATTCTTGTTGGTGCTTTAAAGCTGTGTTTTTATTCCACTTAAAACGTTCTGTAAACTCTTGAATAACAAAGTTTTTATATAAATCAACACTTGGCTTATCAAAAAACAAACGACCCGTTCTTCGCATAAAAAAGTCGGTAGGGGTGCAGGTCATTTCATGTTTTATAGTAAACCATACCTCAGCTTTTAATAAACGCTCTTGCAAATTTTCTTCATTTAGCTCATCAAACTTATCTAAAATAACCTCAGTTTGTTTACCGTAGTTGTGTACTAAATAACTAGCATCTTTTTCGGTAAAACCAAATGATTTTATACGTTTATAAATCTGATTAATGTATAATTTAACTGATTTATAATTTTGAAAAGGGCCTCCTGCCAAAACAATTTCTTCAGTTTGAATTGAATCAAATTCAACTTCAAAACGTCTTTTCATTTTTTTAGCAACAATATCCACAATACGCTCTGCCATTTTTCTGTAGCCTGTTAGTTTACCTCCTGCAATTGAAATTAACTTAGTATCAGAAACAAAAATTTCATCTTTTCGAGATAATTCTGAAGCTGATTTTCCTTCTTCATGAATTAAAGGACGAAGTCCTGCCCAAGATGATTGAATATCATCTATGGTTAATTGAATATCAGGAAACATGTTATTTACGGCTTCAATTAAATACAAAGCATCTACCATTGAAGTTTCCACAGCGTCTTTATCTTGTTGATAATTGGTATCAGTGGTTCCGAAATAGGTTACTTTTCCACGAGGAATAGCAAACATCATACGACCATCAGGAATATCAAAATAAACGGATTGTTTTACAGGTAATTTTTCATGCGGAACAACCAAATGTACTCCTTTGGTTAAGTGCAATCGCTTTCCAATTTTAGAATTGTTAATTTGACGTAACTCATCTACCCATGGTCCCGCTGCATTTACTACATATTTAGCTTTAATATCATAACTTTCATCAGTAAAAGCATCCGTTACTTTAGCACCTACCACACGTTTGTTTTCGTAAATAAATTCGTCTGCACGTGTATAGTTAAGTATTTGAGCATCGTATTGACTTGCTGTTTTTAAAACTTCAATAGTTAAACGAGCATCATCGGTACGATATTCAGCATAAAAGCCAGCACCATTTAAAATACTTTCAGGTAACAAAGGCTCTTTTTCTAATGCTTCTTTTTTATCAAGCATTTTACGTTTATCATCTCCTTCAACAGAAGCTAACACATCATAAACTTTAAGTCCGATTGATGTTAACCAAGAACCGTAGGTTCCACCTTCAATCAACGGTAAAATCATTTTTTCAGGAATTACCAAATGTGGCGCTAGTTTATGAACAATAGCACGCTCGGTACCCACTTCTTTTACCAACCAAAAATCAAATTGTTTAAGGTAACGTAAACCTCCATGAATTAATTTGGTAGATTTACTAGAGGTTCCCGAAGCAAAGTCATTTTTTTCAATTAAAGCGACTTTCATTCCACGTGAGGCAGCATCTAAAGCGATACCTGCACCAGTAATACCACCACCAATTACTAGAATATCAAATTCGGTAGTTTGTAATTCTTGTTGAATGTTTTTTCTATTGAAAGAAGAGAAATTATTCATAGAGCTGTTTTTATCAACCAAAAATAAGAATAAAAAGAAACGGTAAGCATAAAAAAAGAGCTGAAATTATCAGCCCTTTTAGAAGTCGCCCCCGCAACTATTAAATCTAAACTAACGATTCAATTTTTTCCAATTTATATCTGCTTGTTTTTTGAGCTCTTTTGGGTTTTCTTTTAACCATATTTTTAAAGTATTGGTTCCCCAAGAGTTATAAAATAAGTACAGTTTACCATCTCGTATTTCAAAAGTTTTCGGATCAATATCAACCTTTTCACCACTTTTACCTATGGCATAGGCACAATATCCACCATATTGAGGATTGTATTTTTCAGGATTTTTCAGGAAAGTAGCTAAATTTTCTTTTGACGAAAAACGAAAGGAAACACCATGGTATTTAGTGGTAAAATTTTTATTCCCTTTTTCGGCTTTATTATGAAAATAACTTACAACATCGTAACCTTTAGCAACCACACCATTTTTAGTATTGTATTCTTGTGAGAAGACAATACTTGAAAAAAATAGAAAGAAGATGAATACATGTTTCATTTTAATCCTTTCTATGTTTTAGTTCTTCCCAGTTTTTATCTCCTTGAGCTTGTAATTTTTTAGTATCACCATTTTTCCAATCATCAAGTTTACTAGAAATCCAAGAGCTATAAAAAAGGTATAGTTTACCATCTCTAATTTCATAAGCTTCAGCGTCAATATACATTTTTGTTTTCTTAGCAGCTACAGCATAAGCACAATATCCTCCATATTGAGGAATGTATTTTGTTGGATTTTCTTTAAAAAGCGCTAAATTTTTTTCTGAGGAAAACTTGAATTTAGCTCCGTCGTAGGTGGTTTGAAATTTCTTTTTTCCTTCTACAGGTTCATTATTTGTAAAGTAAGAAACAACATCATAACCTTCGGCTACGTAGCCTTTTTTGGTATTATAATCTGTTTTTTGAGCATATAAAGCAGTAGAAACTACTACCAAAAGCAGAGTAAAAAAGTTTTTCATTGTTTGTAGATTTTGAGAGTAGTCGACAAAAAACAATGAACATTACAAATACAATCAAAAATTATTTAATAATTGCCAAGGCTGTTGAATTTTACCGTTTCTAATAGGTAAAATTTCACCAAACTGTAGAAAAACAAATTCACTTTGGTGTGGCCTTAAAAAGACAAAATCATCCACTTGTAAAGACTCACTTTTCGGGATGTTAATCATGGTTTGGTTGGTTGAAGCACCAAATAAGTTGTTCTGTTTTATACCTTTTGGATAGTAATAATCTGCTTTCCAAAAACCACCGTAAATAAAAGCAGTTTTTTTAGTAAAAAATTGTTTTAGTTTTTCTAAACCTGGAAGTGTTGTATTAGAAAAAGTTTTTAAAATGGGAGTAGCTATAAACGTTGCTGGTTTATATTTTTTTAATGAAGGAATATCGAACGTTGTAGGCTTTACAAAACAAGAGCCGATAGCAATATCGTTAATAGGAGAGGCGGATGTTTTGTGTAAGTTTAAAGTAGGGCTTCCGGCTCCGTTAAAGGTTAAATTTTTACTCCATAGTTCAGGAAAATCATTTTGAACTAAGGTTTGACATTCTTTATAAAATTGATTCGCTAATTGTAACGCTTTTTTTTGTGAACGAATAATCTTCGGAAGTTTTACCACATGTGGATCATAGCCCATAAACCCTGAAAACCCCACAAAATCTTGATTCTTTTCAATAAGTGATAGCCCTTTAGTTAAACTTTTTAAAGAAGAAAAACCACCGCGGTGCAAACCCACATCAATTTCAATATTCAGCCGTAATTTTTGATTGAGTTGTTTGGCTAAATTGATGTATTCTTCAATTCGTTTCTCAGTATCTACCAACCATTGAATTTGTGTAAACGGATTAAATTCGTTGTGTTGTTGAGGCAAGTTGTTGTAAAAATATCCCGCAGTTTTTATTGGCATGGGTTTACCCAGTAAAACATCTGCTTTGTTATCTAATCGAGAGGCTAAATCGGTTAAAAAAGGCTGATGAAAAATCATCAATTTGTTTGAGTTGGTTTTTTGTAAGATGTATTCAATCAATTGAACTAAAGGCAATGATTTTACTACAACTCTGAGCGAAGCATCCTTTCTAAAATTAGAGAGGACCTCATTAATATTTTCATCTAAAATATCTAAATCAACCAACAAACAAGGAATGGCTCGTTGATAGTTTTTTAGCTCTTTATTTAAGGTTTTAAAATATGCATCCATAAGATTAAATACCTAACAGTTTTTGAAGATACGGATTCACAAAGATATTTTCAGAATCATGTTCTTTTCTGAAAGTCATAAAATCTGTGAATTTAGGATACATTCTTGCAATATTATCAGTGGTAAATGTATTCATTTTACCCCAATGAGGTCTTCCGTCATAAGCTTTAAATACTTCTTCTAAAGCAGCAAAATAAGCACTACTATCTTTTTTATTATATACGTGACAAGCAATATATGCCGAATCCCTTCTGTAGGCAGGACTCATAAAAACATCATCTCCTTTTACCCAGCGACTTTCAATAGGAAAATGAATGTTGAATTTTTTAGAATTGACAATTTTTTGTACATCTTTAAATACATCCTGATAAGTTTCAGCAGGAATATTGTATTCCATTTCATGAAACTTTACCATACGTTGTGTTGCATATACTTTATGGCTGTGATATACTTTTTTTACATTACTAATACTGGCGGCTGTAACATTAGCAACCGTTTTGTTTTGTGAAGGAAAAACTTTAGCAAATTCACACATCAGTTTAAAAACATAGTTTTCGAGTACATATTCAGTCCAATAATTGAAAAAGTTCACTTTATCAGGCTCAGAACCTTCAACAATGTTTGAAGTTTTTGTCCAAGCAGTATTTGTGTATGGAATCCAGTAAAACTCAAAATTTCGATTTTGAGAATTTCTTTCATTCAGAGTGGCTAATACATCGCTTAATTTCTCTTTTTTGTTTTGAAGTTTTAGTTTGTAAGTTGGTACACATTGTAAAGTAACTTCTGTAATAATTCCTAAGCATCCCAAAGATACTTGAGCAGCTTTGAATAGTTCAGTATTTTTTATAGTGGAACACTCAATAATTTCTCCCTTCCCATTCACGAATTTCAACCCAATAACTTGGTTGCTGATAGATTTTAGATTTATACCAGTACCGTGTGTTCCTGTACTTATAGCTCCTGCAATTGACTGAACGTTAATATCACCCATGTTTTCCATAGCTAACCCTTCTTTAAAAAGGAGTTCTCCTAAGAGTGATAGTTTTGTTCCTGCTTTTACAGTAGCTTGATTTTTTTCTCTATCAATTGAAATGAGTCCTTGAAAATTATCAAGTGTTACCAATATTTCATCAGTACTACATAAAGAGGTAAAGGAATGACCTGAACCTATAACCCGAATTTTTTGGTTAAACCGGATAGCTTTTAAAACAAGTTGTTGAATTTCATTTTCTGAATGAGGGAAAGCAACTGCAGATGGATTCCACTGTACATTTTCTGCCCAGTTTTTCATAAGACCTTGAACTAATAGAGGTTAATTGTCTGGGAAGATAATAAAAAATAAAAAAGTTATAAAACCATCAAATTACAACCGCGGATATCTGAATTATCAAAACGACCGATAATTTCAAAACTATTGTCTTGGTATACCTTTCCTAAATCTTGTGTCGCAATAAAAGAACAAGAATTGTAGTTTGCTAAGTCGATTACATTAATTCCACCTGATTTTCCCTTAAGCAAGATAGTTAAAGCATCTTCTGTATCACGAGTTAGAATTTGCATCCAAGGCGGACAGTTAAAAAGACCATTTCCTTTTGAGTACCCTTGACTTAACAACTCCGTCATTCCATATTCAGAATGAATTTCATTTACTCCAAAACCATTGCTTAAAATTGCATGTAATTCGTTACGAATAAGCTCTTTTCTTCTTCCTTTCATTCCACCAGTTTCCATTATAATAGTGTTGGATAGGTTGAATTCATATTGTTCTACTAAATCTAACAAAGCAAAAGAAACACCTATAAGTAATACTTTTTTTCCTTGTGAATCTAAATGTGTAAGCTTTTGAGCAAGTTCGTCTAGATTGTTGAGGTAAAATCCACTTTCTGGATGTTTAGAAAGTTTTATTAAATCATCAACCATATAAATCAAAGAAGATCCTTTACGTTCAAGATAATTAGGTAACAAAGCTAGTACTACATAATCTTCTATATTTCCATAAAAATATTCAAAACCTTTTAAATAACTGGTTTCGTACCAAGATAAATCGGTAACTAAATGCTTACTGGTTGTACTTCCTGTAGTACCAGAACTTGTAAAGGTTTCTTGAATTTCATCTGTAGAAGAAAGTACTTCTCGAGTTTTAAAAAACTGAATAGGTAAAAACGGAATTTGTTCAATAGTGTTTACATCAGATGGATGAACGTATATCAAATCACAAAAAGAACGATATACCTTGTTGTTTGTAAACTGATGTTTAAAAACTAGTAATGCCGTTTTGTTAAAATCTTCTGTAGATTGTATGTTAAAAATGGTGCTTTTCATAAACTTTTACAAAAGTAATAGTATTCGACGCAACCTTTTTAATTTTTTTTCATCTAGTATATAAACCATGGAAAATTAAAAAAATAATAACCCCAATTATATATGTCATGAAAAAAATTTTAATCCTTTTTTTAAGTGTATTTACGTTTTATTCTTGTTTAGATGATGACAGCCCTAATGTTAGATATGAGTTTTTAAAGGTTGATAGTGCCACAACCCCTGAAAGTTTTACATTCGGAGAAGTTGATACAATTAAGATAAAGTATACGTTACCCAATAGTTGCTACTCTTTTAATGGATTGTACTACCAAAAAGTAGATACAACTAGAATTGTAGCCGGTACAGCAATAGTAGCTCTTGATGTTGCTTGTACACAAGATGCAAGACAAGAAGAATATGCTTTTCCTGTTGAGGCAACACAAGAGGAAGATTATGTTTTTAAGTTTTGGAAAGGTAAAAATGATGAAGGAGAAGATGTATACGAAGAAGTGGTAATTCCAGTAAATTTGTAACATCAATTTAGAAAAACTCATACAAGGATGCTGTCATCAAAATATCACAGCGCAAGCTCAAGTTTACCAGTTATTTTCTGGTAAGCTTTTTGCGCTTTGTTTAAAGTATTCTCGCAATTATCAAGATGCAGAAGATACGTTACAAGATAGTTTCTTAACTATTTTTAAAAAGATGCCTCAATATCAGCATAAAGGATCTTTTGAAGGATGGATGAAGAGAATAACTATAAATACAGCGTTACAAAAGTATAGAGAAAAATCACCTTTACAGTTAGTTTCAGAAGCTCCTGATGAAGAAATGGTTGAAGAAGTAGAGCTTGAAACTGAAAATGTGAATATAGATGTTTTATTAGAGTTCATTCAAAGTTTACCAGATAGGTATCGTTTAGTTTTTAACTTGTATGTATTAGATAACTATTCACATAAAGAAATAGCAGAATTATTAAATATTTCTGTAGGAACATCAAAATCAAATTTATCACGAGCAAGACAGATATTGAAAAAAGAAATGGAACTATATCAAGCAAAAGAGGCAAAAGCATAACTGATGGAAGAAAAAAACATCGATAGACTATTTCAAGAAAAACTTAAAGATTTGGAGGTTACTCCAAACGAAAGAGTATGGAGCGCTATTGAAGAAAAGCTCCAAAAAAAGAAAAAAAATCGAGTTTTTCCTCTTTGGTGGTTTTCAGGAGGAGTTGCTGCTGTGCTTGTTTTAGGTCTTTTGTTTTATCCTTACGTTAAGGATGAAGAAAATATAGAGGATATAGATGCTATTATTGTGGAATCACCTAAGTTTGCACCCGAAAAAAAAGAAAGTAAAAAAGAAGAATTAGAGGATAACTTATTAATAGAGCCAACAAAAGAAAATATAAGAGAAACGCCTATTGTAAAAGAAGAAACGAAAAAGAAAAAGATATTGAAAGAAAAACTTCATGAGAATGAAGTTTTAACCGCTAATCATGTTGTGAAGGTTAGCCAAAAAGAGTTGCATGGAAAGGATAGCAACAACACGTCAAGTAGAGTAGTTGAAGGGGCTTTGCTGGCTAAAAATGATGTTGTGAAAGAAGTGCAACCTACTGGCAAGCTTGAAAATAGCTTGCCAGTTTTTAAAAAGAAAGAAAACACCTTTTTGAAAAAAGAAAATGATACGATTAATCAGGTTCTAAAACCTAAAAAAGACTTTTTAGCAGTTGTAAATGGAGAAAAAGAGGAAAAAGAAGAGGAAGAAATAAAGAAACTTTGGACAGTTTCACCAACTGTAGCGATATTAAATTCTAGTTCATTTTCTGAATCATCTCCAATAGACGCGAGTTTATCAAATTCAACAAAAGGAAATACAAGTTATTCGTACGGAGTTCAAGTAGCATACCAATTAAATAAAAAGTGGACACTCCAATCAGGTATACACTTACAGGAAATGGGATTTTCTAATACTAACGTAGCTGTAAATCCAGTAAAATCCAGTAGTTCAAATGTAGCATTTAGCTCAGGAGAAAGTTACGCATTAAGTGATACTTCTCAAACAGATTTTAGTACAAGTTCAGTATCTATAAGTTCAGGAAGTCTTGATGGAGAATTGAATCAAAGTTATGGGTACATTGAGGTTCCAGTAGAAGTTAAGTACAGTGTATTAGAAGGAAAAAAATTAAAAACACAAGTCGTTGTTGGTTTTAGTTCCCTGTTTTTAAATAAGAATGATGTGGATTTAAAAACCGCTGCTTTTTCAACTTCTGGAGAAGCGAATAATTTAAACAGCATTAATTTTAGCGGAAATTTAGGAGTGGATCTTAGTTATAAGTTCAGTAAAAAATGGTCTTTAAATATTAATCCAATGTTAAAAACCCAGTTAAATACATTTAAAAATGATTCAAATGGGTTTCAGCCATACTTTATAGGTGTTTATACAGGTATAAACTACCAGTTTTAATCGTTGTAGATTTTTATTATCAAATCACCTTTATCATTCATTGAAGCTCTGTACATTCCAGCGGTATTAAATTCAAAAGACATATTACCATTTTTATCTAAGGCAACTACACCACCAGTTCCACCAAGCTTGGTTAATTTGTTTTGAATAACATCTTTGGTAGCCTCTTTTAAAGGTTTTTGCTGATACTCCATTTGAGCAGAAATATCATAAGCTACTTGAGATCGTATAAAGTATTCACCCCAACCAGTTGACGAAACACCACAAGTTTTATTATTTGCATAAGTACCAGAACCAATAATAGGAGAATCTCCAATTCGTCCCCAACGTTTGTTAGTCATACCGCCAGTAGAAGTTCCAGCAGAAATATTCCCCTCTTTATCTAAAGCAACACAACCTACAGTACCAAACTTACTATTTTTAATATCAGCATCATAAAAAGCAGCTTCTTTATCATTATGATCTAATGCTGTTTTTTCTTTGTCTTTAATTCGTTGTAAAGATTTAAAACGATTTTCAGTATAAAAATAACTCGGATCTACAATTTCCAATCCTTGTTCTTTAGCAAATTGAGAAGCTCCAATTCCTGAAAGCATTACATGATCAGAGTTCGTCATTACAGTTCTTGCAGCTTCAATAGGGCTTTTAATGTCTTTTACTCCTGCTACGGCACCTGCATTCAATGTTTTTCCATCCATAAAAGAAGCATCCAATTCATTAGTTTCTTCATGTGTAAAGACAGCTCCTTTTCCTGCATTAAACAAAGGAGATTCTTCCATTACTTGAATGGTTTTTACAACAGCATCACCACTAGAACCACCATTTTTTAAAATCTCATATCCAGTTCTAATTGCTTCTTCCAACTTAGTTTTATAAGCAGTTTCTTTTTCAGGAGTCATATTCTTTTTTAGAATAGTTCCAGCACCCCCATGAATAATAATAGCAAATTCATTTACAGAAGTGTTTTTTTGTTTATTAGACGTTGTTTTTGGAGAATTACAAGCTGATAAAATGAGTAGTAATAAAAGGAAGGAATAAATGTTTTTCATGATTATTTGTTAATTTTTAAACAAAAACAACAGTGTTTGTTTAATTTATTAATTGTAAAATTATTCGTAGTTTTGAGCTTTAAATTTAAACAACTAAAATTAGAATATAAAAATATGGCAGATTTTGGTATTAAAGAAGCTCTAGCTACTTTAGGCTTACAAGAAATAAATGAAGGAACTTCAACAGGTTCAGTAAACTTTTCAAACGGTGAAATTATTGAATCATATTCACCTGTAGATGGAAAGTTAATAGGAAAAGTAAAAGCTTCTACCAAAGAAGATTACGAAAAAGTGATGGATGCTGCTACCTCAGCATTTAAAACATGGAGAGCAATGCCTGCACCTCAACGTGGAGAAATTGTTCGTCAATTTGGAAACAAGTTAAGAGAATTAAAAGAACCATTAGGTAAGTTAGTTTCTTACGAAATGGGAAAATCTTACCAAGAAGGTTTAGGTGAGGTTCAAGAAATGATTGATATCTGTGATTTTGCTGTAGGTTTATCTCGTCAGTTAAACGGACAAGTAATTCCATCAGAAAGACCAGAACACGTAATGAGAGAGCAATGGCACCCATTAGGAGTAGTTGGTATTATATCAGCATTTAACTTCCCTGTAGCTGTTTGGTCTTGGAATACAGCATTGGCATGGATTTGTGGTAACGTATGTGTATGGAAAGGTTCAGAAAAAGCTCCTTTATGTTCAGTAGCTTGCCAAAATATTATAGCTGAGGTTTTAAAAGCTAACGATTTACCAGAAGGAATTTCTTGTATTGTTAATGGAGATTATAAAGTTGGTGAATACATTACTGAAGATACTCGTATCCCTTTAGTATCTGCTACTGGATCTACAAGAATGGGACGTATTGTTGGTACTAAAGTTGCTGAGCGTTTCGGTAAATCATTATTAGAATTAGGAGGAAACAATGCAATTATCATTACTCCAACTGCTGATTTAAAAGTAGTGGTTCCAGGTGCTGTATTTGGAGCTGTAGGTACTTGTGGTCAACGTTGTACATCTACACGTCGTTTAATCATCCACGAATCTGTATATGATAAAGTAAGAGATGCTATTGTTGGAGCCTATGGTCAAATTAAGATTGGAAATCCATTAGATGAAAATAATCACGTTGGACCATTAATTGATAAAGACTCTGTAAATACGTATTTAGCTGCTATTGAAAAAGCAAAAGCTGAAGGAGGTAAAGTATTAGTAGAAGGAGGCGTTTTAGAAGGAGAAGGATATGAAAGTGGTTGTTACGTTAAACCAGCAATTATTGAAGCTGAAAACCATTATGAAATCGTTCAGCATGAAACATTTGCTCCTATCTTATACTTAATGAAGTATTCAGGAGATGTTGAAAATGCTATTGAATTACAAAATGGAGTAGCACAAGGATTATCTTCTTCAATTATGACAAGTGAAATGAAAGAAGCTGAAAAATTCTTATCATTCGCAGGATCTGATTGTGGTATTGCTAACGTTAATATTGGTACTTCTGGTGCTGAAATTGGTGGAGCATTTGGAGGTGAAAAAGAAACAGGTGGTGGACGTGAGTCTGGATCTGATGCTTGGAAAGTATACATGCGTCGTCAGACAAACACCGTAAACTATTCTGATGAGTTACCTTTAGCACAAGGAATTAAGTTCGATTTATAAGAAAACACAGTTTTCAAAATATAAAAAGTCTCATCATTTTGATGAGACTTTTTGTTTTTAACTAAGTTGGTGGTTATACTATTTTTCTAAAGCAGCAGCAATAATTTTATAGGCTTCGTGTGCTTTTGACATTTTAGCATATTCTAAGGCAGTATATCCTCTTTCTGATTTTACTTTTAATTTAGCTCCGCTATCAATTAATAATTGAACAATATCTGCTTTGTTATATCTAGCAGCAAACATTAAAGGAGTTAATCCAGTAGATTTTCTGTTAATATCTGTTCCGTTTTCAACCATAGCTTTTACAGCCTCAAAGTTTCCAGCTCTAATTAACTTACAAAAAGTACTTACGTTAGGATATTCTAAGGTAGTTTTAATAGGAGTTTCGTATGAAGTTGAAGCGGTAATAGTTCCGAAAGATAAAACGATTGCTAAAGCAGTTAATACAAAATTTTTCATGATGTTAAGTTTTTATTTTAAGATTAGGTTACAGCTAAAAGACGCCTATTAAAACAAAACGTTTCACTAAAAACACACACTTAACAATTATTTAAGATAAGGTCTTAAAAATCTCTTAATAGATTGAATATTTTTTAATAAATTAACAATCAGTAATTTAACTAACTATTAACCGAATAATAAAATCATGAATTGGTGTATATTAATTTCAATAGCAGTAGCAATAATTGCCGCTATTTTAGGCTATTTAATAGGAAAGCTATCAAGTAAAAACATTAAGAAAGATGAAATAGTACTCTTAAAAAATAAAATAGCAAAGTTAGAATCAAGTTTAAGAAACTGTAAAGAAAGTAAATCAGTATTAGAAACTGATTTAAAATTAGCAAAATCTAATATAGCCCCCTCTATATTTGAAGAACAAACTCCTTTTAACATAGATGAAGTTAAAAAGATTTTTGGTAAAAAAATAAAAGAAAATGATTTAAAAATAGTTGAAGGAATAGGACCTAAAATTGAAGAACTTTTCCATAATTTTAGTATTGATACATGGAAGTTATTATCAGAAGCATCTGTAGAAAAATGCCAAGAAGTATTAAAAAGTGGAGGAGACCGCTACAGAGCTCATAAACCTAATACATGGCCTAAACAAGCAAAACTAGCTTACGAAGGCAAATGGCAAGAGTTGAAAGATTGGCAAGATAATTTAGACGGTGGAAAGTGAAAACCATTATAGAGGAATAACCAAAATCCCTTGTAATTTTACAAGGGATTTTTTTCTTATTTGTTTATTATAAAACAAAAAGAAATAATAAGTTTAGAATTATGTCTTTTTATGAATTTAGTAATGTAAAAAAGTATTTATAGTATATTTTTTATTTTTTTAGTGTTGTTAATTGTATTTATTAAGGATATGAAAAAAATAATAAGCTTATCACTTCTTCTTTTTACACTTTTATTAAGTGTAGGATGTAGCAAAAACTCTAAAAAAATAATTAAAGAGAGTACGGATTTAAAAGATTATACAAAATATGTAAATCCATTAATTGGAACTAGTAAAATGGGACATGTTTTTCCGGGTGCTACTGCTCCTTTTGGTATGGTACAATTGAGTCCGCAAACGAATTTTGAAGTAATGTTTGATGAAGAAGGAAGGTATAATAAAGAAACCTATGAATATTGTGCAGGATACCAATACAAAGATTCAACAATTATTGGTTTTGCACACACAAACTTTAGTGGTACAGGACATGCTGATCTTGGAGATTTTTTAGTAATGCCAACTACTGGTGACTTAACTCTAGATCCATTAAAAACAAAAGAGGAAACCAAAGGTTTTTACTCTACTTTTTCACATGATACAGAAAAAGCTTCACCTGGATTTTATGAAGTAAACTTAGATAGCTACAATATTAGGGCAGAACTTACAGCAAGTGAGCGTGTAGGTTTTCATCAATATACATTTCCAAAATCAGAGAATGCACACATTCTTTTAGATTTAGTGTATAATGTATATCACCACGATAATAAAAATGTATGGACATTTATTCGAGTAGAAAATGATACGTTGGTAACAGGATATAGGCAAACAAAAGGGTGGGCAAGAACAAAAAAAGTGTTCTTTGCCATGCAGTTTTCTAAACCCTTTAAAAGTTACGGGCATAAAAAATATAACAAAGAAACGTATGATGGTTTTTATAGAAAATTTAAACAAAATGAAAACTTTCCTGAAATGGCAGGAAAAGACATTAGAGCCTATTTTAATTTTGATACGGAAGATGGAGAGAAAATCAAGGTAAAGTTTGCTTTATCACCAGTAAGTACTAATGGAGCACTCAATAATTTAAAAACTGAAATTTCTCATTGGGATTTTAATAAAGCAAAAGAAGAAACTAAAAATAAGTGGAATAAAGAGCTTAATAAAATAGAGGTAGAAACCATTTCAGAAAAAGATAAAACAACATTCTACACAGCCTTATATCATACAAATTTATCACCTATTTTATATGAAGATGTCGATGGAAAATACCGTGGATTAGATCAAAATATTTATACTTCAGAAGGGTTTACAAACTATACTATTTTTTCACTTTGGGACACCTATAGAGCATTACATCCACTATACAATATCACTCAACCAAAACGAAACAATGATATGATAAAGTCGATGTTAGCACATCATGATCAAAGTGTTCATAAAATGCTACCTATTTGGAGTCATTATGCGAATGAAAATTGGTGTATGATTGGTTATCATGCAACATCTGTAATTGCAGATGCATTGGTGAAAAATGTGGGAGATTTTGATGTAAATCATGCTTTAAAAGCATCTACCAACACAGCAACAGTTAAGTATTTTGATGGAATAGGAGATTATATAGATTACAATTATGTTCCTGAGGATAAAAGTGGTTCATCTGTTTCAAAAACGTTAGAATATGCCTACAACGATTGGTGTATTGCGCAAATAGCTAAAAAAGTAGGAGACAAGGATACAGAAAAAGAGTATTTAACGAGAGCTGAATATTATAAAAATGTTTATGATCCAACCATAGGCTTTATGAGGCCTAAGCTTTCTAACGGGAAATTTAGAGAAAATTTTGATCCGATGGATACGCATGGTCAAGGATTTATAGAAGGAAATGCCTGGAATTATGGGTTGTACGTACCTCAAAATATTGATAATATGATTGAAATGATGGGAGGTAAAGAAAAATTCAGCAAACAATTAGATGAGCTATTTACAACTGAAATAGAAGATAAATATATTGCACATCATGAAGATATTACTAGAGATGGAATTATAGGGAACTATGTTCATGGTAATGAACCAGGACATCATATTCCGTATTTATATAATTGGACAGGACATCCAGAAAAAACACAGCAACGTGTTCGTATGATTATGGACACGATGTATGCAGATACCGTTGAAGGATTATGCGGAAATGACGATGCAGGTCAAATGAGTGCTTGGTATATTTTTAGTAGCTTAGGCTTTTATCCTGTAACTCCAGGTTCTCCTTATTATGCTTTAGGGAGTCCAAATGTAAAAGAAGCGAGCATTCATTTAGAAAATGGAAAGACACTTAAAATTACAGCTAAAAACCAAGGCAAAGAAAACGTATATGTAAAAAGCGTGACTGTTAATGGCAAAAAGCTAGACGATTTCTTGTTAAATCATCAAGATATTGTTAATGGAGGTGAAATTATCTTTGAAATGAATAACAAATAAACAATATAAAGCCCTCGCAAAAAGCGAGGGTTTTTCTTTTATCTTTGTTTGGAATAACGAATGTTACTATGAAAATTATAGATCTATCCAAACCTATCCAGTATAATAAACAAGACCCTTGGTTTATGAAAGTTAAAATAAAACATAAACCACATCATAAAGCAAAATGGTTGATTAGAATTTTAGGGTTACCATTCAAACTTTTCCCAAAAAACTTTACAGGTTGGGCGGAGGATACGATTCAAAAAATGGGAGTACACTCTACAACTCATATCGATGCTCCTTGGCATTATTCTCCTACTGTAAATGGTGAAAAGGCAAAAACGATAGATGAAGTTCCGTTAGATTGGTGTTTTGGAGAAGGGATAGTGATTGATATGAAACATAAGGTAGATTTTGACCCGATTACTGTAGAGGATATTCAACAGTTTTTACAAGAAAACCAGTTAGAAATCCAACCTAATATGATTGTGTTGATTAAAACGGGACGCGATAAATTTAACGGAACAAAAGATTTTCATAAAAAAGGTACAGGAGTAAGTGCAAAAGCTACTGAGTGGTTGATAGACCAAGGAATTAAAGTTATGGGAATTGATGCTTGGGGTTGGGATTTACCACTTCCGCACATGATTCAAAAAGCAAAAGAAACCAACAATTCTGAATTGTTTTGGGAAGGGCATTTAGTAGGACAAAATAAGGAGTATTGTCATATGGAACAATTAGTAAACCTAGATGCATTGCCATTAACAGGGTTTAAAGTAGCTGTATTTCCATTAAAAATTGTAGGAGCATCAGCTGCACCTGCAAGAGTGGTTGCGATGTTAGAATAAAAAAATGATAAAAGATATTAACTTCATATTTTTAGTATTAGCTTTAATTGCTGAAGTTATTGGTACAATAGGTGGTTTTGGATCATCTGTTTTCTTTGTGCCTCTAGGAAATTTTTATTTTGATTTTTATTCTGTTTTAGGGCTTACAGCTATCTTTCATTTGTCGAGTAATGTGAGTAAAATCTTTTTGTTCAAAAAAGGATTAGATAAAAAATTATTAATAAACATAGGAATTCCTTCTGTTGTTTTTGTAATTTTAGGAGGAGTACTTTCAAAATATCTAAACAGCACATATTTAGAAATATTTTTAGGAGTCTTTTTAGTTGCTTTTAGTGCTTTCTTTCTGATTAAAAGTAAGTTTACTATTTCTCCAAACAGAAAAAATGCTATTGTTGGAGGTTCTTTCTCTGGATTTTCTGCTGGGTTGTTAGGAACAGGAGGAGCCATAAGAGGTTTAACTATGGCAGCTTTTAATTTAGAAAAGAGTGTGTTTATAGCAACTTCTGCTTTTATAGACTTTATGATAGATTTTTCAAGAACATTTGTCTATTATAACAATGGTTATATACACGATCACGACTTAAAATACGTGCCTTTTTTATTCGTAATAGGATTAGTCGGTTCGTTTATAGGAAAAAAAATACTAGCATATATACCACAATCTAAATTTAGAAAATTGTCTTTGTCATTTGTGCTATTAATTGGGATAATTACGATTGTACAATTAGTGTTGAGGTAGAATTTAGAGGCAAAAGTACTTTGAAGAATAAATTGATATGAAAAAGAGAATATTTGGTGAAATAGAGGGAATTTTAGAAGGTGATATTTTTAAAAACAGAATAGAGCTTTCTATTTCTAAAGTTCATCGACCAACTCAAGCTGGAATTAGTGGCTCTGAAAATGAAGGGTCAGATTCAATTGTAATTTCTGGAGGATATGAAGACGATGAAGATTTAGGTGATATTATTATATATACAGGGCACGGAGGTAGAAGTAATAATTCTAAAATTCAAGTTGCTGATCAAACTTTAACAAGAGGTAATAAAGCATTAGCTATTTCTTGTGAAAAACAATTACCTGTGAGGGTAATAAGAGGGTATGATAAAGATTCAAAATTTTCTCCTGAAGAAGGGTATAGATATGATGGTCTATTTTTAGTTAAAGACTATTGGCATGATAAAGGTAAAAGTGGTTATGTAATTTGGAGGTTTAGATTAGAAAAAATAATAAATCAGAAAGAATTACCATACGAAGAAGAAAATAATATGATTAATGAACCAGATTCAAATTATAATTTAACGAGGCGTCAAGAGCATATTATAAATAGAGTTATTAGAGAAACTAAGGTAGCTATGTATGTAAAAAAGATGTATAAAGATACTTGCCAAGTTTGTGGAATTCAAATAAAAAGTCAAGTGATGAGTTATTCTGAGGCTGCACATATTAAAGCCTTAGGTAAACCCCATAATGGACCAGATACTAAAGAAAACATTCTATGTTTATGCCCGAACCACCATACAATGTTTGACTTAGGGATTATTTCAATAGATGAAGATATGAGTGTTCTAGGAATAGAAGGAGCAAGGTTAAGGGTTCATTCAAAACATACTATAGATAAAGAACTTATTAAATACCATAGAGAACATCACTATAAAAAATTGAATTAAGTTTTTGTAAACTATTTGTAACGCAACCTTTTACATAATTAAACATCTAATAGTTAAATAAAAACCTAAAAAAATATGAAAAAGCAAATTTTACTTTTATTGGTCGTTAGTTTTATGTTCTCATGTAGTAACGATGAAGAGAATTTAGAAACAGAATTAATAGGAAAGTGGAAATTAATAGAAGTTTTAGCTGATCCAGGAGATGGTAGTGGAACTTTTGAACCTGTTGAAAGTAATAAAACTATTGAATTTAAAAGTGATGGAACATTGGTAACTAATAGTTCTTTATGTGATCCATATTCTGATGAAGTAATAAGTTTAGGAACTTATCACAATAACACTATAACTACTGGTTGTCAAGATCCTAATATTTCAACTATTTCTTTTGAATTAAAGAATCAGTATTTGATTTTAAATTTTATTTCTAATGAAGGGTATTCTCAAAAACTTGAAAAGATAAATTAGTACAGAAATTGTGATAATTATCTCTAGTTAAAATATTTCTAATTATACTTTACTTTACGTATTACGCGCATTGCTTCTTTGTATTTAATATAGGTGGTTTTATCGTCTAAGTTTTTGATATAATTTTTTGCTTTTTTAAGTTGTAAAGGAGCACTTTCAAAACCGTTTAAATAACAGATTAAGTAGGAGGTAGGCAATCGATAAACATCTTCATGTTCAGTAACCGAGAGTGGCTTTTTTTTTACAATTTTTGCAACAATAGTGTTATTGTTTTTATAAATGAGCTGTAAAATATCGTTGTGATATTGAGGAGCCTCAAAAAGAAACTCAGTAACGATGTCATGCTTTCCGTTATCTTTAAAATTGATAATGGTTTTTTCTAAAGGGTATCTTTTTTCAGTCTTATCAATTCCTAAAACAATGTATTCAGTAATAATAAAAGACTGTTTGTTGTAACTAATTTGTACATCATCTAGCGAAGAAAAAAACAAACGTACTTGCTCGTTTATCAACTCAATATCAACACGAGTAAAAAATTCCTCATTATTTATAATTTTCTTTTTTCCCGCCCAACAAAGCACAAACTGTTCGTTAAATACTTTGTATTGCGGATTGTATTCTGGTTTGTGTCTGTCAATAAAGTCGAAAACACCATCAAGTGTAAGTTGAATATTGTTGCTTGCGTTTTTTTCAATAGCTTCAACAATAGCTTTGTTGTTATTTTTTAGAATAAAACTTTCTTCAGCAGGCATAGAATTACTACCTCTGCGATAAAAAATAGTTCCTTTACGATACTTCCAAGCATTTTTGGCTAAAGAGGTAATTAGTTTGGTAGGATAAATAGTTACCAATCCAATTACTTTATGACGCTGTAAACGTGGAAAAGGAACATTTTCATATTCTATTTTTGGAGGATTATTTAGGTAAGCATTTATTAAATTTTGAATTTTACTATCATCGTAAAAATCTACACCAATAATTTTATTTTCTTCATCTTCAATACCAATAACAATGTAAGAATTGTTGTTAGGGTTTGAATTAGAAAGGGCACAAACGTGTTTTATAAACTTAGCTTTCCCTTCTTTAGAACCTAGAGATAACTTTTGCTTTTTATCATAAAAACTATTTTCGTCACTATGAGACAGCAAGTTTTTAATTAAAAGACGTTTGTTAATCACAACTTAAGCGTTTTTGTTCACAATAGTTGCACTAGCTTGCGCTGTTGGGTATACAATTAAATCTTCAATATTTACATGGTACGGACGAGTAACTACAAAGTGAATAATATCTGCTATATCTTCAGGTTGTAGTGCTTTGTATCCTTGATACACGGTTTTAGCTCTTTCAGAATCCCCTTTAAAACGAACATCAGAAAATTCTGTTTCTACCAATCCTGGGTGAATGGCACTTACCCGAATGTTGTGTTGATTCAAATCAATACGCATTCCCTTATTTAAGGCATTTACAGCGAACTTTGATGCACAATACACATTTCCGTTAGGGTACACATCTTTTCCTGCAATAGAACCAATATTTACGATAAACCCGTTGTTACGTTCTACCATTTGAGGGATGATAGCTTTTGAAACATATAATAGCCCTTTAACGTTTCCATCTATCATAGCATCCCAATCATCAATATTTCCATTTTGAATGCTGTCTAACCCATGGGCATTTCCAGCGTTGTTAATAAGAATATCGATGTGTTTAAACTCACTAGGTAAGCAGTTGATTGCATTTTGTACTTCTTCGTTATAACGAACATCAAACTGAAGTATATGTACTTTGGTAAATTGTGATAGATCTTGTTGTAATTGTTGTAGCTTTTCAATACGTCTACCGCAAAGAATTAAATTGATGTTGTTTTTTGCAAAAAGTTGAGCGGTTGCCTTACCAATACCTGAGGTTGCTCCAGTAATTAAAGCAGTTTGTTGCATGGTTTTTTGTTTTGTATAAAGGTAAACTTTTTTATGTTAAGCTACTATTATAAAATGAAAAACCGCCCCTTGCGGAGCGGTTCCTTTTAGTTGGCTACTACACCAACCAAAAATCAACTAACCAAACTTTATTTTTATTTCCTTTTCGGAACTGTTTCTCTTTCTATTTTAGTACGCTTTCTACCACTATTTCTTACAGCTGGTTTAGCAGTACTTGTTTTTTCTCCTTTTAGGTATTGTATAAATCCTCTTCCAGAAAAAACATATGTTGTTTGAGAACTTACATGATATAACTGTATCGTTTCGTCATTTATAACGGTTAAGTCAAACTCTTCAGTATCCCCGTTATCATAATTAAGTGTTAAATATTTTAAATTTTCTTCACCCTGAACATTACGAACCAAATAGCTACCTTCAAAATCCCAATTTATGTAATCAATATTTGTGCCAAAAGGGTCATGAGATGAGTTGAAAGTTACGTTATTTTCTGGTGTAAATCTAAGATAATGCTCTTCATCAAATGGATTTGCTACCCCACCAGATTCATCAGTTCTTTCCCAAGCTTTAAACTCTTGTAAAAAATACTCAATATTTTCATAGAACAACATGTCATAATCAAAAGTGTTTACTTGATAACCTACTAAATAATAACTGACATTTTGCGATAAATCATCAATTCTAATTTCGTTACTAGAAAGTTGTACCACATCAAATTCAAAATATCCATCTATATCGTGACGAGTTTCTAAAATTGTTCCGTATGTACCATAGTTACCTACAGCTATACCTAAACCATTTCCAGTTTTACCAATATCAACAATATTATTATTTGCATACATGGTTCCATTTAAAAAAGAAATGGTAAAAGCTCTTGATAAAAAAGGAACTTCGCCACTACCAGTAGTTCTGTGATAATCTACATACCATAAATCATAACTTGAAATATATTCGTTTAATGAAAAACCATCATCTACAATTTCATTTCTTACAACACACGACGTAAGTGTTACACCACTAATAAGTAGTAATAAAAGTAATTTTATACGTTTCATAAGCATTCGTTTTATGGTTATGTTTATAGGTTTTCAAATTACGTGCCAAAAATAAAAAACACCTCAAAAAAGAGGTGTTTCAAACTATTTTATGTTAAGGTTTTTATTGCATAAAGACCTTATCTTTTTTTATAATGTTTTCTACTTTCACGTAGTGTGTTTTTTCTCCTATAACATAAGAAACCATTGCCTCATTTTCTTTTAGTTCAAAAGGAAACTCTTCTGTTGGAGTATTTGGGGTATTTCCAAATTCTTGTTTTGGATCTGCATGTAAAATAAGATCTTTTCGGTCATTAGATGAGGTTTTATAACGTGCAGCAATGTATCGTTTATCATTATGTTGCTCAACAACAGCTTTGGTAATCCTGTTTTGAAAATATACTTTTTGAAAATCAACAGGCTCTTTAGCAGTAAAATTGATAATTAAATTAGTAGAGTTATAACTACCTTTTACACCTCCTGTAACATGAGAATAACTTGCCGATTCTATTTTGAAAGGATGATTGTTTTCCATTTTTACACTTGCGCATTTCGTAAAGCTTAGAGCTAAAATTAAGATTCCAATTAATTTCATAGAGTTGTTTTTTAATGTTTAAATTTAGACATTCAAGGAGTGTGCCAAGTCACAAATATAATCAGATTTATATGAAGTTGAATTTCAGTTACTGGGAATTAAAAGAGTGGTTTACAAATGTTGATTTTACTGTAGTAGGAAGTGGAATTGTGGGGTTAAATTGTGCATTGCAACTAAGAGAAAAATATCCCAAGGCAAAAATTCTAGTTTTAGAAAAAGGAGTGTTACCACAAGGAGCCAGTACTAAAAATGCAGGTTTTGCTTGTTTTGGAAGTTTATCAGAACTAATAGATGATTTAAAAACACATACTGAAGAAGAGGTTTTTAATTTAGTAAAAAAACGTTGGGAAGGATTACAGCTTTTAAGGACTACATTAGGTGATAATAATATCGATTTTCAACAAAACAAAGGATATGAACTGTTTTTAACAACCGAATTGTATGAATCATGTTTAGGTGAAAAGGAGGTTATAAACAAGCTTTTAAAACCGTTATTTTCTTCAAGTATTTTTACTGTAGAATCTAATAAGTTTAATTTTCAAAACATTCATGAAAACTATATTACCAATAATTTTGAAGGTCAGATAGATACTGGTAAAATGGCTGCAAAGTTGTTAGAAAAAGTATCGTCTTCAGGAATAAAAATTATCAATAATATTCAGGTTAAAAAATTTATTGAAAATAATGAGCAGGTAGTAGTTGAAACAAATCAAACTACATTTAATACTAAAAAATTATTTATTGCTACTAACGGATTTGCAAATCAGTTATTAAACGAAAATGTACAACCAGCTAGGGCACAAGTATTAATTACGAAACCAATTAAAAATTTGCATATTAAAGGAACCTTTCACCTAGATAAAGGGTATTATTATTTTAGAAATATTGATAATAGAATTTTGTTTGGAGGAGGAAGAAATTTAGATTTTAAAGGTGAAGAAACAGCTGAATTTGGACAAACATTGCTTATTCAAAACAAATTAGAAGAGATTTTAAAAACAACAATTTTACCGAATTCTAAAATAGAAATAGAACATTGTTGGAGCGGAATTATGGGTGTTGGAAATCAGAAAAAAACGATTGTAAAACAGCTTTCAAATAATGTTTTTTATGGTGTACGATTAGGAGGAATGGGAGTTGCTATAGGAAGTTTGGTAGGGAAAGAGTTAGCCCAACTTATGAAGTAATATTGTTTAGAAAGGTAAGAAATGAACATTAAAGAAGAACTATACAAACAATGTGAATTGTATGTAAATAAACGTTTACAAACTGTAGAAGAAACGATTTCTTCTCATCAAAAAGCATTGCAATCTGAAACAAAAAGTTCTGCAGGAGATAAGCATGAAACGGGAAGAGCAATGTTACAGTTAGAAATGGAAAAAGCTAGCCAGCAACTTAATGGGATTGCTCAAATGAAAGAAACATTAGCTAAAATTAATACGGATGCAACTTCAAAAATTGCTCATTTAGGCAGTGTGGTTATGACTACCTCAACCATAAATTATTTTATTAGTGTGAGTGTAGGGTTGTTAACTTTTGAAAATAAAAAATATTTTGCAATATCTCCATCTTCACCTATTGGAAAGTTAATTTTAGGGAAAAAAGAAGGAGAATCTTTTGAGTTTAACGGAGTAAAAAACACCATTAAAGAAATTTTTTAGAAAAAAAGGTAGGGTAAAATAAAAGTTACTTGTTTTACATGCAGGAAAGGTTGTTATAACCAGAACAGAAAAAGAAGCTATAATACACTTTTATCTTTTGGTGTTTAGACGGTAAGGGTGTATTTTTTTTAGAAAATAATTTATTTTAAGATAGTTGAGTAATAATTATTGAGATAGTTATTATTGGTTTAAACAGTCTCTTTTAAGTTAAAAGAGACTGTTTTTTTATGTTCAATACTTTCAAAGTGATTTATAAAAATTGATTGGTTATTATAAGTAACTTCTATTAGCCAATAACCTCCTTTAAAATAAGATTTAAGTACAGTTCCTTCTAGTTTTGATGCTTCTTTGGTGATTTCAAGTAAATTAGGATATAGTAGTAATGTTTGTTTGTTTATAGTGAGTTCATTTACATCATCAAATAAAGAAGCGACATACTTTTCTTTTGGGTTTTTATATAGGTTAGATGGACTGTTATAAGCAATTATTTGATGGTCACGAATTACCATCATGGTATCAGCAAAAGAAAGTGCGTCATTTCCGTCGTGTGTAGCAACAATACAAGCAATGCTTTTCTTTTTTAAATAAGCAAACAATCGTCTTCTTAATGAGTTCTTTTTAAAGTTATCTATTTGACTAAAAGGCTCATCTAACAATAATAATTCAGGTTCTTTAGCTAATGCTCTAGCAATAGCTACTCTTTGTTGCTGCCCGCCACTTAAATTTTTAACTTTTTCGTTAGCTAGCTCAGTCATTTCAATAACATCAAGAAGTTCTTGCGTTCTTTCTTCAGCTTCTTTAGGATAAAAACGCGACAAGAATTTTTTAATATTTTCACTTACTGAGGTAAAAGGCATTAAGTCAAAATCTTGCGCTACATATTTAAAAAACTCCATTCCAGGAACTAAGTGATGTTCGGGGCCTAAAATTTGAATATCATTCCAAAATAAATCTCCTTTATCAACATCTAGTAAACCATATACAATTTTTAAAAGTGTAGATTTTCCACAACCACTTTCACCCATTACACATAAGTGCTCGCCTTTTTGAAGTGTAAAATGGATGTTTTCTAAGGTTTTTTCTTTAGATGGATAAGTGAATGAAATATTGTTTACTTGTAGCATATCTGCAAAAGTAACTCTTTAAAGAGAAACAAAAAACCGATACAAGAGAGTATCGGTTTTGTTTTAAGCGCTTCTTTCTACGTAGCGTATAATACTTTTTGCTATATCTTTTCCTGTAGCTTTTTCTATGCCTTCTAAACCAGGAGAAGAATTAACTTCTAAAATCAATGGACCTCTATCAGACTGTAACATATCTACACCAGCAATACCTAACTTCATTGCTTTTACAGCTTTTAAAGCAGCATTTTCTTCTTCATCAGTTAATTCTATAATTTCTGAAGTTCCTCCTCTGTGTAGGTTAGATCTAAATTCACCTTCTTTCCCTTGACGCTTCATAGCTCCAACAACAACACCATCTACTACAAAAGCACGAATATCAGCTCCTTTAGCTTCTTTAATATATTCTTGAACAATTACACGAGCCTGCAAACCGTTAAAAGCTTCTATAACAGATTCTGCAGCTTTACGGGTTTCGGCTAAAACAACACCAAGACCTTGTGTTCCTTCTAAAAGTTTAACAATCAAAGGAGCACCACCTACTTTTTTTATAATTTCTGAAGTGTCTTTTGAATAATTAGTGAAAACTGTTTTTGGAAGTCCTAAATTTGCTCTCGAAAGTACTTGTAAACTACTTAATTTGTCTCTAGAGCGTACCAAAGCTTGAGATTCTACAGCAGAAAATACTTTCATCATTTCGAATTGACGCACAACTGCGGTACCATAAAAAGTAACTGAAGCGCCAATACGAGGTATAATAGCATCAACATCGGTTACAAGCTCATGATTGTATACTATTGCAGGCTTTCTTTTTTCGATAATAAGGTCACATTTGGTATGATCTAATACGACCATTTCATGACCTCTTTTTTCGCCTGCTTCTACTAAGCGTTTGGTTGAATATAATTTAGGGTTTCTAGAAAGAACAACAATTTTCATTTTTTATATTTCTTTTGATGTGATGTTTTTTTGTGAAACATCTACAATAAATTTTTTGTTTAAAAATTTTCTACCAATTAATACTGGATAATTCATTTTACCTCTATCTGATAGTGATAGCTTTATTTTATATTTTTTACCATAAAAAATAGCGGATGTAGAAACAACATATCTCTTTTGCTTCTTTCCGTTTGAACTTCTTATGCTTTTTACTTTATACTTTGTTGTTTGGAGCAATTTATTATTATATTTTTCTGTTTTTGGACATAGTAATATAAACTCTAATACACCATCTTTTTCTTCAATATGTTTGCAATGTATTGCAGAAGTATAGGCACCTGTATCAATTTTTACAGGTAAATCTTCTATTTCCCAGTTTAAAAAGGATATTTTTTCAATCCTTCCAATTAGTTTCATTCTTTTAAAATTAAGGAGGGCGAATTACTTACTATTTTTTGAAATATACAATACTTGTTATTAATTTTTGAAAATAAAAAACCAGTGCTTACACACTGGTTTAAAGGTACTTATTTTTTAGTTGATTTTACCAAATTCTTACACGATCTTCTGGTTTTAAGTACATTTTGTCTCCTTCTTTAACATCAAATGCTTCATAGAAAGCATCAACGTTTTTAAGAGGCATATAAGCTCTGTACATTCCTGGAGCGTGAGTATCAGTCATGATACGGTTTTTTAATGCTTCATCTCGCATTTTAGTTCTCCAAATGGTTCCCCAAGAAAGGAAGAAACGTTGTTCAGGTGTAAATCCGTCAATTTTTTCTGGACGACCATTCTTTTCTAAGAAAATTTGTAACCCTTCATAAGCAGCTTGTACACCACCTAAATCACCAATATTTTCACCTAAAGTAAACTCACCATTTAAGTTCATACTATCAATAGCAACAATATCACTAAACTGCTTTATTAATTTGCTTCCTGCTTCTTTGAACTTTTCAGAATCTTCTTCTGTCCACCAGTTTTTTAAGTTTCCATCACCATCAAAACGAGCTCCAGAGTCATCGAAACTATGTGAAATTTCATGACCAATAACAGCCCCAATTCCTCCATAATTTACAGCTTCATCAGCTTTATAGTTATAGAAAGGAGGTTGTAAAATAGCTGCTGGGAATACGATTTCGTTGTTTACAGGGTTAAAGTAAGCATTTACAGTTTGAGGAGACATTCCCCACTCAGTTCTATCTACTTCTTTACCTAATTTAGCCATATCTTTTTCAAAGTTCCACTTACGAACATTAACAGCATTGTCAAAATATGTACCACCTTGATCCAATCCTTTAACAAGTAAAGTTGAGTAATCTTTCCATTTATCAGGATATGCAATCTTAACAGTTAATTTGTGTAATTTCTCTAAAGCTTTTTCTTTAGTTTCAGCACTCATCCAAGGTAATTGCGCAATACGTTTTTCAAAACCTAACATTACGTTATCAATCATCTCTTTAGCTTTTTGCTTCGCTTCAGGTGGAAATTTTTCATCCACATATAACTTACCTAAAGCTTCACCAATAGCACCATTTAAGTTAGCTAAAGCACGCTCGTCTCTTGGACGTTGTTGTTTCGCTCCACGCATTTCTTTGCTATAAAACTCCCAATTAGCTTTTTCTAAATCAGTAGATAATAAACCTAATGAGTTGTTAATAGCATTCCAACGTAATGATAATTTAACAGTTTCAATAGGACTATTTTTAAGTACTTCATTCATTGCTTTGAAGTAACCTGGATCTGTAACAATAATCTTTTCAAGACCTTTAGCACCATCTAATCCTTCAAGATCAACACCAATTCCTTTTAAATGAGCTTCCCAATCAATTACAGGAGCTAATTCAGTTAATTCAGCAAGGGTCATTGGGTTGTATATTTTACGAGTATCTCTACGTTCTTCTTTTGTCATTCTAGGTTCAGCCAAACTCTTTTCAAAAGCAACAATAGTTGCTGCATTCTTTTTAGCTGTAGCCTCGTCATCACCAAACTCTTGTAACATTTTAGCTACAAACACCTCATATTTTTCAAGTTTGTCTTTTACCTTTTCATCTACGTAGTAATCTCTTGATAAACCAAGTCCACCAGCTCCCATGTAACCAGCATTCATACTACTATTTTTAAGGTCGTTAAATACACCAAAACCATAAAAACCAGCACCTCCATAAGGAGCCATGTTGGTAATGAAAGTTTGTACGTCGTTTAAGTCCTTAATTTCTTCAATTTTTTGAAGGAAAGGTTGTACTGGTTCTTTACCAGCTTTATTTCTAGCTACGGTATCCATGATGGTTTCGTAGTAGTTTACAGCTTTTTCTTGATCAGAATCTATTTCGTTTCCTTCAGCATCTTTTATTTTAGGAAAGTTACCTTCTTCAATAGCCTTGTTTAAGATTGCTAACACATCTTTGGTAGTAGTTTTTCTTAATTGATTGAATCCTCCCCAAGAAGTTTCATCAGCAGGAATTTCAGTGTTATCAATCCAAGAACCGTTAACATATCTAAAGAAATCATCGGTAGGTTTAACCGAAGTATCCATGTTTTCTAAAACAATTGCCTGTACTTTTTCTTCAGGCTTTTTGTCTGTTTTACATGCAATAACTCCTAAAGAAGCAACGGCAGTAGTAAACAGCATTTTGTGAATGGTTTTCATTTTTAATGTTTTTTGAATGAATCTTAATTTTAACAAACTACCTCGAGGATTTTGCCTCGAGGTAGTAAATTTACTCTAATAAGAGTCTGTTTTTATAAAAATGTTACAATTTTTAACTCTTTATTTTAGATTTTTGAGCATTAGGTAATGCTTCAAAGCCCATATTAAATAAAGTGAATCCAAAAATATCGGCATATTGCTCAATAGTTTTTGCTACAGGAGTTCCTGCTCCGTGACCAGCATTGGTTTCAATTCTAATTAATACAGGGTTATCTCCTTGTTGTTTATCTTGTAATTCAGCAGCAAACTTAAAACTATGAGCAGGCACTACACGATCGTCATGATCTCCTGTTGTTACCATAGTTGCAGGGTACTGAGTACCTTCTTTTACATTGTGTACTGGTGAATATCCTTTTAAGTATTCAAACATTTCTTTACTTTGCTCAGAAGTTCCGTAGTCATAAGCCCAACCAGCTCCAGCGGTAAATGTGTGATAACGTAACATATCTAATACTCCTACTGCAGGTAAAGCTACCTTCATTAAATCAGGACGTTGCGTCATCGTAGCTCCTACTAATAAACCTCCGTTTGATCCTCCTCTAATAGCTAAATAATCAGATGAAGTATAATTTTCTTTAATTAGGTATTCAGCAGCAGTAATAAAATCGTCAAAAACATTTTGTTTTTTTAACTGTGTACCTGCATTGTGCCATTTTTTACCATATTCACCACCACCACGTAAGTTTGGTACAGCGTATACACCACCTTGTTCCATCCAAACTGCATTGGCAATACTAAAACTTGGAGTTAAGCTTACATTGAATCCTCCATAACCATATAAAATAGTTGGATTTTTACCGTTTAACTCTAATCCTTTTTTATAGGTAATAATCATAGGAACTTTAGTTCCGTCTTTCGAAGTATAAAATACTTGTTTACTTTCATAGTCATCTGCGTTGAATGAAATAGCAGGTTTCCAGTATAATTCATAGGCTCCATCTTCTGGGTTGAACTTATATGAAGAACTTGGAGTATTGTAGTTGGTAAAAGAGAAGTATAATTCTTTAGCATCTGTTTTTCCTCCAAAACCTCCAGCGGTTCCTACACCTGGTAGTTTTACTTCGCGGATTAATTTCCCGTCAAAATCATATTGTAATACTTTTGAAACAGCATCTACCATATATTTTGCAAAGAAATACCCAGCTCCAGTAGACGGAGATAATACATTTTCAGTTTCAGGAATAAAATCTACCCAATTTTCTGGTGTTGGATTTGCAGCGTCTACAGTAACAATTTTCTTGTTAGGAGCGTTTAAGTTGGTTACTAAATATAACTTACTCCCTTTACTATCAATTACACCCGTATCGCTATCAAAATTGTTAATAATAGGAGTTAACTTACTGTTAGGGTCTGTTAAATCCTTAATAAATAATTTGTTTCCTGAAGTTGAGGTTGAAGCAGAAACTAATAAGTATTTGTTGTCTTCTGTTAAATATCCACCCACATAACGATGTTTTTCTTCTGGAGTAGCTCCAAAAATAACTTCATCAGAGCTTTGAGGAGTTCCTAACTTGTGGAAGTATAATTTGTGTTGATCTGTTTTAGCAGATAATTCACTTCCTTTAGGTTTGTCATAACTAGAATAGTAAAAACCTTCGTTTCCTTTCCAAGCTATTCCAGAGAATTTTACATCTACTAAAGTATCTTCTTTTATTTCTTTAGTTTCAGCATCCATTATAATAACCTTTCTCCAATCACTTCCTCCTTCAGAAATTGCATAGGCTACAGTTTTTCCGTCTTTGGTAAAACTTACCGAACCTAACGATGTTGTTCCATCTTCAGCAAATGTATTAGGGTCTAAGAAAATTTCTTCTTTACCTTCTTTATTTTTTCTATACAAAACGTATTGGTTCTGTAATCCATTGTTTTTATAAAAATAGGTGTAGTCACCTTCTTTAAATGGAGTTCCTACTTTTTCGTAGTTCCACAATTCTGATAAACGGTCTTTTAACTGTTCACGATATGGAATTTTGTCTAAGTAATCGAAAGTGACTTCGTTTTCAGCTTTTACCCAAGCTTCAGTTTCAGTACTTCTATCATCTTCTAGCCAACGATAGTTATCAGTTACTTTAGTACCAAAATATTCATCTACAACAGGTTTTTTAGTTGTTTCTGGATAGTTCACACTAATATTTTTTTTAGATTGCTTTTCTTCTTTACAAGAAACTAAAATTGTTCCTGCACAAATAATGGGAAGAAGGATTTTTCTCATGATTAAAAAATTGGTTAATTGGACCAAATTTAGAAGAAAAACGCTCATAGTCATTTATTTTAAGATGACTTTAACAAAAATACCCTTGTAAATCTATTGAAATAAAAACGACTACCTTTACATAATTATAATATAATAAGCATGACTGAAAATTTAAACAAAGAAGCTTTTTTAAAAAAGGTTTTTAACTATGAAGAAAATAAAGAATGGAAGTTTGAAGGAGAATTACCTACAATAATTGATTTTTATGCTGATTGGTGTGGACCATGTAAAGCATTGGCTCCTGTTTTGGAAGAATTAAGTGCAGAGTATGAAGGAAAAATTAATATTTATAAAATAGATACAGAAGCTGAGCAAGAGTTATCTGCAGCTTTTGGAATAAGAAGTATTCCTTCTATGTTATTTTGTCCTGCTAAAGATGAACCTCAAATGGCTCATGGAGCATTACCAAAAAAACAAATTGAACAAATAATTGAAGATGTTTTAAAGGTTACAAAATAACCTAAAAAAAAGAAGAATATAAAGGTTTAAAAAGTGATACATTTTGTGTCACTTTTTTTATGTTGAAACACAAAATAAGAAACTCAGTGAGTATCACTTATCAAGCGTTTTTTTTATTTTTAAAGTATTGATTTTTAAGTTTTTGTAAAAACTTAAAAATGTTGTAAATTGAAGAATAAAAAGTGATTTGTTAAAAACTTCAAGGGATTTGTGAATAAGTATAGCTTTCAGAATTTAGCAATTTTTCCAATCTTTGTTTCTATACTCAGGGAATAAAAAATAACACACTAAAAAGAGCTTAAAAAGCATGGCATCGATTGAACCAATTTTACAAGAAAATAAAGACAGATTTGTAATTTTTCCAATTCAACATAATGACTTATGGGAATGGTACAAAAAGCAACAAGCCTGTTTTTGGACAGCTGAAGAAATTGATTTACATTCAGACTTAACAGATTGGAATTCTAAGTTAACAGACGATGAGCGTTACTTTATTAAGCATGTTTTAGCTTTTTTTGCAGCATCTGATGGAATTGTAAATGAAAACTTAGCAGAAAACTTTGTAAACGAAGTTCAATACTCAGAAGCAAAATTCTTTTATGGTTTCCAAATAATGATGGAGAATATTCATTCTGAAACGTATTCATTATTAATTGATACGTATATTAAGGATGAAGAAGAGAAAGATAGACTATTCAAGGCAATAGAAGTTTTTCCTGCCATAAAAAAGAAAGCAGATTGGGCATTAAAATGGATTGAATCTGATTCATTTGCTGAGCGTTTAATTGCTTTTGCTGCAGTTGAAGGAATTTTCTTTTCAGGATCTTTTTGTTCAATTTTCTGGTTAAAAAAACGTGGATTACTACCTGGATTAACATTCTCAAACGAGTTAATTTCTCGTGATGAGGGTATGCACTGTGATTTTGCTGTACACTTACACAACAATCACTTAGTAAATAAAGTGCCAAAAGAAAGAATTAGAGATATCATAATTTCAGCTTTAAATATTGAAAGAGAGTTTATAACGGAGTCTTTACCTGTAAGTTTAATAGGTATGAATGCAACGTTAATGACTCAGTATTTAGAGTACGTTACCGATAGGCTACTTTTAGAATTCGGATGCGAAAAAGAATATGAGTCTACTAATCCATTTGATTTCATGGAAATGATTTCATTGGAAGGGAAAACTAACTTTTTTGAAAAGAGAGTATCAGAGTACCAAAAAGCCGGAGTAAAATCTGGAGGTACAGGAAGCATCAGCTTTGATGCAGATTTTTAGGAACCAATAAGCTGCTATTTCCCCTACATGCAGTATTTACTCTGCTATAGTACTTTTTACAGTGCTTTGGCGTTATAATCGTTTCAAACGAAACAAACTAGTATTAACATTTTACATGTTGTCATAAACAACTATGTTTTGGCGACGCTATTAACCAACAAAAACCAATATCAATATGTATGTAGTAAAAAGAGACGGCAGAAAAGAGCCTGTGATGTTCGATAAAATCACAGCAAGGGTTAGAAAAATGTGTTATGGATTAAACAATATTGTTGATCCAGTAAAAGTAGCAATGCGTGTTATTGAAGGACTATATGATGGGGTAACTACTTCTGAATTAGATAATTTAGCTGCGGAAATTGCTGCGACAATGACAACTGCTCATCCTGATTATGCGAAATTAGCAGCGAGAATTGCCGTATCTAACTTACATAAGAATACCAAAAAATCGTTTTCGGAAACAATGACCGATTTGTACGAATACATTAATCCACGTACAGGAAATAAAGCTCCTTTACTAGCAGATGATGTATATAAAATCATCATGGATAATGCTGATAAATTAGATTCAACAATTATCTATAGTCGTGATTTTAACTACGATTATTTTGGTTTTAAAACATTAGAACGTTCTTATTTATTAAAATTAAACGGAAACATTGTTGAACGTCCGCAACAAATGTTAATGCGTGTTGCTATAGGTATCCACAAAGAAGATATTGACGAGGCAATTGCTACATACGAATTGATGAGTAAAAAATATTTTACCCATGCAACACCAACGTTATTTAACTCAGGTACGCCAAAACCACAAATGTCATCTTGTTTCTTACTACAAATGCAAGATGATAGTATTGATGGAATTTACGATACCTTAAAACAGACAGCTAAAATTTCACAATCCGCAGGAGGTATAGGTTTATCTATTCATAATATCCGTGCTACAGGAAGTTATATTGCTGGTACTAACGGAACATCAAATGGAGTTGTACCTATGTTACGTGTATTTAACGATACAGCACGTTATGTAGATCAAGGAGGGGGAAAACGTAAAGGTTCTTTTGCAATGTATTTAGAGCCTTGGCATGCAGATATTTTTGACTTTTTAGATTTGAAGAAAAACCACGGTAAAGAAGAAATGCGTGCGCGTGACTTATTCTATGCAATGTGGATTTCAGATTTATTTATGAAGCGTGTACAAGAAGATGCTGATTGGACGTTAATGTGTCCACACGAGTGTCCTCATTTATACGATACCTATGGCGAAGAGTTTGAGCGTTTATATACAAGTTATGAAGCTGCTGGAAAAGGAAGAAAAACTATCAGAGCACGTGATTTATGGGAGAAAATCTTAGAGTCACAAATAGAAACAGGTACTCCGTACATGTTGTATAAAGATGCAGCAAACCGTAAGTCAAATCAAAAGAATTTAGGAACGATTCGTTCTTCAAATTTATGTACTGAGATTATGGAGTATACTGCAGAAGATGAAGTGGCAGTATGTAACTTAGCATCGATAGCAATACCAATGTTTGTTGCTGAAGATGAAAACGGAAATAAGTTCTTCGATCATCAAAAGTTATTTAAAGTAACTAAAAAAGTAATCCGTAATTTAGATACAGTAATTGATCGTAACTATTATCCTGTAAAAGAAGCAGAAAACTCTAATTTCCGTCATCGTCCAGTAGGATTAGGAATTCAAGGGTTGGCAGATGCTTTCATCATGTTACGTTTACCATTTACTTCAGAAGAAGCGAAGAAGCTTAACCAAGAAATTTTTGAGACTTTATATTTTGCAGCTGTAACCTCATCAATGGAAGTTGCTAAGGCAAAAGGAGCCTACTCTACTTTTAAAGGTTCACCAATGTCAGAAGGAGAATTCCAACATAATATGTGGGGAATTAATGATGATGAATTAAGTGGTCGTTGGGATTGGGCTAAGTTACGTAAAGAAGTAAAAAAACACGGAGTTCGTAACTCGCTATTAGTAGCACCAATGCCTACAGCATCTACTTCTCAAATTTTAGGAAATAACGAAGCGTTTGAACCATACACTTCTAATATTTACACACGTAGAGTATTATCAGGAGAGTTTATTGTAGTAAATAAACACCTATTAGAAGATTTAGTAGAATTAGGTTTATGGGATAACAATATGAAAGAGGATATTATGCGTGCAAACGGATCTATTCAACATATTGACATAATTCCTCAAGAACTAAAAGATTTATACAAAACAGTTTGGGAAATGAGTATGAAAGATATTATTGATATGGCGCGCCATAGAGGATATTTTATCGATCAATCTCAATCGTTAAACTTATTTATGAAAGACCCTGATTATGCGAAGTTAACATCAATGCACTTCTACGCTTGGAAATCTGGATTAAAGACAGGAATGTACTATTTACGTACAAAGTCTGCTGTAAACGCGAAGCAGTTTACGTTAAATATAGAAAAGAAAGAAGAAGACAAACCAATGAGTCCTGAAGAGTTTAAAGCTATGGTTGAAGCTTCTAAAAATGCAGAAGGTCCAGACGATTGTTTAATGTGTGGGTCTTAAAAATATCATTACAAACAAAATAAGTTAGTTTTGTTAACAATGAAAATTACTAATTAAATTAAAAGTGATAAAGAGAGGTCGATAGGCTTCTCTTTTTTATTATTTTCGAAAAAATTTTACTCTAATGATGAACTGGGAACAACTCCTATCTCTAAAACGTTTTGGCGATACCCAAAAACGTGAACGTGCACAACAAGATGAAACACGTTTAGGTTTTGAGGTAGATTTTGATAGAATTATATTTTCATCGGCTTTTCGTAGCCTACAAGATAAAACACAGGTAATCCCATTATCAAAAACCGATTTCGTTCACACACGTTTAACGCATAGTTTAGAGGTTTCTGTTGTAGGAAGAACTTTAGGACGTAGAGTAGGAAAGGAGCTGTTAGAGCGCCATCCAAATTTAAAAGAGTTAGGATACACCTTTAACGATTTTGGAGCGATTGTAGCTGCGGCTTCGGTAATGCACGATATTGGGAATCCGCCATTCGGACATTCAGGAGAGAAGGCTATTGGAGAATATTTTAAAACAGGAAAAGGACTTCAGTATAAAGACCAATTAACCGACTTAGAATATCAAGATTTAATAGATTTTGAAGGAAATGCTAATGGGTTTAAAATTCTTACAGAAAATAGAGAAGGAATTCAAGGAGGTTTACGTTTGTCGTATGCAACTCTAGGAGCTTTTTTAAAGTATCCTAAAGAGAGTTTACCAAAGAAACCGACTAAGCATATAGTAGATAAGAAATATGGCTTTTTTCAGTCAGAAAAGGATGCTTTTTTAGATGTAGCACAAGACTTAGGATTATTAAAAAAGGAGTCTGAAGGAGTTTCTTACTACCGACATCCATTAGCTTACTTAGTAGAAGCGGCAGACGATATTTGTTATACAATTATCGATTTTGAAGATGGAATCAATCTAGGTTTAATTGAAGAAGATTATGCCTTAGAATACATGATTAAGTTGGTAAAAGATACGATTGATAGTAAAAAATATCATTCATTACAGCATACTAAAGATCGTGTAAGTTATTTAAGAGCTTTAGCCATTGGAGTATTAATTAATGAAGCAGTAGCCATCTTTTTAGATAATGAAGAAGCTATTTTAAATGGAACGTTCGATAAAGGATTATTAGATAAATGTAAATACGAAGCTCAGATTAATGATATTATTAAAATAAGCGTCGATAAAATTTACAGAAGTAAAGAGGTTATTGAAAAAGAAGTTGCAGGGTATAAAATCATCGCAGACCTTTTAGATGTTTTTGTAACTGCTTCAAACAATAAGTTTGATAATAAACAATCTAATTATGATAAGTTGGTGCTGAATCTAATTCCACAAGAATACCAACAGGATAAAGCGAGTTTATATGATAGAATTATGCAAATTTCTAGCTATGTTGCAGGTTTATCAGATGGATATGCTATTCGTTTACACAGAAAAATAATGGGGAATATTAGTTAGAAAGTGTTAAATAGTTAGTTTTTTTGTTTAAAAAAGAGGTGTTTGATGTATTATTGCCAAAATAATTAGGGTAAAATAGAAATTATCTGTTATAATATTCATCAACTACTTTATTATGAATAAAAAAATACTTTTTTTTAGCTTTTTAATTTTAGCTATATGTAGTGTTGTTCTTAAAGTTTCAGTTAATAACGAAACAGAGATTGACAAACTAAGAAAACAGCATGCAAAAATTTTACAAGAACATCCTTTTCAAAAAACGGGAAACCTACCTAAGAAAAAAAGAAAAGCACAAGGGCTACCCCCTAATGCTTATTTTGAACAGAAATATTTGAGTGAAATTAACCCTAGTACAGGGAGAACACATAAAGAAAATGTTTACAGACTTCAAGAGGAATTAAATAAACGAAGAATTGGACGAAAAGTACCTGGTGATACTGATAATGCTTGGGTAGAAAGAGGACCCGATAATGTTGGAGGAAGAACACGAGCACTTTTATTCGATCCAAACGATGCTACTAATGAAACTGTTTTTGCAGGAGGTGTTAGTGGTGGTTTATGGAAAAATACAAACATATCAAATTCAGCTTCTAAGTGGGTTCGTGTGGGAATACCTGAGAACTTGGCAGTGTCATGTATAGCTGTAGATCCAAATGATTCAAAAATCTTTTATGTAGGAACTGGAGAATCTTATGTAAATGGAGATGTAAACGGAGATGGTTTATGGAAATCTACTGATGGAGGAAACTCTTGGTCAAAAGTGTTAGGAGGAGTTACAGGTGAAAGTTTTTTAGATACAAACTCTAAACTAACAATTAATTCACCTGCCGAAATAGGAGGAGATTATATCTCAGTATTAACAACTGCTTTTGGAGGTGATATTACAACACCTATTACAAAAGATTTAGTTTTAGTTATAGATGCTACAGTTCCAACAGAAGATGGTTGCGATGCTATTACAAACGCAGCTGAGTTAAATGGAAAAATAGCCGTTATTAGAAGAGGAACTTGTAATTTTTCAGTAAAAGCCAAGAATGCTCAAGATGCAGGTGCGGTAGCTGTAATTGTAATCAATAATGAAAATACACCTCCTTTTAACATGGCTGCAGGTGATGGGGCAGAATCAGTAACTATTCCAGCTGTAATGATAAACCAAGAAATAGGGAATGCTATAATAACGAAGTTATCTACGGGTTCTGTAAATGGAACGTTAACAAAATTAAAAGAGGATGCGACAAATTCGACTACTGTTCCAGGAATACAGCACATAAACGATATCGTAGTAAGAAATAATGCTGGAGTTTCAGAAGTTTACGTTGCGGCAGGAGAAGCAGGATATACAGGGGGTATTTCATTAGGAGGAGATAGCATTGGTGTTTATAAATCAACTAATGGTACGGATTTTACCAAAATAAACCTTCCAAAGACATCAGGAGGAAACCCTTATGAACCAAATAACTTAGAAATTGCCTCTGATAACTCTATCTACTTAAGTACCACAAGAAGCTTTACTTTCAGAGATGGAGGGGGAGCTATTTTAAAATCGACTGATGGAGAGAATTTTAACTTAGTTCATTCCATTGAAAATGGACTTAGAACTGAAATTGCAATATCACCTTCCAATGCAGGAACGGTATATGTGTTAGCAGAAGTTAATGATTCTGAAGCACCAGTAAAAATTTTAAAAACGAAAGATAGCTTTACTACAGTTAATGAAACATCATTACCAAATGATGCGGATACTGATATAGAAGCGAATGATTTTACTAGAGGACAAGCTTTTTATGACTTGTTAATAAAGGTAGATCCAAATGATGAAAATACACTATATGTTGGAGGGATAGATTTATTTAAGTCAATAGATGGAGGAGAAACATGGGGACAATTATCTCATTGGTATGGAGGTTTTGGAAAACAGTATGTTCACGCAGATCATCATGGGTTAGCATTTGCTTCTTCTAACAGAATGGTCTTTGGAAATGATGGAGGAGTTTACTTCTCTGATAATTCAGGAATCACAATAGGAGAAAGGAATAAGAACTATAATACTGTTCAGTTTTACACTGTAGGTGTTGCTCCAACAACAGCTTTTGGAGGTGCAGAGTATTTTTTAGCTGGTGCACAAGACAATGGAACTAGATTAATCAAAGAAGCCACTGAAGGAATAAATAGTGCTGTAAGAGTTTTTGGAGGAGATGGAGCAGCAAGTTTTTTTGATACAGATGGAACAGATAAATATTATATTGTTAACTATGTTTATAATCAAGCTATTGAATTAAAAAACTTAGCAAATAATCAGGTAATTACTATTAATGAAGAAGATACATCTAATGGTGATTTTATAAATCAAGAAGAATTAGATTCAAATCTTAATATTTTATATTCAAACTACTCTTCTTCAACAACTCCTGTAATTAGAAGGTATTCTAATATATTAAACGAAGCATCTCTAGAAAAGAGCTTGTTGATTAATTCATTAATGAATGCAAGACCATCAGCATTGAGAGTTTCACCTTATACGACTACTTCAAGTAAACTATTTGTAGGATTAAAAAATGGAAGGTTACTTAAAGTAGAGAATGCTGATTCAGGTTCAGGGACATGGTTTAATATTACAGGAAACGATTTTATAGGTTCAATATCTGATATCGAGTTTGGTGAAACTGAAAACCAAATTTTTGTTACTATGCACAATTATGGGGTAAAAAATATTTGGTACTCAAATGATGGGGGAAGTAATTGGGTAAGCAAAGAAGGGGATTTACCAGATATTCCTGTAAAAGCAATATTACAAAACCCACTAAGTCCTAACGAAGTTATTATAGGAACAGATTTAGGTGTTTGGAAAACGAAAAACTTTAATGATGTTTCTCCTAACTGGGCCCAGTCATACAATGGGATGAGTAATGTTCCTGTTCTAGATTTAGATTTAAGGGA
Source organism: Tenacibaculum litoreum (assembly GCF_964513915.1). Classification (NCBI taxonomy): domain Bacteria; kingdom Pseudomonadati; phylum Bacteroidota; class Flavobacteriia; order Flavobacteriales; family Flavobacteriaceae; genus Tenacibaculum; species Tenacibaculum litoreum. The sequence goes on along the minus strand of NZ_CAZEQS010000004.1, from coordinate 879,614 downwards.
TGATAATGTAGTTTTTGCTGCTACATATGGTAGAGGTATTTTCTCAGGTAAATTTATTTTAGATCCTAATGGAGATGCTGATAATGACGGTGTTTTAAATGGAGTAGATAATTGTCCAAACACGGCAAACGCAGATCAAGCAGATACTGATAATAATGGAATAGGAGATGTTTGTCAAGATACGGATGGTGACGGTATTTTAGATATTAACGATAATTGTCCAACAAAAGCAAATCCAGATCAAGCAGATGCTGATAATAATGGGATAGGAGATGCTTGTCAAGATACCGATGGAGATGGTATAATGGATGATGTAGACAATTGTTTAACTACAGCAAATGCCGACCAAGCAGATGGTAATGAAGACGGAGTAGGTGATATTTGTGATACTAGTTACAAGAATACTGATAATATTTCTATCAAAACTACATCAGAAACTTGTGCAGATGAAAACGATGGAAAAATCACCGTGAGCGTTAAACAAACCTTTGTAAGTTATACCATTACAGTAAAAGGAACCTCAACAGATGTCTCTGAACAATTAACAACAAAGTCAAAAACAATTTCAAATCTAGTACCGGGTGCATATGAAGTGTGTGTTAAGGTTAATGATAGAGATGATTATGTGCAATGTTTCGAAGTTCAAATAAAAGAAACAAGCCCAGTTTCATTAAAAGTTGCTAAAAATAACGCATCGAAAGGATACACAATAAATGTTACATCGGGTACAGCTCCTTACAATGTATATTTAAACGGAAACTTAATTAATACATTTAATAACTCAACGTTTGATATTAATGTTCAAGGAAGTGGTATTTTAGAAGTTAAAACAGCTAAAGAATGTGAAGGAAGATTTAAAACAGTTATCGACAATATATTCCTTAAGAAAAATCCAGTTTCAGAATCTATTGACTTACTAGTTCCTAATGATACAGCATCAACTATTGAGGTTATGGTTTATGATGTTACAGGAAAAATTGTATTAAAAGACAAGATTAACAAACAGGGTAATGAGTTATCTATTCCTTTCGATAAATTTAAATCAGGAATTTATATTTTAAAATTAGGAACAGATGAAGCAAACACATTTAAAATATTAAAATAATGAAAAGAGTACTTAAAGCACTAGGATTATTTTCAGCAACATTATTTTTATTCAGTTGTGGTGGAGGAAGTAAAGAGCCTGTAAATGAAGCACCAACCAAAGTAACCCTAACATATCCCACACAAAACTTACTGTGTATTGATAATAGCATTCCTTTCGATTGGAGTGATGCTACAGATCCAAATAATGACAACATTAGTTATAAAATTGAGATAGCTACTAATAGAGAATTAACAAATATTATTAAAACTCAAACTGCAGTTGCGTCGAACATAACTATTGCTTTAGATAAAGGAGTGGCTCATTATTGGAGGGTGATAGCAGTTGATAATAAAGGGAAAGAAGGAGAACCATCGGAGGTATTTGCTTTTTACACTAAAGGTGAAGGAGAAACAAATACTGCACCATTTACAGCTGAATTAGTAAAACCAGAGGATGAAGGAACGATATCTGGAACTACCATAACTCTTGAATGGAAAGGGGCTGATTCAAATACTGGAGATACATTAACCTATGATGTATATTTTGGAGAAGATGCAGACCCAACAACAATAAAAGAAGAAAACTTAAGTGCTACTAGTTTAGAAGTTGATGTTGAAAGTGGTAAAACATACTATTGGAAAATAAATACTAAAGATAACTCTGGAGCGAAGTCGATAGGACAAGTTTGGAGTTTTACTATAAACTAAAAAGAGTTTTTAATTAAAAAAAAGCGATGCTATTTAGCATCGCTTTTTAGTTTTTATGAAATTATTTTTTTAAGTGTTTTTCAGCTACTTTTTCAAGCTCATCATACCAGTTTTGTCCAAATTTTCTAATTAAAGCTTGTTTTACAAATTTGTATACAGGAACACTTAATTCCTTGCCTAAAGAACATGCATCATCGCAAATTTCCCATTTGTGGTAGTTTACGGCAGCAAATTCACTATAATCTTTTACACGAACAGGATATAAATGACAAGAAACAGGTTTTTTCCAATCTACAATACCTTGGTTATAAGCTTCTTCAATGGCACATAAGGCTGTGCCCTTATCATCAAAAATAACATAAGCACAATCGGCATCATTAATTAGAGGAGTTTCTAATTCACCAAAATCACTAGTAACCCAAGTACCTTGTTTTTCAATTGCCTCAATACCTTCTTTTCGTAAAAATGGTTTAATTTTAGGATAAATTTCCTCTAAAATTGTTGTTTCCTCTTTTTCAAGGGGTGCACCTGCATCACCATCAATACAACAAGCTCCCTTACATGCAGATAAGTTACAGACAAACTCTTTTTCTATAAGGTCTTCTGAAACTATGGTTTTTCCTAATTGAAACATAAAATGTTTTTAAAATTGGAAGTTTATATTAACTTCCCGTAAATTTAAATGCAAAAATACTAGATTGTAACATTACTTATATAATTTTGCACGCGAAAATATATCAACTATGGACTTTAACTTCAAAGAAATCTTCACAGCCTTTATGGTGCTGTTTGCGGTAATTGATATTGTTGGAAACATTCCTATCATTATTGATTTACGTAAAAAAGTAGGACACATTCAATCAGAAAAAGCTTCTGTAATAGCAGGATTTATTATGATTCTGTTTTTGTTTTTAGGACAGAGACTATTAAATTTAATAGGTATAGATGTACACTCATTTGCTGTAGCAGGCGCTTTTATCTTGTTTTTCCTAGCATTAGAAATGATATTAGGAATCACTCTTTATAAAGAAGATGATGAGGAAGCATTAAGTGCAACTGTTTTTCCTTTAGCTTTCCCATTAATAGCAGGTCCTGGTAGCTTAACAACACTACTATCATTACGTGCTGAATTTAACCTTGAAAATATTATTGTAGCCGTTTTATTAAATGTAATTGTAATTTATATTGTGTTAAAAACGTCTAGTAAGATTGAAAAAGTAATTGGACCAAACGGAATAAAAATTATAAGAAAAATATTTGGTGTAATCTTGTTAGCTATTGCAGTTAAACTATTTGCAGCTAATTTTAAAATGTTAGTAGCTTAATATGGTTTTTGATGTACTTATTGTTGGAGGAGGGGTATCAGGTATGCAATGTGCCTTAGTTTTAGGTTCTGCACTTACTAAAGAGTATGCAAAAGGCAAAAAAATTGGAATTATAATGCATCAGCGTTCTTCTCACTTACAAGATGCTCTCTTTAATAATGTTCTAGGTTTAGCTCCAGAAACTTTAGGAAAAGATATTCTTGAAAGTGGTAGAAATCAGTTAAAAAAGTTATATCCGGAAGTATCTCAAATTGAGAATGAAAAAGTAATGGCTGTTCTTGAAGAAGATGAAAAATACAAAGTCATTACAAATAAAAAGGAATACTACAGTAAAAATGTTGTAATAGCACTTAATTACTCTAAACCTTTTGATATAGCTGGTTTAGAACAATATGTAGAAAGACATACACGTGCAAATGCTATGAAAGATAGAATTCAGTTACGTAATTTCAACCATTTAATAAAAGAAGGACTATATGTTTGTGGAACCTTAGCAGGTTGGAGAAGTCAGTTTGCAATTGCAGCAGGAAGTGGAGCAAGTGTAGCAACAGATATTTTAACTGTATGGAATGAAAATGTGCCAACAAAAGTGCATGATAAACATATAAAAGACTAATTATTTAAGATAGAATCATGAAGAAAATAATAGGAGTAATAACAATTTTAATATTGTTTATTAATTGTGGAGGAAGTGATAGTGATGTTGTACCAACAGAAGATAAAGTAATAGCTGTTGACGATTCCTTTGAAGCTGAAGAAAATAAAGAGACCGTATTGCCTAGTTTTTTAGCGAATGATACTTATACTTCGGGAAATGTAAAAGTAACGTTTGAGACTAGCTCTGCAAGAAATGGAGCTATAGTTAGGAGTAATAACACCTTTATATATACTCCAGCACAAGATTTTGTAGGTACAGATTCTTTTAAGTATACCATTTGCAGTACAATTACACCAAGTAATTGTGCTACTGCAACGGTAATAATTAATGTAAACGCTTCTGCCAATGGAAATTCAGGAAGTTTTAATATCCCTTCTGAATTATCAGAATATTATAAGGATATAGACTTCACTTTAACAGGAAGTTCTTTAAAAGATGTTTTAGCTACTGAAATTATAGATAGTCATACCACCTTTTTAGACTATACACCAGATATTTGGAATGTATTAAAACAATCAGATTTAGACCCTACAGATAATACTAAGGTGGTTTTAATTTATGGTTATGATGATACAGACGGAAATTACGTAACAGATAGAACTCGTGATAAAGATGCTAACGGAGGTACACAAGGAACTGATTGGAATAGAGAGCATGTATACCCAAGATCTTTAGGGAACCCAAATTTAGGAGACACAGGTCCGGGTGCAGATGCACATCATTTAAGACCTTCTGATATAAAGTTTAATTCAGATCGTGGAAATAAGTTATTTGCTGCTGGTTCAGGCAATGCAGGAGAAGTTTCTGGAAACTGGTACCCTGGTGATGAATGGAAAGGTGATGTAGCCCGTATGATGATGTATATGTACTTACGTTATGGTAGTCAATGTTTACCAAAAAATGTTGCTGTAGGTTCTGTTGTAGCGTCAGATAGTAATATGGTTAGTTTATTACTGGAATGGAATGCTGAAGACCCAGTGTCTGATTTAGAAAAGCAACGTAATAATGTTGTTGCCAATGAACAAGGAAATAGAAACCCGTTTATTGATAACCCATATTTAGCTACTGTAATTTGGAGTGGTAGTGAAGCTGAAAATACTTGGAAATAAAGTGTGAGTAAATAAAAAAGCAAAAGCCTGAGTTTTTAACTCAGGCTTTTTTTATCTCTAATCGGAGATATGATTGATTTGTTAATAGATAGTCCCCCACAGATTATCGTATTGTAATCATTGGCGACAAATGTATATACTTTTTATACCTCTAAATTAAAAAAAGGTATGAGTGTGTAAATATTAAGTATAAAAGGAAGCATAAAAAAACCGAAGCAATTGCTTCGGTTTTTTCTATATAAGTAAGGTCGTATTCTATCCTTTAAAACTCGCCTTTAAGAACTCTGAATTCATACGAGCAATGTTTTCTAAAGAAATTCCTTTCGGACATTCAATTTCACAAGCTCCAGTATTTGTACAGTTACCAAAACCTTCTAAATCCATTTGTGCTACCATGTTTTTAACACGTTCGGTAGCTTCTACTTGTCCTTGTGGTAATAAAGCGTATTGAGATACTTTAGCTCCTACAAATAACATTGCAGATGAGTTTTTACAAGTAGCAACACAAGCACCACAACCAATACAAGTGGCAGCATCCATGGCTTTATCAGCATTTTCTTTAGGAACTAAGATAGCGTTAGCATCTGTAGTATTTCCAGAAGTATTTACTGAAATATAACCTCCAGATTGTTGAATTCTTTCAAAAGAACTTCTATCAACAACTAAATCTTTAATTACTGGGAATGCAGCAGCTCTAAATGGCTCAATTGTAATTGTATCACCATCGTTAAACATACGCATGTGTAACTGACAAGTAGTTACACCACGATCTGGCCCGTGTGCTTCACCATTAATAAACATAGAGCACATACCGCAAATTCCTTCGCGACAATCGTGGTCGAATGCTACAGGTTCTTCACCAGTGTTTACTAATTGTTCATTTAATACGTCCATCATTTCTAAGAAAGACATATGCTCAGAAATATCGGTCATCTTATATTCGACCATTTTTCCTTTATCACTTGCGTTTTTTTGACGCCAAATTTTAAGTGTTAAATTCATTCTTTTAGATTTTAGTAATGAGTATTGAGTATTGAGTATTGTATTTCAAATTTCTTATCTAACATCTCATCTCTCAATACTAACATCTATTATTTGTATGAACGTTGTTTTAATTCAATATCGTTAAACTCTAATTCTTCTTTGTGTAAAACAGCATCAGCTGGCTCTCCTTTATATTCCCATGCAGCTACGTAAGCAAAGTTAGTATCATCACGTTTTGCTTCTCCTTTTTGAGGTCCGTCTAATTCAACAGATTCTTCTCTAAAGTGACCTCCACAAGATTCAGTTCTGTTTAAGGCATCTTTAGCAAATAATTCTCCTAGCTCTAAGAAATCAGCAACTCTTCCTGCTTTTTCTAACTCTGGGTTCATTTCATTCGCATCTCCTGGAACAGTTACGTTCTTCCAGAAATCTTCACGTAACGCTTTAATTTCAGCCATCGCTTCTTTTAAACCTTGCTCGTTACGTGCCATCCCACATTTATCCCACATGATTTTTCCTAATTTCTTGTGGTAGTAATCTACAGAATGCTCTCCTTTATTGTTAATGAAGAAATCAATACGATCTTTAACTGCTTTTTCAGCTTCTTCAAACTCTTTAGTATCTGTTGAAATTTTTCCTGTACGGATATCGTTAGATAAATAATTACCAATTGTATAAGGTAACACGAAGTATCCGTCAGCTAAACCTTGCATTAATGCAGAAGCTCCTAAACGGTTTGCACCGTGATCAGAGAAGTTTGCTTCACCAATAGCATAACAACCATTAATAGTAGTCATTAAGTTATAATCTACCCATATTCCACCCATTGTATAGTGAGTTGCAGGATAAATCATCATTGGTGTTTTGTATGGATTGTCATCAACAATCTTCTCATACATTTGGAATAAGTTTCCGTATTTAGCTTCTACTACTTTTTCACCCTCAGCAATAATTTTCTCCTGTGAAGGGTTTTTAACTCCGTGTAATTTACATTGCTCTTTACCGTAACGCTCAATAGCTGATTTAAAATCTAAGTAAACAGCTTCACCTGTAGCATTTACACCGTAACCAGCATCACAACGCTCTTTTGCAGCACGAGAAGCCACATCACGAGGTACTAAGTTACCAAAGGCAGGATATCTTCTTTCTAAGTAGTAATCTCTATCTTCTTCAGCAATTTGAGTAGGCTTTAATTTTCCTTCTCTAATAGCTAATACATCTTCCATTTTCTTAGGAACCCAAATACGACCATCGTTACGTAATGATTCAGACATTAGGGTTAATTTAGACTGATAGTCTCCCGAACGTGGAATACATGTTGGGTGAATTTGCGTGTAACAAGGGTTTGCAAAGAATGCTCCTTTTTTGTGAACTTTCCAAGCAGCTGTAGCGTTAGATCCCATTGCGTTAGTTGATAAGAAATATACATTTCCGTATCCACCAGAAGCAATTACTACTGCATGTGCAGAGTGACGCTCAATTTCACCAGTAACTAAGTTACGAGCAATAATACCACGAGCTTTTCCATCAACAATAACTAAGTCTAACATTTCATGACGATTGAACATTTCAATCTTACCACGAGCAATTTGACGGTTCATTGCTGAATAAGCTCCTAATAATAACTGCTGACCAGTTTGACCTTTCGCATAGAAAGTACGAGATACTAATACTCCACCAAACGAACGGTTATCTAATTGTCCACCATAATCACGTGCAAAAGGAACTCCTTGCGCCACACATTGATCGATGATGTTTGCAGAAACCTCAGCTAAACGATAAACATTTGCTTCACGAGAACGGTAATCTCCACCTTTTACCGTATCGTAAAATAAACGGTAAAAAGAGTCACCATCTCCTTGATAGTTCTTTGCTGCGTTAATACCACCTTGTGCTGCAATAGAGTGTGCACGACGAGGTGAATCTTGGTAAGCAAAAGCTTTAACGTTGTACCCTAATTCTGCTAAAGTTGCAGAAGCAGAACCACCTGCTAAACCAGTACCTACTACAATTACGTCAATTAAACGCTTATTAGCAGGGTTTACCAAGTCAATTTTATCTTTATAAGTTGTCCATTTATCTTTTAATGGACCTTTTGGAATTTTTGAATCTAAAGTTGCCATACTTGTTGCGTATTAGTGATTGAAATGATGAAATAATGCAATGATTACGAATCCTAATGGAATTAAGATTGCGTAAAGCTTACCAAAAGTTTTCAATCCTTTAGTATATTTATTATTTGCTCCAACTGATTGGAAAGCAGAATTAAATCCGTGTAATAAGTGCAATGCTAAGAATACAAAAGCAATTACATAAGCACCAACTCTAATTGGGCTTAAAAACTTGTGTTGTAGTTCGTGGAAGTATCTAAACTCTCCATCGTGTAAACCACTCCAATCACCTTGAATAAATTTGGTGTTGATTTCTGGAAACCAAAAATCAATAAAGTGTAATACAATAAACGCTAAAATAGCAGCACCACTGTAAATCATGTTTCTACTCATCCAAGTAGAGTTTGCAGCTCCATTATTTTTAGCATAACTAACCTTACGAGCACTTTTGTTTTTAATTTCTAAGACGAATCCCATTACAAAGTGAAACACTACACCAAAAATTAAAATTGGCTGCATTACATATTGAATTAACGGATTTGTTCCCATAAAGTGCGACAATTTGTTAAATGTGGCTCCGTTATCTGGAAAAATCGAAGTAATGTTAATTGCAAAATGTTGTAATAAGAAAAACATCAGGAAGAATGCCGAAAGTGCCATGGCAAACTTTCTTCCGATAGAAGATTTTAGTAATCCGCTCATTATTTTGTTTGTTGATTAAATAATAGCACAAATTTAAGAGGATGACAGTACTTGAACAAACTTTACGAATTGTTTTCTTAAATATTTAGAATGGGTTTAAATAGTAATTAGCAAAAACAGTTTTTCTTAGTGTTTATAAGGATGAAAAAGAGAGCGAGTTTATGGTTTTTGGTATAAATATCTTTAAAAACCGTATTTTCTAAATGTTAAATTGACTCTTGGTTTTAAATATTTTGAATTTTCAGGTAGGCTGTGTTCGTAGTATTCTTGACAATCTTTTTTCATAACTAATAAACTTCCATGCTCCAGAAGTGTTTTGTTTTCAATCATCGTTTTATTTTCTCTAAGATAAAACATGCGTTCTTCACCTAAGCTAACCGAAGGAATAACATCAGTGTTTCCAAAAGCCATTTTATCTGAATGATAATCAATACCAGAATTTCCATTAGGATAATAAATGCATACACAAGTTTTAAATTCTTGTCCAGTATGTTTTTGAATCTGTTTTTTTAAGGGAAGCATATATTCTGGCCATATCATAATGTTTCCCCAAGCCGATTTTGGAAAAACATTTTTCTCCAGTAAGTCAGAGTCAACAAACATTACTTTACCAAAGTTGTATTTAATTACCTCATCAGATGGAAGTCTCATTTCCATCATATTTGTGAGTTCAGGAAGACTTATTAATTGCTGAAATAACTCTGTAGCTTCTTTTTCAGGTAAAAAATTAGGGTAGTAACTGATAACATTGTTAAGGCTAGTTGACATTTTATATTGTTAGTTGATGGTTAAGTTCAGTATTGATGCTAATTCTTCAGATTTTTCAAGAGGAATCATATGACCACAATTCTTAATCATTACATATGTTCCTTTTTCAGTTTTTTTGGCAAACTCTTTTAGTTTTTTGGGATTGACAAGGGCATCATTTTCAGCAGTAATAAAAAATATAGAAATGTTTAAGTTTAAAACTTTTTGTGAAATATCTAAGCGAGTTGAAGTTGCTTTTAATTGATGGAGTAGTACATCTTTTCCTAAATCAGAATCCATTTTTTTAATAACAGAAATAATTTCGGAATTACTGTGATTATCTGGATGTAAAAATTGTTGAATTCTTGCTTGAGAGATTCCTTTGTAGGTGTGTTTTTCTAAAAAGTCAATAGTGCTTTTTCTCAGTTGAATTTCTGAATCACTCAATCCATCAGTGTTGGCAGCAATTACAACCAACTTTTTTACTTTTTCAGGATAGTGAACACTAAAGTTCATAGCAGAAAACCCACCTAAAGAAAACCCAATAATTGTAGCAGGTTCTTCAATGTGATTCAGTATAGTTTGATTAATTTCTTCAAAAGAAGTTGCTGGAGTAATATCGATATGTACTGGAAGTATATTTTTTAGTTTAGGAAAAACATATTGCCACAAATCTATTGTGCACATTGTCCCTGAAATTACATATACTTTTTGCATTTACCTTTTGTAATTAGAATTAACTAAACATTTGTTATTCTTCCACTTGCCAATTAATATTTTTTTTGAAATAACCTCATTATTACAAGTTAGAAAATTACCGTTTTTATCTTTTTTAATAATTTTTAATTTTCCTTGATGAATGGTGTTGATTACTCTATACATTAATCCTTTTTTCGGAAGATTATCGTCTTTTCTAGAAAGTGTTAAGCCAACTTCGTTGTTAAATAAATCCATTTCAGAGGAAATTTTATCAGGAATAACACCATCTTCTAGTTTTCGTTCTTTATATGTTTTGTAGTTGTCTTTTTCATGGGCTTTACCAAGTGAACGAGCAGCATTTTCTCCAATCTGTTGTTGCAATAAAGCCATCCAAAAAGCATGACGAAATGCATCTACTTGTCCGCCTGCATGATCCCCGTCTAGTAGGGGAGAAACTCTTAGAGAGTCACTTACTCTTGATGCTTCACGTGAAACAATAAAAGCTTTTTTTGCTTTAAAAGGATGGAGTAGTACCCATGTTTTTTGAGCTCCTTGTAGTTTTTTAAATTGTTGCCAGTTGGATTGGGCAGAGGTGTAAAAAGGGAGTGAAAGAACTAAAAAAAGCAGTTTTTTAAGCATAAAAATTAATTTTTACTGCTAATTTGCTCTTCTAATTCAACAATTTTACTTTCTAAATCGTGTAATCTATCATAAACATCAACAGGTTCAGGCATTTGTTTAGAAGCGAACATAGTTACATACCAAACCTCCATAATTTCTTCAGCGTTTATGGTATAAGTAGGGTAGTTGCCATCTTTATTATCACTTTTTAAAATAAGTTTACCCCTTTCTTCTATTCTATTAATTACACGTTTTAAAACAATACCATCATTCTTACTAACAATTACATAGATACGACCATCTTTAATATCGTGTAAGTTTTCAACATATTTACCAAAAACTAGATCTCCATCAAAAAAAGTACGCACCATGGAATTTCCTTGTACTTCAAAACAACGAAAGGTACCATTATTAAGATGTGGCATGTTAAAAGAAGGTAATTGTTCTATGTAATTTGAATCTCCATAACCATTTAAATAACCAGCTCTTGCTTGTATAGGAACATAAACCACGTTTTCATTCCCTAAAGAATTTACAGAAACAACTTGAGGTACTCCAGAATATGTTTGAATATTGCTGGGTTCAGTCTTTAACATTATGTCACTTTTTCCAAATAAATAGTCGGGGTTTATGTTGAATTCATTAATAATAGAAGTAAGAACATCGTAACCAGGTTTTGTTTTTTTTCTACTACCGTCAGATTGAGGTCTTCCATTAATAATGCTGTCTATAGTGGTTCCAGTAACACCTATTTTTTTTGAAAAAGAAAAGTTGTTTAAGTTGAAAGCATCTCTAATTGCTGCTATTTTTTCGGAAATTCCCATAACATTTTATGTTTTTACATATTGCAAAAATAATTAAACTTTTGTTTGTTTAAATGTGTAATATGTTTTATATTTGCATCGTTAATGAATTGCTAATATACAAAAAAATTGTAATAATCAAACATTTGTGTGGTTTTAGTGATTGTGTTTTTAAGATTTCAACTTGATTTTCTTCACTTTTTTGAAATCTATACTCGTTTATTCAAACATTTTTTTGAATAAAACCCAAAATCAAGAAAAAAGAACTGTTAGAAAAGCAACTAAACAGGGCTCTTTTTGAGCTTGATTAAGAATTAATTAAATTTTATAAAAATGAGTAAAAAACCAATCAAATCAAACCTATTTAGGTTTGTAACATTACGTAGTCCACAATTAATTGAAGACAAAGAAACAGGATTTGTTTCCTTTCCGGAAGAAAAAAAAGCAGAGAGTTTAGCTTTTAAGTCGGTAGAAAATGTAACTAGTGATGCAGAAAGAACAACGGCTTTAAAAGGAGCATATAATAATACTGTTGATTTTACACCCATAGCGAGTAGGTTAGAAATTAAAAATTTACATCCAGAGTTGTATCAGTTTTCAGGCTGGTTAATGCGTAACAAGTCAGTATTATCGTATGCTAGTATTGAAGCAAATTTAAGCGAAGCACAAGAGCTTACAACAAATGAGGAGTTTGTATTATGGGAAAATTTATTTCATCAAACGATAGACAAGGAGTCAACAGCTGTTAGAGAAGGATTGATTCAAATGTTAGTTGCTAATAAGTTTTTAAAAGCGTTTAATGCTTTTACGAATAGTTTTACAGAAGGTATAGAGGGGGAAATTGTTTTTACAGAAGAGAATGAAAAAGAGTTTATACGTTTAGCGAATGCAAGTGTTATTGTACCAAAAGAAGTAATGCTTGCTGCACAAAACAAGTTTTCGTATACGACTCCTACGGTATCTAAAGCTTCTCAAGATTATATGCAATCACAGCTTGATGTAGCATTGGCAAAAGATAGAATTCAACAGTACGAGGCTACTTTAAGAGAATTAGAACAAGCAGAAACTACGTATAAAAAAACAGAAAGTCTGCGTTATGATACTGAGTTGAAGGTTTATGATGCAACTATTGAGCAGTTACAACAAGAAGCAACACCCGAAGTTCAGCGAATTGTTAATGAAGAGGGTTTTTCGAAAGAAAAAACGGTTTATCCTGATTTGCAGTTACCAGAATTTGAGTTTGAAAGCGCTAAAGAAATTGATAGAGATGTAACTACTAGTTTGTTTTCTGCCACAACCTTAGATGTTTTAAACTTAAAAGAAATGCAGCCTTATGATAGTTTTAATGAGGTAAAACCATTGCTAAAGGAAAAAATAAAAAGAGATAATCAACTCGTGTATGATAGAACACCAGAAGATGTGCAAAAGATTAATGTAGGTGATACTACAGTAACTTACAATGCGAAGCAGAGTATTCAGTTATATTCTTTTTCAGGAAAATTGGTGCCTGCTTTGGCTTACGATAGAGATGCTATTTCTATGAGTATTAATGTAGGTTACACCAATGCGTATGTAACTAATGCTACTTACGAATTAAAAAAAGACTCAGGAGAAACTATTACAGGGACAAGTGTTAGAAAACTTTCACAAAAAGGAGATTTATTAAACTTACATTTTTTTCCTAGTGGAGAGTTGTTAACTTTTGGTAAGTATACATTTTCTGGCGAATTAACGTTAAGTAATGGAGTGATGTTAAGCTTTAGTGCTTCACTTTTTATTGATTTGGAATTTATTGGAGGAGATTTTGAATTCCAATTACAAAGAATGATTAACAATACTGATTTTACAGGAAGTTATTCAGGAATAGCGACAAGAGTCGTAGAAGAAGGAGAGCCAATAACAGAATCAGATGCTGAAAAGACGGTGTTGTATGGAGTATCTCAATTAGGAATTGCTGATTTTAGACGTGTAGAGCAAGAGGTGTGTTGCTATGTGCCAGGTGAAGTGTCGCATATTGAAAATATCATGGCACGCGAATATAAAGAGCGTTCTACAAGAAATCTAAATGTATCAGAACAAACCACTGAAAGAACTTCAGAAAAAGAAGTAGAGAACTTAACGGATACAACTTCTACTGAGCGTAATGAGTTACAAAGTGAAGCGTCGTCTATTGTAAATAGTGATAATGCTACCAGTTTTGGAGCAAATGCCTCTGTAAGTGGAGGGGAGTTTATTAAGTTTAGTGCTGGAACTAATTTTAACTCTTCATCTTCAAATTCGACTTCCAATTCAAATTTACAAGCGCAAACCTATGCGCAAGAGGTAACTGAAAGGGCCATGGAGCGTGTAGTGCAAAAGATTAGTACCAAACGTACGTCACGTATGTTACGAGAGTATGAAGAAAACAATACGCATGGATTCGACAATCGTAAGGGAGATAAGCATGTAACAGGAGTATACCGTTGGGTAGATAAGATTTATAAGAATAAGTTGATAAATTATGGTAAGCGCTTAATGTATGAATTTGCCTTACCAGAACCTGCAAAGTTTTATATTGAATCGTATTTTAAAAATGGTGATGGTGATGAAAAAACAAAAGAAGGTTTAATTATCCCTAAAAAACCAATACATCCCAAAGATCTATCTTATGGTGTTAGTAGTGCTAAGTATATAAACGAAAATAATTATCAAAGAATAGCTTCTGTTTATGGAGCGGATATTGAAGCACCCATAGAAAAAGATTTGAAAATAGGAAAATCTTTTAAAAAGGATGATAAAAATTATACCTCTACGGGGTTTTCTTCAAATGATATAAAAATACCTAAGGGTTATACAGCAACTAAAGGGACAGTTCGTTGGTCAATCACATATAAAGATAATGGGAATAAATCATTAGTTATCAGCTTAGGAGATTCGTTGAAACGTGTTTTTGGAAAAAACTCAACACAAACGGTTGATTATGATTTTTCTGATTCTTATGCAGAATCTGTTCCATTTTCATATCGTGCTTGGGAAATACATTCGGCGCACTTTAATGTAACTGTTAACTGTGTGAGAACTAGCGAAGTTTATCAGAAATGGCAAAATGAAACGTATAAAGCTATTATGGATGCTTATAATGAGCGTTTATTAGAGTATAATGAGTTTATGCAAAATCAAGCTGTGGTTAAGGAGTCTAATGAAAAGAAAAAAGAGTTAAGTTCTCAAATCAATCGTAGTATTGAGAAACGTGAGTTAAAGCGTATTGCTGTTGATTTAATGGCTAAACCTCATGAAGTTGAAACAACAGGAGATCACTATAAATCAAGTTCCTCTAAAGAGTTGAAAGAAGGAATACATGATAAAGAAAAGTTTCAGAAACACGCTGAAACTGTAAAATTTTTTGAGCAAGCTTTCGATTGGGAAATTATGGCGTATACATTTTATCCTTATTTCTATGGAGCTGAAGCTAATTGGGATGCTAATTTTGAATATAACGAAGGTAGCGACCCTATTTTCCAAGCCTTTTTACAAAGTGGTATGGCAAGATCAGTAGTGCCTGTACGTCCAGGTTTTGAAGAAATGGTAAACTGGTATATGAAAACAGGAGAAGCTTGGTTTGGGCAAGGAATGGTTACCGATATGGACGACGATTTATACGTTTCTATTGCCGAAGAAATGCAAACCATTGAAGGTGAAGTGGAAGGTACTTGGGAAACTCGTGTACCAACAACCTTAACCGTGTTACAAGCAGATTCTGTTGTGCTAAACGAAGGAGGTTTACCATGTAATCCAGACTGTGAAGGTCAAGGCTTATTTGATGTAAGTACTTATAAGATAGGTCAAGGACCAGATGGTGTAGATTACGATATTGTGGGAGATACCAATAATGTAGCATAAGTGCAGTAAAACTGTTTGTTTAACAAACAGTTTTCTATACACACAGTCACAAACCTCACCCAAAAAATCAATAAAACGTATTGTGTTTGTTAGTTCCTTCCTCTTTTTTGTGAAGAGGAGGGCTGGGTGAGGTTTGTTTTTTACTAATCATAAAAAACAAAAAAATATGCATGCTCATGAATATGGAAGCAAACATTTTAAACACAAAACCAATTTTAATGGATTGGTGGTGTTTTCAGATGTTCAGCAACAAAAAATAAAAGAAACAGCAGTTCCAAGCCCCAATATATATGTAGAAATAGAAGAAGGAGTACAAAATCCCAATAAGTGGTTACTTCGTTTTAATAATCGGTTATCAGGTGAATATGGAGATTTTTTTCTAGAAAATAATCCGCCTTATGGACAAATTAGTAAACTAGAATATGAAGAAAATGATGAAAACTTTGCATTTATTCAAAATACCATCTTTGATTTTGATAGCGGAATATTATCATATTATAAAATTAACGAAAAGTTTTATATCCAACTTGATAATAGTATTGATTTAGAGGAGGTAATTGTAAATGCAAATCCTTCACCAACTACCAGAAATGTTAAAAGTATCCAATATGAAGCTTTTACAACTGTATTTATTTCTGAAGATGGAGCGCAATTATTACAAGCTTATGAAGCGATACAAAATGTAAGTGCACACGAGGTAGTTCTTTTTATTGAGCGTAGCTCGGGAAGTAACCTTTTCGGAACAGTGTTCAGAATAAAAAAAGGAAAAAATGTAAGTTCTCTTATAGAAACGAACAGAATTCGCATTGCAGAAATTACCAGAGCTTATGGGGTAGATGTTTTTACGAACGAGCTAAGTAAAATGCTGGAACAAGAACTTAAAAAGAAAGAAGAAAGCGATTTTTACTTGGTCTTAGCGAAAGGTGGGCAAGTGGTGCGTTGGGGAGCGGATGTTACCTTAAATAATTTGTCTAAATTTCTAAGAAATATAGGTAAAGAAATTGATGAGTTAAAATTGGGGGAAAACTATTGGAAAACAACGGTAGACGGAAAAGAGAACTCAAAATACAATCCGTTATTGCCCAAGCTTAATATTAATGAGAGTTTTTCTTCCGAAGAATTGGCAAATTCAATTTATAAAAATTATGTAGTTCCTATTGAAGCCCCTATTGTAACTTTTGCAGAGCGATTTAATAAACATTGGTTGTTTAAAGAGCTTATGCCTTTTAAAAGTGAACGTATTACCAAGTTGTTTAAGTACGTACCAGGTATACTTAAAGAGTTTTTAGATGGCGTAAAAGAAAACGCACAAAACACCTATGATTTTATTAACGGATTGTTAGTGGGGCTTATTAATAGTATAATTGACTTCTTTAAATCTATCTTTGATATTTTAGCTATTTTGGTAGATGTTTTAAACGGCGTTATCCAAACAGGAAAGTTCTTTGAAAAACCAGGTCATTACCTACGTTTATTAGCAGAAGGCTTTGAAAATCTTATCGATTTAGTACTCAATACCTTTACATTAACAAACTTAAAAGCATGGATGCAGTTTTTAATAGAAATGCCTATAACTACTGCTAAACTATTAATAGGTTTATTTGCTAAGGCATCCAATACAAAAATCACGATAGATCCAGGTGCTTTAGGGTATTATATAGGTTTTATTGTTGGTTTTATCGCTTCGGAAGTAGTACAATTTATTGCTACTGGAGGAACAGCCAATATAGCCAAAGCAACCAAAGCAGTATTAAAATCGTATCAAGAGTTAGCGAATGTAGTAGCTAAAAAAGTGGTAAAAACAATAGAAATAACAGTAGATGTAGTTTTAGCTGCGATTAGAAAGCTTAAAGAGTTTGCTAAAAACTTTGCGAAACATTTAGATAATCTTAAAAAATGGATTGGAGAGTTTATAGAGAAGCTCGCGAGTACAGCAAACCAATTATTTAAAGGCTTCGAAGCAGCTTTAGAATTATTGTATGATTTAGGAGTTGTTATTTTTGAGAAACTAGATCCTAACACGGGAAAAGTTTTAGTAAGCCCTGATGGAGTTATTTATACCATTAAACAGGGAGATAAAACCATTTTAGAAGGGACTGAAGATGCCATTCGAAAATTTGCAAAAAAGATAGATGAAATACGTTCTAGTGGAGGGAATGGTAAAAAGAAAGTTCAAGAGTATTTGGATGAATCAGCAAAAAGAACTTATTCAAAACTATTAGGTAATTCTCCTTTATATGGTTTTAAAAGCTTTGGACAACTAAAACAGTTTGGAATACAGATATTTAATTTTTTCTCAAAAAAAGGATTTAAAAACATTGAAGTTTTTATGCAAGGAAGTTCAGTTACAGGGAGAAGTTATGAAACAGGAAAAATTTTTGATACTGGCCGGAAAAGTGATTTTGATATAGCTGTCGTCAGTGAAAAATTACTTGATTTGGCTAAAAGTAAAAAGTTGGCTAAAGAGACTCATCCATACTCTTTACCGTTAAAGTTTAAAGATATGAAAGAGTTAGGTTTTAGTGATTTTGTTTTAGCTTTACAAAAACAATATGGTAGAGAGGTTAATTTTAGATTTTATAAAAGTCTAGAGGAGTTAAATAGAAAAGGAAAATCATACAGAATTAAATTTTAAATTATGGAGCAAAAAAAAATGATTTATACAATTTTTGGATATACTCAAAAAGATGAAGCTAAATTAGCTGAAATTCTTTCAGAAAAATTAGAAATAGAATTAGTTAAAGATGAAGATTTTTATGAGGATGAAGGTCCCTATGTTTTTTTTGGAAAAGAAAAGAGTTTAGTTGATTATTTATGTATTAAGAAGCAATTTAGAGTAGGTGATTCTTGGGATAATGATTATCATAAAATTTGTCCTTGGGCTGTTGAGATAAATTTTACTAGTCTATCAAGTTTTGAAAACACTTCGCGAGCAGAAAAGGTAAGAGAGCTTTTAAAGGATGTTTCTGAAATTAAGGAAATTGATTTTTCGGAATGGAATACAGATGTTTAAGATGTGATAATTAAGTAAATTATGATTACAAAAGAAGAGGCTTATAAAATAGCTTTAGAAGTTTTAAAGAAAGAGAATATTGAGTATTCCAGTATAGATGATGTTAATGACATTAGATTTGAGTCTAAAGAAGAATTAGAGTATCCCATTCCAGTTGGAAAATTTAAAGGAGAAAAAATAGATCTTTTTATCGTGACCTATGGTGAGTATTGGGGGCTTGAAGAGCGAAGCATGTTTATAGATATAAATGCAGAAACAGGGGAGGCTTTATATATTACTACTCCTCATGATTTTATAGAATTGGGATAGAAAAACTCTTTTAAAGGTTCTTTAATAGAATTTAAGAGATAGAAATAAAAACCGCCTAAATTTTAGGTGGTTTTTTTTATGTAAAAAGTTATAGGGGATTTTCAAGAACACCCTAAATTAAAACATAATGCAAAATATTTGTAATTTGTTTTGTTTTAGTTGTAATATGTTGTATATTTGTCTTGCTTTTCTAACAGTTCATTATTATTTATTAATCTTTAATGTAAGCAGAAACGAAAAAAAGTTATGATTAACCCCTTTCAGGTCTAAGAAAAAGAAAAAGAATCAACAACTTACAAGTTTTGTCTGCAAACGCTTTAAAAAATTAAACATTTGTATGAATAATTTAATATCAGTAGCGTTATCGCAATACGGAGTCAAAGAGGTGAAAGGCTCAAAAGATCATCCTCAAATTGTAAACTATTTTACTTCATTAGGTTTTGATGGAGGGAAATTTAAAGATGAAACCGCTTGGTGCAGTGCCTTTGCAAATTGGGTAGCCAAAAAAGCAGGTTATGAACACACAAACCAGCTAACTGCGCGCAGTTGGTTGTCGGTAGGAGACTCTACTACAAATCCAGAACCAGGAGATGTGGTGGTTTTATGGAGGGAAAACCCTAATAGCTGGAAAGGACATGTTGGGTTCTTAATTAAAGAAACCCGACGATATGTATACCTATTAGGTGGTAATCAAGGAAATAGTGTAAGTATTAAAGCATATCCTAAAAACAGGGTATTAGACTTTAGAAAACTAAAAAAGAATGGATAAATTTTCGCATTTCATTTTTTGGTTGCTTGCTTTATTGTCGCCTTTAAATGGAGTGTTAACTACCATGATGTTACTAATAGTAGTTGATTTTATTACAGGAGCTTATGCCTCTTTAAAATTACAAATACCTATAAAAAGCGAACGAATTGGACATACCATTTCTAAGTTTGTTATTTATAACTTGGTAATAATATCAGCTTATTTTTTAGAAAAACACATTGTAAATGAAGTTCCTTTTTTAAAAATAATAGCAGGATTTATAGCTATTACCGAAACAAAGTCAATTTTAGAAAACTACAACAAAATTTATGGAGTAAACCCCTTTAAAGCATTGCATAGTTTGTTAAAACAAGCGGGTATGCAAAGTACCTTAGAGCAAACAACCGAAAAACAAAAAAATAACGACAAAGAAAAAGTCTAGTCGCTAACAAATACAGTTTTTAGCGTCTCTTTTTTATCAAAAACAAATTTAAAAACGATAAAAAAGAACAAAAATGAAACAAAACAAAGAAACCTTAAAGCAATTTTTTGAAACAGGCGACAAGCCAACCCAACAACAATATGCCGATTTAATTGATAGTTATATCGATGCCAAACAACCCGAAGGAGAAGCAAACCGAAGGTTTGTAATTGATGAAACAGGAGAGGTAAGTGTAGCTTCTGAACAGCAAGTACCTGAATATACATTGTCACCTATTTCTGGAACTAATACCGTTGATTTATTAAAAGACGGTGTAAGCGTCTCACAAATTGATTTAACACCATATTTAGATAATACAAATTTATCACGATTGGTTTCAGGTACTGTTGATGCTAATGGATTGGCAACTTTTACACGTGATGATAACTCTACGTTTACAGTAGATTTGAGTAACTTAAAAGATACTGTTCCTCAATATCAAGCAGGAACAAATATTTCGATTGATACTACAGACCCAGATAACCCTGTTATCAATGCTTCTGGTGGAGGTAGTGGAGGAACTAACTTGAGTTACAGTCATAGTTTAACGGAAGGCACAATTATTTCTGACACAGGTACAAATGCAACTATTCCTGTCAATTCTAGAAACTTTGCAGGGTTAGTTCATGCATTTTTTCATGAGGAAAAAGATTTAAATAATGTCATTTTGGGACCTCAAATAAATTCTCCTTATACCTTTGATTTTTCAGGAAAATTTAAAAGAGTAGGAGGTATTGGTATGTATCAAATATTATTAACTAATATACAAACTACAGGCTCAACGACTGGAGTAACTTTAGAGGTTGAATTTAATACCATAGAAGGACCTAAAACTTATTTGGATAACTCAGATGTGGTTTGTATAAAAAAAATAACAGGATCAAACTTAACAAATCAACAGATACATGAATTAAAAGTAAGAACGTCTTTTGATGCAGGAGGCAATTTTTTGAATATTTCATTTGCAGATTTGGATAATAATATTGTTAAAGATGTGTCTTTTACTAATGGTTCAATTTTGTTGACAGGACTTATACAAGTAGAGAGTTACTCTTAAAATTATAAGTAGTAAAAAAGTCTAGCCACTAACAAAAGTAGTTTTTAGCGGCTCTTTTTTATCAAAAACAATTTAAAAACGATAAAAAAGAACAAAACATGAAACAAAACAAAGAAACTTTAAAACAATTTTTTGAAACTGGTGATAAGCCAACACAACAACAATATTACGATTTAATTGATAGCTATGTAGACGCTAAACAACCCGAAGGGGAAGCGAACCGAAGGTTTGTAATTGATGAAACAGGAGAGGTAAGTGTTGCTTCTGAATTAACTGTTTCACAATCAGATTGGAATCAAACAGATAGTACACAACCAGACTTTATTAAAAATAAACCAGAAGGAGGGTTACCTGTTAATTTTTATGAAGAAGGGACTTTTACTCCTATTTTAGTTGATACAGGTGGAGGAGCAACTTATACAATAGGTACAACAAATAAAGGAATTTATACACGTCTAGGAAATACGGTACGTTTTACTATAAATGTTCAACAAATTAATACAATAAATACACCTACAGGTACTGTTGAAATAGAAGGTTTACCTTTTGTAACGTCTGAGATTACACCTGTAACTGTAGGACAGATTTATGGAGGAGATGTTAATTTTTATAGTTGTAACGCACAAATTATTAGTAATAAAATAGGTTTTAATGTGCAAACGGGTTTTGATAATAGTAATGGTACAAGCCTCTTTCAATGTACATTCACTGGAGGAGAAATAATGATTTCAGGAACATATCAAACAAATGTATACACACCATAGTCAAAAACAAAAAGTTTAGTCACTAGCATTCGTTTTTAGTGCCTCTTTTTTATCAAAAAATTAATAATTAAAACAGATAAAAAAGATGAAATTAAACAAAGAAACAATAAAACAGTTTTTTGAGAGGGGAGATAAACCTACGCAAGAACAATATGCCGATTTAATTGATAGCTATGTAGATAGCAAACAAGAAGCAGGAGAAGCTAACCGTAGGTTTGTTATTGATGAAA
This sequence comes from Tenacibaculum litoreum, assembly GCF_964513915.1. Lineage (NCBI taxonomy): Bacteria > Pseudomonadati > Bacteroidota > Flavobacteriia > Flavobacteriales > Flavobacteriaceae > Tenacibaculum > Tenacibaculum litoreum. Next base: position 857,580 of record NZ_CAZEQS010000004.1, on the reverse strand, counting down.
CAGGAGAAGTAAGTGTAGCTCCAGAGCAGCAAACACCCAAATATACTTTATCACCCATTTCTGGAACCAATACGGTCGATTTATTAAAAGACGGAGTAAGCGTATCACAAATTGATTTAACACCGTATTTAGACAATGCCAATTTAGCACGATTGGTATCAGGAACAGTCGATGCAAATGGATTGGCAACGTTTACACGAGACGATAACTCTACTTTTATAGTAGATTTAAGTAACTTGAAAGATACAGTTCCACAATATCAAGCGGGAACAAATATTATGATTGATAATGCCGATCCAGATAACCCAATTATAAAGACCTCAGATGCATTTGTTAATCAGGTTCAAAACATAGAAACTACGTTAACTAATAAATTAGATGTTAACGGTAATGGAAGTCAATTAACAAATGTTGATGCAATGACTATAAGAGGTAAAGATGCAACAGATTTTGTTGACAAAATATCTAATGAAACAATAATAGGAACTAAAACATTTAATACAGGAACTGCAAACCCAAATATAGTTTCAAATGTTTCAGTTGATGGACAGATAGGTTTGAGTATGACTAATACAGCTTTTTCAGCTAGCATATATACTCAAAATGATGCTGATGGAAATAACATATATTCTTTAAATAATTTGGATGGTGAAGGAATGGTTTCTGTTAATGAAGGCATAGGAACAGGAGTTTATTCAGAAAACAATTCTACAGGGATAGGAATTTATTCTAATAACCAATTAACAGGTACAGGAATAGACTCAGAAAACTATGGAGGAGGAATTGGGATAAGGTCTTACAATGGAAGTTTAATAAATTCAGGTATATATTCTATAAATGCTAGTGAAGGTACAGGTATTAAATCGTTTAATCAAGGTAATGGTGATAGTATTGTTTCTGATGCAGATGTAACAGCGGATGGTTATAATTATGTAGGACAAAGCCAAGGCACAAACACCTTTACTGTAGATAAATTAGGTAATATAGATACAGAAGGAGAAGTTTATAGTAAAGGAATAGTAGTTGATCCATTAGGCACCACTTCAGGAATAGCAGGCTCAAACTTTACCGTTAAAAAGAAATCAACCTCTACTAGTACCAACGCTTCTCAATTTATTGATGTAGATAGACAAGCTTCTTTAACGCCTTCTAATACAAATACCAACACTTTTGGCTTGGTAGCCAGAGTTGTAAATAATTCTACAGTTGAAGATGCAGGGGTTACTGGAAGTAACTTAGTGGGGAGAAATTCTAGCTCTAGCAACTTTAATTTTGCTTATGGAACTAAAAATACAGGAGAAGCTTCAGGTAACGGTGACGGAAATTTTGTTGTTGGTACAACTAATGATAGTAAAATTACAGGTGCTGCAACTATTGATTATCTAAGAGGTATTAGCTCATCAACAATTATAGATAACACTGGTGCTACTGCTAATTATATGCAAGGAGAGCATAATTCATTAGTCTTCACAAACGGTTCAGTAGGGGAAGCGAGCGTAATGTATTTAGATATAGATGGAGGTTCAGCTACAGTAACAGGTGATTTAGCTTATATAAGAGCAGGTAATGATGCTTTACCTACTGTAAATGGAAATTCTTATTTCATCAAATCAGAAAGCACATTACCTTCTGAATTTGCAGGAAGTATAAGTACAAGTAAATTAACTTCTACATCAATAAACACAACACCAGTAACTTTTACAAGTTTACCTGCTTCACCATCTATAGGAGATATAGCAACGATAACAGATGCAGGTTCAGTAGCGTATAGAGGAGTTGCATCAGGAGGGGGAAGTAATATTGCCTTAGTAATGTACGACGGAACAAATTGGATATATCATTAAAATTATACCATATAAATCACTTTGCAAAAAAATTAGGGTAGCAGCAGGTTAATATACAACCTCTATTTCTAGTGTCTAGAGAATAAGATATTTAGTTAATAAACACAAAAAGTTTAGTCGCTAGCATTTGTTTTTAGCGCCTCTTTTTTATCAAAAACAATTTAAAAACGATAAAAAAGAACAAAAATGAAACAAAACAAAGAAACTTTAAAACAATTTTTTGAAACAGGCGATAAGCCAACCCAACAACAATATGCCGATTTAATTGATAGTTATGTAGACGCAAAACAACCAGAAGGAGAAGCCAACCGTAGGTTTGTAATTGACGAAACAGGAGAGGTAAGTATAGCTTCTGAACAACAAGTATCAGAATATACCTTATCTCCCATTTCTGGAACCAATACTGTTGATTTATTAAAAGATGGGGTAAGTGTATCACAAATTGATTTAACACCGTACTTAGATAATACTAACCTAGCACGATTGGTTTCGGGAACTGTCGATACCAATGGGTTAGCTACGTTTACACGTGATGATAATTCTACTTTTATGGTAGATTTAAGTAACTTGAAAGATACTGTTCCACAATATCAAGCAGGTTCAAACATTACAATTGATACCACGGATCCACTACAACCCATAATTAATGCGACAGCAGGTAGTGGAGGAACTACAGATTTATCATACGATGTAGCAACGAGAACGGTAGCGTCTAGTTCAGGAACAGGTGCAGTTTTACCTCTAGCAGATGCTACTAATGCTGGATTACAAAAAGCGAATTTTTATGAAGAAGGTACTTTTACACCTGCTTTGGAAGACGCTAATGGAGCGTCTACATATAATTCTTCTATTGATGCGAGGTTTAAAAGGGTTGGGAATATTGTTCAGTTCAGTATATTTTTTAATGGAATAACGACAAATATAACTCCTTCAGGTTCTTTAAAAATAACAGGAATGCCTTTTTCAGCAGAAACAGCCCCTATGGGAACTACAATTAGTTTTAATAGAATGTTAGGTTCTGATTCGTCACAAATCCCTAATTCGGGATATGTAGGGAACACAACTCTGTATCTAAGAAATCAACCAACAGGAGCTACTTTAGATTCAGGGTATATAGCACCAACTTTTACAACAGGTGTTTTTGCATTAACAGGAACATACGCAACAAACTTATATACATCATAACCAAAAAACCAAAGTCTAGCCGCTAACATTCGTTTTTAGTGGTTCTTTTTCCTAGTAAATTTTAGTGTTCTGTGTCATTTCGAAAAGGTATACGTATGGGCAGGTTGAGCGCAGTCGAAACCTAACTTCTCAAAAACTCTACCTCTTCTTTGAACTGACAAACATTTTTCTAAACCCTAAAACAAAAAAGCATGAATTTTTTTAATAACAAAACCGATAGGTTGCTATTGGGCGTCATTATAGTGTTGTTATTTGTCAATCTTTTTAATAAGAGATATCAAAAAACAAATCCACAAACCCCAAAAATAACCGTAGTAAAAGACACCGTTTGGCAAACCAAAGTAGACACGTTTAAAGTACAAACGGTTAAGTATAAAAAAGTGTATGTACATAAAAATGATGTAACCAATATTGTAAAAGACACCATTTTTATAAAAGATACCACCAATTATGTAGCAGCAAAAATATATCGAGATACCTTAAAAAATACCGATATAGAAATTTACAACTACGATTTGGTAAAAGGAAAATTGTTAGATAGTCAGTTATCGTATAAACTCAAAGTACCCCGAGAAATAACCATTACCAAAACGATTGAACATCCGAAAACCTATAGAAGTGGCTTGTATCTCTTTAGCGAAATAGGAGGAAATCCACAAACCTTTGACAACCTTAGTTTCGGATTGCAATACAATCGAAAAGGAAAATGGTTTGCTAGTTACCGATTAAATATCAACCAACTCAATCAGCCCACCCATAATGTAGGTGTAGGCTACCGATTGTTAAATTAGAAGAGAAAGAAAATGAGTAATATAAACACATTAATAGAATACTTAAATCCTAAAAAACATAAGGGAGTCAGTAGCGGAACAGTCGAATATCATTTTATAAAAATTGACGAAGATTTTTTAAATGAAAACCAAGATGTTCTTTCTAAAAACATAACAAAATCAATAAAAAAGAAGTTAGAAGATCCGTTAAGTAGTCCGTATACAACAATCAATGCTTTTTCAGTTTTATATGTTGAGGTTAAAGCAGGTGAAATTTCATACTATTTTCAAAAAGAGATAAATGGAGTTACTAAATACTTAACCTTAGAAAACTTACTAAACAACCAGAGTAGCAACGATTTTTTTGTAGCGTTAGATGATAGCAATTTTGTAAAAATAGAAGAGCAAGACGAACTGTATTATCATAAAGCTCAAGAAGCAATATACATACGTAATACTCAATTGGCAGAAATACAGATATTCTCCAAAAGAGCATTGTACTATAATCCAAAAGAATTAGGAGGACTTACCAATGGGGCTTACCTTTTAGATTTTAAAGATGCAAAAGGATATACTGGAGGGTTTATAGAAAGAGTATTAGGTGATTTAACTGATGAAATAGATTCTTCTGATACTGCTAAAAGACAAGTATTGGTAGAGCTAAACCCTAAAGAAGGAAAGTTATATTGGTATCCTGATAAAGTGATAAGTAATAATAATGAAGTAACGTTGTTTTATGATTATCACCCTATAGAAAATGATGATTTTGACATTGACCCCTATAAAGAAGATTTTGCTATAAAGTTAACGTTTAAAAATGTAGAAGGGTTTTTAGGTTTTATGAAGGTAACATACTTTCAAAATGGAATATCTATTTTAGATACTTCAGAAGGGAGTAACAAATATAACTTTTGTAAAAAATACCTAGATATTATCTATTTGCTGTTAGAAAGAAGCAAAAATAATATTAACGACGCATTAACCTATTTATACTACATCCCATTAGAAGTTTTTGAAACGGAAGTTCTAAAGTACAGAGGTTCAAAAAATAAAGAAAGCACAACTTTTGGAGCAAGTTATTTATGGAAAACTATTGGAGTTGCCTTAGAAGGGATGTTAACTAATTACGGAGTTAACAGCGAAGACATTATTTTAAAACTACTACATGGAATAAAAATAACTCAAAAAGATGAAGAGTATAAGGTAAAAGAAAAAAATGATGAAGTTTTAAAACAACTCTTAATCCGTAAAACAAGTTCAAAAAACAGTTATTTATTAACATTATATGGAAAGTTAAATACAAGTTCTTTTGTAGCATATAGTACCTTTATTTATAAACTATGGCGTAATAGTAGTTTTACGAACCCAGCAAATGAAGTGTTTAGCAAAACGTCTCCTTTAGTAGAAACTAAAAACCCAAACACCCCAAGACTAATACTACCTTATAAAACGAATAAGTTAGCAGGTTTTTATAGTAGTAACATGAACTTAGAGTTTACTGAAACAGGAAATATTGTAGTAACTCCAAATGAAAGAGTTATAGCTGATGTAGTAAAAACACTTCAACCAGATTTAAGAGAGCTGATAGAAATTTTTACTGAAGAAGATTGGCAATCAGAATATCACCCACTACAACCTGTTTTTATTGCTGATGCTTCTAAGGATAAAGCCATTGAGGTACAACGTTTTTCGCCAATGCTGTTACTTAAAGCAAATGAAGATAAAAGCTTTTGGAGTAATATGGCTACTGCTGGTGAATATGGTGTAGATGCAATTACTACTTTATCAGGAGTAGGGAACTTAGCTAAGTTTAGGCATTTAGCACGTATTGTAAAAACTGCAGAAATACTCAATAAAAGCAATAAGTTTATACGTACGTATACCATATACAAGACAGTAAAAGGAGCGGCAGCAGGAGCAGAAATTACCAGTGGTACCGTAAATGCATTGTTAAAAATTACCAATGTTAAAGAAACTGAATTAGGAAAAGCCATAAGCGAATTCCTATTTTGGTTAGAACTAGCTTCCTTGTCTGGTGAAGTAGGTGCAGCTCTTAAAAAGGGATTACAAAAAAGCGCAAAAGAAATTATCGAAAACACAGACAATTTAGAAAAGTATTTAGATGATTTGGTAAAGAAAGGGGAGTTAAAAAGTAAGCAGAAAGTGTCTATATTTGAAGAAGTTAAGAATGTGGTAAAATCTACAAAAGCCAAAAAGGTTGGTTACGTAGAAGGCTTATATGATGCAATTGACTCTAAACATATACCCAAAGGTTTTGGTTTTGAAGATATGTCTAATTATGATTATGGTGAAGGGTTGGTAACGATTATTAATTACGATACAAATAAAAAAGGGTATTTTATAAGAAATTATAATTCCTCGGATAAATCATTTGTTTTTAATCATGGTTTCTTACAAATAGAACCATACAAAGAACTCCCTAAATGGGTAGATGATGTTGCAATACCTCTTGTTAAAGAAAAAGGAATACCAACTCAAACGTATTTCACATTAAGACAAATGAAATTGTTAAATATCCCAAAAAACGGAATTAAAAAAGTTAAAATGTCTGATATACAGAATCTTGAAACTATGGGGTATTTGTCAAAGCTAATGAAAGAAAAGAATATTAATGATTTTAATAAAATAGATATATTAGATGCCCCAAGCATGAATTATGTAAAAACAACAATGTTGCAAGCTGGATATAATTTAGAAAATGCTAAAATTATAAGTACTAAAAAAACAACTTTGGTTAAAGTGATTGATTTAATAAATTCTGGTTTTAATATAAATACTGATTATATGAAAAAATATAACTTAAGTGTAGATGACGAGTTATTATTTGGGTTTAATATTGAAATAAAAGCGATTAACATTAAAAATTAAACTATGGAACTAATAAAAATTTTAACAAAAAATAAAAAAGATTCAATATTTTTTAACTTAGAAGAAGTTATTTCTCAACTTGAACGATTTTCTGATTACTCTTTTGAAATAACAAATCAATTTGACCCTAATTTTAATGGATATTACCTTGTTCCTTATGGGGAAATATTGAAAGATAAAAACTATTTAGATTTAGAGAGAAGTAGAAATACTTTTATCTTAGGAATACCTTATAGTTCTATTTCGAATCTTGTAGAAAAAATTAAACCAATTGGACTTATAGATTCAAGGTTTATGGCATATGATAAAAGTAATTTTTACGGACCTAAAGATTTCTTAGAAGAAAAAAACTTAAAAACACTTATAAATTACAACAACTATTTAATGAGTTCATTCACTGAATTTCAAAATCAAGAAAATGCTCTAGCACAAACCATAATAAAGTATATTACTATGTATGATGAGTTTATTAAAGGAGAGTAATACGGTATTTAGCATAATGTTTTTGAATTAAAAAAAAATTGTAATGTTAACAGACAAAGAAATGCTTCAAATAGCAGAAAAGCATGTAGAAGAACTAGGTGAAAAAGCGGGTATTCCAACAATTATTTTTTATGATGGGGTAACAAAAAAAGAATATGGTAATATTTATGGCTACACGAGTAAAAAGTATTATGAAACAAAAGATGAAGAATATGCCGTAGCAGGAAATGCTCCTTTTTTAGTTAAAAAAGAAACAGGTAAAATAGTTACTTTTGGAACAGCGTTTTCGGATGAATATTATATAAAAGAATATGAAGAAGGTAGATTGAAATAAATAATTTGGTAAATAAATCTAAAAGAGTTATCAATATAATTGGTAGCTCTTTTTATTAAGTCAAAATATGATAGTGAAATTAAATTTATCTTTTTTAGACGAGGATAAAGAAGATCCGGATATATATATTAGATCCATATGGCGCTTATGAAGAGCTTGAACCTTTTTTAAAGGATGTAAAATATACCTTTAGTAAAATGATTAATGATGCTATTCATAGAAAACTAAATAATATACCGTTATAGAAGCTTATTAAAAATAGTGACTTAAATAAGTTTGTTAGAATTCGTTTTAAAACCCGAACAATTAATAATTCGGATTTTAAAACGAATTTTTAATTATAAAAAGCTTGTCAGCTCTTCCAGTTTTTTTCGACAAACGATAAAACTATGTATAAATGGCGGTACAAGATATTCAAAACTATTCCTATCAAAATATTTTTTCGTTACAAACAGTTCAGTTTGAAGAACTATGTGTGGTAAACTCACCACAGCAAATAGATCAATACAAGGTGTTTTGGATAAAAGAAGGAAAAGGTAGGTATAATATCGATTTTAAAAGTTACTCTTTTGAAGATGGGGTACTGTTTTTTTTATCACCAGGACAAGTATTTTCAGTAGATTCCGAAAAAATTAAAGAAGCCTATCAGCTTAGTTTTACAAGAGATTTTTATTGTATTCAAACACACGATGCTGAGGTGTCATGTAACGGGGTATTGTTTAATAATATATACGAAACACCTTTTGTAGTACCTTCAGAAAAAGAAACACAAAAATTAGATTTTATTCTTCAAAACCTAATAGAAGAGTTTGAGTTGGAAGAAACAGCTCAATACGATATGCTACAATCTCTTTTAAAACAGTTTATTGTATATTCTGTACGTATAAAAAAGGAAAAAGATGTTGTAAAGGAGAGTGTAGAAACCAAGCTTTTTAAAGATTTTAGCTTATTAGTAGAGCAAAATTTTAAAAAAATACACCGAGTTACAGGATATGCTTATCGGTTAGGCTTATCACCAAAATCACTAACAAAACACCTTCAAAAAATAGGAACGGAAACTCCAAGCGACTTTATAAAAAACAGAATTATTACCGAAGCAAAAAGACTGTTGTTGTACACAGATGATTCTATTAAACAAGTAGCTTTTGATTTAGGATTTAATGATCCTGCGTACTTTTCTCGATTTTTCACCAAAGCCACTGGGCAATCGCCAAAACAATTTAAAAGAAGCTATAGCTTGTAAAAGAAAAAACCACGCAACGCGTGGTAAACTACACAACTAATAAAGTTTTTTGTTACACTAATACAAACAACCTTTTCGACGATTTAAAAGTACTGCTATAAACGTGTTGTTATGTTATCTGTATTTTACGAAACCATGAATAAAAAGCTAGTTTTTTGTAAGAAAAATGTTAGCAAAAATAGCTTGTCCAAGTTTTAAGAACCTTTGTCCATTTTTTAAGGCTTATTCCTGTCGCACCTTTGTATCAGAATTCAAAAACAACGAATTATGAGAACAGAAATTAACCAATGCCCTAATTGTTGGGGATATCAAGAATACGATGAGCAGTTTCCTGAAAGAGAATTATGTAACTGTGAAAAAACAAACTAAAAAGACAACTTTAAAATAGTAAAATTATGAGTACAAGAATTGAAACTTTAAATCCAGAAACCACAACAGGAAAATCAAAAGAATTGTTTGATGCAGTTCAAAATAAGTTAGGGTTTATTCCAAATCTAATTAAAGTAATGGGAAATTCACCAGCACTTTTACAAAGTTATTTAAGCTTGGGAGAATTAAACGGAAGCGGGAATTTTTCAAACAAATTTAGAGAGCAATTAGCATTAGTTATAGCAGAAGAGAATGAATGTAACTATTGTTTATCAGCACACACAGCAATAGGAAAGAACAATGGTTTATCAGAAGAAGAAATTGAACAAAACCGACAAGCGGAGGCTTCTGATGCTAAAACCAAAGCAGGTTTAAAATTTGCACAAAGTGTTACAAAAAACAAAGGAAATGTAAGTTCAGCAGAAATAGATGAGGTAAAAGCAGCAGGATATAACGACGGAGATATTTTAGAAATCGTATTAAATGTTGTAGCCAACACTTTAACAAACTATGTAAATCACATAGCAGAAACTGAAGTTGATTTCCCAAAAGTAGAAGCAGGAAAATTCACACAAAATGCATAAAAAACGAATAGCTCTTGTAGCCTTATTTACAAAGTGTAGTTACGGGGTTTTAGGTTACAGAGCTATTCATCTATAAAAAGTAAAACCATAAAAATCAATAAAAATGAAAAAAGTAGTAGCTATTTTAGTATTATTAGTTGGATTTGCATTTACTGCAAATGCACAAAAAGCAAAAACAATTTCTTTAGAACAAACAAAAGGAAAATTTACTCAAAAATCGTTAACCCTTTCAGAAGGAACCTATGTTTTTGAAATTTCAAACAAGAATGTAGGACACGATGTAGGGTTTGTATTAGCGCCTAAAGGAAAAACAGAAGAAAAGCACCATATAAAAAACGCATATGTAACTTCTTTAGTAAAAAATAACAGTAAGTCAAGTTCTAAAAAAGTAACCTTAACAAAAGGAGAGTACGTTTACTTTTGTCCGCTTAATCCAACACCACAATACACTTTAACAGTGGAGTAGTATCTAAAATTGATTAATAATAGAAAAAGAGCCCCGATACAGGGCTCTTTTTTATTTCTTTTGATAAAATAAAGAAGCCTTTATTAAGGTCTAGCTTCTAAAATAAGGTTAAAAGGGTTTTGAGTGGCTAGTCTAAACTGGGTAAACCCTCCTCTGGTAGCAACATCTTCTAATCTTTTTTGTCCTGCTTGAGCTCCTAGCGCAAGTCCAACTTCTTGGTTTAAAGAACAAGGAGTACAAATAGTAGTTGAAAAAGCATAGAAAGCACGTCCAACAGGATTTAGGTTGTCTTTTAATTCGTCATTTGCAAAAGGTTCAACAATCATACAAGTTCCATCTGGTTTTAAGGCACTTTTTACGTGTCTACAAGCACCTACGGGATCCCCCATATCGTGTAAACAATCAAAAAAACAGACAAGATCATAACCTTTTCCTGGAAAATCTTTAGCGGTGGCTACTTCAAAAGAAATATTATCAACTCCAGCTTCTTTAGCTTTTTCCTTTGCTTTTTTTATGGATTCACCATGAAAATCGTAACCAACAAAAGTAGAATTTGGAAATGCTTTTGCCATTATAATGGTTGAAGCAGCATGACCACATCCAATATCGGCAACTTTGGCACCTTCTTCTAACTTTTCTACCACTCCATCTAATTCAGGTAACCAATTTTGAATTAAATTTCCTTCATAAGAAGGGCTGAAGAATTTTTCGGTACCACAAAATAAACAGGTGTTATGGTCTCCCCAAGAAATTCCTTCTCCAGTTTTAAAAGCTTCTTCTACCTTAGGTTCGTCATGGTATACAGAAGCAACAGCATAGAACCCTCCAGTCATAAAAACAGGGCTCTTACTATTACCAAAAACAGCCGTTTGTTCAGGGGTCATGTAAAAATTATTATTGTCGGCATCATACTCTATATATCCGGAAGCAGCTTGAGCAGCTAACCATTCCCTTACATATCTTTCTGAAGTATTTGTTTTTGCCGCTAATTCATTAGAAGATAAAGAATCAGATTCTGAAAGAGATTTGTACAATCCAAGTTTGTCACCAATGGTAACAAGAGGTCCATTAGCAGCGGCTCCCATTTCAGTAACCACTTTGCCTAATAAATCGTGTAATTTAGTTTCGTTTAGTTCCATAATTAACAGTTTAGTTATTTTTAAATCAGCTAATGAGCATCAATATGTTAATTATAAAAAGTACAGAAAGACAGTTAAGAGACTCATTAGTTACATGAGGGAGAAGAAACTAAGTAAGTGTTTTAATTTGAAATAAACAAAGGAAAACCCCGCTAAGTAACAGGGTTTTTTTACTGTTTTTTTAATAAAAAACTATGGTTTATTCAACGCGTGAAAACATGCTTCCTAATCCGTCGTAATTATTATCGGAAATTTCTAAGACGTTAGGTTCTGGAAGTCTAATAATTCCTGAGAGTATAATTCCAGAAAGTTGTTGGTCACCTGATAATTGTATAAACCTTTCTTCTTTATTTGAATAAATAGCTTTTTTCATTGTTAAAGTATAGGTGCCTTTTAAAGTCTCTTTACCGTTTTCGATAATTGAAAACTGATAGTTTTTTTCTAAGGTAAGCTGTACTTTTTTACTAAGTGTTTCAGGAGTTTTATGAATATGGTTACCAAAACCACCATCGGTGTTGGTCCAATTCCATGTACCGACCAAATCGGAATTATCAAATTTGTTTATTTGGCTAGAGGCGCACGAAATTAATGCTAAAACGAATATGTAAAGTAGGTTTTTCATGGTGAGGGTTTTTTGTTTACTCTTTTATTTTTTGTTCTCTTCCAATTAGAAAATATAAAACAGCACCAAAAAAGTTAGCTAATAAAACAACGAGAATCCAAACAATTTTATTGTTTCCTTTAAACTCACTTTTTAAGATATCAACAAGAGCAATAATTGTTGGTAAAATGCCAAGTAAAATAATTAAGATTAAAATTAGTTGCCATACTCCAATCATTCCTAAATAAGTCATTACAATAACAATTTTTAAATACTAAAAATAGTAAAAAATAACAGAAATAAAGTAAAAGTGTTTTCTTTCAAGTTCTACTTTGGATAACAAAAAGAAAAACGTCATTAAAATTTCTATAAAAGATGTTTTAATGACGTTTTAAAAAGTATGGGAAATGATACTATTTATTCATAATATCTTCTATTTCGTCTGCTTCAATAGGTATGTTACGCATTAAATTAAATGGTTCACCTGTTTCTTGAATAACTACATCATCTTCTAAACGAATACCAAAACCTTCATCAGGAATATAAATACCTGGTTCTACTGTAAATACTTGATTTGCTTGCATTGGCTCATGTAATAATCCGTAGTCATGAGTGTCTAACCCCATGTGGTGAGAAGTACCGTGCATAAAGTATTTTTTGTATGCTGGCCAATTTGGATCTTCATTTTGTACGTCAGCCTTGTCTAATAAACCTAAACCTAATAATTCTGAAGTCATTAATTTACCAACCTCTACATGGTAATCAGCCCAAAGAGTTCCAGGAACTAACATTTTTGTAGCATCATTTTTTACACGGTTTACAGCATTGTATACAGCTTTTTGTCTGTCAGAAAAACGACCAGAAACAGGTATGGTACGAGTCATATCAGAAGAATAGTTTGCATATTCAGCTCCAACATCCATTAATAATAAATCACCTGCTTTACATTGTTGGTTATTTTCAATGTAGTGTAAAACGTTAGCATTGTTACCAGAAGCAATAATTGGCGTGTAAGCAAATTTCTTAGAACGATTTCTAACAAATTCGTGAATAAATTCTGCTTCAATTTCATATTCCCAAACACCAGGTTTTACGAAATCTAATACACGTCTAAATCCTTTTTCAGTAATATCACAAGCAGTTTGAATTAAATCAATTTCAATTTGATCTTTTACTGAACGTAAACGTTGTAAAATAGGGTTACTTTTTGCTACTGAATGTGCAGGATATTTGTTTAATAACCACTTAGTAAAACGTGCTTCACGAGTTTCAGTTTCAACATTAGCACGATAGTGTTCGTTAGTATTGATATAAACAGTATCGGCTAAAGCCATCATTTCAGCTAATACTTTTTCTAAGTCTTGTAACCAGTGTACGTTTTTAATACCGCTAGTTTCTAACGCTTTTTCTTTGGTTAGTTTTTCTCCTTCCCAAACAGCAATATGCTCGTTAGTTTCACGTAAAAATAATACTTCACGTAAATTTTCTTTCGGACAATCAGGAAATAAAATTAATATACTTTCTTCTTGATCAACTCCACTTAAAAAGAAAATATCACGATGTTGTTCAAAAGGTAAAGTGCTATCTGCACTTACAGGATAAATATCGTTTGAGTTAAAAACAGCTAAACTATTTGGCTTCATTTGAGCCATAAAGTTTTTGCGATTTTTTATAAATAATTGACTGTTTATTGCGTCGTACTTCATAATGATTCAATTAAATTGATAAGATTCCCTCAAAAATACGGAAAGAAACTGTGCAAATATTAGCCATTTGGCGCTAATTTATATTTTTTCGAATTCTACTCATATGTCGAGTAGAAATTCCTAAAAATGACGCTAAATAATGTAGTGGAACTTCTTGAAGTAATTTGGGTTCGTTTACGAGTAGCTTTTTATAACGTTCTTCAGGAGTTAAAGTCAGCAGGTCAATACGGTAATCATCAATTAAAAAAATTTGATTTTCTATAAAGTTATAATAAAATTGATGAAAGGCTTTGTTGTTTTTCATTAGTTGTTTAAAGTCATTAATCTTTAATACCCAAAGTTTACAGGCGCTTAATGCTTTTATATTTTTTGGTGAAGGAGTTTGTTGTAAAAAGCTCTTTAAGGAAGAAGCGAATCCATTTCTTAAAGCTAAATAGGTGGTTTTTTCTTGTCCAGAAACGGTAACAGCGTATTGTAAAATACCACTTTCTACAAAACAGAAATAACGACAAGCTTCTCCTTTTTTCACTAAAAATTCATTTTTAGATAAAGAGAGCTCTTTAAAACAGTCAATAACTTCAGGAATTAACGTGTTTAAGTTTTCATCATTTATGATGTTTTGTATGCGCTGTGTAATAGCTTTTTTAGAAGCGTTCATTTATGGAAATAAATTTTAGCTTAAAAGTATAAAAAAAGGATGCTTTTTACAGCATCCTTTATAATAATTTATGTTGGTGAGTTATTCTAACTCAACAGTTCCCATATCTGTATTTTCTCCTAATACTACAGTAACTTCTTCAACTGTTTTAGCAGTTAATCCAGAAGCTTCGTCAGGAGTAAAAGTTACGCTATAAGTACCAGCAGGTACTCCGTGTAACATAAACTTACCGTCTTCATTTGTTAAGGCAGTTATAGCTTCTTCAGTACCAGAAACAGCACTAACTTCCACTTGATATTCAAATGGGTTTACCATTCCAGAAATAGCACCAGAAGCAGCTTCAGTAGTAACTCTAATAGTTGGTTTTAAACTATAAGCACCATTACCTTCAACTACGATTGATTTATCAACCATAAAGTCTAAGATAAAAGTATACTTTACACCGCCAACTAAATCTTGGTGTACGTTTAATTTTAATCCTGATTGTTGCGCGCTAGGGGTTGCTAATGGATACGTTTCTCCATCTACCACAATAGAATTGTTTTCACCTAAAACTAAACGAATTTGACTAATTTTACCAGCAGGAATTTCAGTGTCTACTAATAAAGCGTCAATTCCACCAGTTAACTCAAGTAAGTTGTATACTTGTGGAGTAACGTTTCCAAGGCTTTGCCAACCATTTTCTTCGTCTCCAGCGTTAATCATTACGTCCTGTACGTCGATGTTTACTTCATCGTAATCTCCAGGAGCGTCTACTAAGCGAACTGCTACTTGAGACGTTTGGGGGTCGTCACTAGAACAGCTAACAAATGCGGTAAAAAAAGTTGCTAATGCAACTAGTAATAAAACATGTTTTTTCATAATTATTGGTTTTTGTAATACACATTAAATATAACAATATTTATACCAAAATATTGCTTTGCTTAATAGGTGAAGTTCTAAAACTGCTGATAACTAATGAGATAAATTTGCTATTGAGGTGTTTTATTACTGTTTCTCCTATTACGGTTGTTTCGTTTTCTAGGAGTATGTTTTTTAGCGTCTCCAGAAGTAGTTGTAGGTTTCTTTTTTTTGGACTTAAAAGGCTTTTTAGAAGTCTTTTTTTCAGTATGTTTTGGTTTTGTACGTTCTGTAGTTACTTCGTTTTTTATAGTAGATAAATCAAAACCTTCCAATTCAGAAATAGTAATTTTTTGCCCTAATATTTTTTCGATACTCTTTAAGTAAGTCTCCTCTTCTTGAGCTACTAAAGAAATTGCTTCTCCACTTGCACCGGCTCTTCCTGTTCTACCAATTCGGTGTACATAATCTTCAGGAACATTAGGGAGTTCAAAATTAATAACGTGTGGTAATAATGGAATGTCTAATCCACGCGCAGCAATATCAGTAGCTACCAATACTCTAATAGAATTGTCTTTAAATCCTTTTAAAGCTTTGGTTCTTGCTCCTTGGCTTTTGTTACCATGTATGGCTGCAGCAGAAATTCCTCGTTTAACTAGTTTTTCAGTCAACCTGTTAGCACCGTGTTTAGTTCGAGTAAAAATTAATACTTGGCTCCAGTTTCCTTTTGAAATCAACTGACCAACTAATTCGGTTTTCTTGCTTTTCGGAACTTTATATAGTTTCTGATTTACTTTTTCAGCAGTTGTATTTTCAGGAGCTGCTTCAACCATCACAGGATTGTGTAAAATACCTTGGGCTAATTTTTTTATTTCTTTTGAAAAAGTAGCTGAAAACAATAAGTTTTGACGCTTTTGAGGTAAAAAAGAAATGATTTTTTTTATATCTCGTAAAAAACCCATGTCAAGCATTCTGTCAGCTTCATCTAAAACCAAAACGTCTACACGTTTTAAAGAAAGTTGATTTTGCTCGTGTAAATCTATTAATCTACCAGGAGTAGCTACTAAAACATCAATTCCGTTTTTAAGTGTTGCTATTTGAGAGCTTGGTTTTACTCCGCCAAAAATAGCGGCAGATTTAATATTTAAATGTGCACTGTATTCACGTACATTATCATAAACCTGAGCTGCTAATTCTCTTGTAGGTGTTAGTATCAATGCTTTGATTGGACGATATTTTGGATTCTTTTTTTCTGATATATTCTGTAAAATAGGCAAGGTAAATCCTGCAGTTTTTCCCGTTCCGGTTTGTGCAGAAGCTAATACGTCTTTGCCTTCTAAAATAACTGGAATTGCTTTTTCTTGAATAGGAGAGGGGGTTTCGTACCCTTTTTCGGTTACAGCTTTCACTAAAGCTTTTGATAAACCTAACGATGTAAATGTCATATATAATTCTTCAGTAGTATCTAAAGAAGACACTACTATGAGCCAACAAAGGTACTGCTATTTATTGGGCTTCGGCTATAAATAAAAAAGACGCCTTATTAAGACGTCTTTTTTTAAGTTTTAGTATGTGTTTAACTTTTAGCCATGGCGCTTTTAATTACACCAACAATAACTAGTAAAACAGCTCCACCAACACCACTGGCTGCAATGTTACCGATAATACCAGAAACATCAACATTTAACATTCCTAGTAATTGAGCTCCTAGGCCTCCACCTAAAATCCCAACGACAGAGTTCCAAAGGGTACCTAAAGAATACTTTTTTAACAAAGCACCGGCAAGATTACCACCTACTGCTCCACTTAATAAGCTAATAAGAAATTCCATAATTTATAATTTTTGATTAGTTAATTGGAATTAAAGTAAGTGAAAAATAACGGATAAAACAAATAAAATCAGTTTGTTATGGTTTTCCTAAGTGGAATAAAGCATCTCCCATGTTAATAATTGGAAAGTTATTTTTAGCAATGATATAGCCGTCATAAGGAGATTTTACAGAAAAATTTGTTTCTCCATAGGTATCCATTATATGTCCTAAAATTTGTCCTTTTTTTATTTTTTCACCATTATGAACAATAGGAGTGAATAAGCCTGCGACTTTAGCTCTAACCCATTTGTGTTTATTAATGTGTATTGAAGTTGGATTTTTAGGTATTTCTATACTTTCTTTTACCATTTTAAAGTGTTTTAAAATACGAAGCGTTCCATTAATACCTTGTTGAATAGCTTTTTCTTCTAGTCTTAATGATTCTCCTCCTTCATATACAATTACAGGAATATTGTTTTTATAACATTGATTTCTAAAAGATTTCGGAATAAGTTTAGAGCCAAACATAAAAGGAGCATTAAAAATATTGGCTAGCTGAAGAGCTCTATCATCTTCAGGAGTATACCGTATTTGTGGAAAGTTGTTTCGTTGTTCTCCTCCAGTATGAAAATCAATAGCAAAATCAACATTATTCGTAATTTCTTTCATTAAGTAATATGCCATTCTACTTGCTAAAGAACCTGTTTTTGAACCAGGAAAACTACGGTTTACATCTTTACCATGCATGTCTCTCGACATATTTAAAAAACCAAACACATTTAACAAGGGAACTACGATAACACAACCTCGGTGAATTTTGTACGATTTGTCAATTAACATTCTTCTAACTAATTCAACACTGTTTACTTCGTCTCCATGTAAACCACCCTGTAGTAGAATAGTTGGGCCTAATTGATCACCATTAAAAATATACACAGGAATTTCTATAAGAGTGCCTGTAGGTAATCTATCAATAGGGATCTTAATTAATTTAGATTCGCCTAAACCAATTTTTTGTCCGCGAATTTCTATGATTCCGTTTTTAAAACTTTGTTCGAACATTTTTCTTCTAAAAATTTAACTATGGCTTTGGCAATATTATCTTTGGTATATGCTTCAATTCCTTGTAAACCAGGAGTAGAGTTAACTTCAATTAATAAAGAGCCTCGTTTTGAGCGTATCATATCTATTCCTGCAATAGGTAGTTCTAAATATTGAGCAGCTTTTATGGCTATTTCTTCTTCTTCAGGAGTTAAAGTAACCTTATGTCCGCTACCACCTTTATGAATGTTGGAACGAAAATCACCCTCTAGTCCTTTACGTTTCATAGAAGACACCACTTTACCATTTACAATAAAAGCACGAATATCTTCACTATTACTTTCTTGAATAAATTCTTGTAGTAAAATACTGGTATTTGTTCCGTGCATGGTGTCAATAATAGACATAGCTGACTTTTTGCTTTCAGCTAAAATAACACCAGAACCGTGTGTTCCTTCTTGTAATTTAATAATGACAGGAGAGCCACCTAATAAATCTATTTGTTCACTAATATTTTCAGGATCAACTGAAAAAACAGTTTGTGGAATAGGAAGACCATTCCGACTCATTATTTGTAAAGTACGGGCTTTGTTTTGTGCATTAACAATACCTAAATAACTAGCGGTACTGTAAACTCCATTCAATTCAAATTCTTTTACAACTGTTGCTCCGTGTTTCATTGCAGAAACACCTATTCGAGGAATAATAACATCAGGAATATCAATAATGTTTTTACCCTGATATATAATGGCAGGCTTACCATCGCCAAGTTTTATAGAACATTTTAAATGATTTATAATTTCAACTTTATGTCCACGACGACGAGCTTCTTTGTATATCCTTTGTGTTGAATAAATTTGGTCACTAACAGAAAGAATAAAAATAGTCATAGCCTAAAAATTTGAGGTTAAACAAAGCTAATAATTTTTTTGTTTGACAAGAGCTTCAAAAAGAAGTCTCTCAATATTCTGTTAATTTTTTTGAAATAGTATTTGCTTACAGTATTTTCACTTCTTCTAAACCAAATTATAATGAGAATCTTAGCCAAAGTTTTTATCGCTTTATTTCCGTTTACAGTAGTTGCACAGCAGCCTACCTCTGCAGAAAAAATACAACAAACTTTACAACAAAAGGAAGTATTAATTACAAATTCTACGGTAAAAAACATACCGTTTAAAAGTATTGGGCCTACAGTAATGAGTGGGCGTGTGGTGGATATTGATGTAAATCCAGAAAACACTACAGAGTTTTATGTAGGATATGCTTCTGGTGGAGTATGGCATACCAATAACAACGGAACAACATTTACTCCAATTTTAGATAATTCTCCTACACAAAATGTAGGTGATATTGCTGTAGATTGGAAAAGTGGTACAATTTGGGTAGGAACAGGAGAAAATAATTCTTCTCGATCATCTTATGCAGGAATTGGAATTTTAAAATCTACTGATAAAGGTAAAACTTGGACAAATGTAGGTTTACTCGATTCACATCATATTGGACGAATTTTAATCAATCCGAAAAATCCAGATGAGGTAATCGTTGGTTCTATTGGTCATTTATACTCATCAAACAATGAAAGAGGAGTTTTTAAAACTTCTGATGGAGGAAAAACATGGAAAAAAACCTTATTCATTGATGAAAATACTGGAGTTATTGATATTCAACCAGTACCGAACAACTTCAATATTTTATATGCTGCTGCTTGGGAACGCGAGCGTAAAGCATGGAATTTTGATGGAGACGGGAAAAATTCAGCAATTTATAAATCGACTGATGCTGGAAATACTTGGACTAAAATTTCTGATAACAATGGTTTCCCTAATGGAGATGGAGTAGGGAGGATTGGTTTAGCAGTATATGATGAAAACACGGTGTATGCTTTTCACGATAGTCAATTCCGAAGAAAAAAAGATTCTACTAAACAGGTTAAAGGTTCAGGAGCTTTGACAAAAGAAGAGCTTGCATCAGTTTCAACTGATGAACTTTTGAATATGAAAGACAAAAAATTAAATTCATTTATAAAAATGAATGGTCTTCAAGAGAAATATCGTGCAGAAAATGTTAAACAAATCATTCGTTCAAGCCCAGGAGAAATGAGACCAAGTGATTTAGTTGGTTACTTAAAAGATGCCAATGCTGCATTGTTTGATACTCCAGTAATAGGAGCAGAAGTTTTTAAAACAACTGATGGAGGAAAAACATGGAAAAAAACACACGAAGGATATTTAGATGATTTATACTATTCGTATGGGTACTATTTTGGAGAAGTTCGTGTAGATCCACAAGACGAAAACGGAATTTATGTATTGGGAGTTCCTATTTTAAAATCGAAAGATGGAGGAAAAACATTTACATCTATTAGTAAAGAAAATGTACATGCCGATCATCAGGCTTTATGGGTAAATCCTAAAAAACAAGGACATTTAATTGATGGAAATGACGGAGGATTAAATATTTCATACGATGATGGTGAAAGCTGGATTAAATTAAATCAGCCAGCAGTTGGTCAGTTTTATACTGTATATGTTGACAATCAAGAAAACTATAAGGTGTATGGAGGAATGCAAGATAATGGGGTTTGGGTTGGAGACCATAATGCTAAAATTGATAAAAGATGGCATCAAACAGGAAAGAATCCTTATGAAAGTTTAATGGGAGGTGACGGAATGCAAGTTGCAGTTGATGATAGGAATCCAAACATTGTATATACAGGTTATCAATTTGGAAACTATTATCGAATTGATAGAGCAACAGGAAAACAAACCTACATTCAGCCAAAACCAAAAAAAGATAAACCAGCATATCGATTCAATTGGCAAACACCTATTCAGCTATCAAAACACAATCAAGATATTTTATATTTAGGAGGAAATAAGTTACACCGTTCTTTAAACAAAGGTGATGATTGGGAAGAAATTTCTGGAGATTTAACCAAAGGAGAAAAAGAAGGAAATGTTGCTTACGGAACGTTAACTACAATTTCTGAAAGCCCATTTCAGTTTGGATTAATCTATGTAGGTTCTGATGATGGATTGGTACAAGTGACTAAAAATGGAGGAGGAAGTTGGGAGAAAATTTCAAACTCTTTTCCACAAAATTTATGGGTAAGTCGTGTAATAGCTTCAAAATATAAAAAAGAACGTGTTTATGTTACGTTAAACGGGTATCGTTTTGATGATTTTACACCATATGTTTACATGTCTGATGACTACGGAAAAACATGGAAAGAAATAAGTAGTAATATTCCGACTTCTGCGGTAAATGTGATTAAGGAAGATCCTAAAAAAGAAAATGTTTTATACTTAGGGACTGATAATGGATTATATGTTTCTTTCAATCAAGGTTCAACATGGGAAGCTTTTAGCAACGGATTGCCAAATGTTGCAGTACACGATTTAGTAATCCAACCTAAAGCAAAACATTTACTAGTAGGAACGCATGGACGTAGCTTATACAAAGCAAATATTACTTCTTTACAAGAATTTGATAACAAAGAGGCTATTTTCAGTATTAAGGACATTAAGAAAAGAAAATCTTGGGGTAGTTCTTGGAGTAAATGGTTAGAACCAAATACACCAAAAATTACAATTCCGTTTTATGTAAGTACAGATAATGAAGTTGAGTTAGAAGTATATTCAGATAAAGTTTTGGTAAACACTATAAAAACGAATGCAACAAAAGGGTTTAATGAAGTAGTGTATGATGTTTCTTTTTCTGAAAAAGGAAGAAAAAAGTATTTAAAGAAACACAAAGATGCTGAGATAAAAAAAGCAAAGAACGATAAATACTATTTGCCAAAAGGAAAGTATAAAGTAACGATGAGTGAGTTGAATCAAACATTTGAAATAAAGTAGTTTGTAACATTTTTTAATTTTTTGACTCTTATAAATAAAAACTAAAAGTATTTATGAGTAAGCCATTAAATTATACCTGTCCGAAATGTAATAATAAAACCTATGAAGTAGCCGAAATGAGAGCTACTGGAGGAACGTTGTCTAAAATTTTTGATGTACAAAACAAAAAGTTTACGAGTGTAACTTGTAAAAGATGTAGTTATACTGAGTTTTACAAAGCGAGAACGAGTGCTTTAAGCAACATATTTGATTTCTTTACGAACTAGGAAATCTGATAAAAATTTGAATGAATTCTAATAGAAACATTACTATTTTTGCGGCATGGGAATTATACGTGTAAACGACATTCGTGTTTTTACAAATCACGGATGCTTAGATGAGGAAGCAAGAATAGGTTCGGAATACCGAGTAGATATCGAAGTAAAAGCCGATTTACAAAAATCATCACAAACCGATGAACTGGTTGATACGGTAGATTATGTACATTTGAATCAAATTGTAAAAGAAGAAATGGCGATTCGTTCTAAATTATTAGAACATGTTGCCCAACGAATTTTAGATAGAATCTTTAAAGAAATACAACTGGTTGATGAAGCGGAGGTTAGCGTAGCAAAAATTAATCCACCAATTGGAGGAAATGTTGCTGAGGTAGCAATTGTTTTATCAGAAGTACGTAAAAAGTAAAAAAAGCTTGCAAAAAACGATAAAAGCTGTAAATTTGCAGTCCTTATCAATATAAGGTGTCGTGGCCGAGTGGCTAGGCAGTGGTCTGCAACACCATCTACAGCGGTTCGAATCCGCTCGACACCTCAAAAAGCTCATCAATTATTGATGAGCTTTTTTATTTAATTTATTTGCGGCATTTGTTGTTGCCATAAGTTGTAATATTCTTATTTAAATGATATGAAAAAGGTAGTTATTTATAAATATAGATTAATATCTCTAGGTATATATCCGTATTTGCCTTGTCTGCTATTACATTTGCCTTTGTAAAATTTAAAAAACATTGAATGGTTTTTTTTAGTGAAAAAGGTAAAAGGAAATTAGTAGAGGAATGAAAAATAAATCAGAGACATATAAAAAACAGACAGCACTATTCTTTTTTTTGTTTTTGTTTATAAGCTCTTTTGGGCAAAGTAAAGTTGATACGCTTTCAAGTAAAAGCTTTGATGAGTTGTTGTATATTTATAATAATGAGCGAAGTGTAAAAAAAAGTAAACTTTATTTGGGGTATTGGATAAAAAAAGCTAAAAAAGAAAAAAATGAGTTTCAGCTGCTTCTAGGCTATGAACTTGCAAGTACATTGTATAATGATAAATCTTTAATTTATTTAGATAGTATACTATCAATAAGTTTGAAGAATAATAATTACAAGGCTTTTACAGCATCTGCGTACAAGAGAAAGGGAGAGTACTTTTATAATAAAAGAGATTTTAAGAGAGAGTTAAAAAATTACATCTTGGCTAAAGAGTATGCAGATTATGACAAGTTTCCAATATTAGGGTGTTTGCTAGAATACAATATTGGGTTGGTGAAAAATAGAATAGGGGAGCATAAAGAAGCTCTAATTATTCATAAAAATAACTTGAAACTAACAGGTAAGTATTTAAAAGGGAAGCTTAATGAAGAGTATCTTCAGTCTATTTATGCAGTATCAGATACTTATAACTATATTCCAAATTTGGATTCTGCTTTTTATTATAATAGATTAGGAGTAGATGAAGCTTTACGTTTACAAGAAAAAGAAAGTATTGTTTTTTTTACATTAAGTCAGGGAATTACACATTACTACAAAGAACAATATAAGTTGTCTATTGATAGTTTAACTAAAGCATCTAAATATTTTAAAAGTAAAGAAGATTTACCGAATACTTCTGAATCATATTATTTTTTAGGGAAGTCATATGAAAAATTAGGTAAAATTACAAAAGCAGTAGAAAGTTTTAAAAAAGTAGATTCTATTTTCAGAAAAACAAATGATCTTCTACCTGTTTTGAGAGGTACGTATTATTTTTTGATTGAGTATGTACAAAAAAAAGATGATTTAAAGGCGCAAATAGATTATACAAATCAACTTATAAAACTCGATAGTATTCTTCATGCTAATGAGCTTTTTATAAATAAAAACTTAATTAAAGAATATGATATACCAAACCTTATTTCAAAAAAAGAAAAACTAATTTATCAATTAAAGAATAAAGAGAAGAAATCTATAGTGTTTTTTTGGATGTTATTACTAGCGACTCTTATGTTTATTATTATTGCAATAGTTCAAAACAAAAAAAGAAAAACATATAAATCTAGATTTGAGGAAGTTATCAAAAAAACAGAGGCGGTAGAGGCAGCAGAAACAACAGAGACAACAGAAATAAAGTTAAATATCCCTAAAGAAACAATAGATAAAGTATTAAGCGATTTATCTCTTTTTGAAAGAGATAAAAAGTTTGTCGTTAAAAATATAACACTAAACTCTCTGGCAAAAGAGTTAAATACTAATACTCAATATCTATCTAAAGTAGTTAACCATTATAAAGGTAAATCTTTTTCTGCTTATCTGAGTGATTTAAGAATTGAATATATAGTTGATAGATTAAAAGAAGATAAGATTCTTAGGAAATTTACAATTAAAGCCATTGCTAAAGAGGCAGGTTTTAACAACGCAGAATCGTTTTCTAAGGCATTTTTTAAAGCTAAAGGAATTAAACCTTCTTATTTTTTGAAAGAATTAGAAAAAAGAGATGATAACCTTTAATGATTTTATAAAATCACTCGGAAAATCTAAATACTTACAATGCGTTAATTATGGCAGATAGCATTTCTAGAAACTAGGCACTTTTTGTTTTCCTTAACAAATTAATTCGTTAAAATTCTGCATCTTTGTAGTTATGCGAATTTACCCGATAGAAACAGGAAACTTTAAATTAGACGGAGGCGCTATGTTTGGCGTAGTTCCGAAAACGATTTGGCAAAAAACAAATCCAGCCGATGAAAATAACATGATCTCAATGGGCATGCGTTGTATGTTAATTGAAGATGGTGATCGTTTAACACTAATTGATACAGGTATTGGTAATAAGCAGTCTGATAAGTTTTTTGGATATTATTATTTATATGGAGACTTTTCATTAGATACTTCTTTAGCAAAATATGGTTTTCATAGAGATGATATTACCGATGTGTTTTTAACACACTTACATTTCGACCATTGTGGAGGAGCAATTCAATGGAATAAAGACAGAACAGGCTATGAACCAGCTTTTAAAAATGCACGTTTTTGGAGTAATCAACGTCATTGGGACTGGGCAGTACATCCAAATGCGAGAGAAAAAGCATCTTTTTTAAAAGAAAACATCTTGCCAATTGAAGAAAGCGGACAACTAAACTTTTTACATCTAAATGCAAAAGATTATGTTGGCTTTGATGTATTGTTCAAAGATGGACATACCGAAAAACAAATGCTGCCAAAAATAGAATACCAAGGAAAAACATTGGTGTTTATGGCGGATTTATTGCCAACAGCAGGTCATGTTCCTTTACCTTATGTTATGGGGTATGATACAAGACCACTACTTACCTTGAAAGAAAAAGAAGCTTTTTTAAACGAAGCAGCTGATAAAGAATTTTACCTGTTTTTAGAACACGATGCTTACAACGAAGTAATAACAGTAAAGCATACAGAAAAAGGAGTTCGTTTAAAGGAAACATTTAAGTTTACAGATATTTTTAATTAAGATAGAGATTATGAGAGTTTTAAAGCCCGTATTTTACTCGGCAATTGCAGTAGCTACCTTAGCTAGCTGTAAAACAGTAAGCAAAATCCCTGTGCCAGCAGGAAGTAATATCGTAGTGAATATTCCAGCAAAAAAGGCTGAGTTAACAGATTACGAACAAGAAAACTGGCAACATTTAGACTTAGCTACAGACACAATTCCAGGGATGAGTGTAAATAAAGCCTATGAGTTTCTAAAAGGAAAAAAACATGTAGGAGTTGTAGTTGGTGTTGTTGATTCTGGAACTGATTTAAAACATGAAGACTTAGTTGATGTAGCTTGGATAAACACTAAAGAAATAGCCGGAGATGGAATTGATAATGATAAAAATGGTTATGTTGATGATATCAATGGATGGAATTTCTTAGGAGATGCTTATAAAGAGCATTTAGAGTATGAGCGTATTTTAATGAAACCAGAGGTTGCAGATGCTGAAACCTTAGCAGAAGTAAAAGCTTATCAAGCAGAAAAGATAGCAGAAGCAAAGAAAACGGTTGCTCGTTATGGAGGTTTAAAAGGAATGGTTGGAGATGCTGATAAAGCATTTACTAAATACTTTGGAAAGTCAACGTATACTAAAGAAGAAGTAGAAGCCATCAATACCAATGACGAAATGTTAGGCAACGCAAAAAACTTTGCAACCAGAATGTTTGGTTATTTCGATACACTTGAAGAAGCAAAAGAATACTTTGAAAAAGGTATTAAAAATGCTGAAAAGACAATAAATGGAGAAAACTTAAAAACAGATTACCGTACAGTTGTTGGTGATAACGCGTATGATATTAACGATAAACCAGGATACGGAAACGGTAATACAGGTCACTCTGAAAAAGATGAAGCACATGGTTCTCACGTTTCAGGTATAATTGGAGCAACAAGAAATAACGATAAAGGAATGAACGGGGTTGCTAATGTGAAAATTATGGCTGTACGTTCAGTATCTGATGGAGATGAGTATGATAAAGATGTTGCTTTAGGTATTCGTTATGCAGTAGATAACGGAGCAAAAGTTATTAATACGAGTTTTGGTAAAGGTTTTTCACCAAACAAAGAGTGGGTTTATGATGCAATAAAATATGCAGCATCTAAAGATGTATTAATTGTAAATGCAGCAGGAAATGATGGAAAGAATATTGATGTTGAGAAGACTTTCCCTAATGATGCACCAGATTTAACAAATGAAATTGCAGATAACTTTTTAACTATTGGAGCAATGAGTGCTAATTATGATAAAACATTACCAGCAAACTTCTCTAATTATGGTAAAAAGAACGTAGACGTATTTGCTCCTGGAGTACAAGTATATTCAACTACTCCAGATAATGAATACAAGAAATTTAATGGAACTTCAATGGCTTCTCCAGCAGCAGCAGGAGTTGCAGCATTAGTACGTTCTTACTATCCTGAGTTAACAGCAAGTCAAGTAAAGCACATTTTAATGAACTCTGGAACTAAAATAGATTTAGAGGTTGTTAAACCAGGAACTAGAGATGAGATGGTACCTTTCTCAGAATTATCAGTATCAGGACGTGTTGTAAATGCATACAATGCAGTTAGAATGGCTGATAGAATGGTAAACGGAAGAAAATAAAACTATTATAAACAAGCTAAAAAAGAGCATTATTTTTTGATGCTCTTTTTTTGTTATAGGAAAACACATGCAACTAGAGTTCAACAAAAAAACACAGGAATTAACAATTAAAGATGAAGTGCCAATGCATTCATGGTTAATTATCTCTTTGATGTTAATTAATGGAATTAATATGGGAGTTCAGCTGTATTTAATGAGTTACAAAAACAATGAAACTCTTTTTGTTTTTATGTTTTTACTTGCAGTAGTTTCTGTAGTAGTAATATTTTATTACGTGGTAAAAAGATCATGGAAATCTAAATATCTACTTAATGAAATTGAAGGGATAGAAACTAGAAAAACCTACGGAAGAGAACGAATTTTTCTAAAATTACGTAATGGAAAAAGACGTGGTTTTCCAGTATTAAAAAATGAAAAAGAACTAAGTGATTTTAAGAAAACACTAACCTCAATGGGGATTAAATCAGTTTAATATGAAGAAAATAATCTTAAGCCTTTTATTGTTACCGGTTATTTCTTGTGCTACCGTAAATAGCACAAAAAACAAAACCATAACAAAAACAAAAGTACACAAGCAATCTAACCAAGGGTATTGGCAACAACATGTTGATTATACTATGGACATTGATATGAATGTTAAAACATATCAATATAAAGGAACGCAAAAATTGGTGTACACAAACAATTCGCCTGATGCATTAAATAAAGTATTCTATCATTTATATTTCAATGCATTTCAACCAAACTCACAAATGGATGTTCGTTCAAGAAATATCCAAGATCCAGACAGAAGAGTGGGAGATCGTATTAGTAAATTATCACCTTCAGAAATAGGATACATAAAAGTAAGTTCTTTAAAACAAAACGGTTCGGTAGTAAAACACGAAACCGTTGGAACTATTTTAGAAGTTACATTAAACAAACCAATTCAACCAGGAGAAAGTGTAACGTTCGATATGATTTTTGATGCGCAAGTACCAAAACAAATCCGTCGTTCGGGTCGTAATAGTGCTGAAGGAGTTGCTTTGTCAATGACACAATGGTATCCTAAAATGGCTGAATATGATTTTGAAGGTTGGCATACACCACCATACTTAGGAAGAGAATTCCATGGAGTTTGGGGTAATTTTGATGTAACACTTCATATTGATAAGAATTATGTAGTTGGAGGAACAGGATATGTACAAAACCCTCAAGAAGTAGGTCATGGTTACGAAGACAAAACAAAACCATTAAACCTTCCTTCAGGAGATAAATTAACATGGAAATTCACTGCGCCAAACGTACATGATTTTACATGGGGAGCAGATCTAGAGTTTATTCATGATACCTATAAAATGGATAATGGAATTGATTTACATTTCCTCTACAAGAAAACATTAGATGCTGAGTATTTAGAAAACTGGAAAAAGCTACAACCTAAAACAGCTGAATTAATGAAGTATTTTAGTGAGCATATAGGTCAGTACCCATATAAGCAATACTCAGTTATTCAAGGAGGAGATGGAGGTATGGAATATGCAATGTGTACATTAATTACAGGACAACGTAAATGGGGAAGCTTATTTGGAGTAACAGCACACGAATTAGCACATACTTGGTTCCAATTCTTGTTAGCAACCAATGAAAGTAAACATCCTTGGATGGACGAAGGGTTCACCACCTATATTTCAAACAAAGCAGAAAATGAAATTTTAGGAGAAGGAAAAGAAAATCCACATGCAGGATCTTACCGAGGGTATAATTACGTGGTAAAAAATAATATTGAAGAACCTTTAACAACACACGCTGATAGGTATCACACAAATACAGCGTATGGAGTTGCGAGTTATTCAAAAGGAAACATTTTCTTATCTCAGTTAGAATATATTATTGGAAAAGAAAATGTAGCAAAAACGCTAAAGAAATATTTTGAAGACTTTTCTTTTAAGCATCCAACACCAAATGATATTAAACGTACAGCTGAAAGAGTTTCAGGACTTCAGTTAGACTGGTATTTGAATGAATGGACGCAAACAACACATATTATTGATTACGGAATTAAATCAGTAAACGGAAAAGAAATTACCTTAGAACGTATTGGTCAAATGCCAATGCCTATTGATGTTGAGGTAACTTATACAGATGGTTCAAAAGAATTATTTAATATTCCGTTACGTATGATGCGTGGAGAAAAACCAACTAATGCTACAGTTATTACAGATTGGACTTTTGCACATCCAACGTATACTTTTACAACAAAAAAAGAGGTGAAATCAGTTGAAATTGATCCATCAAAACTAATGGCAGACGTAAATCAAGAAAACAACTCGTACGGGAAGTAAATTCAGACGATACATTAAATACCAAAAACGGAAAATCTATATAGGTTTTCCGTTTTTTTATTAAAAAAAATAATCCATAATTTTCTTTGTGTAATTATCTCATAGATTCTATGTAATTTTGTTGCTTAAACCTTTTAGGAAGCTCTTAATTAATTAAGTTTTAAGAGAGAACTATAGAAGGCTGTAAAAATAGAACACGTACATAATTTATAAAGATGTCAGAAGAAAAGAAATCATTGAATTTTTTAGAGCAAATTGTTGAAGAAGATTTGGCAAATGGAATGCCAAAAGAAAATTTGCGTTTTCGTTTTCCGCCAGAACCAAACGGATACTTACATATAGGGCATACAAAAGCTATTGGTATTAGTTTTGGTTTAGGAGAAAAATACAATGCTCCAGTAAATCTTCGTTTTGATGATACAAACCCAGCAAAAGAAGAGCAAGAATATGTAGACGCTATTAAGCGAGATGTAGCTTGGTTAGGGTATCAATGGGAAAAAGAATGTTATTCTTCTGATTATTTCCAACAATTATATGATTGGGCAGTTCAATTAATTAAAGACGGAAAAGCATATGTAGACAACCAATCTTCTGAAGCAATGGCAGAGCAAAAAGGAACGCCAACGCAACCAGGAGTAGCAGGGCCTAATAGAGACAGAAGTATTGAAGAAAATTTAGATTTATTCACGCGTATGAAAAACGGTGAATTTGAAGAAGGTTCTCATGTGTTACGTGCTAAAATAGATATGGCTTCACCAAATATGTTAATGCGTGACCCTATTATGTATCGTATTTTAAAGAAGGAACATCACCGTACAGGAAATGATTGGGTAATTTATCCAATGTACGACTGGACACACGGAGAAAGTGATTATATAGAACAAATCTCTCATTCACTATGTTCATTAGAGTTTAAACCTCACCGTGAATTATACAATTGGTTTAGAGATAATGTGTATGAATATAGTCAATCAGAATACCCATTACCACCAAAACAAAGAGAATTCTCACGTTTAAACTTAAGCTATACAGTAATGAGCAAACGTAAGTTAATGAAATTGGTGGAAGAAGGAATCGTTTCAGGATGGGATGATCCACGTATGCCAACCATTTCAGGATTACGTCGCCGTGGTTATACCCCTGCTTCTATTCGTAGTTTTGTTGAAACGGTAGGAGTTTCTAAACGTGAAAATGTGATTGATGTAGCGTTACTGGAATTCAAAATTAGAGAAGATTTAAACAAAACAGCGAATCGTGTAATGGCTGTTTTAGATCCAGTAAAAGTGGTAATAGATAATTATCCAGAAGATCAAGAAGAGATTTTAATTGCTGAAAACAATCCAGAAGATGAAAACTCTGGTACAAGAGAAGTTCCATTTTCAAGAGAAATTTATATAGAACGTGAAGACTTTAGAGAAGAAGCAAACAAAAAGTTCTTCCGTTTAAAATTAGGAAAAGAAGTACGTTTAAAGAATGCGTATTTTATCACGGCTAATAGCGTAGAAAAAGATGAAAATGGAAACATTACGGTAATTCACTGTACATATGATCCATTAACAAAATCAGGAAGCGGAACAGAAGAAAGTAAGCGTAAGGTAAAAGGAACTTTACACTGGGTTTCTATAAAACATGCAGTAAAATCTGAGGTAAGAGCGTATGACAGATTGTTTTCAGATGAAGCACCAGACAGTCATAAAGATAAAGACTTTATGGAGTTTTTAAATCCGAATTCGTTAGAAAAAATTACGGCTTACGTTGAACCAAGCTTACAAGAAGCAAAAATTGGAGACCGCTTTCAGTTCCAACGTTTAGGGTATTTTAATGTAGATGATGATTCAACAGCAGAAAATTTAGTATTCAATAAAACGGTTGGACTAAGAGATAACTGGGCAAAAAAGAATAATTAGAGCCAAAAGACATAAAACAAATAAAAAACGTCGCTTTTAACAAAAAAGCGGCGTTTTTTTTAACAAAAAAATCAATTTTCACTTTTCATTAGAATATGTATCTTTACAGATTAAGGATAGTTGTTATAAAGTAAATTTTATGCAGCTGAAAATCAAATAATAAAAATGTTTTTTGATACTGTAAATATCACAGGTTTAAAAAATATTTCAAAAAAATATACTATCGTATGAGTTGTAGCAGTTGCTCAACTAACAAAAGCGGTGTGCCAAATGGCTGTAAGAGTAACGGAAATTGTGCTACAGGCACATGTGGAAGTGGAAATAAGCTCGCTGTTTTTGATTGGTTATCAAATATGACTTTACCTTCAGGTGAAGCACCATTTAATATTTTTGAAGTCCGTTTTAAAAATGGACGAAAACACTTTTATAAAAATCCTGAAAACTTAACCCTTTCAATGGGAGATGTGGTTGCAGTTGAAGGATCTTCAGGGCACGATGTTGGTATTGTTTCTTTAGCAGGAGAGCTTGTAAGAGTTCAAATGAAAAAAAGAAAAATTACTACAGATAGTGATGAAGTAAAGAAAATTTACAGAAAAGCATCTCAAAAAGATATTGATGTTTGGCAAGAAGCCAGAGGAAGAGAGCTAGAAACACAACGAAAAGGAAGAGAAATTATAAGCCGACTAGGCTTAAAAATGAAACTTTCTGATGTTGAATATCAAGGAGACGGAACCAAAGCTACGTTTTATTACACGGCAGATGAACGTGTAGATTTTCGTCAGTTAATTCGTGACTTAGCTAGCGCTTTTTCTATTAGAGTAGAAATGCGTCAGGTAGGAATGCGTCAAGAAGCAGCTCGTTTAGGAGGAATTGGCTCTTGCGGTAGAGAATTATGTTGTTCTACTTGGTTAACCGATTTTAGAAAAGTAAATACAGCAGCAGCTCGTTATCAACAGCTATCATTAAATCCATTAAAGTTAGCAGGACAATGTGGTAAACTAAAGTGTTGTTTAAACTACGAATTAGATACGTATTTAGATGCATTACAAAGCTTTCCAAAGCAAGATAAAGTGTTAAAAACAGAAAAAGGAGATGCTGTTTTTGTTAAGATGGACATCTTTAAAAAACTACTTTGGTACACTTACAAAGAAGAAAGTTTTAAATGGTATAAACTATCGTTAGATCAAGTTCAAGAGATCATAGAATTAAACAAAAATAATGAGCTTGCTTTACCGTTAGAAGAATATGAATTGGAGATAACAGAAGAGGTTTCTGTTGATTTTGAGAATGTTGTTGGTCAAGATAGTTTAACTCGTTTTGATGTACCTAAAAAAAGTCGTAAAAACAGTAGACGTAGAAAAAGAAAACCAACAAGTAAAACGGAAGTAGATAAACAACCGCAAACAAATAAAAGGCAAAAGAAAAAACCACAAGGGAAAACGGAAAAAACTGAAGGAGGCCAAAAAACAGAAAAAAAGAGAGTTGATAATAGGAAACCAAGACCTAAAAACAACCCTAAAACGAGAAAGCCAAAACCTGAAAGTAAAACAACTGATAAACCACAAGGACAACAAAAAAAACCGAGAAACCCTAGAAAAAAAAATAACAATCAACGAAAAAGAAACAATAGCGATAATAAAAATAACACCAATAATGAGAAGTAAAATTGGCATCTTTTTTTTAGTAGCCATGCTATTAGCTTCATGCGATTCAAATAGTGAGTTTGATAATTATATTGCGCTTCCTAAAAGCTCATGGAATAAAAGAAATGCAATACAATTTACATTTCCAATTAATGACTCTATTGGTAAGAAGAACCTTTTTATAAACCTTAGAAATAATAAAGATTATGCATACAGTAATCTTTTTTTAATTACACAAATGAATTTTCCTGATGGACAAATAATCATAGATACATTGGAGTATGATATGGCAGATGTTACAGGGAAATTTTTAGGGCAAGGTTTTACAGATATTAAAGAAAATAAACTTTTTTATAAAGAAAACATAACATTTCCCCGAAAAGGAGAATATACTTTTAAAGTTCGACAAGCCATGCGAAAAAATGGAGAACTTGAAGGAATTGAAGAGTTAGAAGGAATAACTCATGTGGGGTTTAGAATAGAAAAAATAAAGTAATGACAGAGAAGAAAACAACAAATTTTAGTAAGTACATTAAATGGTTTTGGGGCATCATTTTAGGAGGATTTATGTTTGTTTGCCTACTTTTTTTACTAGCTTCTTGGGGGGTATTTGGAGCACTACCTACTTTTGAGGAGTTAGAGAACCCAGAAAATAACTTAGCAACAGAAATTATTTCATCAGATGGTAAAACTCTAGGAAAATACGCTGTTGAAAATAGAACACCTATAAAGTACAAAGACATACCAGAGAGTATGGTAAAAGCACTAGTAGCAACAGAAGATGAGCGCTTTTACGAACATTCAGGAATTGACTTTAGAGGAACCGCAAGAGCTGTTTTAAAGCCAGGAAGTGGAGGAGCGAGTACAATAACTCAACAGCTAGCAAAAATGCTGTTCACAGGGAAAGCTTCTCGAAATATTTTCAAAAGAGTACTTCAAAAGGTAAAAGAATGGGTGGTAGCAGTTAAGCTAGAGCGTCAATACACCAAAGAAGAAATCATAACCATGTATTTAAATAAATATGATTTCTTAAATCAAGCAGTGGGTGTTCGTTCAGCAGCTCGAATTTATTTTGGAAAAGAGCCAAAAGAGCTAGATGTTGAAGAATCTGCAATGCTAGTAGGAATGCTTAAAAATTCCTCTCTTTTTAACCCTTTAAGGAGAAAAGAGATGGTAAAACAACGAAGAAATGTTGTTTTAAAGCAAATGACCAGAAATGAGTTTATTACTCAGCAACAAAAAGACTCATTACAAAAATTAGGTTTAGGACTTAATATAAATAGAGAAGGACACAGTGATGGTTTAGCTACATACTTTAGAGAACATTTGAGAAGCATCTTGAAAGAATGGGTAAAAGAACATCCGAAGCCAAACGGTGAAGAGTATAATATTTATAGAGATGGATTAAAAATTTATACAACGATAGACTCTCGCATGCAAAAATATGCTGAAGAAGCATTATATGAACACATGGCTAATCTTCAAACATATTTTGATAAAGAACAAAAAAGGAATAAAAATGCTCCTTTTTATGATATAAACAAAAAGGAAATAGAGAAGATTATAAGAAGAGCAAAACAAAATTCAGACCGTTATAAGCGAATGAAAGCTGCTGGCAAGTCTGAAAAAGAAATAGATAAGGTATTTAATACAGCTACTGATATGCGTATTTTCACATGGAAAGGTGAACGCGATACGGTAATGACCCCTTACGATTCAATACGTTATTATAAATACTTCTTACGTTCAGGTTTAGTATCTATTGAGCCTCAAACAGGTCATATTAAAGCTTGGGTTGGAGGAATAAACCATAAGTATTTCAAATATGATGCAGTAGAGCAACAAAAACGTCAAGTAGGTTCTACATTTAAACCTTTTGTATATGCAACAGCAATTAATCAGTTAAAGATGTCACCATGTGATAAGTTGCCAAATACACCATATACTATTCCAAAGGAAAAATATGGAATGCCAGAAGATTGGACACCTAAAAATGCAGGAGGAAAATATGGAGGAGAACTTACGTTAAAAGAAGCCTTAGCAAAATCAATAAACGTAATTACAGCACAATTAATTGATAAAGTCTCACCTATAAATGTAGTTAGGCTTGCTGAATCTTCAGGAATAACATCTAAATTAGAGGCAAATCCGTCTATTGCATTAGGAGCAATTGATTTATCATTATTAGAAATGGTAAGTGCTTATTCAACATTTGCTAATAAAGGGTTACGTGTAAGCCCTTTAATAATTACCCGAATAGAAGATAAAAATGGAACTGTTTTAGAGGAATTTGTGCCAGAGACTAAAGAGGTGTTAAGTGAAGAGTCTGCTTATGTAATTTTAGATTTAATGCAAGGGGTAACAAGGTTAGGTTCAGGAGCTCGTTTACGTTCAACGTGGACATCAGGAGGAGATGCAGTAACAGGTTTCCCTTATAAATTCACGAACCCTATTGCAGGTAAAACAGGTACAACACAAAATCAATCAGATGGTTGGTTTATGGGGATTGTTCCTAACTTAGCAACTGGTGTTTGGACAGGAGGAGAAGATAGAGCTACACATTTTGCAGGATTAAAGTATGGGCAAGGGGCGACCATGTCATTACCAACTTGGGCAATTTTTATGAGAAAGTGTTATGAAGATAAAACATTAGACATTAGTCAAGAAAGTTTTGAAAAACCTAAAGATATAAGTATAAACTTAGACTGTTCAAAAGTTGAGGAACCAAAAGAAGGAGAGGAACAAGAAGAAGCACCAGACGATACAGATTTTTAGTAAATTGTAAAGTATTTAAAACCTCACTTAGTGAGTAAAGCTTAAAAACAACAACTATAATGATAAATAAAAAAGTAAATAACGTACAAGAAGCATTGCAAGGTGTACAAGATGGAATGACCTTTATGTTAGGAGGGTTCGGTTTATGTGGAATACCTGAAAATGCTATTGCTGAGTTAGTAAAAATAGGAGTAAAAGATGTTACTTGTATTTCCAATAACGCAGGAGTTGATGATTTTGGTTTAGGGTTGTTATTGCAAAATCGTCAAATAAAGAAAATGATTTCTTCTTATGTAGGAGAAAATGATGAATTTGAGCGTCAAATGTTGTCTGGAGAATTAGAAGTAGAATTAACACCTCAAGGAACTTTAGCCGAGAAATGTAGAGCAGCACAAGCAGGATTTCCAGCATTTTATACTCCAGCAGGTTATGGAACAGAAGTAGCAGAAGGAAAAGAAACTCGCGAGTTTGATGGAAAAATGTATGTATTGGAACCAGCATTTAAAGCAGACTTTGCTTTTGTAAAAGCATGGAAAGGTGATGCTGCTGGAAACTTAATTTTTAAAGGAACCTCAAGAAATTTTAACCCTAATATGTGTGGGGCAGCTACAATTACAGTTGCTGAGGTTGAGGAGTTAGTCCCAGTAGGAGAATTAGATCCGAATCAAATTCATATTCCAGGAATTTTTGTACAGCGCATTTTCCAAGGAGAAAAGTATGAGAAGAGAATTGAACAACGAACCGTTCGCAAACGAGGTTAGTTTTTAATGGCTCAATTTGAAAATTTGAAAATGTAACAATGAGAAGTGATAAAGAAAATTTAATTGTAAAATTAACTTTTGAGTTTTCTCTTGAAATCATCAAGTTTTCAGAAGAAATAAGGGCTTTACATCGTTATGAAATGGCATCTCAGGTTTTTAGAAGTGGAACATCAATAGGAGCCAATATTAGAGAAGCACAAAATGCAGAAAGTAAAGCAGATTTTATTCATAAATTTAAAATTTCAGCGAAAGAAGCTGATGAATTGGAGTATTGGTTATTATTATGTGAACAATCAGAATTTTACCCAAGCCCAAAAAAGAAGTTACTAACAGATTTGAAAACAATTATTAAGATAATAAGTAAAATAATAGCTTCTTCAAAAAAGAAGTAATTATCAAATTTTCAAATCAACAAATTTTCAAATTAAAAAATGTTAGATAAAAACGGAATAGCGAAGAGAATCGCAAAAGAAGTAAAAAACGGATATTATGTAAATCTTGGTATCGGAATTCCAACATTAGTAGCCAACTTTGTTCGTGATGATATTGAGGTAGAATTTCAATCAGAAAATGGAGTGCTAGGTATGGGGCCTTTTCCTTTTGAAGGAGAAGAAGATGCTGATATTATAAACGCAGGAAAACAAACTATAACTACGTTACCGGGAGCTAGTTTTTTTGATTCAGCTACTAGCTTTTCAATGATTCGTGGAAAACATGTTCATTTAACTATTTTAGGAGCTATGGAAGTAGCTGAAAATGGAGATATAGCGAACTGGAAAATACCAGGAAAAATGGTGAAAGGTATGGGAGGAGCGATGGATTTAGTTGCTTCTGCTGATAATATTATTGTAGCAATGATGCATACTAATAAAAGAGGAGAATCGAAGCTACTTAAAAAATGTTCATTACCATTAACAGGTGTAGGTTGTGTAACAAAAATTGTAACTAACCTAGCAGTATTAGAAATCAAAGACAATAAATTTCACTTATTAGAAAGAGCACCGGGAGTATCTGTAGAAGAAATTCAAGCAGCTACAGAAGGAACTTTAGTAGTCGAAGGAGACATTCCAGAAATGGATATTTAACAAAATTATAGGATTTAAAAAAGACGTAAAGCACTATGCTTTACGTTTTTGTATTTTAAAAAGTAGATGAAAATAATCTCATACAACGTAAACGGAATTAGAGCAGCATTAAAAAAAGGATTTATCGATTGGTTACAAGCAGCGAATCCTGATGTAATATGTATTCAAGAAACCAAAGCTCATAAAGAACAATTAGATGTAACTGAGTTTGAAAATGCAGGTTATCCACACCATTTTTGGTTTTCAGCAGAAAAAAAAGGCTATTCATCAGTAGCTATTTTTTGTAAGGAAGAACCAAACCATGTAGAGTATGGTACAGGAATAGAATCGATGGATTTTGAAGGGAGAAATCTTCGTGTAGATTTTGATGAGGTTTCTGTAATGAGTATGTATTTACCTTCAGGAACTAATAGTGCTCGATTAGACTATAAGTTTAACTACATGGATGAAATCTTAGCCTACGCTACAGAGTTAAGAAAAGAAATCCCTAACTTAGTTATTTGTGGAGATTACAACATCTGTCATGAAGAAATAGATATTCACAACCCAAAAATGAAAGGAGTATCTGGTTTTTTGCCAGAAGAGCGTGAATGGTTAGGTAAGTTTATCAATAGCGGATTTATTGATAGCTTCCGTCACTTACATCCAGAAAAACAAGAGTACTCTTGGTGGAGTTATCGAGCAAATGCAAGAGCAAATAACAAAGGTTGGCGTATTGACTATAACATGGTAACCGAACCATTAAAAGATAAAATTTCAAGAGCATATATTTTACCAGAAGCAAAACATTCAGATCATTGCCCAATTGCAGTTGAATTAGATTTATAAAACCAACATGAAGAAATTACTAACACTACTACTTTTTACAACTTCAATTTTTGCACAACAACCTGTTGATAGTCTTTTTGTAACTAAAGACAGTGTTGATGTTGTGGTAAATGATTCTATAAATTTAGCGCAAAACCAAGAGCTATTTTCTACGGAAGATTTAAAGATGATTGATAGCTTACTAATTGAAGAAAAATTTAATTCATCGTTATTTGACAGTATTCAATATGTAATTAATGATAAAGACATTTTAGGAAATACAACCACAATTCTTACAACAGATTTATTAAAGAAAAGATTACAAGATTTAAATGTAAAAACACCGTTTCATTTAGAGTACAATCCTGCGTTAGAAAAAGTAATAAACAGTTACTTAAAATACCGAAAAAAATACTATCCAGCATTAATGGCTCGTGCTCAATATTATTTTCCAATGTTTGAGCAATACTTAGATCAATACGACATTCCGTTAGAAATGAAATATTTGGCCATTGTTGAGTCGGCGTTAAGACCAGACGCCCGTTCTTGGGTAGGAGCTACAGGTTTATGGCAGTTTATGTATGGAACAGGTGTTCAGTTTGATTTGAAAGTAAATTCTTATGTAGATGAACGTCAAGATCCTGTAAAATCAACAAAAGCAGCTTGTCAATACTTAAGTCAACTATATAAAATTTTTGGTGATTGGGATTTAGCTTTAGCAGCCTATAATTCGGGTCCAGGAAATGTATCTAAGGCAATAAAGCGTTCAGGAGGATATAAAAACTATTGGAATATTCGCCCGTTTTTACCTCGTGAAACAGCAGGTTATGTGCCAGCATTTTATGCAACGATGTATATTTTTGAGTATGCAGAAAAACATCATATTTACCCTGAAGCACCTAAAATCTTCAATTTTGAGACAGATACTGTTCGTGTAAAAAGAACCATTAGTTTTGATCAGATTTCAGAAAAAACAGGTATTGATTCTGATTTATTAGCGTTTTTAAATCCGTCGTATAAGTTAGATATTATTCCATATGTAAAAGAAAAAAACTATGCAGTACGACTGCCTCGTAGAAACTTAATGGATTTCTTAGAAAAGGAAAAAGAAATTTATGCTTTAGCAAATGAAGATGATGCTAAAAGAGAGAAACCATTACCAAAGTATTTTGAAATGGATAAGCGTATTCGTTACAGAGTTCGAAGTGGAGACTATCTAGGTAAAATAGCTAATAAATTTGGAGTACGAGTAAGTGATATTAAACGTTGGAATGGTTTACGAACTCACCATTTAAAAATAGGTCAAAGATTAAGTGTTTACCCTAAGAGAATGGCTGTTCCAAAAAGGGTTTCAAAGAAAAAATATAAAGCACCAACAGGTAAGCATGAGGTGTATGTTGTTAAAGAAGGAGATTCATTATGGACCATTTCAAAAAAGTATCCGTCAGTTTCTGTTGAAGAAATTAAAAAATGGAACAATATTTGGAGTGTTAAGAGTTTGAAACCTGGAATGAAACTTAAAATATTTAAAAGCTAAAAAAACAACTACTAAACACCACAAACTATGAATAAACTAATAGCATTATTTTTCCTAATTTTTATAACAGTTTCGTGTAAAAATAACGGAAAAAGCGACTATGTTTTACCAACATCAAATGGAAATACCAATAAAATATTGGTAGTAATAAAAGGAAATGATTGGGAGGGTAAAATTGGTGACGAAATCCGTTCTGTTTTTGGAGAACATCAAGTAGGTTTACCACAACCTGAAACACTACTTTCAGTAGGTCAAATAGATCCTGTTGGATTTAATGGATTTATGAGACATGCAAAAGCAGTTTTAATTCTTAGAGAAGGAGAGAAAGAAAAAATTGCTGTAGAAAAAAATAAATATGCTGATCCTCAGATATTAGTTTATGCAACAGCTAAAAGCAAAGGAGATTTGGTAGATTTAATTCGTAACAGAGGAAAAGAAATAATTAAGTTGTTTAAAGATGAAGATGTAAGATTTACTCAAAGAATTTTTAAGAAAGAAAAACTAGATGAAAGTAAATTTGAAACAGTTAAAAACTTAGGGATTGAATTAACTATTCCTGAAAGGTTTAGACTTGTTGAAGATACTGGAGACTTTTTGTGGTTACGTCAACATTTAAAAAGTGGAATTGCAAGAGGAGATGGAACGAATAATATCTTAATATATAGTTATCCGTTAGAAGATGAAAGTAAAGTAGCTGATAACATTACAAGAATGAGAGATACAATAGGTAAAAAACATATTCCTGGAAGTAAAGAGGGGATGCATATGATTACTGAACAAGCGTATACGCCATTTATTTTTGATGCAGAAATAGATGGTAAGAAAGCTTATGAAACAAGAGGGAAATGGGAGGTGAAGAATGATTTCATGGCAGGGCCATTTATTAATTACACAATAATTGATAAAGAAAATAACCGTGTTATTGTTTTTGAAGGTTTTACCTATGCGCCCTCAGTAAATAAAAGAGACTTTATCTTTGAGTTAGAAGCGATAGCAAAGTCGTTAAAAATCAAATAAAAAGATAATTCCATAAGAAACAAGTAAAAGCATTAAACGTAAGTTTGATGCTTTTTTTGTTATATTTGATTGATAACCAAAACTTTATAATCTTATGGAATTTAATTTTTTAATTACAGCAATTGCTGCATTAGTGCCTATGGTAATGGGTTTTATTTGGTACGGACCTATACTTTTTAAGAATGCATGGATGAAAGAGGTCGGTTTTACCGATGAGTCTATGAAAGGTTCAAACATGGGACTCATTTTTGGTTTAGCTTATGTATTTAGTTTTTTGTTAGCTTTTATCTTACAAACATTAGTAATCCATCAATGGGGAGTACAATCAACTTTAATGGGGGAACCAGGTTTTGTGGAACAAACAGGAGGAGCCTATGCTTACTTTCAAGAATTTATGGCAAACTTTGGAGATCGATTTAGAACATTTAAACACGGGGCTCTTCACGGTACTATGATAGGTTTATTAATTGGTTTACCTATTTTAGCTACTCAAGCATTGTTTGAAAGAAAAAGCGTTAAATATGTAGCTATTAATGCTGGATATTGGATTATTACGTTAGCCTTAATGGGAGGGGTTATTTGTCAATGGGCATAATAAATCTCCATAATAATATATTTAAAAGCATCAATTTTTAAATTGATGCTTTTTTTATGTAACAAAAAACTGTAGAAAAAGACAAATAAGATAATCAAC
Source organism: Tenacibaculum litoreum (assembly GCF_964513915.1). Classification (NCBI taxonomy): domain Bacteria; kingdom Pseudomonadati; phylum Bacteroidota; class Flavobacteriia; order Flavobacteriales; family Flavobacteriaceae; genus Tenacibaculum; species Tenacibaculum litoreum. The sequence continues at coordinate 815,849 of NZ_CAZEQS010000004.1, read as the reverse complement.
CAAAAACAAAACCAAATGATTGCACATTTTTTAAAGTTAGAGTGGAAGCAGTTTTTTCGTTCTTCTTACTTCGGAAAAAGTATTGCACTAAAAATTATCATGGGCTTTTTTGCATTGTATATGCTAGTTTCATTTTTAATGATAGGAATAGGAGGATATTTTTTCATTAAAAAAGAATATCCAGATATAGACCCACTTTTTTTTGTTAATGGGTTTCTTGTTTTTTTATTAATCGGAGATTTAATTTTTCGCTATTTAATGCAAAAATTGCCAGTACTAAACATCAAGCCGTTTTTAAACTTACCTGTTAAAAAAGAAAAACTCGTTCATTTTGTATTAGGAAAATCGGCTTTGTCATTCTTCAATATGATGCCGTTGTTTTTTTATGTGCCTTTTTCAATAGTGTTAATAGGTGAAGGATACAATGTTATGGGAGTTTTAGGGTGGTTGTTTTTAATGATTATGCTAGTATTGAGTGCTAATTATGTAAACTTTTTAATCAATAAAAATAATTATGCACTGGGAGCAATGATTGCTGTACTAGCGATATTGTTTTTTGGAAATAAATACCAGCTATTTAACGTAAACGATGTGTTTGCTCCTATTTTTCAATCGGTATATAACTTTCCAGCTACGTCATTAATAGGAGTGGCTTTGTTGGTAGGGCTATACTATGTAAACTTTAAACTATTAAGAGAAAAAGCATATTTAGATGATGCTATAAAAAATAAAGAAGAAGTAGCCAAGGAATCTGATTTGTCTTTTGTTGATAGGTTAGGAGATGTAGCACCATTTATTAAAAATGATATTCGTCAAATTTGGAGAAATAAACGTACTAAAACAGTATTCTTTATGTCGTTTATATTTCTTTTTTACGGAGCTATTTTCTTTGGAGAAGAAACATATAGAGAGAAAATGCCAGCTTTCTTAGTATTTGCAGCAATTTTTGTTACAGGAGGCTTTACACTAAATTATGGACAATTTATTCCTGCGTGGGATAGTGAGTATTACAACATGCTTATGAGTCAGAATATTCGTTACCGAAAATTCTTAGAAAGCAAGTGGTATTTAATGGTTGTAATGTCAGGAGCTTTGTATTTGTTAAGCATCCCTTATATTTATTTCTATGGATTAGATATTTTTTTAATGATAACAGCAGGGGCAATATTTAATATTGGGTTCAATTCACTCTTTTTATTATTTGCAGGATCTTTTAACCGAAAACGTATAGACTTGAATAAAAGCGGATTTTCAAATTATCAAGGTACTAGTGCAACACAGTTTTTAATAATTATTCCAATAATGGGCGTTCCTATGTTTCTATTCTGGGTTTTCAACAAGTTCGTTAGTTTTAATGCAGGGGTTTTAGCAATTGCAATTGCTGGAGCTTTAGCCTTAGCTTTCAAAAATTACTTTATGAACATCATAGAAAAAAGATATATTAAAAGTAAGTACGCATCAATACACGCATTCAGCCAAAAATCATAACCAACTAAAAACGAGACAAAATGATATCTATACATAATATTTCAAAAACATACGGAAGCACACAAGTTTTAAACTTAGAAGAGTTAAGAATACCTAGCGGACAATCTTTTGGGTTGGTAGGGAATAATGGAGCGGGAAAAACAACTTTGTTTAACTTGTTATTAGATTTAATTAGACCCACAACAGGAGAAATTGTAAATAATGAAGTTATTGTAAACAAAAGTGAGAACTGGAAAACGTTTACAGGTTCGTTTATAGATGAAACTTTTTTAATAAGGTACTTAACACCTGAAGAATATTTTGATTTTGTAGGAGACTTACGTGGAATGAATAAGGCTGACGTAAAAGGTTTCTTAGCTCAATTTGACGAGTTTTTTAATGATGAAATTTTAGGAAAGAAAAAATATTTACGAAGCTTAAGCAAAGGAAACCAAAAAAAAGTAGGTATTGTAGCTGCAATGATGGGGAATCCGCAAGTGGTAATTTTAGATGAACCTTTTGCGAATTTAGACCCTACAACACAAATTCGACTAAAAAAAATAATCAAAAAACTAACAGAAAATAATAACGTAACTGTACTAGTTTCTAGTCACGATTTAAGTCATGTAACTGAGGTTTGCGAGCGTATTGTAGTATTAGATAAAGGAAATGTTGTAAAGGATATTAATACATCACAAGAAACCTTACAAGAGTTAGAAAGCTATTTTTCTGCATAAAACAAGGTAAAAATCATCTTATAATTATTATTTTTACCTCTTTACGTACAAAAAACACGATTATTACGTTGTTGTACTGTAAAAGTAATAGTATATGAAAAAAGGGGTAAAGATAATAGTATTCAGTGTTTTAGCAGCTATCGTGTATTCGTGTAGTGTTAAAAAGGATGCTTTTTTAAATAGAAGTTACCATGCCGTTACTACCAAATACAATGTGCTTTTTAATGGAGAACAATCGTATTTAAAAGGACTTCAAGAAATTCAAGAAAAGCACGAAGACAATTTTTGGAAACGCTTACAAATAGAACCTATAACTTTTGATGAAAGTAAGTTAGCTACAAAAGTACTTACTCCAGGTACAGGGTTTAAAGCGGATGAAGAAGAAGAAAATAAGAATTTAACGCCTTTTGAAAAAGCGGAAGAAAAGGCTATAAAAGCAGTTCAAACACACTCAATGAATATTAATGGCTATGAAAGAAATAGTCAGATAGATGATGCTTATTTATTATTAGGAAAGTCAAGATACTACACACAACGTTTCATTCCTGCATTAGAAGCTTTTAATTACGTTATAGTTAATTATCCAAAAGCTGATTTAAACTACGAGACAAAAATTTGGAGAGCGAAAACCAATATTCGTTTAGGGAATGAGAAAAGAGCTATAGAGACGTTGTCGTTGTTGTTAGATGTTTTAGATGAGAAAGAAAAAATAAATAAATCAGTTAAAGAGCAAGCTTACACTGCGATGGCAATGGCTTATGAACAAACAGATACCATCCAAAAAATGGTAGACTATTTAAAATTAGCCACCAAAACACATTATAACAGAGAACAAACGGCTAGAAATATGTTTGTTTTAGGTCAGGTTTATAGTGAATTAGACAGAAAAGACTCAGCAAGAATGGTGTTTAGAAAATTATCAGAATTTAAAAGAGCACCAGATAAATTCCGTATAAGAGCAGATATTGAACTTGCTAAAAATACTCCGAATGATTCAACATCAATATTGATGCTTGCAAGATTAAGAAAACTAATTAAAAATTCTGATAACCGTAAGTTTTTAAACGAATTATATTACCAAGCAGGGGTAATTCAAGAAGGAAGAAATAATCCTGAAGCAGCAGCAGAATATTATAAAAAGTCTTTACAAGCGAAGCATAATAACAACTACCAAAAAACCTATGCTTATGAACGTTTAGCAAACATGGCTTTTGAAAAAGAAAACTATTTGTTAGCTGGCTCTTATTATGACAGTGTAATGCAAGTTGTTTCTAAAGAGTTTGATCAAGAAAAAAGGATTCGTAGAATTCGTAGAAAAAACAAAGGGCTCACAACTTTAAGGAAGTACGAAGAAACAGTTAAAAATAATGACAGTATTCTTGGCTTGGTGGCTATGACTCCAGATGAAAGAACTTCTTTTTTTGAAGCATATATTGAAAAAACTAAGAAAGAAGACGAGGAAAAAAGACAACAAATATTAAATGCTCAGAACTTTGGAAGCGGTTTTGGAGGCGGAGCATCTATAAATAATAATGCAAATAAAGGGAAGTGGTACTTTTATAATACACAAGCCTTAGGATTTGGAAGAGCAGAGTTTCAAAAAATATGGGGAACACGCCCATTAGAAGATAACTGGCGATTATCAGATAAATCTACCAGTGTTTCAGAAAATGTATCAAATGACACTGATGGAAACAAAGTAAATAAGAGATATGAACTCTCAACATACATTGATGCTATACCTACTGATGGAAATGTAATTAACGACCTAGTAAAAGAACGTAATGATGCATTATATCAGTTAGGATTAATTTACAAAGAGCAGTTTACAAATGCTGTATTAGCTATTAAGAATTTAGAGCGCTTAAGAGAAGTTAGCGCAGACGATAAGCTAGAATTACCAATAAGCTATCATTTATATCAGATATATAAAAAGCAAGGAGAGGTAGCTAAAGCAAATGAGTATAAGAATATTATCTTACAGAAGTACCCAGAAACAAGTTTTGCTCAAATAATTTTAAACCCTGATAAAAAACTTGTTGAAGAGAAAAAAGAAGATGAGGTTTTAAATAAATATAAAGAAATATACTATTTATACAAAGAAAATAAGTTTGAAGAGGTTGTTAATGAAGTAGATAATTTTTCAACTGCACTAAAAAATTCAAATTTAATCCCTAAATTTGCGCTCCTAAAAGCCTTGGCTATAGGTAAATATCAAGATAAAGATACCTATAAAAAAGCATTAGAGTTTGTTGCGGTTAGTTATGCAACTAGCGAAGAAGGTAAGAAGGCAAAAGAAATCATAGAACAGTTAAATAAAACATAAACACCCTTAAATTCCCCGAATATGTTTGGTAAAGAGAGTAAAAAAACAGGAGAAAACAAAGTTGCAGAGAGAAACATTATAGGAAAAAACACTAAAATTACTGGAGAAATAATTTCTGAAGGAGATTTTAGAATCGACGGAACCTTAGAAGGTACTATAGAAACTAATGGTAGAGTAATTATTGGTAGTACTGGTTTAATTAAAGGAAAAGTAGAGTGTACTAATGCTGATGTAGAAGGAGAGTTTTCAGGAGAGTTGTTTGTATCAAACACATTAACAGTAAAATCTTCAGCAAATATCACTGGAGATGTAGTTATAGGGAAATTATCTGTGGAACCAGGAGCTGAATTCAATGCTACTTGTGCCATGAAAGGAGCGGTAAAAGAATTAAATAAGAATGAGCAAGGACTCAAAGAAAAAACCGCTTAATAAATACATACGATTCACAGGAATTGCACTTCAAATGGGACTAACCATTTACCTAGGAAGTTTACTAGGTGAATGGTTAGACCAAAAATACCCAAACGACAACCAACTTTACGTAAAAATTTGTACACTTGCGGCAGTTTTCGGAGCTATGCTCTCGGTAATTATACAAGTAACCAATCTAACAAAAAACGATGATTAAACGAATTATAATTTTTACTATAGTTGTAGGTGTATTAGCTGCTTTAGGATTCTTTATTAATAATTACTTCATAGAGAAAAACGCTATAAGTTTATCTTTTTCGTTACTATCAGTGTATGTATTTAACTTAATAGCCTCGTTGGTAATTTATACTGCTGTAGAAGTAGTAATAAATTATTTACCTAATGAAACAGGATACTTGTATCTTGGTTTAATGCTGGTAAAGTTTGGAGTTTTTATTTTGTTATATCAAGATTCCATTTTTTCTGAAACAGGTTTAACTAAACCTGAAAAAGTTTCAATACTACTTCCTATCCTTACTTTTTTATTAGTAGAAGCTATTGGTGTTTCAAAGTTGTTGAATAATAGATAGTTTACTGTTTTTTGATGTCTTTGGAAGACTCAGAAAAACTAAATAAAAAAACCGTTTGTAGTTTTAATTTATTGTGTACCTTTGCACGGAAATTTAGAGACCATAATTCTATATTTAGTAAGGTATGATGATAGCAAAAAAACCTATCTATTTTTTAACGGTACTAGCAATAGTATTTAGTTCATTTACAGCATTCGCTGGAGGAGGTGATACTTCAAACGGAGGTCAGATTAATACACGAGAGCAAATTGATGGATATATTAAACATCACTTAGCAGATTCACATGATTTTACATTGTTTTCGTATACAAACGATGCAGGAGAGCGTAAGCATGTTGGTTTTCCTTTGCCAGTAATTGTTTGGACGAGTCAAGGATTAAAAACTTTTATGTCTTCTGAATTTCATCATAACGATGACGGTCACGTTGTTGTAGAAAAAGGAGGAGTAAAACTTGCTAAAATTCACAGTAAAATATACGAGTTAAATGAAGGGGAAACAGCTGTTTCTTTTGATGAAGCTCATCATGCTACCAATGCGCACAAGGTGTTAGATTTTTCTATTACTAAGAGTGTGTTTGGTATGTTATTCGTAGGGTTGTTAATGTTGTTAGGATTTGGTTCGTTAGCTAAAAGTTATAAAAAAGGAGCAATTCCAACAGGGGTTGGCCGTGTATTAGAACCTTTAGTACTTTATGTAAGAGATGAAATAGCAAAGCCTAATATCGGTGAGAAAAAATACATGAAGTTTATGCCTTATTTGTTAACTGTATTCTTCTTTATTTGGATGTTAAACTTGTTAGGTTTAACTCCTTTTGGATTTAACGTTACAGGACAAATTGCAGTAACAGTATGTTTAGCATTGTTTACGTTAGTAATCTACTTGACAAATGGTAGTAAAGATTTTTGGGTACACACATTATGGATGCCTGGTGTACCGGTAATTTTAAGACCAATTTTAGCAGTAATCGAATTGATTGGGTTTATTTTAATTAAACCTTTCTCATTATTAGTACGTTTGTTTGCAAACATTACAGCAGGTCACTTTGTGGTAATGAGTTTAATAGCATTAATGATTACACTAAAGAATCAGTTCGGAGCTGTAGGTTCAACAAGTATTTCATTGTTGTTGGCATTATTTATTACAGTAATTGAAATTTTAGTAGCGTTTTTACAAGCATTTATTTTTACAATGCTATCGTCATTATTTATTGGTATGGCGGTTGAAGAACACGAACATCATTAATTTAGAATAAGAATTTGTTTAATTATATATAAATCAATCAGTATGTACAATTTAATTGGAGCAGGATTAATCGTTATCGGAGGAGGATTAGGATTAGGTAAAATCGGAGGAAGTGCAATGGAAGCTATCGCACGTCAACCAGAAGCAGCTAATAAAATCCAAACAGCGATGATCATTATCGGAGCATTATTAGAAGGATTAGCATTTGGTGCTTTAATCTTAGGGAAATAATTCCGAAACAAAACAGAAGTAAAACATTTTCCTGTAACGATTGGTTGCAGGAAATGTTTTCAAATTAAACAAAAAACAAAACAGTAAAAAGATTAAATTTCAGATACAATGGATCAGTTAATAAATGATTTTTCTCCAGGGCTATTTGCTATGCAAGCATTAATATTAGTAATCTTACTAGTTTTATTGTTCAAGTTTGCATGGAAACCAATTATGGCTGCTTTAACAGAACGTGAAGAAGGTATTCAAAATGCATTAGATCAAGCAGAAAATGCTCGTAAAGAAATGCAAAATTTACAAGCTGATAACGAGCGTTTATTAAAAGAAGCAAGAGCCGAGAGAGATATGATGATGAAAGAAGCTCGTGAAATTAAAGATAAAATCATTGCTGATGCAAAGCAAGAAGCTGAAGAGCAAACTACTACTATGGTAGAGAATGCTAAAGCTACTATTAAGCAAGAGCAACAAGCAGCAATCGCTGAGTTAAAGAAGAAAGTAGGAGACTTATCTATTGAAATAGCTCAAAAGCTTGTAAGAAAAGAATTAGCTTCACAAGGCGATCAATTAAAGCTTGTGGAAGGAATGTTAGAAGAGGTTACTTTAAACTAATCAGTAGATGAAAGAAGCAAGAGCAGCATTACGTTACGCAAAAGCAGTTTTAAACTTAGCTAAAGATTCAGGAAACGAAACTTTAGTAAACGATAACATGAAGTTAATCGTTGATACAATTGCTGAGAGCGATGATTTAGATGTTATGCTTAAAAGTCCTGTAATCAAAGCTGCAGATAAACAGAAGGTTTTAAATGCGCTTTTTGGTGATAAAGTAGATAACATAGTAAAAGGGTTATTTAACTTATTAGAGGAAAACAAGCGTATGGTAATGTTAGAGTCTATTGCTAGGCAATATGCTATTATATACGATTACCATAAGAACATCAATGTGGCTAGAGTTACTACAGCAGTAGCTTTAACAAAAGATTTAGAAGATAAAATACAAGCTAAAATTGTAGCCCTTACAGGAAACAATGCAAGTATTGAGAATATAGTAAATCCTGATATTTTAGGAGGATTTATCTTACGAGTTGGAGATGTGCAGTACGATGCAAGCATTTCTAGCCAATTTAATGAGTTAAGGAGAGAGTTTGACAACGGTCATTACATTCCAAAAATTTAATTATACATCAAAAGAAATAAGATGGCAGCAATTAAACCAGCTGAAGTATCAGCAATTTTAAAGGAACAATTAACAAATTTTGAGTCTAAGGCTTCATTAAACGAAGTAGGGACAGTATTACAAGTAGGTGATGGTATTGCACGTGTTTATGGATTATCTAACGTACAATACGGAGAATTAGTAGAATTCGATAACGGATTAGAAGGTATCGTATTAAACTTAGAAGAAGATAATGCAGGTGTTGTATTATTAGGAGCTTCTACTTCAGTAAGAGAAGGATCTACTGTAAAGCGTACAGAAAGAATTGCTTCTTTAAAAGCTGGAGAAGGAATCGTAGGACGTGTTGTTAACACTTTAGGGCAACCAATTGATGGTAAAGGACCAATCGAAGGTGAAACTTTCGAAATGCCTTTAGAGCGTAAAGCACCAGGAGTTATTTTCCGTGAGCCTGTAACAGAACCAATGCAAACAGGTATCAAATCTATCGATGCAATGATTCCAGTAGGACGTGGTCAACGTGAGTTAATCATTGGAGACCGTCAAACAGGTAAATCAACTGTTGCTATTGATACTATCTTAAATCAAAGAGAATTTTATGATGCAGGACAACCAGTGTACTGTATCTATGTAGCTATCGGTCAAAAAGCTTCAACAGTAGCAGCTATTGCTAATATGTTAGAAGATAAAGGAGCGTTAGCATATACAACTATTGTTGCTGCAAATGCATCTGATCCAGCTGCAATGCAAGTATACGCACCATTTGCAGGAGCTGCAATTGGAGAATATTTCCGTGATACTGGTAGACCAGCTTTAATTGTTTATGATGATTTATCTAAACAAGCTGTTGCTTACCGTGAAATTTCATTATTATTAAGAAGACCACCAGGACGTGAGGCATATCCTGGAGATGTATTCTACTTACACTCAAGATTATTAGAGCGTGCTGCAAAAGTTATCAATGACGATAAAATTGCAAGTGAAATGAATGATTTACCAGATTCTTTAAAAGGAATTGTAAAAGGTGGAGGTTCTTTAACTGCATTACCAATTATTGAAACACAAGCAGGAGACGTTTCAGCATATATTCCAACAAACGTAATTTCGATTACAGATGGTCAGATATTCTTAGAGTCAGATTTATTCAACTCAGGGGTTCGTCCAGCGATTAACGTAGGTATTTCTGTATCACGTGTAGGAGGATCTGCTCAGATTAAATCAATGAAGAAAGTATCAGGTACTTTAAAGTTAGATCAAGCTCAGTACCGTGAATTAGAAGCATTCGCTAAGTTTGGTTCTGATTTAGATGCTGCAACTTTAAATGTAATTGAAAAGGGTAAGCGTAACGTAGAGATCTTAAAACAAGCTCAAAACGATCCTTATACTGTAGAAGATCAGGTAGCTATTATTTATGCAGGTTCTAAGAACTTGTTAAAGGATGTACCTGTAAACAAGGTAAAAGAATTTGAGAAAGATTATTTAGAGTACTTAAATGCGAAGCATAGAGATACTTTAGATACTTTAAAAGCAGGAAAGTTAACTGATGAAGTAATTGATACTTTAAGAGACGCTGCTAAAGAAGTTTCAGCTAAATTTTCAGCTTAATAAAAACAAAAAAGGCATCCCCGTGTAACAACGGGGGTTTTATAAATTTTAAGTTCAATTAAATGGCAAACTTAAAAGAAATACGTAACAGAATTACTTCGATTAAATCAACAATGCAGATTACCTCTGCCATGAAAATGGTATCGGCTGCAAAGTTGAAAAAAGCTCAAGATGCAATTACAGCAATGCGTCCTTATTCATCTAAGCTTACCGAATTATTACAAAGCTTAAGCGCCACATTAGATAGCGATGCAGGTGGAGTATATTCAACAGAAAGAGAAGTAAATAAGGTATTGTTAGTTACTATAACTTCTAACAGAGGTTTATGTGGAGGTTTTAACTCATCTATTATCAAAGAAACAGTTAAAACAATTAACGGGAAATATAACGATGCTGCTGTTGATTTATTAACAATTGGTAAAAAAGGAAACGATATTTTATCAAAAGATTACACTGTTATTGAAAATAGAAATGATATTTTCGATGATTTAACTTTTGATAATGTTGCTGAAGTTGCTGAGCAGTTAATGAATTTATTTGTTGATGGTTCTTATGATAAGATAGAAATCATTTACAACAGATTTAAAAATGCAGCGACTCAAATACCACAAGTAGAACAATTCTTACCAATTCAACCTGTAGAGGGAGAATCAAATGCTAATTCAGATTACATTTTTGAACCTTCTAAAGAAGAAATTATTTTAGAGTTAATTCCTAAATCATTAAAAACGCAATTATACAAAGCAATTCGTGATTCATTTGCTGCCGAACACGGTGCTCGTATGACTGCAATGCACAAAGCAACTGATAATGCAACGGAATTACGTGATGATTTATTATTAACATATAATAAAGCACGTCAAGCTGCTATTACAAACGAAATCTTAGAGATTGTTGGTGGTGCAGAGGCTTTAAATAACTAAGAAAAGAGAATTACTCAGAACATCCTGAGAGTTATTATAAAAAAGCGAACCAATTTGGTTCGCTTTTCTTTTTATATGATTTTATTATTCAAAATCAGATGATAAATAATAGTTTTCTAAGGTTACTGGATATAAATCACTTTCAAAAAACAGATTCATAATTCGAGTAGTAACAGGGCTAATTCCAGTACTTACTCCATCTACTTCATGAGGGTACGTCATATTTGAAGAATGGTTATAACCAATAGTATGTCCTATTTCATGCGCTGTAATAAAACCAGTTTCTTTACGAATATAATCTCTAAGTACATGTTCAGCCAAACCAAAGGTTGCTCCACCACCTAAACCAGAAACATTAACAACTTTACCACAGTTATAGCGTGGTTTGTTTAAAATAATACTGTAGGCTTCCTTTTTCTCATTTTCACTTAAAGCGGTTGTTCCATCATTTCCAATAATATTCTCATTGATAAATTCATTTTTAAAATTATCGGAAGCAAAAACAACCCCAAGATTAATCATTAACCCTGTGAATCGGCGGATGTCTTTTGCAGTAATATCTTCAGCCCAATTATTATCAGGATTATTGTCAGTGTCGAAGTCGTGGTATTTTATCACCCATTTTAGTTTACTCAAACCTTTAAGTTTTTGGATAATTTCATTATCGCCAGTAAAATCAAATACAATATTATTTGGGTCTATACCTGTATCTTTAAAAACAGAAAGATCTACTTCTTGGTTGTTTGTGTTTAAAAATAGTGGAGAATTATTTATAAATGGGTAGTTAATCTCTTGCTTAGCATGAGCTCTTATTTTATCAATCTTAAATAATTTAATCGGTTTAAGAAAACCCTCTGCTTCAATCGTGGCTGTAATGGTTATATCTTCTATATCTATTGGAGCAAAATTAGCAACTTCAATAGTTTTATTATCAACTGGCTTAACTCTTATTACCTTTCCTATTTCGTACATACGAGATTCAGAAGTCATTACTTCTTGAGATTCTCCATCTTGAAACATTAAACTAGAATTGGTTTCAGAATCAAAAGAATAGGTTTTAAGTTCAATGTTAGGAATACTTTCTCTGTCACTACAGGAAAGGAATAAAAAAGAAGAACAAACTAACGTTTTAAATAATAGTTTCATTTTTGAAATTTTTGGGGGTTATTTTTCGCGAATATAAAACTTACAAACCATTGTTTTTGAAAGTTGAATAAAACAACTTGAGGTTTGTTATTATGTATAGTACGATATATTTAAGCAGAAACTAAGCTGTTAACAGTTTTACTTTTCTTTAAACTATTTTTACTTAGGTATAAGTATACTAGTAAAGGAATTAACCCATGAGGAAGCCTGTATATTGTTAAGTATAAGTACTGATGTATAATACTCAAAGAAAAATCATAGTGAAAACCACTAAAAATTCTTGCCAAAGCAGTTACAAGACCCCAAAAACAAGCATATAACAAGGCTGGTTTTGAAAGTTTAGGAACGAATATAGCAATAGCAATAATAAAATCTAAAACACCAGCTACAAATAATAGGTTTTTAGCCATTTCTTCTTGAATAGGTAAGATGTTTAAAGTCATAGTAACAAAATTACCTGGTAACGGATAAAAAACACCAATAGCGTACATTCCATGACATGTAAAAGCTAGGGCAATAAAAACCTTAAGATAAAAAAGTAAAAGAGGTACATTTTTGTGCTTTAAGAAATATAATAAAGCAATAGGAACTCCAAACTGAATAGTGTGCTCAAAAAACATTATAAGGTGATAAAACTTATCTTTAGTAATCATTAAAGCCAAAAAAACTAAGCTTACAGCGCCTAGTTTTAATACACTACGCATCCACATTTTTGAATTTTCATTTATTATTATTGAAATGATTGCACATGCTAAGTATAAAATACCAATACTTCTGGTTAAAATTTGGATAGCAAAATCTGTATTTAAGTTAGTAACATAAGACTGCCAACTAACGTCAAAAATAAAATTAATTACGGGCTCCAGTAAATGCTGATCCCAAAAGAAACTTCGGTACGGGGCATCCCAAAATAAATGCTGGTAAGCTCGACCAAAAAAAATAAAAAAAGAAGAAAATTTTAAAAAAGAAAGAAGGGTTTTAGTGTTCATAAATAAAGGTTTAAACAAAAGTAAAAATAGGGGGTATGTAGTTTGTTAAAATAAGATTAGCAAACCATAAAATAATAGTTAGATTAATGTTAGTCAGATTATTATATAATTAATTTTAATAAAAATAAACCATTAATTTGAAAGGGAAAAAATATATTTGTGTAACTAACAAGTAAACTTTAAAGTCCCTCACAATGAAAAAAATTATTTTAACACTGTTATTGTTAGCAGTTCTTAGTACTTACGCTTCTAATGATAAGTATCGATTAATCATCACAGACAATCCGGCAACCACTATAATGATTGGTTGGAATCAAATTTCAGGGTCCAATCCAATTATATACTATGGAACGACAGATAACGGGACCAATTGGTCAAATTATCCAAATTCCAAATCTGTAGATCGCTCAGTTTCTTATAAAGGAATGAGTAATACTTTTGCCAAATTAACCGGATTAAGTCCTAATACTAACTATTATTTTGTAATTAAAGATAGCCAAGGGGTAAGTAGTCGTTTTTGGTTTAAAACAGCTCCAAATACCAACGATAAAATGTCTTTTATTGCTGGAGGAGATTCAAGAAATAATAGAACACCAAGAAGAGATGCTAACTTGTTAGTTTCTAAGTTAAAGCCAACCGCAGTGTTCTTTGGAGGAGACATGACTAATGGAGACTCTAGTTCTGAATGGCAAGACTGGTTCAACGATTGGCAATATACCACAGCAAGTGACGGAAGAATGTTTCCTATAGTGCCGACAAGAGGAAATCACGAAGGTTCCAATAATAGTATTTATAACCTGTTTAATGTTCCTTCAACAAGTGTTTATTACGATATAACTTTTGGAAACAACTTGTATACAATTTATACACTGAATTCAGAAATTTCCGCTGGTGGTACTCAGTATTCATGGTTAAGTCAAAAATTAAATACAAATAGCTCTATTTGGAAGTCCGCTCAATATCACAAACCTATGCGTCCACACGTATCATCAAAATCAGAAGGAAATGATGAATACGCTAGTTGGTCTCAATTATTTTATGACAAAGGAGTGAATTTGGTATTTGAATCGGATTCTCATACAGTAAAAACAACATGGCCAGTAAAACCTTGTTCAAGCGGAAGTAATTGCGATGAAGGTTTTGTTAGAGATGATGTTAATGGAACTATTTATGTTGGAGAAGGTTGCTGGGGAGCACCGTTGCGTTCATCCAATGATTCAAAAAACTGGACAAGAGACGCAAGTACTTTTAATCAGTTTAAATGGATTTTTGTTGAAGAATCTAAAATAGAAGTTAGAACAATTAAAGTAGATAATGCAAGTAGTGTAGGTTCTGTTTCAAATCAAAATCCATTTACAATACCATCTAATTTAGATATATGGAACCCATCTAATGGAAGTATAGTAACAATTATGAGTAGTAATGTTAGCTATCCAGAAGTTACAATTACAAGTCCATCATCAGGCTCATCACATACTGTAAACACTCCAGTAACAATTTCGGCTAGTGCGACCGATACTGATGGAACGATTTCAAGTGTTAAGTTTTATGTAAACAATTCCTTATTAGGAACTGATTCAAGTAGTCCATATTCGTATAACTGGGTTCCTAGTGTTAACAATCAATCTTATACAATTAAAGCAGTAGCAACAGATAATGAAGGAAACGAAACAACTTCAGAAGAAATTACAGTTTTTGTAGGTAGTGTTTCTAAGACAGTAACGTCAACAATAAATAGCACAAATGATGATGCTGAGCAATATGAGTCGTCAGGAACCATGTATATGAATAGCTCTGATTTGGAATTGGTATACGACGGAAGTTCAAAAGGAAATCAACATATAGGATTGTTATTTAGAAACTTAAATATACCTGCAAATGCTACGGTAACGAATGCGTATATACAATTTACTACAGATGAAACAAATACGGGAAGTACATCTTTAGCAATTAAAATTCAAGATTCGTCAAATGCACCAGATATTACTTCACAAAGCTATAATATAACCTCAAGAAGTTATTACAGTCAATCGGTTGCTTGGAACCCTAGCTCTTGGAGCTCTGTTGGAGCATCTGGAACAGCAGAAAGAACACCAGATTTAAAATCATTAGTACAATACGTTGTAAACAAGTCTAATTGGGCAACAGGTAATTCAATGCTGTTTTATATTTCTGGAACAGGTGAACGAACGGCAGAATCATACGATGGAAGTAGTGCTGGTGCTCCAAAACTGATGGTTACTTATAGTACAGGATCTTCTGATAATGGAGGAGGAGAGACTCCAGAATGTGAGGATGTAAGCGTAACAATTACTTTTGATAAATATTCTTATGAAACTTCTTGGACTTTGAAGGATAGTAATGGACAAACAGTGATAAGCGGAGGTGATTATACCCAAGGAAATGGAGAGTCTATTACTGTTTCAGAATGTTTACCTGTTGGATGTTATGATTTTACAATTAATGACGAATATGGTGATGGTATATGTTGTAGTTATGGAAGTGGTTCATATGAAATAACAAATAGCAAAGGGGACGTATTAGCTTCAGGAGGAAGTTTTGGCTCTTCTGAAACCAAACAAGCTTGTTTAAATACTTCTACTTCTGCAAAGGAGCAACTAAGAAGTAAAAAAATAGAAGAAACAAACACCTCAGGAATGAGTATTTATCCGAATCCAGCTGTTGATAGGATTTATATAAAAGGAGGAAAGAATACAATTTTATGGACCGCAAAAGTAGTAGACGTATCAGGAAGAAAAGTAATAGAAGTACCTGTAATTAATAATTCAATAGATGTTTCTACAATTTCAAATAACTCAATTTATATTATTGAAATATATAATGAATTAGGACAAATGAAACTTTCTGAAAAGATAATGAAGAGATAAATAAAAAGTCTAAATGAAAAAGAACTTGTTAATTGGTTCTTTTTCATTATATTAGTTCCAGTATAAATTAAAAAAAATTATTATGAAAACGAATTTTAAAAATTTCGCATTTATTTTCTTGTTCTCTATTTTTCTTTTTTCATGTCAAACTGAAGAATCCATTGGCGATGAATTACCACAGAATGCCATAGAAAAGCTTAAGAAAGGAAATACTTTAGCATCTAAAAGTGGTTCTTGCTCTTATATAGATGTAGATAATGAGAGTAAACTATACAGAGGAGAGTATAGAACTTATACAGTTGTCGAAAACTATTCTTCTTATCAGTGGTCGATAGATAGCGGTAGTAATGTTCAAATAATTGGAGCTTCTAATCAAAAATCAGTTACATTATATTTTAGCCAAGGATTCAATCAAGCAGTGATTAAAGTGTTGTTTGGAAATTGTGATGAAAGACTTACTTTAACTGATTCACGTTTTGATTGTGATTGTAATGTTTATCCTACTCCACCTTTAGCATATCCAATTTATTCAACTTTTGGTTCTCCAGTACCTAGTAATTATGAGAAAGATAATTTAGGAAGTAATTATATTTGTACAACAACAATAAACAATGAATTATCGGTTCCTTATGAAAGGTGTGCAAGTTATAATTGGCAAATAAGTCCAGGAGGAAACCAAGGAAAAGTATTTCCATCAAATAATTCAGCTATAGTGACAGTCAGTCAACCTGGTACATATACAGTGACATTAACTACAACTAATGTCGCGGGCTCAAGGATAGAAAAGTTTTTATTATATGCAGAAGACTGTAATGGAGATGGAGGCCCCATAGGTTTCTAAGCTTACATAACAATAAAAAGCGAACCAATTTGGTTCGCTTCTCTTTTTATAATAAATCTTGAATTGTTTTTTTAATTGAATTAACATCTATTCCACAAACTTCTTGCAATTGCTGAATTGTGCCATGATGAACAAATTCATCAGGAATTCCTAATAGTTTTATTTTTCCTTTATAGTTCACTTCGGAAGCATGTTCTAACACAGCACCCCCAAATCCACCTTTGATAGTGCCATCTTCAACAGTGATAATAGTATCAAATTTTTTTAAGATAGTGTCTAAAAGTTGTGTGTCTAAAGGTTTTACAAAACGTAGGTCGTAATGTGCAACCGATTCATTGTTTTCAAGCAAATTTATTGCTTCTGAGACATTATTTGCAATAGTCCCTACAGATAATAGAGCTACTTGATTACCATCTTTTAAACAGGTTCCTTTTCCAACTTCTATAGTTTCGAATGGAGTTTTCCATTGCTCTAATTTCCCTTTGCCTCTTGGGTAACGAATTGCAATTGGATGTTCGAATCCTTGTTGAGCGGTAAACATTATGTTACGCAGCTCAATTTCGTTACGAGGAGTAAATACAATCAGGTTTGGGATACAACGCAAATATGCTAAATCAAAAACTCCGTGATGTGTTGCTCCATCTTCACCAACCAATCCCGCTCTATCAAGACAGAAAATTACAGGTAAGTTTTGCAAGGCTACATCATGAATTACTTGATCGTAAGCTCGTTGTAAAAAGGTAGAATAAATATTACAAAAAGGAATTAACCCTTGAGTAGCCATTCCTGCAGCCAGGGTTACCGCATGTTGTTCTGCGATACCTACATCAAAAGTACGATCAGGAAACTCTTGCATCATAAATTTTAACGAACTTCCTGTTAACATTGCAGGTGTAATTCCTACAATTTTTTCGTTTAGTTGTGCTAGTTCAACAATCGTTTTTCCAAAAACATCTTGAAACTTGGTGTATTTACTTTCTTCTTTTGGTAAAACGTCTCCAGAAACTTTATCGAATTTTCCAGGAGCGTGATACCTTACTTGATCTTGTTCTGCTTGTCGTAACCCTTTCCCTTTGGTGGTAATTACATGTAAAAACTTAGGTCCTTGAATCTTTTTTAATCGATCTAATTCACGTAGTAATTCTTCAAAATTATGTCCATTAATTGGTCCAGAGTAATCAAAGTTAAGAGCTTCAAAAATATTATGCTGCTCAATTTCTAATCGAGGAGCTTTAATTTTTGTTAAATAATCTTTTAAAGCACCTACGGATGGGTCAATCCCAATAGCATTATCATTCAGAATAACTAAAAGATTAGCATTGGTGTCTCCTGCATGATTTAAGGCCTCAAAAGCCATTCCGCTTGCAATAGAAGCATCTCCAATAACAGCAATGTGATGCTTTTCAATACCTTGTAATTTAGAAGCAATAGCCATTCCTAAAGCTGCCGAAATAGCTGTAGAGGAGTGACCAACACCAAAGGTGTCGTATTCACTTTCTGAGCGTTTTGGAAAGCCTGAAATACCGTTGAACTGACGATTGGTATGAAAAATACCTTTTCTTCCTGTTAAAATTTTATGTCCGTATGCTTGATGTCCCACATCCCAAACTAACAAATCGTTTGGGGTATCAAATAAATAATGGAGTGCAATGGTGATTTCTACCACGCCTAAACTTGCACCTAAATGCCCTTCTTTTGTGGAAACCACATCAATAATAAACTCACGCAATTCTTGGGCGAGTTGTGGTAATTCTTCTGATGTTAACTTACGTAAATCAGCAGGAATTTGAATGTTTTTCAAAAGGTCGTTCGACATATAGCAAAAGTACAAAAAGGTAGAGATTCCTAACTTTTTAGACTAAAAACTTTGTAGTTTTGTTGTATGAGCAAATTGTACTTGGTACCCACACCGATTGGAAATTTAGAAGACATTACGCTGCGAGCGTTAAAAGTCTTACAAGAAGTAGATTATATTTTAGCTGAAGATACACGCACGAGTGGTAAATTGTTAAAACACTATGATATTGCTACTCCAATGCAATCGCATCATATGCACAATGAACATAAAACGGTTGATACCATTGTAAAACGTTTACAAAGTGGTGAAACTTTTGCATTAATCTCTGATGCTGGAACTCCTGCAATTTCAGATCCTGGTTTTTTATTGACAAGAGCTTGTGTACAACATGGTGTTGAGGTAGAGTGTTTACCAGGAGCTACTGCTTTTGTGCCTGCATTAGTAAATTCTGGATTACCTAACGATAAGTTTATTTTTGAAGGTTTTTTACCTGTAAAAAAGGGACGTCAAACGCGGTTAAAGTTCTTAGCAGAAGAAACTCGCACTATGATTTTTTATGAGAGTCCACATAAACTATTAAAAACCTTAGCAAATTTTGTGGAGTATTTTGGTGAGGATAGACAAATATCAGTTTCTAGAGAATTGACAAAATTATTTGAAGAAACCAAGCGAGGAAGTGTAAAAGAAGTGTTAGCATATTATACTGAAAAACCAGCCAAAGGTGAGATTGTTGTTGTGGTTGAAGGGAAAAAGTAAAGAATTTTAAGTTTTATAAAAACCCTAACTTTTGTTCTGCTTGAGTTTCTTATTTTTGTAGTTCTTTAAAAAGATCACATGTCTACATTTCATAAATTACGTATTGAAAAAATAATAAGAGAAACAGCTGATGCTGTGTCTATTTTATTTGATATTCCGGTAGAATTAACAGATAACTATACTTTTATTGCAGGGCAATATATTACCATAAAAGCTACTTTAGACGATAAGGAAATAAGGAGGGCTTATTCTATCTGTGCTTCACCTAATAGTAAACAAATAAAAGTAGCTGTAAAAGCAGTTGATCATGGAAAATTTTCAACCTATGCTACAACAAAACTGAAAGAAGATACCTTTTTAGAGGTATCTGAACCAGAAGGAAAATTTATCTTAGAGCCTCAAGCACAAAAAAACTACTTAGCTTTTGCTGCGGGAAGTGGAATTACCCCAGTTTTATCAATGGTAAAAACGGTGTTAGAAAACGAATCAACTTCAACGATTACATTAGTTTTTGGAAACAAAAGAGCTGAAAGTACTATTTTTTATACCGAATTAAATGAGTTAGCAGAGAAATTCCCTTCTCAATTAAACTTACATTATGTGTTTAGTCAAGAGGTGAGAACCAATACTAAGTTTGGTAGAATTGATAAAGGACATGTAAACTACTTCGTAAAAAATATACATAATGATATTTCTTTCGATTCAGCATATTTATGTGGGCCAGAAGAAATGATTCAAACAGTTTCTGAAACACTTCAAGACAATGGGTTTGATGAAAGAGATATTTACTTTGAATTATTTACAGCAAGTACTTCAGATGAAGAAGCAGCATTAAATATTCCTGATGGGAAATCGGAAATTAAGGTAGTGTTAGATGATGAAGAGCACACTTTTATGATGGAAAAAACCGATACGGTTTTGGCAGCTTCTTTACGTAATAAGCTAGACGCTCCATATTCTTGTCAAGGAGGGGTTTGTAGTAGTTGTATCGCAAAAGTTACTGAAGGGAAGGCTGTAATGGCAAAAAACTCTATTTTAACCGATGATGAATTAGAAGAAGGATTAATCCTTACATGTCAAGCGCATCCAACAACACAGAAAATAGTGGTAGATTTTGATGATGTATAGGTAAAAGCGTAACTTTATAGAATGGATTTTTACGACTTTAAAAACGCTTTTTTCGTAGGTGTTTTCATGGCTTTTATGATAGGCCCAGTGTTTTTTATGCTGATTAAAACAAGTATTTTGAAAGGTGCTCGTGCAGCTATTGCCTTTGATATAGGTGTGATTTTAGGAGACATTTCTTTTATGTTAATAGCCTATTATGGAAGTAGAAGTCTGTTGGAAAAAATAAAAGATGATCCGCGCTTGTTTCTTATTGGAGGATTGGTGCTTATTGTTTATGGATTAATTACCTATTTAGATAAAAACAATAAGAAAGAGGCGAAAGCTCCAGATGTTGTTTTACCAGAGAGTAATAATTACTTAAAACTCCTTCTCAAAGGCTTTTTCTTAAACTTTATAAATATAGGGGTATTAGCTTTTTGGTTAGGTTTAATTGTGGTTATAGGTCCCACGTACGATATGAATCCAAAGTATTTAGTTTGGTATTTCGGTACTGTAATAGCTGGCTATGCAATTACAGATTTAGGAAAAATATTACTTGCTAAGCAATTAAAAAGTAGACTAACTCCATTAGTAATATACAGAATAAAGCGAGGGATGGGTGTATTATTAATTGTTTTTGGAGCTGTATTAATGCTAAAAGGATTTATTCCTGAAAGTAAGATTGATAACCTGATTGAGAAAGTGGAATCAATTGATTAAAACCCAATAATCATTTTTGCTATCCAAAAATAGATTAAAATCCCAAAAATATCATTACTCGTTGTAATAAAAGGTCCAGTAGCAATAGCAGGATCAATCCCTTTCTTATCTAAAAATAAAGGAATAAAAGTACCTACTAAACCAGCTACAATAATTACTGCAAATAATGAAGACGAAATAGCAGAGGCAATTGTCATATCTCCTTTCCAAACCCAGATAAAGAAAAATAAAATAATAGCTAAAACAAGTCCGTTTACGGCAGCTAAAGACATTTCTTTTAATAACCTGTTGGTAACACTTCCTTTTACGTCGTCGTTAGCTAACCCTTGCACAATAATTGCTGATGATTGTACACCAACATTACCAGCCATAGCGGCAATAAGAGGAGTAAACATAAAAAGAATAGCGTTTTCTTCTAAAGCACCTTCAAAAAAGCCCATAATTCTTGCAGCCCCTATACCCCCAATTAAACCTAGGAATAACCATGGTAATCGAGCTTTGGTTAATTGTAAAATACTATCTTCAGAATCAACATCTTGTGTAATACCTGCTGCTAATTGATAATCTTTTTCAGCTTCTTCTTTAATTACATCAACAATATCATCAATGGTAATTCTACCTACCAAAACGCCTAATTCATCTACAACAGGAATAGCTTCTAAATCATACTTACGCATAATGTTAGCTACATCTTCTGCGTCATCGTGTACATGAACAAAATCTACTTTCGGAATGTAAACATCTGAAATTTTAGCGCGAGTAGACGCCATTAACAAATCTTTCAAAGATAAACGTCCTTTTAACTTACCTTCATCATCAACCACATAAATAGAATGAACTCTAGTAACCTCTTCAGCTTGCTGACGCATTTTTTTTACACAAGTAAGTACATTCCAGTTCTCATTTACTTTTACAAGCTCTTTTGCCATTAATCCACCTGCCGAATCTTCGGCATAACGTAGTAACTCTACAATTTCTTTGGCATGTTCTCGGTCTTCAATTTTCTGAATAACGTCTTGTTTTCGTTCTTCAGGAAGTTCAGCAATAACATCGGCAGCGTCATCAGTATCAAGTTCATTAACCTCTTCGGCAATTTCTTTGGCAGATAGTTGTTCAAAAACTTTTTCACGAACCTCTTCATCAACTTCCATTAATACATCTGAAGTTGTTTCACTGTCTAATAAACGTATAATATAAACAGCATCTTCAAAAGAAAGTTCATCTAAAACTTCTGCAATATCAGCATAGTGAATGTCTGAAAACACCTCAGAAAGAGCTGTGTCTTTTTGATGTTGAATCAGTTCTTTTACGTTTTCTAATAAGTCTTTTGTGATTTCTAATGCCATCGCTTGCGATTTTGCTTGATTATCAAGGTTTTGAATATGTTGAAATCTAACCCAAAAAGAAGACTTGTTTTTATTAAAAATAAGCTCTTAACTATTGATTTGAGCTATTTTTTGTGTCAACTCAATGAATTTTTGTACCGACAATTGCTCGGGACGCATCGCAAATATAGGGTCTTCTTTTAAGGTATCCGAAAGATTAAAAGATTTTAAACTTGAACGTAACATTTTTCTTCGTTGATTGAAAGCAGTTTTTACAACTCTAAAAAATAATTTTTCATCAACAGGAAGTGTGTAGTTCTCTTTTCTGATAAGTCTAATAACTCCAGAATCTACTTTTGGCGGTGGATTGAATACAGAAGGAGGTACCGTAAATAAGTATTCGGCATCGTAAAAAGCTTGTGTTAATACAGAGAGTATTCCGTAGGTTTTACTTCCTTCTTTTTCTGCAATTCGTTGAGCAACTTCTTTTTGAAACATTCCTGAAAACTCAGGAACAAATTCACGGTTTTCAATGGCTTTAAAAACAATTTGAGAAGAAATGTTATAAGGGAAGTTACCAATGATAGCTACTTGTTGCTTATCAAATATTTCAGTAAAGTTCTTTTTTAAAAAATCCCCTTCAATAATGGTAAACTTCTCTTTTGAGGTATTCAGTTTGATATGTTCAACAGGAAACGTTTCTTGTAAATAGGTTACCGATTCGGAATCTAGCTCCATTACTGTTACTTTTGGTTTTTTTTCCAATAAGTATTTGGTTAAAACGCCCATTCCAGGACCAATTTCTAATACATTATCATACTCCTTTTCGGTAAGTGTATCAGCTATTTTTTTAGCGATGTTTTCATCGTTTAAAAAATGTTGTCCTAAATGTTTTTTTGCTTTTACAGTCATGGTTTTAGATTGATAGACTTTTAGACGTTATACGCCTATAATCTTGTTTTTTTGATATTAACTAATTACTATTTACTGTAGGAAAAAACTCATTTACTACTTTTAATTCAGTACGAAAAGCAAGCATTTTATCAGCAAACTTTTTTAATCCGTCGTTGCGTAGTTTGTTTGCACTATGTTTATAATAGTTATCTAAATCTTCACGTGTTTTTGCA
Organism: Tenacibaculum litoreum; assembly: GCF_964513915.1. Taxonomy (NCBI): domain Bacteria; kingdom Pseudomonadati; phylum Bacteroidota; class Flavobacteriia; order Flavobacteriales; family Flavobacteriaceae; genus Tenacibaculum; species Tenacibaculum litoreum. The sequence continues at coordinate 792,448 of NZ_CAZEQS010000004.1, read as the reverse complement.
GTATATTGAATAGAGTAAGTAATGCCTCCCATCTCTTCTTCAACTAACACTTGTGTCATTTTAGCACTTAAAAAGTGTCCTGTAGCTAATACTTCTGGTATATGGTTTTCAATCCAAGCTAACCATTCAGTGTGTATACTTTCGTCTATATTTATTGTTACGTTGTATATGTACATTTCTTTTAATTTGGAAGTTTGGAAATTTGAAAATGGAGTAATTGATACATTTTCAAACTTTCAAAATTGATTTATTAAATATCGTCTCCTCTTAATTTTCTAAACTTTTTTCGAGCTTCTACTAGATATATACTCGAAGGGAGGTCAAAAATAATCTTTTGATAGTATTCTTTAGCCTTTTCTGGGTTATTTAATTCGTTGTTGTATAATTCAGCCATATGATAATATACATCATCAACATAAATACCTTCTTTATCTAAGGAAATTATTTTAGTATAATTTAAAATAGCCTCATCATATTGTTTCTTTTTAACTAATAATTGAGCTTGTTTAAATAAGGCTTCATCTTCAATAGATTGTCCTCTATAATTAGCAATTATATCGTTTAAAATGGCAATTGCTTCATCATTTTTATTTTGATAAGCTAATAAATCAGCTTTGGCATATTCTTTTAAACCTGTACCAATGCTGTCTTTAGGTTCGTTATCCGAAATAGTTAAGAACAAATCAGCAGCATCGTTAGCAATAAGTTGCGTAGCAGATCCTTTTAAAATTTTTAGTTGAGCTTTTGCCCAAGTAAAATCATTTTTAAAGTAGGAAGCTTGTGCTACTTTAAAGCGGGCTTCTTGACCTATGTAATTATTTTTGAACAGTGTTTGAACTTGAGAAAAATAAATTAGTCCTTTGTTAAATTTCCCCATATAAACAAAAACATCACCAAGTTTAAGTTTTATGGAAGCTTTTATAAATTTTGAATTGGTAAAGTTTAATGCGTTTTTTAAAACAGTAGCTGCTTCTTCTGGGGTGTTCTTTGTAAAAGTTAGATAATTAGCATACTCTACCTGTGTGAAAAGTGTTTTTGAGTTAATTCCGTATTCTTTGAAAATGGAATTAAAACGTTCTTCTACATCAGGTTGTTTTGTTTCAATAGCTATTTTTAGGTTATTGTTTATGGCATTGAACTTATCTCTAGGGTAATTTGTTTTCTCTATAATAAGATTAAAACATTCTTCAGCAGTCTCGTAGTCTTTGTTCTCTAGAGCTATTTTACCTAAATCATTAATTTTACCTAAATTATCAGGGTTTCTTGCAAGTAAGGCCTTGTTTTGAATAAGTGCCTTGTTATACTGTTTTTGTCTAATAAATAACCAAGAAAGTAAATCGTTCCAGATATCTTTAGGGTTACTTATTGACTTTCGTAATAGAGCTTTTTTAAACAAAATGTTATTTTCATCTTCACTATCATCAGTTAAATATTTACCAGCATAGCGCTTAACGTTGTTAAGGTAACCTTCATTTTTATCAACCAAATCAATATAGGACTTAAACATTTGTTCAAAATTTCCTTTTTCACCATAAATCTGGGCTAATTGAAACCCATAATTTGCTTTTGGGTTAATTTCCATTACTTTATTAAATGCTTCAATAGCTAAATCTAACTTGCTGTAATTTTTAAATAAACCAGCTATCAAAGAGCCATAATTTGCTTTTTTATTAATAGATTCTATTGCTTTTTGATAGTATTTATTAGCATCCTCAATTTTTTCTTGACGTTCAAAATTATAACCAAGAACTACATATAAATAAGATAAGTTTGGTTTTTCTTTCAGTTTTTGTGTAAGTAAATTTTCAGCAACTGTAAATTGTTCTGTTTCTTGATAACAAGTAATTAATTTTTTTAAGTAGGTTGTATTATAAGGGCTTTGATCGTACAATCTTTTGTACAACTGAATTGCTTTTTCATATTCATTATTTCTAAAATAATTTTCAGCAATAATAAACTCGTTTTGTTGTGCGTGACAAAACAAGCTTAAAACCAGTAAATTAAATAGAATAATGATTTTCTTCATTTTGGAAAATTTTAAGCATTGTGCTTTTAAGCCTAATTCAGTAAAGAGGATTTTATCTATCAAAAATACAGAACATAATTGTTAAAATACTATTAAAAGAGGTGCTTTTTTGAAAAGAAGTGTAACATTTTGGCACGAACTTTGTCTTACTAGTAAAACAACTAAACAATGTTAACTATGAGAAATTTTACGACACAATACGAAATAGCAAAACATAATGCAAATGAGTTTATGAGAAAAGGTCAAATAACTCAATACTTTGAAGCATTGTTAGAAATGAATAAATACAAGAGATTAATGGTAGCAGTAGTTGCCAACTAAACATATTTTTTTCAATGGGGATTGATTAATTAAAAATCCCAAGCGTCGTAATTGAGGCTTGGGATTTTTTCATTTTTTATATTAAAGATTGATTAATCAATCATATCAAAACCACAGTAAGGAACTAACACTTCTGGAATTTTAATTCCATCTTCAGTTTGGTAGTTTTCTAAAATACCAGCTAATACACGAGGTAAGGCTAAAGAACTTCCATTTAAAGTATGTACCAATTGACTTTTACCTTCTTTGTTTTTAAAACGTAGTTTTAAGCGATTTGCTTGAAAAGTTTCAAAATTCGAAGCTGAACTAATTTCTAACCAACGTTCTTGCGCAGTAGAATACAATTCAAAATCAAAGGTTAGGGCAGAGGTGAAACCAGTATCTCCACCACATAAGCGTAAAATACGATATGGTAATTTCAATTCACGTAAAATTTCTTTAATGTGTTCTACCATTCCATTTAAAGCATTGTATGAATTATCAGGATGCTCAACACGAACAATTTCAACTTTATCAAATTGGTGTAAACGGTTTAATCCACGAACATGCGCTCCATAACTTCCTGCTTCACGACGGAAACAAGGTGTATAACCTGTTACAGCAATTGGTAAATCATTTTCTTGTACTAAATCACCTCTAAACATATTAGTAACAGGTACTTCTGCCGTTGGTATTAAGTATAAGTTGTCACCTGTTACATGGTACATTTGTCCTTCTTTGTCAGGTAATTGTCCTGTTCCAAAACCAGAAGCTTCATTTACTAAATGAGGAACCTGTACTTCGTTATATCCAGCAGCTGTATTTTTATCTAAAAAATAGTTGATTAAAGCACGTTGTAAACGAGCTCCTTTTCCTTTATACACAGGAAAACCAGCACCCGTAATTTTTGCACCTAAGTCAAAATCGATAATATCATATTTCTTTGCTAACTCCCAGTGAGGTAATGCGTTTTCTCCTAAGTCAGGAACAATTCCTTCTTTGAAAATTTCTTCATTATCTTCTTCGCTCTTTCCTGCTTTTACTGATGGGTGAGGAACATTAGGAATTTGATATAATAATTCGTTTAATTTCTCTGCAGCTGAGTTTAATTCTTCTGTTAGTTGTTTAGACTGCTCTTTTAATTCACCAGTTTTTGCTTTTAGTTGATTTGCTTCTTCAACTTTACCAGACTTAAAAAGACCTCCAATTTCTTTGGATATTTTGTTCGATTCAGCTAAAACATTATCTAAAGAAACTTGTGTAGCTCTACGCGTTTCATCAGCAGTTAATACTTCTTCAATAATTGTTTCGGCATTAGCAAAATTACGTTTTGCTAATCCGTCTAAAACAGTTTGTTTGTTTTCTCTAATAAACTGAACCTGTAACATCTTTTTAATTTTTTTAAGAAAAGCAAAGATAAAAGAAGCTATAGACTTAAGCAATGTGTTTTGCATACTAAATTTCTTCAAGCATCATAAAGAAGTCTGATAAAGTAATGTTGAAATAATCACATATTTTCTGAAGAGTAGTAATAGTGACATTTGTTTTTCCTTGTTCTATTCTTGCCAAATGTATTCCAGTATCAATATAAAACTCACTTGAAGTAATATGATATTCTTCTCTTAAAGTTTTTACGCAAAGGGCTACCTTTTTTAAGGTTACCTCATTTTTTGACAGCATTATTCTTTTTCGATACAAAATCTTAAAAACATATGAAATACATAATGACATACTTGTCATTATGTAGGTTTTAAAAAAATTAACTTTGTATGTAGTTACGTCAATAATACTAATTCTAAAGCTATTTGAAACCGGGGGGCTTTAAGTATGATTTTAAGGTTAGAGCTTGGCGTAACTTTTTAAAAAAAGCATTGAGTTTTGCTTGTCTTTTTTTAATTGAGAAATTAAGCCAGAAACAGAATCGAACTTTTGTTCGTCTCTTAAGTAGTAAAGTAACTCAATAGTTAATTCTTTACCATATAAGTTTTGGTTGAAATTGAAATAATGTACTTCAATTGTTTGGTGTTCACCATCAACTGTTGGTCGGTTACCAATATTCATCATTCCATAAATAGTTGTATTATCAATAATAGATTTTACTATATAAACACCTGTTTTAGGAATTAATTTATAATCTTCAGGGATGTCAATATTTGCGGTAGGAAAGCCTATTTTTCCACCCAACTGTTTTCCGTTTACAACTTTTCCAGTAAGAGAAAAGTTATACCCTAAATAATTATTAGCAGTTTTTAAATGCCCATTGGCAAGAGCTTTTCTAATTTTAGTTGAGCTAACTGATACTTCATCAATATCTTGAGCAGGAATTTCTTCAACAGTAAAATCATATAAGTGAGAATACTCAGTTAATTGCTCAATATTACCTTCTCTATTTTTTCCAAAATGATGATCGTAACCAATAATCAATTTAGAAATGTTTAGTTGATTTACTAAAATATCACGAACAAAATCTAAAGCAGTTAATCTTGAAAACTCTCTACTAAAAGGATGAATAATTAAATAATCTAATCCTAATTTTTCTAGGTGTTGAGCTCTTTCGTCAATAGTGTTTATTAGCTTAATGGAAACATCTTTTTGCAATACCATTCTTGGGTGAGGGAAAAATGTTAGCAATACCGACTTTTTATTACTAGCTTTTGCTTCACTAACTAATTTTTCAATAATCTCTTGATGCCCAATATGCACTCCATCAAAAGTACCAATGGTGACCATTGTTTTTTGAGAAGGAGTAAAATCAAAAATAGAATGTATAATTTCCAAGACAACTAATAAATTTAGGCAAAAATACAATTTGTATAAGATGATAAATAATAAATTAAGAAATAAAAGCTAAAATTAGTTTTTGGTAAGTTTTTCTCTTTATAATTAGTATAATTACAAAAAAACTGGGTAAATATTTTGCAAATGAAAAAAAATTGTATTTTGCACTACAGTTAACAAATTATTTTACATTATGATGAAAAAACTATTACTTGTTGCATTTGTGCTATTTGGTACAGCAATGATGGTTGCTCAAACTACCATTACAGGTACGGTTAATGATGCTTCGCTAGGTGGGCCACTACCAGGAGCAAACATTAAAGTTTCGAGAAAAGCAGTAGGAACGTCTACTGATTTTGATGGTAAGTTTACAATGACGGTAACAGATATCCCTCCGTTTACCATTGAAATTTCTTCTTTAGGGTATCAAACAAAAACAGTTGAGATAACAAAAAACAACCAAGTTGTTGAGGTTAGCTTAACAGAAAATGCAACATCTTTAGATGAGGTAGTTGTATCGGCTTCGAGAACTCCAGAACGTGTTATGGAATCACCTGTAACAATCGAACGTTTTGATTCTAGAGCGATAAAAAATACAGCTTCTGCTTCATATTACGATGGATTAGAAAATTTAAAAGGAGTTGACATCAACTCAGGAGGTTTAACATTTAAAACAGTAAACACACGTGGTTTTGCTACGTTTGGTAATGAGCGTTTTGTACAGTTAGTTGATGGTATGGATAACGCTTCTCCAGCATTAAACTTTGCTATTGGAAACTTATTAGGAATTTCTGAAGTAGATGTAAAAAGTGTTGAAATTTTACCAGGAGCAGCTTCGGCTTTATATGGGGCTAATGCATTTAACGGTATTATGTTAATGCGTAGTGAAAACCCATTTAATGAGCAAGGTATTAGCGTTGGTTTAAAAACAGGATTAACAAGTCAAGAAGCAGCAGGAGATAATGGATATTATGATGCTACAATTAAAATGGCACATGCTTTTGACGATTATTTTGCAGTTAAAGCTAGTTTTTCTTACTTAAAAGGAGAAGAATGGCATGCTACTGACTATAGAAATACAACAGGTATTGGAGGTACATACATTCCTGGAATGAATCATAATGATGATCCTAACTATGATGGAGCAAATGTTTATGGAGATGAGGTTTCTGTTAATTTAGGAGGAGCTATTGGAAAGGTTAGTAGAACAGGATATAGAGAAGTAGACTTAATGTCTAACGAAGCTAAAAGCGTAAAATTCAATGGAGCTATTCATTATCGTCCTTTAGGTAATGACCGTGTTGAAATTATTTGGAATTCTAAATACGGTAGAGGTAATACTATTTATCAAGGACAAAACCGTTACAATTTAGCTAACTTCTTTATGGAACAACATAAGTTAGAAGTAAGAGGTAAAAACTTCTTTATAAGAGGATATTATGCAGGTGAAGATGCAGGAGATTCATACGATACTCGTTTTGCTGCAATTAATATTAATAGTAAGTGGAAATCTAATACTAATTGGTTTGGGGATTATGCAAAAGCTTATTTAGGTGCAGTTCCTAATGTTGAAGCTTCAAATCATGCAGCAGCGAGAATTTATGCTGATAAGGGTCGTGCTGTACCAGGTACGCCTGAATTTACAAGACTTTTTAATGAAGTAACTGCTGATCCAGATTTACTAACTGGTTCAAAGTTTAGAGATAATACAAGCTATTATCATGCAGATGGTAACTTAAACTTACGTGATTATATAGATTGGGCTGAGGTACAAGTAGGAGGGTCATATAGACAATACAGATTGAACTCTTATGGAACTATTTATACCGATAGTGATGGTCCAATTAAATATGGAGAATATGGGTTATATACTCAAATTCAAAAGAAAATGATGGATGATCGTTTAAAATTTACTGGATCTATTCGTTATGATAAGTCAGATAATTTTGATGGAAACGTTACACCAAGAGTTTCGTTAGCGTATGCGACTGGAGAAAATAAGAATCACAACTTTAGAGCTTCTTTTCAAACAGGTTTCCGTAACCCAACAACGCAAGACCAATATATTGGTTTAGCAACAGGAGCAGGATTTATTTTAGGTACAGCTCCTGATAATATTGGGCGTTTTTCTGCACCAGCAATTACAACAACAGGAAGTTTTGTTTTAACAGGACAAGATGTGTTTGATAGAGGTTATTCTGCTAACTCTATAGCAAACGGAAACCCTACTTTGGCAACTACAGATTTAGTAGAGCCGGAAAAAGTAAAATCTTTTGAAGTAGGTTATCGTGCAGCAGTTCCTTTAGGAGAAAATAAGTTGTCTATTGATTTTAGTACATACTATAATATGTATTCTGACTTTATTTCTAATAAAGATGTAGTTGTATTAGTAGATCCAAACACACCAGTTACTGTGAATAACTTAACTAATAGAGATTTGGTAAGAACATTTAGTGTAAAAACTAATTCAACAGTTGATGTAGATTCTTATGGAGTAGGTTTAGGATTAAACACGAAGGTATTTAACGGGTTTGATGTTGGATTAAACTATACATGGTCTAAGTTTGATTTTGATCAAGCTGCTGACCCTGATTTTGAAGCTGGATTTAATACACCAGAGCACAAAGTGAAAATGCAATTTGGACACACAAATTTATTTGAAAACTTTGGATTTAACATAAGTGCTCGTTGGCAAAATGAGTTCTATTGGCAGTCTACCTTCTTAGAAGGAACTGTAGAAGAAAGAACTGTTCTTGATGCTCAAATTAACTATTCTGTTCCTTCAATTAAATCAGTGTTTAAAGTAGGAGGGTCTAATTTAACAGGTGAAGAATACTTAAGTGCACCTGGAGTAGGAGCGGTAGGTTCTCAGTACTATATTTCTTGGACAATCAATAACTAAAAAAAATTAACAATGAAAAACACATTAAAATATACATTTTTATCTGCGTTATTTTTAGGTTTTGTTGCCTGTGATGTAGATAATAATTTACCTGAAATTAAAGGTGAAGCAGAGAGTACTGTAGCATTACAAGCAGGTAGTGCAGACTTTTCAAAATATGTTGCTATTGGAGCATCTTTTACAGCTGGTTTTACAGATAATGCTTTGTTTAAAGCAGGTCAACAAAACTCTTTTCCAAATACTTTAGCTAAAAAATTTGCAATGGTAGGCGGAGGAGATTTTACGCAGCCTTTAATGAATGATAATTATGGAGGTTTAATTTTAGCAGGTAGCCCTGTACTACATCCAGTAACAGGAGAAAGGTTATTTGATGTAAGATTAACTTTCAATGGTGAAGGCCCAACCTCTTTAAGTAATGTTAATCCAATGGCGATGTCTACTACAGATTTTGCATTGAATAATCCAACAGGACCATTTAATAATGTAGGGGTGCCAGGAGCAAAGAGTACACATTTTATTGCACCAGGATATGGTAATTTAGCTAATTTCCCAGCAGCTGCAAATCCTTATGCTGTAAGAGTAGCTGGAAGTACAGATGCTTCTATTATTGAATTGGCAGTTGGTCAAAATCCAACATTTTTTACCTTGTCTGAGTTTGGAGGAAATGATGTGTTAGGTTATGCTACCTCTGGAGGAGACGATTCTAATCCAATTACATCTACAGCAACTTTTGATTTTGCTTTAGGTACGGTTGAAGCAGCCTTAAAATTAACAGGAGCAAAAGGTGTAGTAGCAAACTTACCATATATTACAAGTTTACCTCACTTTACTACGGTACCTTATGCACCATTAGATCCTAGTAACCCTGATTTTGGGGCGCAAATACCAACATTAAATAATGTTTTTGGAGCGATAAATGGAGTTTTTGAAGCTATTGGTGTTCCAGAAAGATCAATTGTATTTGCTACAGATGCTGCAAGTGCTGTTGTGATTAAAGATGAATCGTTAGAAGATAAAACTGCTCAAATTGTTGGAGCTCTATTGGCAAGCCCTACGTTCCCTCCTTTTGTGGCTAGCTTCGGGTTACCAACTGATGCAACTACATTGCAAAAAGTAGCAGGTTTATTAGGAACTTATTACGGTCAAGCAAGACAAGCAACTGCTGATGATTTATTAGTATTACCTAGTATGAATGTGATAGGAGAGATAAATAAGAGTTCTGTTCAGTTTTTAATGACGCAAGGTTTACCAGAACAGTTAGCAGGAATGTTTTCTGTAGAAGGAGTGTCTTTACCTTTAGAAGACAAATGGGTCTTGGTTCCTAGTGAACAGGCAGAAATAAAAGTAGCAACGGATGCTTATAACACAAGCCTTAAAACAATGGCAGATGCAAACGGATATGCTTTTGTCGACTTTAAAGCTATTTTACAAGAAGCTTCTACAGTTGGTTTAGAATTCGGAAATTACAATATGAATACTAGTTTAGTGACTGGTGGTTTAGTTGGTTTAGATGGAATTCACTTAACTGGTAGAGGATATGCTTTAATGGCTAATAAAATGTTAGCTGCTATTGATGCTACATATGGATCTAACTTTACTGTAGGTAAAGACGGTTTAGCTAAACCAGATGATTACCCAACAAATTACTCACCTACTTTACAATAGTGAGTAAAATATAAAGTAAAAAAAAGCTGAAGATTAATCTTCAGCTTTTTTTTTGTCTTTATGAGAGTTCATAACATATTTTTTATACTTACCATCTTTATATCTATAGTAAATAAATAAAGGCATTAATATAAATGACATGTATAAAACACCTAGACCCATTACTACCTGTGCTTTAGGATGCTCTGTGTTTAAAAGATAAGCTCCTGCTATCATCCAAAGTAAAAAGATGGTGAATAATATTTTAAGTACAGTTTTCATCTGTTTTCTATTTTATTGGTTTGTAATCTAATATTAAAACCCTTGCTTGATATTAAGATTTGTATATAAAGTTATTTACTAATGCAAAAATAAAAATCCTAAACAGTTACGTTTAGGATTCTTGCTTTATTTTGTCGTTTTAAGATTTATGCTTCCATTTTTTGTAACCAAGAACGTACATCTACCTCTTGTTTAATAATGTTGCTTAATTCTTCTATTTTAACACGTTTTTGTTCCATAGTGTCTCTATGACGAATAGTAACGGTATTGTCTTCTAAAGTATCATGGTCTACTGTAATACAGAAAGGTGTACCAACAGCATCTTGACGACGATATCTTCTTCCAACAGCATCTTTTTCATCATAAACAACATTGAAGTCCCATTTTAAATCGTCAACAATTTTACGAGCGATTTCTGGTAATCCGTCTTTTTTAACCAACGGTAAAATAGCTGCTTTGGTAGGTGCTAAAACTGCAGGTAATTTTAAAACTGTTCTTGTTGAACCATTTTCTAGCTCTTCTTCTTGTAAAGAGTTAGAGAAAACAGCTAAGAACATTCTGTCTAAACCAATTGATGTTTCAATTACGTATGGTACATAACTAGTATTGTCTTCATGATCGAAGTACTGTAGTTTTTTACCAGAAAACTTTTCATGCTGACTTAAATCGAAGTCAGTACGAGAATGAATTCCTTCTAATTCTTTAAATCCAAAAGGAAATTTAAATTCAATATCAGCAGCTGCATCAGCATAATGAGCTAATTTATCATGGTCGTGGAAACGATAATTTTCTTCTCCCATTCCTAAAGACATATGCCATTTTAAACGAGTTGCTTTCCACTCTTCATACCACTCTTTTTGAGTTCCTGGTTTTACAAAAAATTGCATTTCCATTTGCTCGAATTCACGCATTCTGAAAATAAACTGACGTGCTACAATTTCATTACGGAAGGCTTTACCGGTTTGTGCAATTCCGAAAGGAATTTTCATGCGCCCTGTTTTTTGTACGTTTAAGAAGTTTACAAAAATACCTTGCGCTGTTTCAGGACGTAAATATACTTGTGTTGAACTGTCAGCAGAAGCTCCAAGTTGCGTTCCAAACATTAAGTTAAACTGTTTAACTTCGGTCCAGTTTTTAGAACCAGAAACAGGACATGTAATACCTAAGTCTATAATTAAATTTCTAAATCCTTCTAAATCGTTTTCTTCTTGAACTCTAGTTAGTTCAACCGTTATCTCGTCAATTTGTTTTTGACGTCTTAAAACGTTAGGATTTGTACTTCTAAATTCATTTTCATCAAAAGCATCACCAAAACGTTTTTTTGCTTTGGTTATGTCTTTTTGAATTTTTTCGTTGATTTTTTCTCTAAAATCTTCAACTAAAACATCAGCTCTATAACGCTTTTTAGAGTCTTTGTTGTCAATTAAAGGATCGTTGAAAGCATCAACGTGGCCTGAGGCTTTCCAAGTAGTTGGGTGCATTAGTATTGAAGCATCAATACCTACAATGTTTTCGTGCATTTGCACCATTGCTTTCCACCAATAATCACGAATATTTTTCTTTAATTCTACTCCGTTTTGAGCATAATCATACACCGCGCTTAAACCATCATAAATTTCAGATGATTGGAATACATAACCGTATTCTTTTGCGTGTGATAATACTTTTTTAAATTGATCTTCTTGTTTTGCCATGTTGCAAAAATAAAATAAGGATTTAAACTAAGGGTATGGAAAAAGAAAAAAGTGAAGAATTAATTAAACTCTTCACTTTTTATTTACATTTTGTGCTTATTAAAGCTTTTATCTTAGTTTTATCGTCGTGTTTCCAGAGTAAACACCATCAACAAAAGCACTAATAACATACTTTCCTTTTTTAATATCATCTCTGTTGACTAAAACAAGAGAAACAAGGCTTAAACGGTTATTGTTGTAGTTAACCTCAAGAGAGTCTGTATACTGAACTTTTTGCCCGTTTTTTAAGTCAGTTTTTCCTTTTGGAGCAATTATATTTTTGTTTTCATCAATAATTTGAATGTATACGCGTTTTTCACCAGCAGTAGTAATTGGATTTTCTAATAAATCAAAATTAATTCTAAAAGCATCTGTTCTACTAGATCTACTTGTAGATGTTAGTTTTCCACTACTACGTTCTTTCATTGCAACAGCTTTTACTGGGCTTGTTTTAATAATTCCACCAATAGCTACTTTTGCCTCTAACTCTTTGTTTTTTTCTGTTAGAGTCTCATTTACACTATCTTTTTGTTGTAAAATTTCGTTAGCAATAACATTTTCTTGCGTTAAAGCATCATTCGCACTATTTAAAGAATCTATCTGAATGAAAAGTTTTTTGTTTTCACGCTCTAAGCTAGCAATTCTACTTCTGTATTTTCTTATAAGTCCAAAGTTGTCAGATTTTAAGAGTTTTATTGAGTCTCTTAAATTTTTCATTTTTATTAGCTCTACTTCTAATCTGTCAGCCAAACGCTTTTTACCTACAACTACATCAGTGTAATCTTTAATCATTTCGTCAAGATCTTGCTGTAATTCGGCTTTTTCTTCTAAGAAAATGTTCTGAAGGTTTTTATTTTCATTTGATTTTTGAAACGAGTAATAAAAAAGGAAAAGAGATAAAATAATTAATACTAAAATTGAAACATTCTTGGTTTTTTGTTGATTCATGGTTTAGGGGGGATTGATTATATTAAGTTTATTATTAATTTATGGGGTTCTTTTTATTTTAGTGCTAAAGATTTATTGCCTGCTTGAATACCGTTTACAAATGTATTTATTTGATAAGTTCCTGCACTAATTTTGCTATCTACACTAACAAAGGAAATCATAGATAGTTGTTTGTTGTTGTACTCGGCAATTAAAATATCGCTACACCATATTTTTTTATTGTTTTGCAAACTTACTTCTTTAAATGGAGTAACAACTTTTTTATTTGTATCCATTACTTGGATGTAAACTTTTTTAGGTCCAGGAGAGGCCACTTTGTTTTCTAGTAAATCAAATTCTATTTTAAAGGCATTTACCTTATTGGATCTTGTTGTTGAGGTAAACTTTCCATTTCTTTTCTTTTTCATGGCTTCTGCTTTTATGGTAGAAACTTCAATAACTTCAGCAGTAGCTATTTTTTTCTTTAATGCTTGCTTTTCTTTGCTTAAAAAACGATTTATGTCGGTAAGTTTAGCGTTTTGTTTCTCTTTAACCAATAAAGCTTCTTGTACGCTATCGTTTTTTGTTATTAATTCATTGTTAATGGTATTAAGATGATTTATTTGAGAAAAAAGCTTTTTGTTCTCTTCAATAAGTGTCCCTGTTCTTTTCCTGTAGTATCTAATGAATTTATAGTCTACTTCTTTTAAATTTTTAACAGAATCTCTAAGTTGAATTACCTTATGAAGGTCATCTTTTAATTTTAATGAGTATTCACTTTTCTTATAGCTTACTTCTTCATAATCTTCAATAATATTTGTTAACTCGCTTTCAAGCTCTTTTTTTTCAAGTTCAAAAACAGCTTTTAGCTCAGAATAGTCTCTAGCATTTTCATAGGATAAAAACCCAATAACAAGTATTAGTAAAATTAAAAAGGCAACGAAGCCGTTGTTTTTTATTTTTGAGGCAGGCATCATTTTAGGGGTTATAATGAAGGGTTATGCTCCGTGCTAATATACTATTTATTTTTTAACACATTTGTAAATAAAAGCAGGAGGAAAATTTAGAGGTTCAAAGCTTAAATCGATAGCATTACCAAAAACTTCTTTTAGTTTTTTGTAGTAAGTTAAACTGTATTGATATTGAATAAAAAGCCCAGTAGTAGTTAAAAAATTATAGCTTTTTGTTAAGATAGAGTGTGATATTTCTTTAGGGATTATAGTTAGAGGCAAACTAGAAACAATATAATCAGCTTTAGAGTATCCTAATTTTTCTATTTCTAATTTTATGTTTTCAGCAGAGGCTTTTAAAACTACCAATTGAGGATGCTTAATTTTTTTTAACTCTTTAAAAAAAGCATCATTTATTTCAAAACAAATTAATATAGTGTTAGGGTGAAGTTTTTTTAAAATATATTGTGTTATGGCTCCATTTCCAGGGCCTAGTTCTACAATAACTTCAGCAGTTTTAAAATCGATTTCTTTTAGCATCTTATTTGCCAAGTATCTAGAACTTGGAACAACTGTACCTGATGTTTTGTAGTTTTTTACGGCTTCCTTGAAAAAATTAAACTTTTTACTCAAAATATAACTTCTGTTGTTTTTTGTATCTTTCTGTTAAAAAAGGCTTGTAAAGATGCAATTTTTAAAAGAGATATTCTATTTATTCTACCCCAATTTATGTGTAAACTGTGAAATAACGTTATTACGAAATGAAACATTCTTGTGTACTATCTGTAAAAACGACTTACCAATTATAGACGATAATAAGCACATAAATGTTACATTAATGTCAAATTTTTATGGAAAAGTACCAATACAAGCTGTACATTCTTTTCTTTTTTATAAAAAGAAAGGAGTAACCCAAAAACTTATCCATCAATTAAAATATAAGAATCAGCCAGAAATTGGAATATTCATAGCTGACTGGTTTGGAGAGAGGTTAAAAATATTAAATATTTTTACAGATGTAGATTATATTATTCCAGTACCATTACATTTAAAAAAGCTTAAAAGTAGAGGCTACAACCAAGTAACTATGTTTGGTGAACGATTGAGTGATATTTTGAGTATTGAGTATAAACCAGATGTTCTTATTAGAACTTCCAAAACTAAAACGCAAACCTTTAAACAACGATTTGAAAGGTTTTCTAATAACAAAACAAAGTTTAAACTTATTGACACCACATTTTTTGAAAACAAACATGTTTTACTTATTGATGATGTTATTACTACAGGAGCAACATTAGAAGCTTGTGCAAATGAACTTTTAAAAACACAAAACATAAAGATAAGTGTTGCTACAATGGCGTATACACAAAAAGACTAATACCATTCCATCTTAATTTACTACTTTTGAAAATGGATTTTAAACCATTAATTTGTGAAAAATAAACACTTTATTTTAGTAACTCTTTTCGCTTTTTTAATAAGTAGTTGTGCACGTAAAGGACGACCAGAAGGAGGTCCAAAGGATGAAACCGCGCCAATAATGGTTACTGCAAATCCTCCTTATGAAACTATTCATTTTAATGATGATAACATTCGTATTTATTTTGATGAATATATTGTTTTAAAAGATTTACAAAAACAATTGGTAGTTTCTCCGCCAATGAAAAATCCACCATTAATTACGCCACAAGGAACACCAAGTAAGTATATTAATATTAAAATATTAGACACACTACAACCAAACACCACCTATACTTTTAACTTTGGAAATGCAGTTCAAGATAACAACGAAAACAATAAGTTAGAGAGTTTTAAGTATGTGTTTTCAACAGGAGATTATATCGATTCTTTAAAAATTAAAGGAGCAGTAGCTGATGCTTTTGATAAGAAAGAGGTGAAAGAAGTAAGTGTTTTGTTATATAAGCTTGATAGTATATACAACGATTCTATTATTTTCAAACAAAAGCCCAATTATGTAACAAGTACGTTAGATTCTACAAATTTTGAGTTTAGTAACCTGCGAGAAGGAAAATATTTAATGCTAGCATTAAAAGAACCATCGAACGATTATATTTTTAATAGTAAAACAGACAAAATTGGTTTTGTAATAGATACAATTACGTTGCCTCAAGATACTTTAATAAACAAACCTATTCGTTTTTTTAAAGAAATTCAGCCATATGAATTTAAAAGAGGAAAAGAGGTAACAAAAGGAAAAATTCAGTTTGGTTTTGAAGGTAAGCAGGAAGATATGAGTATTGAACTGCTGTCGGAAGTTCCACAAGACTACAAATCATTCACCCAGTTTGAGAAAGATAAAGATACACTCAATTATTGGTATACACCTATAGAGAGAGATTCATTGAACTTTATAGTGAATAACCAGAACTTTAAAGATACTGTAACTGTGTTTTTAAGAAAAAAGAAAATTGACTCTTTATCTGTGTCATCTAGTGTAAGTGGAGTTCTAAACCTAAAAGACACCATGTTTATTCAAACAAACAACCCAATTGTTTCTTTTGATAAATCTAAATTCTCATTAATTGATAAAGATACCGTTGATGTAGCTTTTGAATTGAAAAAGCAGTCGATTAATAAACTAGCTGTATTGTTTGAAAAGAAACCTAAATATGGCTACATCTTTAAGGGGTTACCTAAAGGAATAACTGATATTTATGAAACTACGAACGATACGTTAGATTATAAATTCACAACGCGTACAGTAGAAGATTATGCAAGTATTGTGTTGGATGTTAAAAACGAAACAGAATCT
Source organism: Tenacibaculum litoreum (assembly GCF_964513915.1). NCBI lineage: Bacteria > Pseudomonadati > Bacteroidota > Flavobacteriia > Flavobacteriales > Flavobacteriaceae > Tenacibaculum > Tenacibaculum litoreum. Next base: position 776,133 of record NZ_CAZEQS010000004.1, on the reverse strand, counting down.
CCTGTTATTATTGAACTATTAAGCCAAGATAAGGTAGTAGAAAAAAGATATATTACTTCGTCTAAAAAAATAGAATTTACCTTATTAGAACCCAAAGAATATAGTGTTAGAGCTATAGTTGATGAAAATAACAATCGTATGTGGGATACTGGAGATTTCTTATTAAGAAAACAACCAGAGAAAATTATCTATTATGGAACAGTATTTAAATTAAGGGCTAACTGGGTGGTAGAAAATGAAACATTTGTAATAAAGTAGATAATATCATCTTGAAAGAATAAAGAAACCGAATAGAGAAACTAATTGCTCTTCTATTCGGTTTCTTATTACATTATACTTTGTTGTTTCTAGAAAATATAGCTGTTTTTACAACAATTCTTCACAATAAAAACCATGATGTTGTATTGCTTTTAAAACGTCATCAGCTTTAACCATTTGAGTCTCTACCCGAAGAATATTATCGCAATCTTCTAAGTCAAAATTCCAGCGGTCATTTTTGGTAATCAAACGATTTAAAGTAGGTTGAACAATTTTAATTTCTTTGTTTTTTGTAACTGATGTTTTAAATACCAAAACTGTTTTCATTTTAGTTTGATTAACGTTCATAAAAGAATGGAGGTTCAATACCTAAAGCGCGTAAATAAACATATCCTTGTCCGCGATGATGGATTTCATTATCAATAAAATAAAAGATTGATGACCAAACTGTACCTTCATATTGACCAAAAATTTTAATGTTTTGTTGAAACTGCTCTGGTTTTATCTTAGCCCAATAAGTGTTTATTTCATTAGTAGCTTCATCCCAAAGTTCAAGAATTTTTGCTTTTTTGTTGCCGTGATCAACCTCTTCAATTAATTCTTGAATTTCTCCAGTAGCAATTTCTTTAATACCTGGACCTGCTATACCTAAAAGTTCCATAACCATATCAGCAAAAGTACGCATACCTCCTATAGAGTAATTAAAAAAAGCTTCCTCAGGAAAAGCTTCAATAGTTCTTCGGGTCAAACCTCGATGCCCTTGCCAATGTGCTAATAACTCAGAAGGTGTAATTACTTGTTCTAATAATGTGTTCGTTGTTGATTCCATAATTGTAATTTTTATTATTTGAAACCAAAATTAATATGAGGTGGTGACAGCTTTATGTCAGTAGGAAAAAATAAATTTTAAAAATGTCTATTGACAAGCGGTTGTCACTTACTGTATGTTTATTTGTATAAAGTATAGTTATTATGTTGAAGCTAAAATTTAAAAAATACTTCAGCCTGAAATCCTATCTTTGGGAAATATGTTATAGCATTATGAGTTTAGACACGGTAAAACGTTTTGATAGAATTGTGGCAATACTTATTCAGTTACAATCTAAACGTATAGTAAAAGCACAAGAATTGGCTGATAGATTTGAGGTGAGCCTACGTACAATTTATCGTGATATAAGAACCCTTGAAGCATCAGGAGTACCTATAATAAGTGAAGCAGGTGTTGGTTATTCTATTATGGAAGGGTACCGTTTGCCTCCTGTTATGTTTACTAGAGAAGAAGTAGGAAGTTTTGTGGCAGCCGAAAAACTAATGCAGAAGTTTGTAGATAAATCTTTAGGGAACTACTATGAATCTGCTATGATGAAGCTAAAATCAGTGCTACGAGGTCGTGAAAAAGATTGGATTTCTGCCCTTGAATCACAAATATTAGTTGATCCTGCACATAAATTATTTAATGATAGCTTACCAAATGCGCTTGAAACCTTGTTTGAAAGTATTGCAGAAAAAAGGCAGGTGTTTTTAAAATATCAGGCGGTAAATAGAGAAGGGCCTTCTGAGCGTTTTGTGGAACCTGTTGGTATTTATCACGAATCAGGATTTTGGTATGTATTAGCTTTTTGCCATTTAAGAAGCGACTACAGGCAATTTAGAACCGATAGAATGTTAGCTATAAAATCAACTCAACATAGTTTTACCAGAGAACACATTACGTTAGATGAATACCGTAGTCAGTATGAAAATATACCCAAAACAAAAGTTGTTATTTCTGTTGATAAAAGTGTCGTAAGGTATATAAACAATAGTAAGATGCAACATGGTTTTGTCTCTGAAAAAGTAAAAGGAAACCAAGTAGAAATGACATTTATGACATCTTATGTTGAACACGGTTTTTCAAGATGGTACATTGTGTTTTCAGATTATGCCAAAATAATTGAACCTGAAAGTTTAAAACTTCAGGTAAAAGAGATTTTAGAAAAGGCAATTACTAAACTTTAATGCGCCTCTAACCAATTAGCTCCTGTATCTATTTCAACATCTAGCGGAACGCTCATTTTAAAAGCATTTTCCATTTCTTGTTTAATGATAGGTTTAATAATATCTAATTCATCTTTATGTGCGTCAAAAACCAATTCATCATGTACCTGTAGTAACATTTTCGACTTGAAGTTTTCTTGCTCAAATCGCTTATAAATGTTAATCATGGCAAGTTTAATGATGTCGGCAGCAGAACCTTGAATAGGAGCGTTTACTGCATTTCTTTCTGCAGCACCACGAACAATAGCATTACGAGAATTGATGTCTTTTAAATAACGACGACGATGTAAAACAGTTTCTACATATCCATGTTCACGAGCAAAATCTACCTGCTTAGAGATATAATTTCTTAGTTTCGGATAGGTTGCATAATAGGTGTCGATTAATTCTTTTGATTCTTTACGAGATAAATCGGTTTGATTACTTAATCCGAAGGCAGAAACCCCATAAATAATTCCGAAGTTTACCGTTTTAGCATTGCTACGTTGTTCGCGGGTTACCTCTTCAATAGGAACGTTGAACACTTTTGCAGCGGTAGAAGCGTGAATATCTTCACCATCTTTAAAAGCTTTAATCATGGTTTCTTCTTCGCTTAAAGCAGCAATAATTCGTAATTCAATCTGACTGTAATCGGCTGCTAATAATACATAGTTTTCATCTCGTGGAATAAAGGCTTTACGGACTTCTTTTCCGCGTTTTGTACGGATAGGAATATTCTGTAAGTTCGGGTTGTTAGAACTTAAACGCCCTGTAGCTGCTACAGCCTGAGCGTATACGGTGTGCACTCTTCCTGTTTTAGGGTTAATTTCATTAGGAAGTGCATCAACGTAGGTGCTTTGAAGCTTTTTGTACTGACGATATTCTAAAATGTCAGCAACTATTTGATGGTCTTTAGCTAAGTAAGAAAGTACATCTTCTGCTGTTGAATATTGACCAGTTTTAGTCTTTTTAGGTTTATCAACTAGTTTTAGCTTATCAAACAAGATAGGCCCTAATTGTTTAGGTGATGCAATGTTAAATTCTTCACCAGCTTGTTGGTATATGTTTTGTTCAAGTTGTGAGATATCTTTAGATAACGCTTCAGAAAGTATTTTTAAGAAATCAGTATCTAAATTAATACCTTCAATTTCCATAGCTGTTAATACAGAAACTAACGGTGTTTCTACTTCGTTGAATAATTTAGTAACATTACCACTTTCTAGCTCTTTAGAAAAATGCTCTTTTAACTGATAGGTGATGTCTGCATCTTCAATTGCATACTCGGTTTGTTTTGGTAACTCAACTTGTCGCATTGAAAGTTGATTTTTACCTTTTTTACCAATCAATTCTGTAATAGAAACAGGTTGATAGTTTAAGTAGGTTTCAGCAAGTACATCCATATTATGACGCATATCAGGATTGATAAGGTAATGCGCAATCATGGTATCAAACAATTTCCCTTTTACAGGCATGTTGTAATTTGATAATACTTTGATATCGTATTTTAAATTATGACCAATTTTCTCAATGGTTTCAGCTTCAAAAAATGGACGAAATTCTTCTAAGATAACTTTTGTTTCTTCTTGATTTTCTGGAAATGAAACATAGTATCCTTTACCTACTTCCCAAGAAAAAGCAATTCCAATTAGTTCAACTTCTAAGGCTTTTAATCCAGTTGTTTCAGTATCAAAACAAACAGAATTTTGTTGCATTAGTTTCTCTAACAATAATTTTCTTGAAAGAGGTGTATCCACTAATTGATAGAAATGATTAGTATTTTCAATGGTTTTAAAACCATTAATATTTGTGTCTTTGGTAGCACTTCCACTACCAGGAGCTGCAAATAAATCAAACTGACCAGCTGCACTAGCCTTTGTTGCTTTTGGTTTTTCAGTCGTGGTGGTACTTTCTTCAGAAGGAGCAAATGTTTTTAAGAAGTTTTCTGTCAAACGACGGAATTCTAGCTCCGTAAAAATTTCTTTGGTAGCCTCTACGTTAGGTTGTTCAAAAACTAATTTATCCAATTCTAATTCAACAGGAACATCTAGCATAATGGTCGCTAGCTTTTTAGAAAGTAGACCTAATTCTTGATTAGCTTCTACCTTTTCTTTCATTTTTCCTTTTAGCTCATGTATATTTTCAAACAACCCTTCCATACTACCATAAGCAGCAATGAATTTTTTGGCTGTTTTTTCTCCAACACCAGGCAAACCAGGAATGTTATCAACAGCATCACCCATCATTCCTAAAAAGTCAATTACTTGCAATGGGTCTTCAACACCAAACTTTGTTTTAACTTCTTCAACACCCCATTTTTCGTAACCATTCCCCATACGAGGCGGACGGTACATAAAAATATGTTCAGAAACTAGTTGAGCAAAATCTTTATCAGGTGTTACCATATAGGTGTGAAGCCCTTCTTTCTCGGCTTTTTTAGCAAGTGTTCCTATAATATCATCAGCTTCATACCCTTCTTTTACAATGGCAGGAATGTTCATGGCTTCTAATATTTTTTCAATATAAGGCACTGCTAAACGAATGGCTTCAGGAGTTTCTTGTCGGTTTGCTTTGTAGTTTTCAAAGGCTTCAACACGATCTACACTTCCACCTCTGTCAAAACATACCGCTAGATAATCAGGCTTTTCACGCTTTATTACGTCCAGTAAAGAGTTAGTAAACCCCATAATTGCAGAAGTGTCTAATCCTTTAGAGTTGATACGTGGATTTTTAATAAAGGCGTAATACCCTCTAAAAATTAAAGCGTATGCGTCGAGTAAAAAAAGTCGTTTATGATCTGCCATGTTTTGTCTTAAGCCTATTGAAATAAAATATTGATACCGATTTGTTTACAGAAAAAAGTAGAAAACTATAGTTTCTATGAACTTTGGAGGTAAAGCTACAAAACTTTAACAAGATGTTAAAAATCAATTTTAAGAATCGCTGTATCTTTGTTTCTCCTTAAAAATGAAACAGATGTCTCGTTGGTTAGTAACAGTTATTATAATATCAGCAATAATTATTGTGTTTGAAGCGTATGCTTTTCAGGCAATAAAAACACTTACTAAAAGTAAAATCATCCGTTATGGATGGTTGCTTGTTGGGTTGTTAGCTTATGCAAACTTTTTTTATGTGATATTTACTTCTGATAGAAGTTCGGGGCAAACAAGAGAGTTTCAGTGGGCAATGGGAATACTGTTGCTTGTTTTAATTCCTAAGGTGGTAGTTTTTATATTGATGTTTGGAGAAGATGTGGTTAGATGGATTCAAAAAGGGATTTCTTTTTTATCTAAAGAAGAAACTAAAGATTTGAATGGAAGAAGGGCTTTTATATCAAAGATAGCTTTAGGATTGGCAGCTTTACCATTTGCAAGTTTGTTATATGGTATGGTTAGAGGAAAATATAATTACAAAGTATTAAAATATCAATTAAGTTTTAAAGATTTACCGGAAGCTTTTGATGGTTTTACTATATCTCATATAACTGATATTCACTCGGGAAGTTTTGATAATAAAGAAAAAATCCAATATGGAGTAGACTTAATTAATGAGCAAAAATCAGATATGATTTTATTTACAGGTGATATTGTAAATAATTTTGCTCATGAAATGGACGATTGGATTTCTGTTTTTTCAAAATTACAAGCACCAGTTGGAAAATACTCAGTATTAGGGAATCATGATTATGGAGATTATTCTAAGTGGGAAACACCTCAAGATAAAAAGAATAATTTTCAAGCAGTTAAAGATATTCATCCAAAAATAGGGTTTGAACTACTGTTGAATGAAAATAGATATATAGAGAAGGATGGAGAGAAAATTGCTTTGGTAGGAGTAGAGAATTGGGGGAAAGGACGTTTTAGTAAAGCAGGAGACCTTAAAAAAGCATCAGAAGGGATAAGTAAAGATGATTTTAAAATTTTACTGTCTCATGACCCTAGTCATTGGGAACATAAAGTAAAGCAAGATGACTTTAATTATCATCTAACCTTAAGCGGTCATACACATGGTTTACAGTTTGGTATAGAAATTCCTGGTTGGATTAAGTGGAGCCCCTCTAAATATGTGTATAAACAATGGGCAGGTTTGTATAAAGAGTTTGACAGATATATTAATGTAAATAGAGGTTTTGGGTATCATGCTTTCCCTGGTAGAGTGGGAATTTGGCCAGAAATTACCGTAATTGAGTTAAAAAAAGCTTGATTTTCAGTATTTTTAAGATTTTCATAATAATTACCTAACAAAAAATTAGTAATTTTAGGCTCTTTAGTGATTAAACGTATGCAAAAGATGACAAAGTTTGGTGAAATTATAAGCATTAACAAACCTGTGTTAATCGATTTTTATGCAGATTGGAGTGAGCTAGAACCTAGTTTAGACACACTTCGCGATGTAGCTGCTGCATTAGGAGATAAAGCCAAAGTAATTAAAATAGACATTAAAAAGAATGAAGTTCTTGCTGATGCCTTACGTGTCAAAGGAAATCCAACTTTTATGATTTATAAAAATGGAGAGATGAAATGGCGTCAAACAGGAGAGCAAGATGCTAATACGTTAATAGGATTAGTTCAGCAGTTTGTTTAAGAAATTGCCTTAAATTTATAACCTTGAAACGAAAATTCTTTTAGAACTTTTGGAAGCGCATAATATAACTTGTCGCTAGCTTTTATACTATCGTGAAAAACGATGATACTTCCGTTTTCTACATTTCTAAGTACATTTTGCAAACATTTTTCTTTAGTAATAGTTGAGTCAAAATCTGCTGACAATACATCCCACATAATAATTTTATACCCGTTTGCAAGAAGTTGTTTGGCTTGTTTTCTTTTTATTTTTCCGTAAGGAGGGCGAAATAGTTTTGTTTTCTGGTGAGGTAATAAATTTTCGCATTTACTAGTGTTTTCAATATAAGCCGTATTGCTACTTTTCCAGCCGTTTAAGTGATTAAAAGTATGGTTTCCTACCGAATGTCCTTCGTTAATTATTCTTGAAAAAACAGCGGGGTGTTTTCGAACATTATCACCAATACAAAAAAAGGTAGCTTTTGCATTGAATTTATTCAGCTGATTAAGTACAAATTCAGTAACCTCTGGAATAGGTCCATCATCGAAAGTGAGATAGATTTCTTTTCTGTCAGAAAAAAAAGACCACGTATACTTAGTGAATAAACGTTTAAGTATACGTGGTGTCTTTATAAAATATAGCCTCATTAAATTAAGGTTTAATAGTGTCGAGTTCTTGAGGTAACTCAGTTTCTTCTTCTGTTGGTGCTACAAAAAGCCTTTTGTAAAGAATATATTCTTCAATTGCTTTTTTACCATATGCTTCATCATCATCATAACGAATGATTTGTTGAATTAAGTTTTCATACATATATAAGGTAGTTTCAACATTGTCTTTTATAAGAAGTATATCGTCATAATTAAAAGTATCATAATACTTTAACTTCTGTTGGAAAATATCAGTCAAAGTTTCAGCAGTTTCTCTAGCTTTATTAATGTCACCAATACGATAATATAATTCTGGATAGCCTAAAGAGAAATTGTAGTGATCAAAATCTTTGATAGGCATTTTATGTAACGATAAATCTAACACGTCTTTTGCGTTTACAGAATCTCCTTTTTGTAAGAATTCTTCAGATAAGCGCATTAAGTTATTACGTAATGAAATTGCGTTACGTTTACTTTGCTCATCTAAGTATATTTCACCATTGTTAATGGTTTTCCAATCCCATTTTTTAACATTATCATACATTTTTTCAGGGTCTATACGTCCCATGTCAAAAATTGTTCGCCCTTTATTTGATGTTTTAATAGGGACTAACTTGTACGCCATTCCATCTAATTGCAAGTAATCTTTTAACCAAATATATTCTTCATCTGCATTTGCACCACCAGTAAAGTAAATAGGTCGCTTCCAATCGAAATTATTTAAGATATCTAGCATTAGAAGTCTTGCTTTTGATAAACCTCTATCATCAACAGTAATGTCAATATAATCTACGATTTTATCAGCATCTTTTTGTGCTACTAATCCAGTTTTTAAAGCATTTTCTTTGTTAACAGGAATACGGATTCTGTTAGTTGGATAGAATTTTTCCTTAGCACCATCTCCTGCATCTAAATAAGTAGCATCATTGTCACTAGCTATCCAACGCATAAAATCTTTAATAGAAAGAATAGAGTCTTTTAACTTTGGAATAGGATAGTAATATGCCATATCCAAGGTTCCATACTTGTACTGATCGTGTGTTAACTGTGACGGAATTGGCTCAGCATCGTAGGTTTTCTTTTTCATTTGGTCGATGTACCAATCTGTTTGAAAAAGACTTGTATTTACTATTTTAATATCTCTACGTACACCTTCTACTTGTTGCATATACCAAAGAGGGAAAGTATCATTGTCTCCAATAGTAAAGATGATTGCATTCGGGTCACAGCTTTCTAAATAGGTTTGTGCATTCAATTGTGCTAAATAACGGTCAGATCTATCGTGATCGTCCCAGTTTTGGAAGCCCATTAAAGTAGGAACAGCTAGTAATGAAACCACTGAAACAGCAATAGCAACTACCTTTTTACTAGCGTACTTTTTAAAGTAATCATAAAGAGCAAGTACTCCAAAACCAATCCAAATAGCAAAAACATAAAACGAACCAACCACCGCATAATCACGTTCACGAGGTTCAAAAGGTTTTGGATTAGTGTAAAATATGATAGCTAGGCCTGTGAATAAAAAGAACAGTGTTAACACATAAAAACTCTTCTTATCTCTATTGAGTTGATATAACAAACCTATAAGACCTAAAATAAAAGGCAAAAAGAAGTAGGTGTTACGTCCCTTATTGTTTTTAACATCATCTGGTAGTTTTTGTTGTGAGCCTAGAAAGAATTCATCAACTAAAGTGATACCGCTTAACCAGTTTCCATTTTCATCTAAATGTCCTTGAATATCGTTTTGACGACCTACAAAATTCCACATAAAATAACGCCCGTACATATATCCAAATTGAAAATCAACCATGAATTTTATGTTTTCTAAAAACGTTGGACGTCTTTTACTTCGTGCAGGAATGCCAGCAATACTTTTGTATTGTTGCTCAGAAGCAGGATTCACCATACGAGGAATAAATCCTTTATGTTTGCTTGAGTAATTAGGGAGTACTTTTTTGTATTTATTAACAATAACATACTTACCATCTATTTTTTCGTACTTAGGTTTATCATCTTTATATGGGGTGTCAGCATCTAGCTCTCCATCCTTAGCCACAGAATAGTAGTTGTCATAAAAAACATTCGCATCACCATACTGTTCACGGTTATAATATGCTAGCAATTCACGTGCACTCGATGGATTATTTTCATTAATAATAGTATCAGCATTCGCACGAATTGGTAACATTAACCAAGACGAGAATCCAATCATGATAAATAATACAGATAGTATCAATGTATTTGCCGTAACCATGCTTTTTTTACGTGTATATCTTAATCCGTAAAAGAATAAACCGATTAAAATAAATCCTGCAATAATAGTTCCTGAGTTATAAGGTAATCCTACTTGGTTAATAAAGAATAATTCAGCAGCACTAAAGAATTTTAAAGTGAAAGGAAATAAAAATTTAAACACAAACGCTAATACTAGTATTGCAACTAGAGTAGCAATTGCAGTTGTTTTTATATTAATGTTTTTATACGTTTTAAAGAAATAAACTAAAACGATTGATGGAATCACTAATAAAGACAGTATGTGAACTCCAAAAGATAACCCAACTACAAAACTGATTAAGACCAACCATTTATTTCCTCTAGGAGTATTTAGTTCACTTTCCCAGCGAAGTCCTAACCAGAATAGCACAGCCATTAAGAAAGAAGACATGGCATATACCTCTCCTTCTACAGCACTAAACCAAAAACTATCAGAAAAAGTATAAGCTAAAGCACCTACTAATCCGCTTCCTAATACAGTAATAGCTTCATTGTTACCTAGTTTTCCATTTTTTATAGCCATTTTTCTGGCTAAATTGGTGATTGTCCAAAACATGAAAAGGATAGTAAAAGCACTTGCCAATCCAGACATAAAGTTGACCATTTTAGCCAGCTGACTAGGATCACTAGTAAACATAGCGAAAAAAGCACCTAACATTTGAAACAAAGGAGCACCAGGAGGGTGTCCAACTTCTAAATTTACAGCAGTTGCAATGTATTCTCCACAATCCCATGAACTCACAGTAGGTTCTAGGGTTAAGGTATAAGTGATTAACGCTACCGCAAATGAAACCCATCCTAAAATGATGTTCCACTTTTTATAGTTAAACTCAGTCATAGTTTTTTATCTAGATATAAAGTACGAATGTATTAATTACTAATGATTTTTTCGTTGAAAACAAAAATATAATTTTAACAGTTTCCCTAAAATAACCTCCTATATAAAGTTCTGTTAAATGAATTTTTAAGGAGTAAAAAAGAAGTAAACGAAAAAAAGTATAAAAAATTTGCTGAAATATAATTTTGTTTTATATTTGCACCCGCAATAAGCAATTGGCCTATGGTGTAATGGTAACACACCGGTTTTTGGTACCGATATTCAAGGTTCGAGTCCTTGTAGGCCAACAAAATCCTTACGAACTTCGTGAGGATTTTTTTATAAAAAGTGTTTAATGATTTCTAAATATAAAACTTTGTTTTTATATTTGCACTGTAAACATTGGCCCATGGTGTAATGGTAACACACCGGTTTTTGGTACCGATATTCAAGGTTCGAGTCCTTGTGGGCCAACTAAAAAGTCTTAACTGAATAAGTTAAGGCTTTTTTGTTTGTAACAAATTCATGTAGTAGTCGTCTTCAATTAAAACACTTTTATTATGAAACGAATTGCAACCATCTTTTTCTGCTTTTTTGTGTTAAGTTCTTTCGCACAAAAAGAAAATTTCAAAACATTTTATCAATCTAATAAAGATAGAGCAGAGGTATCTTTAAATATTCCTAGTTTTTTTGCTAATATGTTCATCTCTGATGAAGATACTGATGAGTTTGGGGTTTTCTTAAAGAAATCTAAAAATTATAAAATCATGGTGTTCAATAACAACATGGCTTCAGTGCAAAAAGATTTTAAAAAGTTTGCACGAAGAAATAAATTGAAAACTTTAGTAAGAGTCAAAGATGGTAACGAAAGAGTTACGGTGTATTTTAGAGAGACAAAAGATCGTATTAAAGAAATTATTGTCAACGTTCATGATAAAAGTGATGAAATGGTATTATTAGGAATTAAAACCAACCTTACGATGGATGAATTATCGGCTATGGTAGAAGCATCTACAAAAAATAAAAGCATAGCTTCAAATTAAAAAGACTTCTATGTTCCCTATGCGTAGTCGAAGGGAAGTATATAAACTTATAAGAAACTCCGACTGTAAAATGTCGGAGTTTTTTAGTTGTTTAACCCACAAGTTTTTTTAAGCTTTCTACTACCTTTTTACTGTTTCCAATAAAAATTTGGTCATTAACAATAAAAACGGGACGTTTTAAAAAAGTGTATTCATCTAAAATATACTGGCGATAATCTGCTTCAGTAACATCTTGATTTTTTAAATCCATTTCTTTATACAGTTTTGCTCTCTTGTTAAATAAACTTTCGTAGCTGTCTGTTAACTCACGCATTGATTCTAATTGAGCAACGGTAATCGGGTTAGTTTTTATTTCTTGCTTCTCAAATCCGTCAAGATTTACTTCCTTTAAAATTCTTCGACAAGTATCACAAGTTTGTAAAAAATAAACTTTTTTCATCTGTTTACGTTTTTATTGTATTAGCTATAGTTCAGTTTTAACCATTAAATAACAAACACTCATTGTAGGTTTTCATGGCTAAATAGGTATCTTTGAAATAGCTAAAATAAGTAGAAAAATGAACAAACAGTTTGAAATTTTAAAAAGATCAAGAGACTTAGTTTTAAAAAGAATAGAAGGTTTATCACACGAACAGTTACATGTAATTCCAGAAGGATTTAATAATAACATTGCTTGGAATGTAGCCCATTTAGTAGTTACACAACAATTATTACATTACAAGTTATCAGGGTTAAATTGTTTAGCCCCTGATGAGTTAATTGAAGGTTATAGAAAAGGAACTTTTCCAAGCAAAGATTTTACCGAGGAAGAATTTGAAGAGGTAAAAGAACTATTAATTGGTTTACCAGAAACCTTAGAAGAAGACTTTGAAGCAGGTATTTTTAAAGAATATCAAGAGTACGAAACTAGTACAGGTTTTGTGATAGATTCTTTTGAAAGTGCTATAGCCTTTAATAATTTACATGAAGGAATGCATTTAGGAATTATCATGAACTTGAGCAAATTGGTTTAGAGTTCTAATAATTTGATGTTGTTTCTGGAGTAAGTAACAATAAATGCTAACAGATGAAATTCAATACGAAAACAATACATGGAGGTCAAAAACCTGAGGAAGCTACAGGTGCAGTAATGCCTCCTATTTTTCAAACGTCAACTTATGCACAGTCGAGTCCGGGTGTGAACAAAGGATATGCGTATTCACGTTCAGCGAATCCAACGCGTACTGCTTTAGAAAATGCGTTTGCTGCTCTTGAAAATGGAACACATGGATTTGCTTTTTCTTCTGGTTTATCAGCAATTGATTGTGTATTACGAACTTTGAATCCAGGTGATGAGGTAATTGCAGGAGATGATATTTACGGAGGAACGTATCGTATGTTTACCAACATGTTTGAAAAATACGGATTGAAATTTCGGTATGTTGATATGAATGAAGTTGGCAATGTAGCCAAAGCAATTTCTGATAAAACAAAGCTGATTTGGTTGGAAACTCCCACAAATCCGCTAATGAAAATTGCAGATATTGAGGAAATAACCAAAGCTGTAAAAGCAAAAAATACTGACATTCTAGTAGCTGTAGATAATACATTTGCAACTCCCTACTTACAGCGTCCGTTAGATTTAGGAGTTGATATTGTAATGCATTCAGCTACCAAATATTTAGGAGGACATTCCGATTTGGTGATGGGAGCTTTAATGGTTAAGGATGCCAAACTTGCAGAAGAATTACACTTTATTCAGTTTGCTGCGGGTGCTATTGCTGGACCTATGGATTCGTTTTTAGCATTACGTGGAATAAAAACGTTGCACCTGCGTATGCAACGTCATTGTGAAAACGGTAAAGCAGTAGTTGAATATTTATCAGCACATTCAAAAGTAGGAGAAGTGTTTTATCCAGGGTTGAAAAACCATCCAAATTATGAAGTAGCTAAAAAGCAGATGAATGATTTTGGAGGAATGGTTTCTTTTCGTTTAAAAGATCAAAGTAAACAAGCTGCTTTAACTTTTTTAGAGAATACTAAAATTTTTACCTTGGCTGAATCGTTAGGTGGTGTAGAAAGTTTGGTAAGTCATCCAGTGACGATGACACATGCTTCAATTCCTGAAGAAGAACGTTTAAAAATCGGAATTACAGATTCATTAATTCGATTAAGTGTTGGAGTCGAAGATATCGACGATTTATTAGCCGATTTAGAGCAAGCACTTTCTAAATAGATAATAAAAACAAAAAATTCCGAAGTATATAGCCTTCGATTTTTTATGCTATCAACATAAAATATACCGTTCAGTATATTTTATGTATATTTGTATCTCAAACTTTTTTGAAAAAATGTCTAAATCAGAAAGAACAAAGGCTTTTATTATAGAAACAGTAGCTCCTATTTTTAATAAGAATGGCTACGCAGCCATGAGCTTATCTAAAATTACTGAGGCTACAGGTTTGACTAAAGGAGCTATTTATGGACATTTTGAAAACAAAGAAGAGTTAGCTATAGAATCGTTTAAGTTTTCAGTAAGGAAAGTACTAAAAGACCTTAATGAAACTGTTAATAAGGGTGAGACACCTTTAAAAATGTTACTTAACGTGGCTCTTTTTTACGAAGGTTATTATGAGTACAATAAGCAATTTGGAGGTTGCCCTATTTTAAATATCGGCGTAGACGCTAACAATCAAAATAAGGTAATTGCTCAATTGGTTCAATCGTATAATCACAGAATTTTAGAGAAGTTTTCTATGCTTATTGAAAAAGCAAAAGAAACTGATGAAATTAAAAATTCAATAGATAGTATGCTATACGCGAAACGCTTTTTTTATATGATTGAAGGAGCAGTGTATATGACACATATTATGAATGATGAAAGTTACTTAAAAGATGTATCTACAGTATTACAGCAAATAATAAAACAAGAATTACAGAAATAATATTTTTTTAACCATTAATATACCGATTGGTATATTTTAAATTTTACAGTATGGATATCCCAAAAATTATAGAAAGCAAAATAAAAATTAGATTTCAAGATTGCGATCCTTTTAATCACTTAAATAATGCTTCCTATTTCAATTATCTTATCAATGCTAGAGAAGATCAGTTGATTGCTAATTACAATTTAGATATTTATCAACATGGAAAAGAAAGAGGAAAGAGCTGGGTGGTAGGTTCACACCAAATAGCCTATTTAAAGCCAGCAACCTTAATGGAAACGGTAACGATAGATTCGCAGTTAATTCATTATGGAGCTAAAAACTTATTGGTAGAAATTAGAATGTGGAATGAAAATAAGACAGAATTGAAAGCGATACTTTGGAGTTCTTTTGTGTATTTTGATTTGATAAAATTAACTTCGGCAAAACACTCAGAAGATTTATTAGAGTTGTTTGAAAATGCTGTTCTACCAGTAGAACAAACAAGTTTTGAAGAAAGAACAAAAAGTTTTCGATTACAGAAAGCTGTATAAAAAAGACCTGCAAAATGCAGGTCTTTTTTATTTGTCGCAAAAGCTAAAATTATTTAGCTGCTGCATATCTTCTTTCTACTTCGTTCCAGTTGATTACTTTAAAGAAAGCCTCAATATAATCAGGACGACGGTTTTGGTAGTTTAAGTAATAAGCGTGTTCCCAAACATCTAATCCTAAAATAGGAGTTCCGCCACAAGTAACACCTGGCATTAATGGGTTGTCTTGGTTAGGAGTAGAGCAAACTTCTACTTTTCCTCCTTTGTGTACACATAACCAAGCCCATCCTGAACCAAATTGAGTAGCAGCTGCTTTAGAAAAAGCATCGATAAACGCTTCTTTTGAACCAAACTCTGCTTCGATAGCATCTTTTAATTCTCCAGATAAATATCCTCTATCTTCTGGGTTCATTACTGTCCAAAATAAAGAGTGGTTGAAAAAACCACCACCGTTATTACGAACAGCAGCGTTGTTCATGTCTAAGTTAGTTAAAATATCTTCGATAGATTTTCCTTCTAAATCAGTACCTTCAATAGCAGCATTTAATTTAGTAGTATATCCGTTGTGGTGCTTGCTATGGTGAATTTCCATAGTTCTAGCATCTATATGTGGTTCTAAAGCGTCGTAAGCGTATCCTAATTCTGGTAAGTTAAAAGCCATAATTATTTGTTTTTTAATAGATTAATTTTTTCGTTTTTCCGAATGTAAATTTAATCCAAAAAAATAAGGCAAACAACTGTTTGCCTTATGGATAATTTATTTGAGTATAAATAATAACTATTCTTTAGTATACTGGTTTATCAACAGCAGAAAATTCAGTCATAAACTCTTCCGCTTTTTCAACCATTTGTATACTTCCACAATAAAAAGGTACACGTTGGTGTAGTTCGGTAGGTTTAATATCTAAAATACGAGTAAACCCATCAGAAGCTTTTCCACCTGCCTGTTCACAAATAAAAGCCATAGGATTACATTCGTATAACAAACGTAATTTTCCTTTTGGTGTTATAGCAGTTGCAGGATAAATATATACACCACCTTTAATCATGTTTCTATGAAAATCTGAAACCAATGAACCAATATAACGTGCTGTATACGGACGGTTATCTGCTTCGTTTAATTCTTTACAATATACTAAGAAACGCTTCATTCCTTCTTGAAAATGCGTAAAATACCCTTCACTTACCGAGTAAATTCTACCAATTTCAGGATAACTCATGTTAGGGTGCGATAAGTAAAAAGTACCAATGGCTGGGTTTAACGTAAACCCATTCACTCCATTACCAGTTGTAAAAACTAGCATAGTTGAAGTACCGTAAGCAACATAACCTGCAGCTACTTGCTCGCTACCTTTTTGTAAGAAATCTTCTTTGGTAACAGGAGTTCCGACAGGAGAAATTCTTCTGTAAATAGAAAAAATAGTTCCTACCGATACATTTACATCAATGTTAGATGATCCGTCTAAAGGATCCATTAACAACACATATTTATTTTCGTTGGCTTTGTTTTGACCTTCAACAACTACAAAGTCGTCCTCCTCTTCACTAGCAATACCACAAACAATTTCACGATTGATTAGTGTTTGCTTAAATAAATCGTTTGCTAAAACATCTAACTTTTG
Source organism: Tenacibaculum litoreum (assembly GCF_964513915.1). Lineage (NCBI taxonomy): Bacteria > Pseudomonadati > Bacteroidota > Flavobacteriia > Flavobacteriales > Flavobacteriaceae > Tenacibaculum > Tenacibaculum litoreum. The sequence continues at coordinate 759,439 of NZ_CAZEQS010000004.1, read as the reverse complement.
CTGTGCTTCACCTTGTACATTAATATCACCAGCAGCTCCAGTAATATCAACCAATCCAGCTTTTCTAATCTCGTGGTTTACCACTTTGGCAGCTAAACGGATAGAATTTATTAAACGAGATAATTCACCAGAAGAATATTTAAAGTCTTTTTGTTTGCTGATGATGAACTCACCTAGCGTCATATGCTTGTTACTCATGTCAAATTTTTGTGTTGTGCGTACAAAGATGCCAACTTTTTAGGGTACCTACAACGATTTAGAAAATTTATTTTCATACATTTTATAAATTGTGAATAGCCAATTAGTTTTTAATTAAATAGCCAATGTATTTTATCTATATTCGCAACTGTTAAAAAAAACTTAAAATTACATGAAAAAATTATTACTCATAGTAGCGTTTATATCATATGCTAATTCTTTTGCTCAAAGTGCTGATTTAGATAGAGAGTATTTTAAGGTTTCCTACGTGAAACTTCCTGAAACACCTATATTAGAGAATGATAAAAGAACATATTCTATTAACCTTAGAGGAGTGGCAATAGAAGGTTTTTCAAGAGTCAATAACCCAGGGACATTAGATATTAATTACAATTTTAGCGGTACAACGATAACTAATGCAAAGATTGATAAAATTAAGCACGAAAAGAAAGATAAAGATGGAAATGTAATCTCTACATCGTACACGTACAAAGCTAAGGCTAGATTTACTTCAAGTGCAGGAATTACAGTTATTAATGCTTTAACGAAAGAAAGTTATAATAAAGCGTTTCAAGAAAGTTCAGATTATATAAGTGACGCTTTTTCTAGCTACTATAAAGCAGAAAGACATTATGCTAATAACAAATACGATATTAAAAACAACCATGCATCTAAGCATAGGGCTACCATCAAAAACAGAGTGAAGGCACACTTAAATGATAAGTATGGTTACGTGCCTTATTCTGAAAATAAGTATTTATGGATATTAGGCTCTAAGAGACATCCAGAATATGCAAAGCATCATGAGGCGTTCCAAAAAGTAAAAGAAGCTTTTGAGAAAATGAAATATGATGAGCCTACAGATAAAATAGCTGAAGAATTGGAGCCTGTAATTGCATATTTTAACGATGTTATACCGAGGTACCAAGGAAAAAAGCGTAAGTTAAGAAAAGTAAGGTATGCTAGTTATTATAACATAGCAAAAATGTACTATTATTTAGATATGCCTGAAAAGACAAAAGAGTATGCTCAGAAAATAATTGATAACGATTATGATAAGTCTGACGGGAAATATTTAATTAAATCTGCCGAGAACCTTATTGAGACTTTAAAGAGAAACCAAATGACTTCACGTCATATGGAAGTGCTTACTGAAGATCTTAGAAATGAGGAAGAAATAGCAGAAGTAGTAGAAGAAGAGCAACCAAAAGAAAGTAAGATTAGCTTAGAGTTACAGAAGGCATATTTAATCTCTGCTAAAAATGATACACTACTTGTTAATATTAATAATGGAGATATCTCAAAAATAGGTTATACACTTAAAACAGTTCAACTAGATAGTAAAGGAGAGTTAGTTGGTGTATTAACTAAAAATGCTAGTAATTGTAAAGAAGTTTTATTTATTGATGGAACTCGATATAAAAACATCAAATTTAAGGAGTCTTCAGTAAAATCAGGATCACTTGATTTAGGGCAAGCAGCGTTAGGAGGTGCTTCAGGTAAATTATGTAAAGTACTTTTTGAATCGGATAAAATAGGATTATACAAGTTTAAGAACAAAGAATTAGTAATTCTTCCTACAGGAAGTGAAAAAGGAAAGTCTACTTCAGGAATGAGTTTTGTGTTTGGGTTCAATAAAAATTTAGCTAAATTAGCTAAAGATTGTCCTTCGGTAGCCCAAAAAGCAAAATCTAAAGCTTATAAGAATATAGAGGAAAGCTTAGTGAAGTTTTGTGAAGAACTTACTAATTGTCAAGGAGACCAAGTATCAAAATAAGTTGAAACAAATAAATTATAAAAAAAAGCAACCTTTCGAGGTTGCTTTTTTTTTATATAATAAAGTTAAGGGTAATTAGAATAAAAAATTCAACAAAAAAATATGATGTGTTTTAATTTTTCATTTGTTTTATCAGAAAGTTTTAAGAGAAGTATCTTTACCAAAAAATAAGAAATGAGTTTTATTATCAGACAAGGAGAGCAAAAAGATGCTCAAGCTATATTAGATTTAATCGTCGAATTAGCTGTTTTTGAGAAGGAACCCAACGCGGTTAAAATTACGGTAGAAGACATTGTTAAAGATGGTTTTTCTGAAAAACCGAAGTTTAAAACCTTTGTAGCAGAAGAAGATAATAAGATCATAGGGATGGCGTTGTTTTATGAACGCTATTCTACATGGAAAGGGAAAGCCATTCACTTAGAAGATTTAATGGTAACTCAATCTAAAAGAGGTATAGGTGCAGGAAAAGCATTGTATAGTGCCGTTATGAACTATGCACATAAAAATAACTGTAAAAGAGTGGCATGGGAAGTATTAGATTGGAATACAGGAGCTGTTGATTTTTACAAAAGTACAGGAGCAACTGTATATGATGAGTGGAGAGTATGTCATATGAATGAACAAAGCTTAGAACAATTTTGTAATGAGAATATTTAAGTTTGGAGGAGCATCGGTAAAAGATGCGAATGGAGTAAAAAATGTAGCAAAAGTATTGCAGCATGAAGGCACAGAAAATACGTTAGTTGTAATTTCTGCTATGGGAAAAATGACCAATGCTTTTGAGCAGGTGGTTAATGATTATTTCTATAAAAAAGAAAGTCTTAAAGATTCTTTGAAGTTTGTAGAAGACTTTCATCAAAATATGTTGAACGATTTGTTCAGTCCAAACCATGAAGTATATAATAAAGTAAATCATTTATTTGGTGAATTAAGTGGGTTTATGGCTCGAAACACTTCTAAAGATTATAACTATGTGTACGATCAAATGGTTGGTTTTGGAGAGTTATTATCTACCACTATTGTAAGTGCTTATTTATCTGAAATAGGAGTTGAAAATCAATGGTTAGATGTAAGAGAGTGTATAAAAACTGACGGTACTTATCGTGATGCTAAAATTAATTGGGAGCAAACACAACAACAAATTCAAGAGAAAGTAGATGTATCTAAATTAAATATTACACAAGGGTTTTTAGGAGGATTTGGTACAGAAACAACAACGTTAGGAAGAGAAGGTTCTGATTATACGGCAGGTGTTTTTGCTTATTGTTTGGATGCTGATAGTGTTACTATTTGGAAAGATGTACAAGGAGTACTAAATGCAGACCCTAGAGTGTTTTCAGAAACTGCTTTGTTACAAGAAATTTCGTATACCGAAGCTATTGAAATGGCTTTTTACGGAGCATCGGTAATTCACCCAAAAACGATTCAACCTTTAGAACAAAAGAACATTCCATTATATGTGCGTTCGTTTGAAGATGTTACAAAATCAGGAACATGTGTTGGGAGAGGAAAAAAAATAACACCAGAGGTTCCGTGTTTTATCGTAAAGAAAAATCAAATTCTAGTAGCGATTTCAGCAAAGGATTTTTCTTTTATGGTAGAAGATAATATTAGCGATGTTTTTAAAAAGCTTCATGATTATAACTTAAAGGTAAATTTAATTCAAAATTCGGCGATTAGTTTTTCTGTTTGTATAGAGGATAAGTACAATAATTTTGAAAATTTTTACAACGATTTAAAAGGAGCTTATAAAATAAGAGCATACAAAGACACCACTTTATACACAATTCGTCATTTTAATGATGAAGCAATAAAAACAATAAGAAAACGAGGGAAATCAATCATTCGTCAAATAAATACTGAAACTGCACAGTTAGTGATTCAAGAAAACATGTAAAGCTTGCAAAAAATCGATTATATTTGCAGTTATGTCAATTGATAACTATGTATGGGATTAGTAACACCTAAAGAAGTTGCAAAAGCAATAGGAGCCGACAAGTTCGGCGTTTTCGGAACGTTTTCAGGTTGGTTGCTGATGAAAGTTTTGCGAATTTCTACCGCTAATGAAATTTATAACAAGCACAAGCATAAAAAAGATTTACCTTTTTTAAATGGGTTGCTTGAAGAGTTTCAAATAGAGTTTGAAATTCCTGAAGAAGACTTAAAACGTATTCCTAAAGAAGGACCTTTTATAACGATTTCTAACCATCCGCTCGGAGGTATAGATGGTATTTTATTATTAAAACTCTTATTAGAGCATAGAGCTGATTATAAGATAATAGCAAATTTTTTATTGCACAGAATAGAGCCTTTAAAGCCCTATGTGATGCCGGTGAATCCTTTTGAAAATCATAAGGATGCTAAATCGAGTGTAGCGGGAATAAAAAACGCTTTATTACATTTAAAAGAAGGAAAACCTTTAGGGCTTTTTCCAGCGGGAGAAGTATCTACTTACCGCGACGGAAAGTTAATGGTTGATAAAGAATGGGAGCAAGGAGCAGTACGCTTGATAAAAAAAGCAAAAGTACCTGTAATTCCTATTTATTTTCACGCTAAAAACAGTCAGCTGTTTTACACATTGTCTAAGATTAGTGATACACTAAGAACAGCAAAGCTTCCGTCAGAATTATTATCTCAGAAAAATAGAGTTATCAAAGTAAGAATTGGTAAGCCTATATCGGTTAAAGATCAAGATTCATTTACAGAAATACCTGATTTTTACCAGTTTTTACGTAGAAAAACGTATATGTTGGCAAATCCGTATGAGAAAGCATCTCCGAAAATATTGTCAACACACAATTTAAAAATTCCGAAGAAAGCTAAAAAAATCACCTCTCAAAAATCACCAGATTTATTTGTAAAAGAAGTTGATGCTTTACGAGAAAAAGGAAGTAGATTATTACAAAGTAAGAACTATGAGGTGTTTTTTGCAAGCGCAAAAGAAATACCAAATATTTTACACGAAATAGGTCGTTTACGTGAAATTACGTTTAGAGAAGTAGGAGAAGGAACGAATAAACCTATTGATTTAGATAGATTTGATAAATATTACCACCACTTATTTTTATGGGATGACCAACAAAACAAATTGGTAGGAGCCTATAGAATGGGGTTAGGAAAAGATATTTATAAGAAACACGGAATAAATGGTTTTTATATTCAAACATTATTTAGAATAGAGCCAGAATTATACCCAATGATGGAAAAAACCATTGAAATGGGGCGTGCTTTTATAATCAAAGAATATCAACAAAAGCCAATGCCATTATTCTTACTGTGGAAAGGAATTGTGCATGTTACATTACGTTACCCTGAACATAAATATTTAATGGGAGGAGTAAGTATTAGTAATCAGTTTTCTGAATTCTCAAAATCATTGATGATTGAGTTTATGAAATCACATTATTACGATCCTTATGTGGCGCAATACATTCGACCGAAGAAAGAATTCAAGGTAAAATTAAAAGATGCTGATAAAGATTTTGTATTTGATGCGACAGAAGCAGATATGCAAAAGTTTGATAAAATTATAGACGAACTTGAACCAGGAGAGTTACGTATTCCGGTATTGATTAAAAAATACGTAAAACAAAATGCACGTTTAGTTGCGTTTAATGTAGATCCTAAGTTTAATAACGCAATTGATGGATTAATGTATATTAAGGTAGCAGATATACCAGAAAGTACAGTAAAGCCTGTTATGGAAGAATTTCAGGCAGAGTTAGAACGTCGAGCTGCAGAAAACTTAAATAAGTAAAGAAACTAAGTTAAAACATAACATAAAAAAAGCATCGTACTCAGTATACGATGCTTTTTTATTTATAGTTTACAAGGCTATTTGAATAGCCTAAATATATCGTTTCCGTTTGCGAATAGTAATAATGCTATTAATAAGATAAAACCTGTAATTTGAGCATACTCTAAAAACTTATCACCAGGTTTTTTACCGGTAATCATTTCCCATAAGGTAAATACTACGTGGCCACCGTCTAAGGCAGGAATTGGTAATAAATTCATAAATCCTAACATAATAGATAAGAACGCTGTAATGTTCCAGAATGTTTCCCAGCTAAATTCTGAAGGGAATATACTCCCGATAGAAATAAACCCACCTAAACCTTTGTAAGCACCTGTACTAGGATTTAAAATCTTTTTCATTTGCTTAATGTAGTTGGTTAAGGTTGTCCACGCTTTTTGAGTACCAGCAGGTATAGCTTCTCCAAAAGAATAGGTTCTTTCAGCTAAGTTATAGTAACCTAGTTTTTCTAAATCCACCAAAGAAACAGCACCAAGAGCAACTCCTAAATTTCCATAATTTGAAACCTTTGCAGGAACAGTTAAATTCTCTTTACCTCTTCTTATAGACAATGCAACTTCTTGTCCTTTTAAGCTATGTAAAATAGGTTTTGCTTGATCAAAATAAGTTATGTTTTGTCCATTTACAGCAGTGATAATATCCTTTGGTAAAATATTACTATCAGCATTTAACGAATCTTTTTGTACACCAGCAATAACAAATGGATATCTTGGAGTTATAAAAGCTCCAGCATCTTTACCTCTATCTACTAACTTCGAGATAAAGTCGGTAGGAATTTCTTTTTCAAGAACAGTTCCATTTCTTTCAACAGTATAAGAAGTACCGTTAATAAACTCTAACGGAAGTTCTCTAAACTTTTCTATTTTTTGTCCGTCAATTGTTAAAATCTTATCTCCTGTTTCTAAACCTAAATCTTTTCCTAATTGATCTTGAACCCAAACGCCATCTTTTAAGCTTTCATTCGGTAAGTATTTCTCACCATAAGCCCACATTAAACAGATATAAATTAATATACCTAGTATAAAGTTTACGATAACACCACCTAACATAATAATTAAACGTTGCCATGCTGGTTTAGAACGAAACTCCCATGGTTGAGCAGGCTTTTGCATTTGCTCAGTGTCCATGCTTTCATCAATCATTCCTGCAATTTTAACATACCCACCTAACGGAATCCAACCAATACCGTAAACAGTTTCACCAACTTTCTTTTTAAATAAAGAAAATTTATAATCGAAAAACAGGTAGAATTTTTCTACTCGGGTTTTGAATAATTTCGCTGGAATAAAGTGTCCTAATTCGTGTAAAACGATTAAGAGCGATAAGCTTAAAATGAATTGTGATGCTTTTATTAAAATTTCCATAAATGGTGTTCGTCTAAATTTAAAATCTGACAAATGTACGTTTTTCAGTACAGTTCTAAAAGTTTGTGTAACAGTTGCGCATTTGTTTTAACAAAGTTTTTAGGGTAGTGGTTTATAAACCTTGTTTTTAGTCGTATTTTTGCAGAAAATTTTAGTACTGTGGATATTAAATTCTTTAAAAAGTCAAAAAGCACCTTAATTTTTATTTTAGTTTTTTGTGCCGTTGGAGTTCCTGTTTTTTATCATTTAGTAAAAGTTGATAACAAATTACCTATTTATAACCCTGCTGATATCAATCCAAAATTGGTTGACGCTTCTGTGAGAAATAGAACAAAAAATCATAGAGTAGGTGAGTTTAGGTTGATTAACCAAAATGGAGATACCATTACGAATGCTAATTATAAAGGAAAGATTTATATAGCTGATTTCTTTTTTACGCGTTGTCAAACTATTTGTATTGCGATGGCGTATAATATGAGTGAGTTGCAAGAGCATTATAAAAATGATGACGACATCATGTTTTTGTCACATTCCGTAACTCCAGTAATGGATAGTGTACCACAATTACGAAAGTATGCTGATGAAAAAGGTGTGATTGATGGAAAATGGAATGTAACTACAGGAGAAAAGAAACATATTTACAACTTAGCACGTAAGCATTATTTTGCTGTATTGGATGAAGGAGATGGAGGAGAAAACGATTGGGTACATACTGAAAACTTTGTGCTGATAGATAAAGAAGGACGTATTAGGGGTTCGTATGATGGAACCAAGAAAGAAAATATGCAGAAAATTATTGATGACATTACGTTGTTAAAAGAAGAGTATAAAAAGTAGTTTGTCAATATAACTTGTACAAAAGACACGTATGAGCTTAAAAAAAGACCTTGATGTTTTTGAAAAACATCAAGGTCTTTTGGTTAAAACGTTTTGACAAGTTTGTTTTAAAAAGTGAATAAACTTTTAATTTACTTGTAAAACGGCAGCTTTATCATATTCTGAAATACGCCCAATTAGCCACACAAAAGGTTCTATTTGACCTTTTAAAACACAAGAACCATTTGAAATAGTATGTAATAAGTCTTGAATATTAAAAGACTCTAAAGCATCTATAGCTGCTTTCTCACTTATTAGTAAAGAACAAGTAGGTAGTTCATGAGAGATATTATGATTAAGAGTAACCTTGTTATCTTTTACCAAGATAGAAATAGTGTCAGTGTTTTCAGTGTTTTTTAACTCTACAGCTAAGTTAGGTGTACTTTCATTGATTATTGTTTTTAAGTAATGTGAAAAATTTTTAGCCCAATTTTCTAATTCAGAAAAAGGAACGCTGGTATATTCTTTATTTTTTTGCTTTTTTTCCAGCATTATATCTACCTTTTGTTCTGCTTTAATTAGAGCCGCTAATGTCTTATCTACGTCTTCACGTGTATGAGCAGCTGAACAAATTAATCGAAGACGTCCTCTTCCACTTTCAACAATAGGGTAGGTAACAGCAGATGTTTGAATTCCTAACTTGTAAAGTTCTTGTACAATTGCATAAAGTTTGTCTTTATTTTCAAAATGAGGCGTAACAATAGGGCCATCACCAGTACCTAAATCATAACCAGCTTCTTCAAATTTTTGGCGCATGTAGCGGGTAGTATCCCATAACTTTTGACGCAAGGCATCATCTTTTCTAAGTCTTCTTAAAGCTGTTAAGGCAGCAGCCATATCTGCAGGACTAATAGAAGCTTGAAAAATGTAGGCTCTAGAAGATGATTTTAATAAATCAATATGTTCTTCACTGGCAGCAACGACACCCCCAAGACTCCCTAGTGCCTTGCTTAGCGTCGTCATTATAAAATCTGCTTCTTCGGTTACTCCCTGTGCTGCACATATCCCTGCACCTCCTTTGCCGTAAAAACCAAAAGAGTGAGCTTCATCTACTAGAGTAAGAGCATTATATTTTTTAGCTGTTTTAATAATTTTTGCTACGGGAGCAGCTCCTTCTCCCATGCTATAAACACCTTCTAAAACTACTAAAATAGTACGATACGGAGATACTTCTGACTGTAAAATACTTTCTAAATCTTGTGCATCATTATGTTTGAAAGTTCGAACTTTGGCTCCACAAAGTCTAGCACCATCTACAATAGAAGCATGACAGAGTTGATCTATAAGAACCATATCGTTTCTTCCTAAAAGTCCAGCGACAGCACCTACATTGGCAGTGTAACCTGTAGGGAATAAACATGCACTAGGTTTACCTACTAAGTCCGCAAATTCTTCTTCAAATTCAAGATGCTGACGTGTCATACCTGAGGCTGCAGCAGACGTTCCCATACCTGTTCCATACTTTTCTAAAGAAATAGTAGCTTCTTTTATTACTTCAGGATCACGATTTAATCCTAGGTATAGATTTGTTGTCCAAATAATTGCTTCTTGTGTTTCATCATTATAAGCGTCTCCTACTAATCCTTTGGTAGCACTTCCAGTAAGCAACACTTTACTGTATGGATTTCTACGAGTATCGTTTACCATTTGCAATACTTCTTGTACTAGCTTGCTTTTATCGTTTACTGACCATGCAGAAACCTTAGCTGCTTGAAAAGTGGGATGACTGGACTGAATATGAGTTTGAAAACTTGTAAGCGTATCTGTTTTTAATTTTAAATTCTTGTTTTCTTTGGTGTTTTCTTTTGTGCCAATGATATGATTGATTAAGGCGTTGGGCGTAGGGTTTTCAAAGATATCATACGCACTAATATCTAACTGTAATAGGTTACTCAGTCTGCTACTCAGTTCTAGTGTGGTTAACGAATCGATTCCGAGGTTGTCAAATGAATCATCAGGCAATACATTTGCTGAGTTGTTCATGGTAAGAAGTTTAGCTACTTCATTTTGAATGGTCCTCAATAGGTGTTCTTTGTAATCATTTGAAGAAAGGTGCTGCTTTGGAGGGGTTTGATAGTGTTGAGAATTTTCGGTTACCAGTTCAGAAGATAGCTCGATAGAAAGGTTGGTTAGTTTTTTTCTGTCTAGCTTGTCGTTGGGAAGTAGTGGTAGCTTTTCTACTTGTTTAATAACTTGAGGAATCATGTATTTTGGTAAGTGCTTTGCTACAAAAGATTTAACATCAGAAAAGTTTATTTGTTTGTTTTCATTGCTGATTACGTAGGCGATAAGCACTTTTTGACCAATACCTCCATCAGTAACTACGGCGGCAGCTGTATCAATGTCTTCCATAGTTTCAATAACAGCTTCAATTTCTTCAAGTTCAATTCGATGTCCTCTGATTTTAACTTGTTGATCGGAACGTCCAATAAATTCAATTTCATTATTAGGAGTCCAACGACACAAATCACCTGTTTTATACAAACGAATACTTGTGTTTTGGTTATTAAACTTTACATTGATAAACCTTTCTTTGGTTAGTTCTTCATCAAATAAATAGCCATGAGCTAGTTTAGTTCCAGAAAGGTATAACTCACCAATTTCTCCATTAGTTACAGGCACTAGTTTTTCGTCTAAAATATAGGCACAAGAGTTAGGAACGGAGGATCCAATTGTAATTAACCTATCACCTTTATTTATTTTAGCAATTGTTGAATATACAGTGTCTTCGGTAGGACCATAGGCATTGAATACTTTTAGGTTAGGTTTTTGCTTGTATACTTGTTCTACTAAAGAACGTTTAAGAACTTCACCACCAAATACTAAGCATTGTAAGTTTTTAGGTAATTTTTGTGAAGAGATAATAGCTTGTACTGCCGAAGGAACCATAACAAACATTGTTACAAGGTCAACTGCAGGAAGTGTGGTGAGTTCTAAAGCATTTTTTGCTAAAATGATAGTTCCTCCTAACGATAGTGTTCCTATAATTTCCATTACGGATGTATCAAAACAAACAGAAGCGGCAGCAACCATACCTTTTAAATCATCTTCTGTAAACAATTCATTCATAGATTCTACTAAAGAAACAATGCTTTTGTGCTTGACAGCTACACCTTTAGGACGACCAGTGGATCCTGACGTGTAAATTACATACGCCAAGTCTTCTGAATAAGTGTTAATTGTTGTATCTGTGTAATTACCTACTGTATTTATCCGAATCAATTCGTTAACACTGTTACATAAGTTTGCTGTAATATCAGAGTTAACAAAAACAACAGAGGTACGAGAGTGTTCTAGCATGTAGTGTATACGATCTTTCGGGTATGCAGGATCTAAAGGTATATATGCACACCCTGCTTGCATGATACCTATTAAAGTAGCCACCAATTCCCACGAACGGTTCATACAGACGCCTACTAAAGCTCCCGGTTTTATTCCTTTGTTATTGAGTTCTCCTGCTACCTCATTGCTACGTTTAACTAAAGTAGCATAATCTATATGAGTAGTTCCGTCTATAATAGCTCTTCGTTTTGGATGAGCTATCATCTGTTTGTTAATTAGCTCACAAATTGTTGTAGAGCTATCATTGTTGTTGAGTAAAGCCATTGTAATTAATAGGTTTAATTATGTGAATTAATTTTACAGGCCCTTCATTTTGTTGTTATATATATAGGTTAACAAATACTTTTATCCGGTAGTAAATATACTATGTTTTTGATAGCTCTTTGGTTTGCATGTTGTGTTTAATTTATAAAGAGAAGGTTAATATGTTTACTCAAAGAGGTTGAGAAAACAATTTTTACTATTGAATTATTGAAGTGATAATGAAGTAAAAATAGTTCAAGATGACACATATGAGTTTAAAAAAAGCCCTTGATGTTTTTATAAAAACATCAAGGGCTTTTGGTTAAAACGTTTTAATGAGTTTTTTACTTCTTATTCCCATCCTCATCAAAATTCTTATTTATTTCTTGTTCGGTTTTAACAACAGATACGGCTAGTGACAATAACATAATTGCCATAGGTTGCCATGTTAATTCTTTTGATATATAGGCTAAAACCAAAGCTGCAACTAACGAAATTGCTGAATATTTCATAAACTCTTTGGTGAAAAAAGCATTGGCAAATTGCCAAATAGTATCATTCTTCATAGTTTTATTAGTACGATACCCATAAATAGCATTGATTTTTTTAGGAGGGAAAAAATGAAAAATAATACTGAATAAAAAAAGCAATCCGTTTATAGAAAGCACGTAATAAAATGGATTCATGGTTTAGTGTTTAATAGAATTTACAATTCCTTTTAATAAGGTATTTACATCTGCATTTTTGGTGAGTCCTGTACGAACTACTACCAAATCTTGACTAGGCAAAATAAACACATTTTGACCTTTATATCCATTAAAAGAAAACATATTTTTAGGTACATCTGGGTGTTTACCACCTTTGTTTAACCAAATTTGTGCACCGTACCTGCCATTTGAAGTAGGAGTAGGGGTTGTAGCATAGCTTACCCAATCCTTATCAAACAAATGCTCTCCGTTCCATTCGCCATTATGTAGGTATAGTAATCCTAGTTTAGCCCAGTCTCTTGCTGTTGCCCAAGCGTATGAAGATCCTACAAAGTGGTTACTCATATCGGTTTCAACAATCATTGAGTTCATCCCTATTTTATCAATTAAACCACTATACCAAAAATCAAGATACTCTTGGTGTGTGTCGAATTTTGTTCGTAAAATACCCGATAACAAATTAGAGGTTCCAGAAGAGTAGTTCCAAGTTTCGTTTGGCTTTCCTACCAATGGTTTATTTACTTGAACTTTGGTCATGTCTTTTTCTAGAAAAAGCATCTTGGTAGCGTCTGAAATACTATTATAATCTTCGTTCCATTCCAAACCGGAATTCATTTGTAATAAATTATGAATAGTGATGTTTTTTCGATCGTCATTTTCCCATTCAGAAAATAAATTATCTTCTTGAACATTAATTTTTCCTTGACATTTTAAAATCCCAAATAAAGTTCCTGTAATACTTTTGGTCATTGACCAACCTAACTGTTTTGATTCTTTGGTAAAACCTGTATCATATTTTTCAAAAATAATCTTGTCTTTATATACCACTACTACCGAGCGTGTTTGATTTCTATCATTAAAAATAGTATCAATGGTTTCGTTCAGTTTTGTATAATCAATGTTAGCAAAAATAGTGTCTTTATGATCTGCATTTCCGTAAGGAAAAGGAGTAAAATTGTCAGGTTCAGAACGTTTTGGAGTAAGTTGAGGTTGGGTAATATCAAAATCATTAGTAACCAAAACAGCTCCAAGGCCTTCTCTATAAATAGCTTTTCTCTTTAGTAATCCATAAACAGAACCAGTAGCTGATTTTTCTTCTGTATTAATTTTATCAGAAGTAATATTTATAGGGGAAAAATTGTTGTCATTAGCATCTGTAAAGGCTAAACTTCTTCCTGCTAGAAATACTGATGAAGCGGTATTTTTAGCGGAATATCCTGCCAAAATATTTAACTTCGGATAGTTGTAAAAAACAGCAATTGCTAAGGCAATCAGAATGAGTAAAAGGATTCTTTTTAAATTTTTCATGTGACGGGTTTCTAGCAAATGTAAGAATTTAATTGTTTGATGTTTGTATTTGAAAAGCAAGCCCTACCTTTGTGCTAAATTTGATATTTTATATGTTTAGTATAGATAAAATTCGAGCTGATTTTCCTATTTTAAATAGAGAAGTACATGGGAAAAAATTAGTGTATTTAGATAACGGAGCAACTTCACAAACACCACAGGTAGTAATCGATTCCATTGTAGATTATTACTCTAATTACAATGCAAATATTCATAGAGGTGTACATACATTAAGTCAGGAAGCAACTGATAAGTATGAGGAAGCCAGAATTAAGATTCAAAAGCATTTCAATGCGAAGCATTCGTATGAAATTATTTTAACCTCAGGAACAACACATGGAGTTAATATTGTAGCATCTGGTTTCGCATCAATTTTACAAGAAGGAGATGAAATAATTGTTTCAGCTTTAGAACATCATTCTAATATCGTGCCTTGGCAAATGTTATGTAAAAAAACAGGAGCTATTTTAAAGGTAATTCCGATGGATGAAGATGGTTCTTTACGCATGGATATATACCATGAATTATTGAATCCAAAAACAAAATTAGTTTTTTGTAATCACGTATCTAATGCATTAGGAACAATTAATCCAATAAAAGAAATTATTCATGCTGCACACAAATTTGGTGCTTATGTGTTGATTGATGGTGCACAAGCAGTACCGCACATAAAACCAGATGTACAAGCATTAGATGCCGATTTTTATGTGGCTTCAGCTCATAAAATGTGTGGACCAACGGGAGTTGGAATGTTATATGGTAAAGAAGAACTGTTGCAATTATTGCCACCATACCAAGGAGGTGGAGAAATGATTGAAACTGTAACTTTTGAAAAAACTACCTACGCAGGGTTACCTCATAAGTTTGAAGCTGGAACACCAAATATTTGTGGTGGTATTGCTTTTGGTGTTGCTGTAGATTATATGAATTCAGTTGGTTTTGATAACATAGAGAAACAAGAAAACGAACTGTTATCATATGCCACACAAGAATTAGAAAAAATAGATGGATTAAAAATCTATGGAACATCAAATAAAACATCAGTTATATCCTTTAATCTCGAAGGAATTCACCCGTATGATGTTGGAGCTATTTTAGATAAACTAGGAGTAGCGGTTCGTACAGGTCACCATTGTGCACAACCTATTATGGATTTTTACTGTATTCCAGGAACAGTACGAGCTTCTTTTTCTTTTTATAACACTAAAGAAGAAGTTGATGTATTGGTAAAAGCTGTTAAGAAAGCACAGATGATGTTAAGTTAAAAAGATAATATAACTAGAACATAAAAAAAGCCTCCAATTTTGGAGGCTTTTTTTATGTTATTATAAATTATAAGTGTCTTTCTTAATCTCTCGACATAAATATCTGTAATACATACCAGAACAACAACATTAAAGAAGCAAATAAGCCTAATGCTGCTGGAATGTAATCATCTGTAGAGAATTTGTGAACTAAGTTAGATGTCTGATATAAAATAGAACCAGCAGCTAATACACACATTCCAACTGAAAACCATAATCCTAAATTAAATCCAAATAAAGCACCAGCAATAATTAGCCCGATAGCAATAAAAAATCCAACAGATAATCCAGCTCTTATAAAAGAAAAATCTTTTTTGGTAATAAAAACGATTGATGAAATTCCAACAAACAACGATAGTGTAACAATCCCTGCTTGTTTTATAACGTCAAAGTTATTAGTGTATGCTATTGCAATATAAATTAGAGGAATAAAAATAAATGCTTCAGCAAAAATATATCCTGAATATGCTAAGTATTGTAAGTTTTTATCAGAGGTTTTTAAAGCAGTACTTTCAGCGTAATTAGTAATTAACATAAAACCACCTAATAACAATAACCATTTATAACCCTGTGTCATTGATAAGGCAAATTCAACAATAGTAGCACTTTGTAAAAATAAATATTCAAACAAAACAAACAATAATACACCACCAGCAACGTGTGCATATGTTTTTTTGTAAAAAGCAATTCTATCAGCTTCTGAGACTTGTGCAACAAGCACTTTTGAGTTAAATGAATTTTCCATAATTAATTTTTTAAATAGAGCGTAAAGATATGCTTTTTAGGTGATTTTAAATTTGTGTGTTAGTGTTGTTGAAAATACATATTAAGAGCTTGAAAATTATCTTGTTGATGATTTGTTTTGTTTAAAATTGACGTTTTTTTATTGTTTTTGTTAAATTTTAACATTTCTATATTGTTAAGAAATGGAGGTTCCCAAGTGATAAAGTCTAAGAAATTAACTTTTTTTTAACTTTTTTTTAGCATTAAAAAAAAATTATATATTGCACATCGTTAAAAAACCCTTCAAATAATTATCAAAGTGATAGGTATTTAACAATTTAATTGTAGAAGCCTTCTCTTTTGAGTTTTTTAACAAGTTTATTGCCTTATAGGCAGTTTTTTTCAATAACTAATTTTTTTAATTTTTCACAACATGAAAAGAATTTTTTTAACACTAGCTGTAGCAGCCTCGGTTTTAGTAGGATGTCAGGAAAACTCTAAAGACGAAGCTTTAGACCCTCAACAATCAATTGACATGAGCGACTTCTACGTAGAAACTGAAGAAGTTTCTCATAAAGGAGGATCTGAACAATGTCACTCAATGAGAGTTTTAAACAGACAAGTAAAAGAAAACCCAGGATTATACAAAAAAATGTATGACATTGAGTATGCTACAAGAAAATTAACAACAGCGAAAGGTAAACCAGGAGGTGGAGACACTGGTGGAGGAGATGTAGATGTATTACCTATCGAAGACGGTTTAGGAACTATTAATATTCCTGTATACGTACACGTTGTTTTACCAAATGCAAATAGTGTTTCAGATAGTCAAATTCAAGCACAAATGAATGTGTTAAATGATGATTTTAGTAATCCAAATACAAATCAACTTCCTTCAGGAGCTTCTGATTTTATTAATGATGCAACTAACACAGGAATCCAATTTACATTAGCAGGTACTTTTAGACACAATGACTCTAAGTCTTCTTGGGGAACTAACGATGCTGTAAAAGCTGCTTACCCTCCAGTTACTCCAGAAACTCACTTAAACGTGTGGGTGTGTGAAATAGGAGGAGGTATTTTAGGATATGCTCAATTCCCAGGAGGTAACTCTGCTACTGATGGTGTAGTTTTATTAGCTGGAAGCTTACCAGGTGGTTCTTCTGCTCCATATAACATGGGTAGAACTGCAACTCACGAAGTAGGTCACTACTTAAACTTACGTCACATTTGGGGAGATGGTAGATGTCGTCAAGACGATTTCGTAGCTGATACTCCATCTTCTGATGCTTCAAACTACGGATGTCCAACTTATCCAGATGTTAGCTGTAAATCTGCTGATATGACAATGAACTATATGGATTATACAAACGATGCTTGTATGTACATGTTTACAGATGGTCAACGTAACAGAATGAGAGCTTTATTTGCTTCAGGAGGAGCTAGAGCTTCTATGTTAAACTAAGAAACCAAAGTCTTTTTTTAAGACGTTCTCAATAATTATTACAATTATTATAAGCCAAGAGATTTAAATCTCTTGGCTTTTTTATTTAGAAAACAATTAAGTTTTAAATATTAAAAAGGAGGTTAAGTTGTTGTTTATCAGGTGTTTTTCCTGTTTTTATTTGTTTTTGTTATTTGTAAATTGGATAGCTATTAAATGAAAATTTTAACTAACTCTTTAAAACTTTAAAAAATGAAAAAACTTTTCCTAGGGCTTGCGGTAATGGTAAGTCTATTAATTGGCTGTCAGGATGAAACAAATAACAAACAAGAAATAACTCAAGAGGTGGCTGTTGATATGAGCAATTTCTATATTGAAACAGATGAAGTTGCTTCAAAAGGAACCATATCTAACAAATGTTATTCCATGAAGGTTTTGAATCGACAAGTAAAAGAAAACCTTGGACTGTATAAGAAAATGTATAATATAGAATATACTACAAGAAAGTTTCTAAACAGTAAGAAACCTGATGGGACACCAGGAGGTGGAAACGGAGGAAATAATGGAGGAGGTGGAGACGTTGATGTTGAGCCAATAGATGATGGTTTAAGTATTAATATTCCTGTATACTTTCATATAGTATTACCAGATGCTAGTGTAGTTACAAGCTCACAAGTACAATCACAAATGAATGTGATTAATAGTGATTTTACAAGTCCAAATACAGATCAACTACCTTCAGGAGCTACTGATTTTATTAACGATGCTACCAATACAGAAATAACATTTACGTTAGCAGGTACTTTTAGGTATGATGACTCTAGGTCTTCATGGGGAACAAATGATGCAGTAAAACAAGCTTATCCACCAATTACACCAGAAACTCATTTAAATGTATGGGTATGTAATATTGGAGGAGGAATTTTAGGGTACGCTCAATTTCCTGGAGGGAATTCAGATACTGATGGTGTTGTGTTACTGTACTCAAGTTTACCAGGAGGTTCTGCAGCACCTTATAATGAAGGAAGAACTTTAACTCATGAGATAGGTCATTACTTAAATCTTCGTCATATTTGGGGAGATGGTAGATGTCGTCAAGATGATTTTGTAGAAGATACACCTGCTTCTGATGGACCTAATTACGGTTGTCCTTCATATCCAACAGTTAATTGTAAGTCGGCAGACATGACAATGAACTATATGGATTATACTGATGATGCTTGTATGTATATGTTTACAGATGGTCAACGCAACAGAATGAGAGCAATCTTTCAACCAGGAGGAGCAAGAGCTTCTATGTTAAATTAGAAAACCAAAGTCTTTTTTCAATATTCCCAATAATTATTTTAATTATTATTAAACCAAGAGATGTGCATCTCTTGGTTTTTTTTACTTTTATGCAGATAAATAATTAATTTGTTGTCTTGAAGAACATTAAATTTCCAACCCCGCATACCATTTTATTATTGATAGCAGGGTTAGTGGCTATTTTAACATGGTTTGTGCCTGCAGGTAAGTTCGATACGTTACAGTATCAAAAAAACAGTAATTCATTTATCTATTTACATTTAGAGGATGAAAAAACAATGCCAGCTAATCAAGAAACATTAGAAGCTTTGGGAATTAAAATTCCGTTGGAAAAGTTTACTAATGGAGATATAGCAAAACCAATTAGCGTACCAGAAACATACACTCAGTTAGATCCAAAACCACAAGGCTTTTTAGACTTCTTTAAATCTCCTATAAAAGGAATTATCCAATCATCTGATATAATTTTATTTGTTCTAATTTTAGGTGGAATTATAGGTATAATGAATTTTACAGGTGCTTTTGATGCAGGAATAGCTTGGTTAGCAAAAGTACTTAAAGGAAAAGAGTATTGGCTCATATTTGTAGTAACGACTTTAATAGCTGTAGGAGGAACTACCTTTGGGTTAGCAGAAGAAACCATTGCTTTTTATCCTATACTAATTCCCATATTTTTAGCAGCAAAATATGACGCAATTGTAGCTTTAGCTTGTGTATATATTGGGTCGTCTATTGGTACGATGTGCTCAACAGTAAATCCATTTAGTGTTATTATTGCTTCAGATGCAGCAGGAATTAACTGGACAACTGGTTTTACTGGGAGATTGTTAATGCTAATTGGAGGTGTTGTTATTTGCGTTACTTACATTTTACGTTACGCAAACAAAGTTCAAAAAGACCCAACAAAATCGATTATTTACGATCAAAAAGAAATGATTGAAAATCTTTTTGGTAACTTAACATCAAATACACATACGTTAACGGGTAGGTTACGAATTATACTAACCATTTTTGCGATGTGTTTCGTAATTATGATATACGGGGTTTCTCGCTTAGGTTGGTGGTTTGAAGAAATGACTGTAGTGTTTTTAATAGGAGCTATTTTAATTGGTTTTTTAGCCAAAATGAAAGAAGAAAACTTTGTAAATACTTTTATTAAAGGAGCAGGAGATTTATTAGGAGTCGCTTTTATTATAGGTATTGCACGTGGAGTTTCAGTATTAATGGAACAAGGTTTAATAAGCGATACTATTTTACAACATGCAAGTGAGTTTACAACAGGAATGTCCAAAGGTGTTTTTACAAACGTAATGTTATTTATTTATTCAGGATTGTCGTTTTTTATTCCAAGTTCTTCAGGTATGGCAGTTTTAACTATGCCTATTATGTCGCCGTTGGCAGATACGGTTGGAGTGGGTAGAGAGGTGATTGTAAATACGTATCAATACGGTATGGGTTTATTTGCTTTTATCAACCCAACAGGGTTAATTTTAGCATCCCTAGCTATTGTGAAAGTTGGTTATGATAAATGGTTGAAGTTTGTAATCCCGTTAGTAATTATCTTAACAGTTTTTACAATGCTGGTTTTAACTGCACAAGTATATCTGTAAATAATGAAACAAATTTATATACTGTATTTCTTATCTCTTTTCTTTGGATGTAATCCAAAAACAAAACCAACGAATATGCAAAAGAAAATTGTAATTGCTCATCGTGGAGCCTCAGGATATTTACCAGAACATACTATGGAAGCTAAAGCCATGGCACATGCTATGAACCCTGATTATATAGAACAAGATTTAGTATTGAGTAAAGACAATGTTGCTGTAGTTATTCATGATATTTATTTGGATGATGTTACAGATGTAGCTGAAAAATTCCCAGAAAAAAAACGAGAAGATGGACGATTTTATGTAATTGATTTTACTTTTAAAGAGCTACAAGAGTTAAATGTTACAGAACGTTTCAATACGAAGACGGGAGAGCAAGTGTACCCGAATCGATTCCCAAAGGGAAAAGGAAACTTTAAATTACATTCTTTACAAGAAGAGATAGAGTTAATTCAAGGATTGAATGCTTCCTCAGGAAAAAACATCGGGATTTATCCTGAAATTAAAAATCCAGAATTTCATAATGAAAATGGAAAAGACATTGCCAAAATTACGTTGAATATTCTTTCAAAATACGGTTATAAAACCAAGAAAGATAAATGCATGTTTCAATGCTTTGATGCAAAAGAATTGGAGAGGGTTCGAAAAGAGTTACAGTCAGATTTGTTTTTAGTTCAATTAATTGAATTCTCAGAGGAAACTAAACAACTGAAGCATTTTGCAACTTATGCTGACGGGTTAGGGCCTTGGTATAAACAAATTTTAGATAAGAAAGAAGGAAATCAATGGCAGTTTACAGCATTGGTTGAAGAAGCTCATAAACTAGGATTACAAGTGCATCCGTACACTTTTAGAGCTGATCAATTAGATGAGTTTTCTTCTTTTGAAGAAATGATGCAAGTTTTACTTTTCGAAGCAAATGTAAATGGTGGTTTTACCGACTTTCCTGATAAAATGGTTACTTTTTTAGCTAGATAATAGGCGTATATACTTCAAGCAATTTGCCAAAACGAGAGAACTATATTTTTAAAAATTTTTAAAAGTGTAGCTCATGTTGCTATGGTAACAATCACATTACTTAAATTCAACTAACAAGAGTAACTTTTTATGAGTTTTTTTGTAGATGAATTACAGGTATAATACTTTTTTACAGATAAAAAAAAGGAGTTTGTAGCATGCTAATTTGCTACAGAATAAGCAAATACTTAATCTTGTTTAAGAAGTTTTGTAGAGACTCTAATAACCTTAAGCAGTATGTGAAAAAACGATAAACTTTAACGGCTTTAACTACTAACAAAAAAACGATTTTACAATTAGAGATTAGCTTTATTAAGCTGTTATAATTTTTAAATAGTACCTCCTAATTTTATAAATAGTTCCCTAGCACTTCAATTTTACCTTGCTAAAAATTCAATATTTGTATTCAACCTTTTTTAAAAGGGACGTAAAAATACGTAAGAATTGATATAGTTAGTAAAGGGAGTAAGCCGAAAATCCCATAGTAAACAGAGTAGGTAACCAAATTAATATTTATTATGAATTCAAAAATGAAATCATTAAAAGAGTTTGAAATGTCTCAAAATGAGATGGACACAACCAAAGGAGGTCTTTACTACGGATCTGGTGTTTATTGGAGAGACGAGAGAGAAGAAGACTATGTAGGAAGTTTTAATATTGGAACCTATGTAGACGGGATTAATATGGGAACTGATGGTTATAAAGATTAATTAGTTCTTAATAACCCATTCAGCTAATTCTATTTTGGCAGAATGGGTTAAATAGTTGAAGTATGATATTAATTTTATCCATAGAGCAAGATGAAAGTACCATTGATATAATAAGGTGGCTTTGTTATTTAAAAGAAGATTTTATACTGCTTAATAATAATGAGCTTATAAACAGTTTAACCGTAAATATAAACACCTCTGAGGTTTTTATTACTATCAAAGACGTAACAGTTAATTTTAATGAAGTTACCTCGGTTTGGTATCGAAGAGGAAACTTTACCCTCTATGACTGTATTGAGATGAAAGATTTTATCGGAGATAAAATAACAGAGTTTTATAATGAGGAGAAAAAAGATTTATTTGAGTACTTACACTTTTTACTGAATCAAAAACCATCTATAAATAATTATAACTTTAAAAAAGTTAATAAACTTATTGTATTAACAATAGCTAAAGAGTTGGGATTGTGTATTCCAAAAACTACAATTACAAATCAAAAAAAGGTTTTAAAAGAAGAATTAAAAGACAAGTTAATAGTTACAAAGCCTATTAATGATCCTATTAGTTTGTATGGAGATACTTATTGGTTACCTACCTATACAACATCAATAAATGAAGAAAAAGCTGATTTATTTAATGATTCTTTTGGAATTAGTTTATTTCAAGAAAATATTAAAAAAACTCTAGAAATACGTAGTTGTTTTTTGGATGGAGAGTTTCATTCAATGGCTATTTTTTCTCAGTTAGATGAACAAACTAAAACGGATTTTAGATGTTATAATAATCAAAAACCTAATAGAACAATTCCGTTCAACCTACCTTCTGACATAGAAATAAAATTAAAAACGCTGGCAGAAAAACTGAATTTAACTAGTTGTTCTTTCGATTTAATTTACACACCTTCTAAAAAGTATGTTTTCTTAGAGGTAAACCCTATTGGACAATTTGGGATGGTTTCTTATCCATGTAATTACTATTTAGAAGAAAAAATAGCATACAAACTTAAAAATTATGATATCTCAAAAAGAAGCTCAACAGTTATTAAATAAAACGAAAGAAGAGTGTAAAAACAAATTACCGGCAGTAATTTATTTATCAGAAATAAAACCTATTAGTAATAGTTCAATGTCATTAATTCATAATAGAATATCAATAGATAAATATCACGATAGGTATGCTTTAAAAAGAAGTTTTTATAAGCCAATAACAATACAACACCCTACTAATGAATAACAGTAATAAATATGTAAGAATGTTTTCTAATTGCATTCCAGTTTTAGGGAGAGATAAATCCGTTATATACGACTTGCAAAGAAAGCAAATGTTTAATATTCCTAACGATTTATACAACTTCATTCAGTTATTCGAAGAACATACTATTTCAGAAATATTTGAATTATGTGGTAAAGATAATGAGCAAGTTGTAGAAGAGTACTTTCAATTTTTAACAAATAAAGAGCTTACATTTTTAATAGATAAAGATGAGCTAGAGTTATTTCCTAAATTGAGTATGAAATGGACATCTCCTGCTAAAATATCAAATGCAATTATTGAGATAAGTGAAACAACATATCCTTTTTTAGATAAAATATTAAAATGCCTTACAGCATTAGGCTGTGAATATTTGTATATTAAAATATGTATTCCTAAATCTTATAATGTTATTAAAGATATTGTGGGAAAATTAACCACTTCTTCTATTTTTTCTGTTGTTTTTGAAGCAAAATTCAATAAAGAAGAAAGAATAACCGATTATGAACAGCTTATAGTTGAAAATAAAAGGATAGAAACTATTTTTCTGTTGAGTGAAGAACAGTTAAAAACATCATCTTCAAAAATTCTTATAACATCACCTAAGAAATTTGTAAATAAAAAAGAATATTTTTTCAAGATAAACATATCCTTATTTACTGAATCTCAAAAATATAATACATACTTTAATAAAAAAATCTTTATAAATAAAGAAGGAGGGATATTCAATGCTCCAGAAACTGAAGAGGTATTCGGAAACATAACGAAAATAACATTTAAGGACTTGGAAGCGATTATAGATTCAGAACAGTTTCAAAAGTATTGGAGAGTTAATAAAGATGTAATAAATGAATGTAAAGATTGTGAGTTACGTTATATGTGTGTGGATAATAGACTGCCTAAGAAATCTAAAGAAGGAAGTTATTTTTTTACATCAAAATGTGAAATGAGAGTGTTAAACTAAACGGTAACCTCAATTAGCTTATTTCTATACACAGATAGTAGTTTTGACTTAGAAATAAATCCAACATATACCCCATTTTTAACTACAGGCAAGTTCCAAGCACCGCTTTCTTTAAATTTTTGCATCACCTTTTCAGTGCCATCATCATAAAAAATAATGGCGGGAGCTATTTTCATAATATCTTTAACAGTAGTCGTATCATACAGCTCTTGATTAAACATCATTGGGCGGATATCATCTAGTAAAACAATTCCTATAAACTTATTGTTGCTATCAACGACAGGAAAGATATTTCGTTTCGATTTAGAAACAGCTTGTTTTAGCATTTCTCCCAAAGTCATATCAGGATGAATTTTAATAAAGTTCTTTTCAATAATCTTACTAATCTTCATCATCATCATTACATTTTTGTCTTTGTTGTGCGTAATAAGTTCGCCACGTTTGGCTAGCTCAATAGTGTAAATTGAATTAGAAACAAAGTATTTAGTAATAGCATAAGAAACTGCAGAAACAAGCATTAATGGAACGAATAAATCATAACCTCCAGTTATTTCAGCAATTAAGAAAATTGCAGTTAAAGGTGCGTGTAAAACACCAGCCATTAAGCCTGTCATACCAATCAAGGTAAAATTAGTTTCCGAGACATCAAATCCGAATTGATTGATAATTTTAGCAGTAACATTTCCCAAAGCACTTCCCATAACAAGTGTAGGAATAAAGATACCACCAACTCCCCCAGCAGCAAAAGTAGTAGTCATGGCAATTACTTTAAAAACGCCAATAATTAATAGGAAAACTATAACCATCCAAACATTATCAAAATCAATCGAATAATGAATACTTTTTAGAGCAGCACTGGCATTTTCAGACAATAAATTGTTGATAATCCCATATCCTTCACCAAATAAAGGAGGAATTAAAAATAGCATTATACCAATAGCAATTCCACCAAACACCAACCGTTTAAAGGGATTGTATTTTTTGAAAAAATTAATGATTCTAAAGTAAATTTTAGAAAAGTATACAGAAGAAAATCCTGTAAAAATAGCCAAAGCTATGTAAAAGATAAGGTCGTTAATTTCAAAAGCATCCTGAAGTTGCACACTAAACAACACATCTTTTCCTAAAAAGAAATAAGAAGTAATTACTGCAGAAACAGATGCTAGCAATAAAGGTACTAATGAGGCAAAAGCAAGATCTAAGCTAAAAATTTCTACCGCAAAAATTATAGCAGCAATGGGAGCTTTGAACATTGAAGACATTGCACCAGCAGTAGCACAACCAATTAGTAACATGCGAGTTCTCATATTCATATGAAAAAACTGTGCAACGCCAGAACCTAAGGCAGCACCAGTACTTACAGCAGGGCCTTGTAACCCTACAGATCCTCCAAAACCTACAGTTATGGGCGCTGTAATTAAAGAAGCATAAACTTTATAACGCTCAATAATTCCATTTTTTTTAGAAATAGATTGCAAGGTGGTTGAAATACCATGACCAATATCTTTTTTGATGAGGTATTTTTTAATGTAAAACACTAAAAATAACCCGATGATAGGAAAAATAAAGTACAAAGAATGATGATAATCTTTAATAAGTCCATCTTCTAAAATACGATGAAAGTAAAAAGTAAGGTTCTTAAGAATTAAGGTACCAATACCGGCTAAAAACCCGACTAAAACGCTTAAAACATATACAAATTGTCGTTCAGAGATATGTTTGTATCTCCAAATTAATATTTTTTTATAAGCTTCCTTAGATGTAGGCATTGTTTTCTAGACTCTTAGTTAATATTTGAAAAGCTAGTTAAGAATACTTAAAGATACTATCCTCTTTTTGATTTATTAAATAAGAAGAAAAAATTTTATCAGACAATTAATCGGACGCCTCCAAGTTCTTCAACTTTGTAAGGGAATTTATCACTTGGAGCACCTATAAACATAAAATTAATAGGGATATTCCATTTCTCAGACAATTCTCTAATTAACTCAGGGCTAAATTTTCCCTGAACAACTTGAAAGTTTACTTTAATCTTGGGATATTCTCTATCTAGAAAAGTGATCTCATTAGGTAAGTTTTCAGGAATTGTATCCCCTTCGTCAAGAGCTAATACAATTCTTATCTTTTTTGTATGCTCATTTTTAATAATGTATAACATAACCTTATTGAGAGTAGCAATATTATCTCCTTTTGTAAAAAAGACAAACTCTTGATCGTTTATTTTATTAATGGTTTGGGTAATTTTCCTATCCGTGCTTGAAACTAGTCGTCTCAAAGGGTTAAAAAGAGCATAAATTATTTGCAGTACTAATTTTAATAAAACAGTACGGTTTAGCATAATTATGATAAAAATTATAGTAGGGATAAAATAATTTAAAAATACAGACGTGTTGCTAGGTAAACCATCTTTCGGTTCCATTAAAATATTACCTATTAAAGCGCATAATACAGCAACTATGGCTAACAGAACAGAAGCCCAAGTTGCTTTTTCAGGCCTAGGCAATTGATTTCTCCTTATTTTTAATAAGATGTTTCCTATAGCAAATAATGCCATTACCGATAAAAAAGAAATAGTATACACACCAGCTAATAAGGCAACATTTCCATTCGTTATTAGTAATACAGAAACAGCTAGGATAAAAAATAGAATAATAATACGGTAAGAGCTACCTCTTTTGTTCTTTTTTAAGAAGAATTGAGGCATAATTCGGTCTAATGTCATACGTTCCAACAAGCCTGTAACACCTACAAAGCTGGTTAAAACAGCTCCACTTAATACTAAAAAAGCATCTATAGCAATAATTGCCGCAATCCAATCACCACCAACAAATTCTCCCATTTGAACTAATAAAGTATTTTGATAATCAGTGCTCTGTAAAACAGGAATTGCGAAAAGAGATAAAGCAAAAACAGCCATTAAAGGGTTAATGATACTTACAATTACCCACATGTTTTTTAGTGTTTTTGGAAATACACCTTTTTGTTGTTCTTCAACAAAGTTTGCAGAACTTTCAAAACCAGAAACTCCTAACATAGATGCTGCAAAACCAAAAAAGATAGCATACCAAATACTGTTTTCAGATTGATGATTCCAGTTGTTAAAAAGAATCTCTATTCCGTTTTGAGATAAATAAAAAACAATAAAAAAGGCAAGAACAACTAACGATAGTAGATGAAACAAAAAAATTCCGACAGCAACTTTAGCGGATTCTGTTATACCACCAATAGTCAATAAAGCAAAAAACAATAAAAGTCCAACAGTTGCTATAATAATAGGCATAGAAGGAACTAGATGGTGTAGATAATGAATTGCTTCATTGGCTGAAATAACAGCAGTGGCCATATAAGAAAGTATGGTAAGGGTTGCAGCAAAAGAAGCCATTAACTTACTTGTGGTATTCAATAAAGCGTTGTAAGCACCACCATTTAAAGGCATTGCACCAACTACTTCACCATAAATTTTCCGAAATAAAAACAATACCACTGATACTATTAAAAGAGTTATCCATGCATATTGACCTGCAAAAGCAATAGCTAATGCTGATACATACAAAACAGAGGAGCTAATGTCGTTACCACAAATAGCAGTTGATTCTAGTTCATTAAGCTTTTTAGAAATAGCTTGCTTCATAATATGTTATTGGTTTGTTTTCGTGAAGTTTAACCTTTTCAAGACGTACATTAAAGGTAATAAAAAACCCTGCAAATTTTGCAGGGTTTTTATTTTTTAAGATTTCACATCTAGTTTGATGCTTAGTTCTTGTAGTTGTTCGGCGTCTATAGTTGCAGGTGCGTCTATCATTACATCACGTCCTGAATTGTTTTTAGGGAAGGCAATAAAATCACGAATGGTTTCTTGACCTCCTAAAATAGCTACCAATCTATCCAATCCAAAAGCCAAACCTCCGTGTGGTGGTGCTCCATATTCAAAAGCATCCATTAAGAATCCGAACTGAGCTTTTGCTTCTTCTTCGGTAAATCCTAAATGCTTAAACATGATAGCTTGTGTTTCTTTATCGTGAATTCTAATAGATCCTCCACCAATTTCGTTTCCATTTAACACTAAATCATAAGCGTTTGCTTTTACAGCTCCTGGATCAGTATCTAATAATGCTAACTGACCTGGTTTTGGAGAAGTAAATGGATGGTGCATTGCGTGGTAGTGACCTGTTTCCTCATCTAATTCTAATAATGGGAAATCGATTACCCATAATGGCGCAAACTCATCAGGTTTACGTAAACCTAAACGTTCTGCCATTTCCATACGTAAAGCACTTAATTGTGCGCGAACTTTGTTAGTATTTCCTGAAAGCACACAAATTAAATCTCCTGCCTTCGCTCCGGTAGCTTCTGCCCATTTTGCTAAATCTTCTTGGTCGTAGAATTTATCTACTGATGATTTAAAGCTTCCATCTTCGTTGCATTTTACATATACCATTCCTAAAGCTCCTACTTGCGGACGCTTTACCCAATCAATTAATTTATCAATCTCTTTACGAGTGTATGAAGCTCCTCCAGGTACAGCAATTCCTACTACTAACTCAGCATCGTTAAATACTTTAAAGTCTTTGTGTTGTGCTACTTCGTTTAACTCGCCAAATTCCATTCCGAAACGGATGTCTGGTTTGTCGTTACCATATTTACGCATTGCTTCATCAAACGTAATTCTTGGGAATTTGTCTACTTCAACTCCGTTGATTTCTTTTAATAAATGACGTGTCATTCCTTCAAAAATCTCTAACACATCTTCTTGCTCAACAAATGCCATTTCACAGTCTATCTGTGTAAATTCTGGTTGACGATCGGCACGTAAATCTTCATCTCTAAAACACTTTACAATTTGAAAGTATTTATCCATACCACCTACCATTAACAACTGTTTAAAGGTTTGAGGAGATTGTGGTAAGGCGTAAAATTGTCCCGCGTTCATACGTGAAGGTACTAAGAAATCACGCGCCCCTTCTGGAGTAGACTTGATTAAATATGGAGTTTCCACATCAATAAATCCTTTGTCAGATAAATATTTGCGAACCTCCATTGATACTTTATGACGGAAAACTAAGCTGTTTTTAACTGGGTTACGACGAATATCTAAATAACGATATTTCATACGTAAATCTTCACCACCATCCGTTTCATCTTCAATAGTAAAAGGTGGCAATTTAGCTTCGTTTAAAATTTCTAAGTTCGATACTAAAACTTCTACATCACCTGTTGGAATATTTGCATTTTTAGATTGACGCTCAATAACTTTTCCAGTTACTTGTACAACAAACTCACGTCCTAAAGTTTTGGCTTTTTCCATTAACTCTTTAGAAGTACGCTCTTCGTCAAAAATTAACTGTGTAATTCCGTAACGATCACGTAAATCTACCCAAATCATAAAACCTTTATCACGTGATTTTTGTACCCATCCAGAAAGGGTTACTTCAGTATTGATGTGCGATGCTCTTAATTCACCACAAGTATGCGTTCTGTACATTTCTTGAAATTTTTGCTGTGCAAATTTAACTATAAATGTTAGTTTGTAAAAAATTACTACGGGTTAGTTTTTATGAGTTTTAATCTTTTGTTTTGCAGCATAAAACCTTTTTAAAATGAGACTAGATAGATTTAAACAAATCATAGAAAGTACACCAGAAAAAGTTGAGTTTTCTGATACTATGTTAGTGATTGAAAACCTATATAGTTTTACACCCACTGCCTTTAAAAATGGAGAATTACACAATGAAGCTGAAAAAAATCAAGGTTCATGTAAAGTGTTTTCGTTTGCTATACAACAAGGGTTCAGTAAAGAAGAAACCTTGGCTTGTTTTGGACAGTATTATTTTGAAGATGTTTTAAAAAATCCTGAAGGAACAGATCACCAAAACATTAGAAATTTTATAAAAACTGGTTTTGAAGGCTTATTTTTTGAAGGAGAGGCGCTAACAAAACGTTAAGTATTGTTAGAGAATTAGTCTACTTCTTCTATCTCAAATAAATGCTTCATAGTACTATTAAAAATCTAAGGATACTTTTTATAAAGTAATTAGGGGTTCATTATTTGTTGATTTTTTCGTAAATTATAGGGTAATGTGTGATTATGAGGAATTCGGCGATGTTTTTGGTATTGTTTGTCACTGTTTTTTTATTGGTGCTAACTGCTTTGGTCTATACTAATATAGGCTTTAGCTGGGTTTTTATACTTACAGTTATCGGTCAACTACTAGTAGTGTTAATGGTTTACAAAGTATTAAAAGACCATTACACCACCGATAAAACCTTTGAAGATTTTTATGAAGATTACCCAATTGGGAAAGAGTAAAACCTCCAGAACCAGAAAATAAGTCGTAAACTATAAAGCAGATAATAGATTAATTAACTTTTCATTATCAAATACTATTAATAAAATTATAGTTACTATGACGGGTAGGACTACATAAAATACAATCAGTTTTATTGATTTATGAATATATTTTCCAGTAAACTTAGGAAGTATGTTAAAGTTATTGTTCATTATTATAATCCTATTTAACTTTCTATTAACCCAAAGCTACAAATCATTTCTTTTAAAGCGGTTAAATAAAGTTTGTTCATTATTTTTTGTTACTAATTATTTTCAACAATTTTATGATAGCATGTAAAATAAAAATAGGACACAAAAAACAGCTTTTAACAAAGTGTAATTATCTTATTATTAGTTGTTTATGTATTTTTAGGTGTTTGATGTTAAGTTTTGTGTCTCTTTGAAGTGACTGTAAAATAAGGAAATGTTCTAGGACAGAATTACAGAAATTATTTTTTGTCCTATTTTGATAAAACTTTAAATTGTATAATTCTTAGTGTTTATATGGGTTTAACAAGAGTTTTTTGATTCTAAATGAAGAAAAAAAGTGACATTTAGGTTTTTCAAAGTATGATTTTTTTATTTTTTGAAAATACTTTTTAGCTTTTCCTTTTTTTAAGCTTACAGTTTTTTGCAACATACTAAATAAACTGTCGTCATTAAGAAAGTAAAGTTGACAAGCACAAGAAGACATAAAAAGTGTACATTTAAAGCCATAAAATCCCGTTATGCAAAAAAACCTTTATCTATTACCTTTCCTTTTATTATTTATAAGTTGTAAGAATGAAAAAGCAGTTCCCGTTTTAAATACCTCTAATTATTTTGATGTTTTAAATGAAGAATTTACGGGTGACTTGGCCTATGAAACAACTTCTTTTGTAGAAAAATATTGGCGTGTTGTTGGTAATACAGGCTTTAATAAAAGTGTATACAAAATTGCAGAAGAATTAGAAAAGGCAGGATTTGTTAAAGAAGATAGCGCTACGAGTAATGATATTTTAACCTATAGAATAGAAAAAAGACCCTTAAAAAATCCTACTTGGGAATCTGTGAACGCTTTTGTAAAAATAGTTGGAGATGAGGTTCCTCTTTTGGGACATAGCACCAATAGAAATATGATTGCTTTAAATTCTTACAGTACACCTAAAGAGGGAGTTAATGCAGAGGTTGTTTACGTTAAAGACTTAAAAAAGTTGAAAGAGTTAGATGTTAAAGGGAAGATTGTTTTTGTTGAAACAAACCCTCATAGAATATTTAATCAAGCTATTGTAAAAGGTGGTGCTTTGGGGCTTATTACCTATAGCAATCCAAAATACTTACAGCCTCAGAAAAATACTACTTCTATTCAATTTAGAACTATCCCATTAAATAAAGAGGTGAAATCTTGGGCAATAGCCATGTCTTATAAGGCTAAAGAAGAATTAAAGGCAGCATTGTTAAAAGGAAAAGTTTTTCTAGATGTACATATTGAAACAAATATCTACCCATCAGAAGAGTTGACAATTGTTGCCGATATAAAAGGGGATAAGTATCCTAAAGAGCGTTTGGTTTTTAGTGCTCATATACAAGAACCTGGAGCAAACGACAATGCTACAGGTGTAGGAGTTGCTTTAGAAATGGCGACACTTACAGCTGAACTTATTAAAAACAACATATTTGTACCTAACAGAACTTTAACTTTTTTATGGGGTGATGAAATTATCTCAACAAACAGGTATGTGAAAGAAGATAGTATAAGAGCAAAAGATATTAAGTGGGGAATTTCTTTAGATATGGTTGGAGAAGATACTCAAAAAACAGGCGGTACTTTTTTAATTGAAAAAATGCCCGATCCTAGTGCTATTTGGACGAGAGGTAATGATAAACATACTGAATGGGGAGGGCGAAAAATGAAACTTGAAGAAATGACTCCACACTATCTAAATGATTTTTTAATTGATAAATTTAAAGAACAAGGAAAAAGAACAAATTGGATAGTGAATACAAATCCGTTTGAAGGAGGAAGTGATCACGTACCTTTTTTGAAAAGAAATATTCCTAGTGTTTTGTTCTGGCATTTTACCGACCAATTTTATCATACCGATAACGATCGAATTGATAAAGTGTCTAAAAAAACGCTGAAAAATGTTGGGATTGCTTCATTGGCTTCAGCTTATACTTTATTAAATGCAGATAGTATCACAGCAAAATCAATACTTCAAGATATTGAAAAGGCAGCTATAGAAAGACTTCAAGAAGAGCAAAAACAAAGTGAAATAGCTCTAAAAAAGGGGGATTCGTTATCAACACAATTATCCATTATTTCAGCGTGGAAAGATTGGTATATCAATTCAACCAAAACAACGTTAGATGTTGTAAAGGGTTCAACAAAACATCAGGAATATATAAAAGATGCATCAGAGAAAATAGATTCTCTATCTTCTAAAATTACTGAAGAGCTTACACGTATTAAAACGAATTAGTCTTTAGTTTATGAAAATATTTTTTGGCTTCTTTCTTTACTTTAGGTGCTAAAATTAGCGTTGAGAGTACAGTAGGAATTGCCATTAAAGCATACGCACTATCAATTAAATTGATTACAAAGTCTAATTTTATGATAGAAGCAACTACAATTGTAAAAATGTAAATATAGTTGTAGTTCTTTCCTATTTTAGTGTTGGTTAAAAAACTCAAACAACTCAATCCGTAAAAGGAGTAGGTAAATAGTGTTGAGAAAGCAAAAATTAATACGCAAATGGTTAAAATAACACTTCCTATGTTGTGAGGAAGTACTGCATCAAATGCAGCCAGCGTCATTGAAATTCCGTTACCTTCAAAACCTTTCCAAACTCCCGAAGCTAAAATAGCCAAGGCAGTTAAAGAACAAACTAAAAGTGTATCAATAGCAGGTCCTAACATAGCAACCAATCCTTCACGAATAGGTTCTTTAGTTTTTGCTGTTCCATGCATCATAGGTGCAGTACCTAATCCTGCTTCATTAGAAAATGCTGCACGTTTAACACCAGTAATAATCAAAACTCCTAAAGCACCTCCTAAAACTGATTTTCCTGAAAATGCATCTTCAAAAATTAAAGAAAAAATAGCTGGAACTTGTTCCATTCTTAAAAATAGGATAGTTAACACTGTAATAAGGTATACTACTACCATTACAGGAACTAATTTCCCAGCAACACTACCAATTCGTTTAATTCCCCCAAAAATTACCATAGCTACAATAATGGCAATGGTAATTCCTAGCAATAATTTTGCAGTAAAATGATTGGTTTCTTGTACATGAAAAACATCAATTAATGTTTGTGTTAATTGGTTTGCTTGAAAAGCAGGTAAAGTTCCTATCAACCCTGCAGCAGAGAAAAATATGGCTAAGGGTTTCCATTTTTTTCCTAATCCCTCCATAATTACATACATTGGGCCGCCTTTTACATTTCCACTTTCATCAGTTCCACGATACATAACTGACAAACTACAGGTAAAAAACTTAGTAGCCATACCTACAAAAGCACTTACCCACATCCAAAAAATAGCACCAGGACCTCCAGTTGCAATAGCAATAGCAACACCGCTAATGTTCCCCATTCCTACGGTAGCTGCAATAGCAGATGATAAGGCTTCGTAGTGCGATAAATCTCCAGGAGAATCAGCTTTGTCGTATTTTCCTCTTAAAATGGCAATAGCATGACCGATGTATCTAAAAGGAATTAATCCCGAGTAAATAAAGAGGTATAAACCGCCACCAATAAGTAATATTAATAAAGGAATTCCCCATACCCAAGAAGAAAATTGAGCAACTAAGTCTTGAATGTTTGCAAACATAAAGTGATATTTTAAGCGAAAGTACTAAAAGTGAATACAAAAGAAAGAACGATAGCTGTGAATTAACAACTATCGTTCTTTTGTGAATTTTATATGTACTGTGTTTATTTACAAACGATTCCCTTTTTTCCTAAGAATTCAATATCTCTTAAAAAACCTTCTTGAATAGTTTCTGCTTGAAAAATAAAGGTTTTATCATGTAGCCTATTGTTTTCAAAAAACGTTACCTGAAAACGATTGTCTAAATTAAACAATTCAGGTTGCATCAATTCAAATTTTTGATAGCTGTTTGCAGGGAGTTTGTCTATTTTTCTACGGAAAACAGAAGTAGTTTTAGTGTCTGAGAATCCTTGAGAAACAATTACGACCATCTCTAAGTCAACATCCTTTCTGTTTAGAATATATACATTCCAATCCTCTTTACCGTCAATTTCATTGGTTTCTAAAACTACAGCGATTTCTACACCTGTTACTTTAGGAATTTCAATATCTTTTTTCATTGAATACTTCTTTAAAAGGAAAGACGAAAGTTTAGTGCTTTCGTCTTTTATGTTGTTTGAATTTATTTCAAAATTAAATTACAGATTTAAATTGCTCTAAGAAACGTTTGTCATTTTCATAGAACATACGAATATCTGGAATTTGGTATAATAACATTGCAATACGCTCGATACCCATTCCAAAAGCATAACCGCTATACTTTGTTGGATCGATATTACAGTTCTTTAAAACATTTGGGTCTACCATACCACATCCCATAATTTCTAACCAACCTGTTCCTTTGGTAATTCTATAATCGGTTTCAGTCTCTAATCCCCAGTAAATATCTACTTCAGCACTTGGCTCAGTAAATGGGAAGTATGACGGACGTAAACGTATTTTAGATTTACCAAACATTTCTTTGGTAAAGTATAATAAGGTTTGTTTTAAATCAGCAAAAGAAACATCAGTGTCAATGTATAATCCTTCTACTTGATGGAAAATACAGTGTGCACGTGCAGAAATATCTTCATTTCTAAATACACGTCCTGGAGAAATTGTACGAATTGGAGGTTCGTTGTTTTCCATATAGCGTACTTGTACCGATGAGGTATGTGTTCTTAACAACGTATCAGGATTCTTTTCAATAAAGAAAGTGTCCTGCATATCGCGTGCTGGATGATACTCTGGTAAGTTTAAAGCAGTAAAGTTATGCCAATCATCTTCAATTTCTGGTCCTTCAGAAACGGTAAAACCAATACGGTTAAATACTTCGATAATTTGATTTTTTACTAAAGAAATAGGGTGGCGAGAACCTAAGTTAATTGGTTCAGACGGACGAGTTAAATCGCCATAAACACCTTTTTCCTCAACAGCATTTTCTATAGCTTCTTTTAAAGTGTTTACTTTTTCTTCAGCAGAATTTTTAAGCAAATTAATGGTTTGTCCAAATTCTTTCTTTTGGTCGTTAGGTACATTTTTAAATTCGGCAAATAAATCTTTTAAAATTCCTTTGCTTCCTAAATACTTAATTCTAAATGTTTCAATTTCTTCTTTTGAAGTGGCATTAAAAGCTTTTACCTCTCCAATCAATTCTTTTACCTTGTCTAACATAATCTTTCCAAAAGTTAAGGTGCAAATTTACGTTTTTTTGTGTAAAAAAAAGGACTTTTGATAGTGTTTGCAAAAACACCAATAAAATAAGGGAAATAAACAGAAAAATAGAAATTAACGAATAGTAAAATAATTATATTTGCATAGTAAAATTGTTAATATTATAAAATAACAGAACAACAACTAAGTTTATGGAATCTAAGATACAAGCATTTATGGATTACGTAAAAGAGCGTAATACATATGAACCAGAGTTTTTGCAAGCTGTACATGAAGTAGCAGAAACTGTAATTCCGTTTATTGAAAATAATCCAAAATATCAAGGTAAGAAATTACTTGAGCGTATGGTTGAACCTGAACGTACTATTATGTTTAGAGTACCTTGGGTTGACGATAGCGGAGAAACTCAAGTAAACAGAGGATATAGAGTTGAGTTTAACTCAGCAATTGGTCCTTATAAAGGAGGGTTACGTTTTCATCCTTCAGTAAACTTATCAATCTTAAAATTTTTAGGATTTGAGCAAGTTTTCAAAAACTCATTAACAACCTTACCAATGGGTGGAGGTAAAGGAGGATCTGATTTCAACCCTAAAGGAAAGTCTGATCGTGAAGTAATGGCTTTTTGTCAATCATTTATGACAGAGTTAGCGCGTCATATTGGTCCTGATACTGATGTTCCTGCTGGAGATATTGGTGTTGGAGGTCGTGAAATTGGTTACATGTTTGGTCAATACAAGCGTTTACGTAACGAGTTTACCGGAGTATTAACTGGTAAAGGAGCTTCTTGGGGAGGTTCATTAATCCGTCCTGAAGCTACAGGTTATGGTGATGTTTACTTTGCTGAAAACATGTTAAAAACCAAAGGAGATTCTTTCGAAGGTAAAACTGTAGTTGTTTCTGGTTCTGGTAACGTAGCACAGTATGCTACTGAAAAAGCAACTCAATTAGGAGCTAAAGTTGTTACTTTATCTGATTCATCAGGTTATATCTATGATGAAGATGGTATTGATGCTGAAAAATTAGCTTTTGTACAAGAGTTAAAGAATGTAAAACGTGGAAGAATACATGAATATGTAGAGAAATACCCATCAGCAAAATTCTTTAAAGGAGAAAGACCTTGGGGAACTAAGTGTGATGTAGCTTTACCATGTGCAACTCAGAATGAGTTAAATGGAGAAGAAGCAAAAGCATTAGTTGATAATGGATGTATTTGTGTTGCAGAAGGAGCAAACATGCCGTCTACTCCAGAGGCTATTGAAGTATTTCACAATGCAAAAATTTTATTTGCACCAGGAAAAGCTTCAAATGCAGGAGGTGTAGCAACATCTGGTTTAGAGATGTCTCAAAACTCTTTACGTTTGTCTTGGACTCGTGAAGAAGTGGATGCTAAATTACATTCTATCATGAATAACATTCACGAAGCTTGTGTAAAATATGGTACACAAGAAGGAGGATATGTTGATTATGTAAAAGGAGCAAATATTGCTGGTTTTGTTAAGGTTGCTGATGCAATGCTTGACCAAGGAGCAGTATAATTTACAGATAATAAAATTAAAGCCTCATAGATTTTCTATGAGGCTTTTTTTATTAGGGGATAATCGGTAAGTGATTACTTATTACTACTTTTTTCTATAGTTAAAGGCATTTTATAGATATGGTTCTTCACCATTAATTCTTTAGATATAAGTTTATAATTTAATCTACTTTTTACATAGTGACAAACTTGTTCAGTATCACAGTTAACATTCAAAATAACTATTTCTCCGTTTTTATTTATTAAAAATTCTACGGTAGTTTTTACTTCTTTATCTAGAACAAAGTTAGGGTTACCTAATAGTTCAACGATTCTTGTTCTAATTTGCTTTTTTGCAGGATTTTCGTTTGTTGAAAAAACTGAAGTACTCATCAGGGTGACGAACATTAATACAAATAACTTTTTCATTTTTTAGAGTTTTAGGGTTTGTTTTAAGTTTGTTAGAATTTAACGATGTAAAAGTATTGTAAATGAGTTTTTTAAAGGGGTATTGATGATTAATAAAATATTGTTTTAAAGTAAAATAAATAAGCGCCTTATAACAGTTTTACATATACTTAATATTGCAGATATTTGTCTTTTTTACTTTTCTTTTTTACTGAATTTTAAATAATTCAGTAATTTTTATCAAAATGTATAAGGTTATTTTTAAAACCTTATACAAATTCATTAATAATTAAGGTTAGCTTTATGTTATAGAGCTTCCTTCATTTTCGTATTTTCGGGGGATAAATATTTTTTAATGACTGCCAATAAGAGAAAAAACAGATATACGATTGCTTTTTATAATGTTGAAAATTTATTTGATACTGTAGATAATCCAAATACTTATGACAATGATTATACGCCAAATGGTAAATTAAGATGGAATAGGAGAAGGTACGGTCATAAACTTAGAAAAATAACATCAGTTATTAGTCAGTTAGGAAATAATCAATCTGCTCATCCACCCGTTATAGTTGGTTTAGTAGAGGTTGAAAACGCAAAAGTTGTAAAAGATTTAGTAAAACATAAAAACTTGTCAAATTTCAATTATGATTATGTTCACTATGATTCTCCTGATGAGAGAGGTATTGATGTTGCTTTGATGTACAACAAAGATTTCTTTGAGGTGATATTTTCTGAAACACATTCACTCTTATTAAATGATGAAGAAGGTGGGGTAGATTATACGCGTGATTTGTTAGTGGTTAAAGGAGTGCTTAATAATGAAAAGGCACACGTTTTAATTAATCATTGGCCTTCACGTAGAGAAGGAGTGTCTGAAACTGAAAATAATAGAATAAAAGCAGCCCAATTGACTCGAAGTGTTATGGATAAAATTAAAAAAGAAGAAAAGATTTCAAAGTTTATTATTATGGGGGATTTTAATGATAACCCTATAAATAAAAGTATTGAAGAGTATCTAATGTCGGATGACTTATATAACCCAATGAAACCTTTGTATGAAAGAGGAGTAGGAACCACTACTCATTATAAAGAATGGCATTTGTTTGATCAAATAATGTTTTCTAGAGATTTTTTTGATACGGAAAAAAGTAAGCATACTTTTTTAAATGCAAAAATTTATAATAAAGATTGGTTAAAAATATATAATGGAAAATATGAGGGAAGTCCTTTTAGAACCTTTATAGGACCTTTTTATAAGGGGGGCTTTTCAGATCATTTTCCTGTTTATATTACTCTTGAAAAAGATAGATAAAAAAATCCTGAGAAAAACTTTCTCAGGATTTATATTTTGAATAAAGCGGGCTGTTATTCAACAGTAACCGATTTTGCTAAGTTTCTTGGTTGATCAACATTTTTACCTAACATTACCGCTATGTGATATGACAGTAATTGAAATGGTATTGTTGTTAATAAAGGAGAAAAAGCCTCTTCTGTGTCTGGTATTTCAATTACATGATCAGCTATACCTTTAACTGTTTCATCACCTTCGGTAACGATTGCTACTATTTTTCCACTTCTAGACTTAATTTCTTGAATGTTACTTACTACCTTCTCGTAATGCCCTCTACTTGTTGCAATCACAAAAACAGGCATGTTTTCATCAATCAAGGCAATAGGTCCATGTTTCATTTCAGCTGCAGGATATCCTTCAGCATGGATATAAGAAATTTCTTTTAATTTTAAAGCACCTTCTAAAGCAACAGGGAAATTAAATCCTCTACCTAAATATAAACAGTTTTTAGCGTCTTTATAAACAGCTGCTATTTCTTTAACTTGAGCATCAATTTTCAATAAACTTTCTACCTGAGCAGGAATTTGTTGCATCGTTTGTAAATAAGTATTTACTGCAGATGTAGATAAAGTTCCTTTAGCTTGTGCCAGTTTTAAGGCGATTAAAGAGAGAACTGTTATTTGTGTTGTAAATGCTTTAGTTGATGCTACTCCAATTTCTGGTCCAGCATGCGTGTAAGCACCAGCGTGTGTTTCTCTTGCGATAGAAGAACCTACAACATTACATACTCCAAAAACAAAAGCTCCTTTAGATTTAGCTAATTTAATGGCAGCTAAAGTATCCGCTGTTTCCCCAGATTGAGAAATAGCAATTACTACATCTTTTGGAGTTATGATAGGGTTACGATATCTAAACTCTGAAGCATATTCCACTTCAACAGGAATACGAGCCATATCTTCAAAAAGATATTCTCCAACTAAACCTGCATGCCAAGAAGTACCACATGCTACAATGATAATTCTGTCTGCATTTAAAAACTTAGACATATTATCATCAATACCAGCCATTTTTATAATTCCTTCATTGGCTAACATTCTACCTCTATAAGTATCTATAATAGCCTTAGGTTGTTCATATATTTCTTTCAACATAAAGTGATCGTAACCACCTTTTTCTATCTGTTCAAGGCTTAATTGTAGCTTTTGAATGTTCGCATCAATTTCTTTATCATTCTCAATTTTACGAACTTTAATTCCTTTGTCTTTTTTTATAATAGCCAATTCACCATCTTCAAGGTAAATAGCATCTTTTGTATACTCAATAAAAGGAGAAGCATCAGAAGCTACGAAAAACTCTTCGTTGTTTTTTCCAACTCCGATAGCAATAGGGCTACCCAATCGAGCTACGACTAATTCATTAGGTTTTGTTTTGTCAAAAACAGCAATTGCATAAGCTCCAATTACATTGGTTAAAGCTAATTGAACAGCTTTTCCTAATTTGCAGTCCTCACTTTTTTTAATTTCCTCAATAAGGTTTACTAAAACTTCGGTATCAGTATCGCTTTTAAACTCATAACCTCTAGAAATTAACTCTTTTTTGATGGTGTCATAATTTTCAATAATTCCATTATGAACAATTACAAGGTTACCAGATTGAGAAAAATGAGGGTGAGAGTTTACGTCATTAGGAACACCATGAGTTGCCCAACGAGTATGACCAATACCTATTTGTCCTTTTTTTCTTTCCTCTTCTTTGTTTGTAATTATTTCTAAATCAGAAACCTTTCCTTTGGTTTTTGATAAATGCATTGTTTCACCATCATACATCATAATACCTGCACTATCATAACCTCTATACTCTAAACGCTTAAGTCCGTTAATTACAATCGGATAAGCATCTCTGTGTCCAATATATCCTGTGATTCCGCACATAACAACTTATTTTTCTTTTGAATATGATATTTTTAAAACGGCTCTTTTAGTTCCGTTAGCAGCTTCGTCTCCATTTAATAATGTCACAGCTCTAGGGTTCCAGTTATAAGATTTAACAGAAGTTGTTAAAATATTATTATTAACTGGTGCATCTGTAGGGTTGTATACTTTTAAAACTAAAGGGTCAATAGTTGTGTTTTCTTCTCCCGATAATAGTTTGGAAATATAATCGGTAATCCTAAACGTATATTTTTCAGGGTTATCATCATCGGTTTTCTCTAACCCCCCCCCAAAAGAAGTAGCGTCAACATAAGCATCAGTTAAC
Source organism: Tenacibaculum litoreum (assembly GCF_964513915.1). NCBI lineage: Bacteria > Pseudomonadati > Bacteroidota > Flavobacteriia > Flavobacteriales > Flavobacteriaceae > Tenacibaculum > Tenacibaculum litoreum. The sequence goes on along the minus strand of NZ_CAZEQS010000004.1, from coordinate 718,232 downwards.
TGAGTAGGTGAAATACTTCCTGTTTCGTTTTCTTTATTTTGATATAAGAATAACTGCTGAGGAACAATATTAGCATCGTTGTTAATTGTTTGATTTATATAAAAAGTAAGAGATGCATCATTGATTAACCAATTATTACTTTTTAACTCTTGAACTTTTGTATCGTTTAAAATTTCAACTTTTGCCATATATCCTGCTGTTCCTTGAATAACAAAGTTATTATTAGGTACTGGATTTGTAGCAGGAGTCATTTTGTAATGACTATTTCTTATACCAGAAAGAGGGAAACTAAATACACCTTTGGTAGTGTTTTTAACTGTAGATCCATCAATGTTGGATTTAGTATATAAAAAATCTATAGATGGTGTAGGACTTATAGAAGTTAAATTAATAGGAATCATAGATCCGTCATTTCCTGTTGCAACTATTTTAATTCCTCTAAAATAATTGTCAAAAGCTTCTTTAGATGCAAATTCTTCGCTATGAAACTTATCCCAAAATAAAGCTTTCATTTTTGTTATATCCAGAGGGATCGCTAAAAATGGAACCTTGAGCTTTTGTGAGTTTATAGCTCTAACAGTATCTTTATAAGTAGTTGTACTTGTTAATGAAGAAGATCTGTCAATTCTGTCAAAAATAAAAGTAGTATCTGTAGCCTTAGGTTTTAATTCATAAATACCACCCTCACTTAGTATATTGTCTCCTAAATATTCATTATCAGAATAGAATGTGTTTTTTTTAGATGGATCACTAGGATCTAATGTGTTTAAGTATGTTTCATTTTGGAGCACCTGAACATTAGTTGCAATATTAGGATTCCCTAAAATTGAATCCAACTTAAAACTAGTAACTCCGTCAGTAGTTCCTTTAGAGGTAGCTTGATATGGGATTTTTAAAATCACCTTGTCAAGGTTAAATGCAGTAGTATCTGTATCTTTATTATTAAGATTTATAACGTAACCAATTTGAGAAATTATTGAAGCTTCAATTTTTTCAGCATTAGGGTTATTATATACTCCTAGCCAATAATCACTTATAGTAGCGTTAATATTATCAGCTTGTACACTTTCAACGTCTATTGGAGTTATTTTAACATCTAATAAGATTTCTCCTGTTTCGAATTTATCGTTGTTAACAACGTTTGTTCCAACTTCACTAAAGTCTTTTTCACAAGATGTAATAGCTGCTAAACATAGCAAGCTAATACTAAGTACACCAATTTTTCTAATCATTATTCGCTTAATTCTAAAACGTTTTCTTTATAAAATTCTAAATATGCTTCAGTTAAAGTTTCCTCAGATTGGAAGTCTAAAACTTTTACATTGCTTTCTTCAATGAAAGTTTCAATTTCTTCAGGTAAAACTTCGCTACCTTTTATAATAGCATCTGAATTTTCAATAGCACTCTTTAAAATATTAATATGACTTGGTGTTTCGATTGTAGCTACTTTAGAATCTTCAATTTTATCAAAACGAACTTTGTTAGCTAATTCTTTATTCAAGTCCTTAATATCACTATTGTAAAGCGAAGTTACAATCTTGCTTTCAGCAAACAATGGTTCTTCTTTATAAAATTCTCTTAAATATAAAGGAAGTAATGAAGCCATCCATCCATGAACATGAATAATATCAGGAGCCCAGTTTAGCTTTTTTACAGTCTCAACAACACCTTTGGCGAAGAAAATCATACGCTCATCATTATCGTCAAATAACTTGTCATCTTCGTCAGAATATACAGCTTTACGCTTAAAGTATTCGTCATTGTCAATAAAATATACTTGCATCCTTTCTTTAGGGATAGAAGCAACTTTAATTATTAAAGGCATATCCATGTCATTAATAATTAAGTTCATACCCGATAGACGAATAACTTCGTGTAACTGATGCCTTCGCTCATTAATCACCCCAAATCGAGGCATGAATATACGGGTTTGAATTCCTTTAGAATGTGCATTTTTAGCAACGTTAAATGCGGTAGACGATAATTCTGTTTCTGGTAAATATGGTGTTACCTCTGATGAAACATATAAAATTCTCTTATCCTTCATTAAATCGGTCTCTTTTATTGAAGGTGCAAAAATACGAAATTTAATGCAAAAATCGTGTTAAATTGCTAATTTTGCATGCATTTCAATTAAATAACAATGAAAATTTTCAAAAGAAAATCCGAAATAAAAGAGTTTTTATCCACTCAAAAAAAGGATAAAAAGTCAATCGGATTTGTCCCGACTATGGGAGCTCTACATCAAGGGCATTTATCGCTTATTAAAAGAGCCAAAAAAAAGAATGATATTGCTGTGGTTAGCATCTTTGTAAACCCTACACAGTTTGATAATAAAGAAGATCTAGATAAATACCCTAAGACTTATGATAATGATGTGGCATTGTTAGAGTCTGTTAATTGTGACGTGTTATTTTTTCCTTCTGTACAGGAAATATATGCTGAAAATATAGTTTCTGAAAACTTCGATTTTGATGGATTAGAATATCAAATGGAAGGGAAGTTTAGAGACGGTCATTTTGATGGAGTGGGTACTATTGTAAAAACATTATTTGAAATAGTAGCTCCAGGTATAGCTTATTTTGGTAAAAAAGATTTTCAGCAACTGCAAATTATCAAAAAGCTAGTTGAGAAATACAAACTCCCAGTAAAAATAGAAGGAAGACCAATTTTCAGAGAAGTAGATGGACTGGCGATGAGCTCCAGAAATACTCGTTTAAGTAAAGAACATAGAGAGGCAGCGCCATTTATTTATAAGGTTTTAAAAAAAGCGAAAAAGAAATTTGGAGCAAAAGGTCCAGAAGAGTTAACTAAATGGGTAGAAAAACAATTTAAAAAACATCCGTTATTTGAGTTAGAATATTTTACCATTGCAGATGAAAAAACATTACAAACGGTAACAGAGATTAAAGAAAATACAAAGTATCGTGCCTTTATTGCTGTTTTTGCAGGAGACATTCGCTTAATTGATAATATTCGTTTAAAGAATAATTAAAAAGTTAGTGTTTAGGGCTAAGAATGAGGTTTGTAATAATGTTAAAATCATCAAAAAACAACCTAGTATTCATTAAAAAACAACTATTTTTGCAGCATGTTAGTACAAGTAGTAAAATCGAAAATACACCGTGTTAAAGTAACTAACGCGGATTTAAACTATATAGGAAGTATCACCATTGACGAAGATTTAATGGATGCTGCTGGAATTATTGAGGGTGAGCGTGTACAGATTGTGAATAACAATAACGGAGAACGTTTAGAAACCTATGCTATTCCAGGACCAAGAAAGAGTGGAGAGATAACTTTGAATGGAGCAGCAGCTCGTAGAGTTCAAAAAGGAGATGTACTTATTTTAATTGTGTATGCTTTTATGGAGTTAGAAGAAGCCAAAAAGTTTAAACCACAATTAGTATTTCCTAACGAAGAAAACAACTTGCTAGAATAGTTTGAGTATATCAGTAAAGAAAATCACAAAAATACTATTACCTCTCATTTTGGGAGGTTTTTTAGTTTGGTATTCATTGTCAAAAATTTCAATTGAAACCTTAGTACAATATTTTAAAGATGCTAATTACGGATGGATAGCTTTAGGGCTGTTCTTTGGAATATTAAGTCATTTATCTCGTGCTTATCGTTGGAAATTTTTACTAGAGCCTATGGGGTATAAGCCAGATTTTGGTAATAGTACCATGGCGGTTTTAGTAGCGTATTTAGTAAATTATGCAGTGCCAAGAGCAGGGGAGGTATCTCGAGCGGCAGTGATGACTAACTATGAAAATATTCCGTTTGAAAAAGGCTTTGGAACTATCGTTGCTGAACGAATGGCAGATTTGCTAATGATGCTTAGTATTATAGCAATCACACTTTTTGTACAATTTGACTTTATTTATGAATTACTGACTAAAAATTTTGATCCAATTAAAATAGGAATCCTTTTAGTAGGATTAATCTTGGTTTTTGTAGTTTTTACACGTTTTGTAAAAAAAGCGCAATCAGGAATTGGATTAAAAATCAAGAGCTTTGTTGTTGGGTTAATTGAAGGAGTTACCAGTATCTTTAAAATGAAGCATAAATGGGCATTCATTTTTCATACTGTTTTTATTTGGTTGATGTATGTATTAATGTTTTGGGCAACGATTCCAGCAATTAATGGACTTCATGTTCCTTTAGGAGGTGTTTTAATCGGTTTTATTGCTGGTGGATTTGCTATTGCAGCCACTAACGGTGGAATAGGGTTGTATCCTGTTGCTGTAGCTGGAGCCTTAGCGTTATTTGGAATTGCTGAAGAACCTGCAACAGCCTTTGGTTGGATTATGTGGACCGCTCAAACAGCTATGATTATTGTCTTTGGTGGATTGGCGTTTTTGTTCTTGCCCATCTACAATAAAAACAAATAGTTTTCTTTTCTTTGTAAGTAAATCTTACAAATCGAATGGCAAAAACCAAAACAACTTTTTTCTGTCAAAACTGTGGAGCACAACATGCACAATGGGTAGGGCAATGTGGCTCTTGTAAACAATGGAATACTATTGTTGAAGAAGTTATTCAAAAAGAAGAAAAAAGAAACTGGAAATCGCCATCAAATTCACAAAAAAGAGTTGCAAAACCTTTACGAGTTGAAGATATTCAACTGAATCCAGAAGAGCGTTTTGGTACTAAAAACCAAGAATTAGATACTGTTTTAGGTGGTGGATTGGTCAAAGGTGCTGTGGTGTTACTAGGTGGAGAACCAGGAATCGGGAAATCTACGTTACTGTTACAAATTGCTTTACAAATTCCACAAAAAGTGTTGTATGTGTCTGGGGAAGAAAGCCAGTCGCAGATTAAAATGCGAGCAGAACGTATCGAAGGGAAAAATCCTAACTGTTTAATTCTTACAGAAACTAATACACAACAGATTTTTAAAAACATAGAAGAGGTTCAGCCAGATGTGTTGGTGATAGATTCTATTCAAACCTTACATACAGATACGATTGAAGCTTCTCCAGGAAGTATTTCACAAATACGAGAAACTTCAGCAGAGTTGATAAAGTTTGCAAAAGAAACAGCAACTCCAGTATTGTTAATCGGGCATATCAACAAAGAAGGACATATTGCAGGGCCTAAGATTTTAGAACATATGGTAGATGTGGTGTTGCAATTTGAAGGTGACCGAAATCATACCTATAGAATTTTGCGTTCGCAAAAAAACCGTTTTGGTTCTACTGCAGAGTTAGGAATTTACGAAATGTTATCAGACGGATTGCGAGAAGTATCGAATCCTTCTGAAATTTTAATTTCTAAAAAAGATGCTGATTTAAGTGGAACTGCGATTGCATCCACCTTAGAAGGTATTCGTCCGTTAATGATAGAAATTCAAGCCTTGGTTTCAACGGCGGTTTATGGAACTCCACAAAGAACTACGACAGGCTACAACTTAAAACGCTTGCACATGATTTTGGCAGTATTGGAAAAACGTGCAGGTTTCAAGTTAGGAGCGAAAGACGTGTTTTTGAATGTTACTGGTGGAATTCATGTAGACGATCCGGCAATAGATTTAGCGGTAGTAGCAGCGATTTTATCGTCAAATCAAGATTTAGCCATCAATCCCGATGTGTGTTTTGCTGCTGAAGTTGGTTTAGCTGGTGAAATTAGACCTGTTTCCAAGATAGATCAGCGTATTACCGAAGCTGAAAAGTTAGGATATAAAACGTTTGTAACCTCAAAATACAACAAGATCACCAGTAAAAACCATTCGATAAAATTGATTTTAGTGAGTAAGATTGAAGAAGCTTTTGCTACGTTGTTTGCTTAAGCGAGGTGTATCCTTACAATGTGTTAAAATTGTTAGTCTTTGTGGTGTATAGTAATGAAATAGATTGTTACCTTTAGCGCGTTTTTTGTAATTAATTACCAACACAAATGAGTAAGTTTATCCATACTTTTTTTGCAGTTTTTATTAGCTTATCTGCAATTGGAAATTCAGGAAAAATAAATATTTCAGGACAAGTAAAGAATCATTTATCTGATCCGATTACCATTACATACCTTAATAATCAAAAACTAACATCTATTGAACTTGATGTTGATGGTAAATTTAGTATTTCTGTTGAAATAGAAGGAGGTTATTATTTCCTTAAATATGGACGTAATAACATTTACATTTATCTTAACCCTAAAGATGAGTTGAGTGTTTTTTTTGATGCTAAAAACTTTAAAGAAACTCTTGCTTTTAAAGGTAAAGGAGCAATACGAAATAAATACCTTGCTAAGAAAGCAAAAGTAGAAGAAGAGCTAACCAAAGATTTTGAAGCTTTTTATAAAGTAGATGAAACAGGATATCTCAAAAACTTAATGAAAATTAAAAATGCCCATTTAAATTTATTATCTCAATATGATGTTGAGAGATTTTTTGTAAAAGAGGAAAAAAAATCATTAGAATATGAAAGACTTCTTAAAATTCAAAATTATAAATCAAATTATAAGTTTTATTTAGGAGATGATATTATACTCTCAGAGAATTTTTATGAGCCAATAAAAAAAGTGAATCTCAATAATGATAAGGATTATAAAAAACAGTTATACTTTCGTTATTTGGTGAATTCTGTTTGGAGTAAACGTATAGATGCAGCCCCTAGTGTAGATGAAATGTTAAATGTTTTACGTAGGGTTCCGTCAAAAGAATTAGCTATTAGTTTAGTGAATGGGTTTTATTCTAAAATAACAATCAAGGAGGATCGTGCAAAAGATTATCTTGACCTTATTAAAAGGGTTACCAATCATCAACCTTTTATTGAAGCAGTTGAAAAAAAATATGAGAAAATAATTAATTCAAAAGTATTAAACGTAGGAGATGCTTCACCAGAGTTTAGTTTTGAGGATATAGGAGGGGAAGTGTTTAGTTTAAAGGATTTTAAAGGGAAGTATGTTTACATTGATGTTTGGGCAACTTGGTGTACACCTTGTATTAAACAAATTCCTTATCTCAAGGAATTAGAGAAGCGTTATCATGATAAGAATATTGTATTTGTGAGTATTTCTGTCGATAAGAAAGAGGATAAGGATACATGGAAAAATATGATAAACGATAAAGCACTAGTAGGGGTGCAATTATTTGCTGATAAATCATTTGAGAGTGATTTTATGAATGCCTACGCAGTAACTTCTATTCCTCGTTTTATTTTGATTGATCCTCAAGGTAAGGTTGTAACAACCGAAGCACCGAGGCCTTCTTTTGATAAGACAAAAACTCTTTTGGATGAACTGTTGAATTAGAGATCTAACTTTTTAAAGTGTTAAACTTATTCCTTTTTCTTTCCAAAAAGTCTGTTGAAAAACCCTTTAATTCCTTTTTCTCTGTAAGGAGGACAGTTTATTGACAAAGAAATTTCATCAGGAATATCAAAAGAGGTTAAGTATTTTTCCTTTAGTTCAGGGTTGTTTTCAATTTCTTTTAGAACGTTAGCAACGATTGGCAGCGCTAAAGAAGAACCAGAACCATTTCCACTAGTAAAATGTATGTCGTTTTTAGAAGTTCCTACCCAAGTTCCAAGAACAATATTCGGTGTATAAGCCATAAACCAAGCGTTGGTATAGTTTTGAGCAGTACCTGTTTTACTGGCTAACGGACTTTTGATTTTATACCTGCTTTTTATACTGGCTCCTGTTCCTTGTTCTACCGCTTGTTGTAAAATGGTAGTTAACGTTTGTGTACTTTCTTTTTTAAATACTCTTTCTGTCTTTTGCTTTTCGCTTTCGTAAATGATATTCCCTTTTTTATCGGTAATCTTGCTAATCATATACAAATCGTTCATTTCACCATTATTAGCAAATGTACCGTAAGCTCTTGTGGCTTCAAATAGTGATAAATCTAACGTTCCTAAAGCAATAGAAGGAGCGTCGTCGGTAATTTCAGGGAACAATACTTTTTCACAAGTATCGATTAGCCATTCTTTTTCTAGTTTAAAATATAGATTAACACTAGGAATGTTCATGGATTTAATTAAGGCGTACCACATGGCAACTTTTTTATTAGGAGTGGTGCTATGGTCGGCATTTTGTGGCTTCCAGTTATCGTATTCAGGATAGGTTTTTTCCTCGTTTTCAAAATAATCACACGGAGAAATTCCATTTTCCAACGCTGTAGCATACAAAAACGGTTTAAAAGCTGAGGCTATTTGACGGTGCGATAACACCATATCAAAAGGAAGTGTGTTAAAGTTATTTCCGCCAACCCAACTAATTACTGCGCCACTCTTCGGATTCGTAACTAATACAGAAGCATTCAACATTTTATCATAATACCAAAGACTGTCAATTTTGTTACCAGTAATTGTTTTTGCACTGTCCCAATCAAAAAGTTGAATAGTTCTCTTTTGTTTATCTTTTTCTGTGAATTGTTGCTTTTGTAGCCATCTATTTTTTAACCTGTTTGAAGCTAATTCTTTGTCTAATTGTTGTTGTTTGACGATGAGTTGCTCCTTAGCAGATTTTTCTGCAATTTTCTGAATATCGTAATTCAGTGTTGTGTGAATTTTTAACCCGTCGGTTTCTAAGTTATAGTTGCTGTTAGAAGCTTCATTGCTCTTTTTTATAAGTTCAGCAGCTTTTTTCTTTACTTGATAGGTAAAATAACCGGCTGTTGTATTTATATCAAGGTTATGATAGTTGAGTGTAATAGGTAGTTTTTGTAAGCTATCGGTAACTTCATTGCTTAAATACGCTTCGTTGTTCATTAATTGAAGCACCGTGTTACGACGTTTTTTAGCATTTTCAGGATTCAATCTTGGATTGTAATAGGTATTAGCCTTTAACATCCCTACAAGTACAGCAGATTCTTCGATATTTAATTTGTTGACTGATTTATTAAAAAATCGATTAGCAGCCGATTCTACTCCGAAGTTATTTTCTCCAAAAGGAACCGAGTTCAAATACAATAACAAGATTTCATCTTTGCTGTATAGTTTCTCCATACGACTAGCAATAATGAGTTCTTTTATTTTATTGATAGGCATGCTCAAAAAACCATGATACTGCCTTCCGTATAAGTTTTTAATTAACTGTTGCGTAATGGTACTTCCACCACCACCTGAGGCGTCTTGTAGTAAAATACTTTTAAAGAAAACACGTGCATAGCTTTGACCGTCGTAACCATTATGTGAGTAAAATCGCTTATCTTCTGTAGCTATTAAAGCTTCTTTTAAGTGATTTGGAATTTGTTCTAGTTGAACATTAGTTCTATTCTCAGCAAATACTTTACCGATAATTACTTCGTCTGATGAATAAATTAAAGAAGCTTCTTCATTAATAACAGATGTTAACTCTTTTTTGTTGGGTAATTTACCAAACACCTCAAAATACACTAAGGAGAATAATAGTACTACTGAAAGAAACCCAAACAGTATTAATCCTATTACGTATTTTAACAGAAGAGTTAATTTCTTGTTTTCTTTAAGTTGAAGTTGTATCTCTTTCAATGTTTTCATTGTACAAAATAACGAATATCAATTGGTAAAATTGTAAGGGTTTTACTATTAGATTAATATCAATTAACTAAAATGTATGATGTTATTAGTAAAATTATTTATACAGCTTCAAATACCTTTTTTAAAAATAAATGCTTTTCATTGAAATCAAGATCAATTTCAGCTACTAGCCATATATCGTTTATTGTTTTGTCTTCATGATGCTCTTTACCTTTCCAATAGAGACCATCATGTATTACAGAACATTTAATTCTTAATGAATCTGCTTTTTCATGATTATAAATATATGTTTTTGGAAACCATCCTGATATTGACAAGGAGTTGTTATTTGATTGTTTAACCCCTATGGTACAACCATATTTATCAGATAATTTTAATGATTTTTTAGGCTCTAGTTCAATATCTGTAGGTTTTAAGTTAACTATTTTATCTGTTGATTTTAAAAAAATACCATGTTACATCAACTAATTCTTTACATCTATTAATGTTTGGAGGTTCAGCGTCTTCATGTTCAATTTTATTTCTTATTTCCATAAGAATTTTTATTAAATATGGTCTAGCTAAACCATACTTTTCTAGTAGCTCCAAGTAACCTTTAGGGCAATCATAAAACTTTACAGATTTAAGATTATAAGTTTTCTCTATTAGTTTTAACCGTTGATTTAATGCTCTTTTTAAATTAGAGAGAGCATCTGATAACTCAAAACTTGAAGAATAATCAGTGATTAATGACTCAGAATGATTAAGTAATTCATATGCTCTTTTAACTGGTTTTGGGTCACAAACAGATTGACCAGAAATACTCCAGTCCCAGTCAAGTATTTTTTTAGAAATAAAATTAATCTTCGTCATATTTTAGTTTAAAAATTTACATTTTCAATTGTTAAGATATCTGCTGTAGTTTGAATGATTAAATTTAGCCAGTAGCTAAGGTAATTTTTTAAAGGTTATAGTCAAAAAACTTATATAACAAAAAAACCTCGCTAAAGCGAGGTTCAGAACTAAAGTAGTTTTTGTCTAACAGCACCCACCACCATCGTAATGATAGGTAGATTCTGAGAAAAATATATCGTCTCTTTCCAACGCTTTTAAAGCGGCTGCTGTTTTATCACAAATAGCCAATGGTTGGTTTTTTAATAAGGTGTGTCCTTCTCCGTCATCAAAATAATCTTCATCACCAAAGTAAATCGCTGCTTTTCCTGTAAATACACATGGGCCATCAGCAGGCATCGGATCTTTAATCGCTGCTACTTCAATCGATTCGATATAAATCAATTCATCCGTAGGATAATTTTTAGGATCTAAAATTCTGTATGGTTTACGCGCTCTGATTTCAATGGTTCCAAAACCAGCGTCGGTTAACATCTTTACATATTCCGCAATCGGTAAACTTCCACTTAAACATAAGGCACGCAAACGTTCGTCATTACGTAAGGTTTCGTTCATAGGTTGCTCACAGGTAGGATCGCTCATTACCAAACGTCCGTGAGGTTTTAATACACGGTACATTTCAGCAATGGCTTTTTTCAGTTCTTCAGCTTTAAAAATATTGAATAAACAGTTTTGAGCAGCCACATCAATAGAATTATCTTCTACAGGTAAGTGTAAAGCATCACCTTTGCGTAAATCTACAAACTCACTTTTAAACCAATCGTTTTGTGCTTCAGCTTCAATAAAATTCTTTTGAGAAGCTTCTAGCATTTCATCTACCACATCAATCCCGATCACGCCGTTTTTCTGACGTGAGAAATAAGAGAATTGCAGTAATTCCATTCCGCCACCAACACCTACATATAATATTTTAGGGTTGTTAGTTAAATCGCGTGCATGCACTGTAGAACCACATCCGTAGTTCATTTCTTGCATAATTTTCGGGATTTTTAATCCAGGTAACTCCCAAATTGGGTTTGTTGTACAGCATAAGCCAACATCAGGGGTTAAGGCTGCTTCTTTATATACATCTTTGGTGGTTTCTAAGTAACTCATATTTTCAATATTTAGTTAACAGTTTTCAGTTAACAGTATGCTGTTTTAGTGCATACTGAGGGCTGTTTACTGCTAAACTATTTTTATCAATTCTTTAAAAAGTGTAATCATTTTCGGTTCAGCTTTTCCTGCAACTTCAATGATTTCGGTAATATCTACAGGTTGTAAATTTTTAGGATCGCACTCATCGGTTAATACCGAAACGGCTGCACACGGAATGTTGAGTTGTTTTGCTACGATAACTTCAGGAACAGTACTCATTCCAACCGCATCTACTTCTAAAATTTGTAACATTCTATACTCAGATCTGGTTTCCAATTGCGGGCCTACAACACTTGCATATATTCCTTCTTTCAGGTCTATGTCGTTGGCTTTAGCAATAGCTTTCATTTGAGTGTTCAATTTTTTTGAATATGGTTCTAACATATCGGCAAAAATATTCCCAAACTCGTTTGCTCCTTTAAAGGCTAGGGGAGAACCTCCTTGTAAATTCAAGTGATCTTCTAGTAACATCAAATCTCCTTTTTTATAAGAAAGGTTGATAGCACCTGCAGCATTAGAAACTAACAAAGTTCTAATACCTAACGCATGCATGGTCCTAATACCGTAGGTAACTTCCCATAAATTATATCCTTCATACATATGAAAACGCCCAGACATAACGACAACTTTTTTACCTGATAGGGTTCCGTAAATTAACTTTCCGGAGTGAAATTCTACAGTTGCTTGTGGAAAGTGTGGAATGTCAGCATACGGTACTTCATGTTCAATGGTTATTTCATTAACTAATTTTCCTAACCCTGTTCCTAAAACAATTCCTATTTCTGGGTTGGTAATTCCTTTATGTTGAAGAAATTCTTGTGTTTCTTGTAGTTGTTGTTTTTTTTGCATTTTATATTGTGTTTGTCATTACGAGCCTTTCGACTGTCGCTCAAGACAGGCTAAAGCGAAGCAATCTTTAAGTTATGATTTCGAGATGGACAGATTACTTCGGTCATATACTCCCTCGTAATGACGGTTAGTTTAAAAATTGATTGAATATTGGATTGTTTTTGATGTCATCAAAAACATCTACATCATTTAAGGTTTCCAACAAATGTACTGATTCGTTTTGTAAATCGTTTAAGGTGTCTTTTCTAACAGTTGAGGTTCCCCAGTCTTTATGTTGAAAAATGTTAACATGTAGTTTTTTCATGCCTAATAGGTAATAACCACCATCTTCTGCAGGACCCATAACTACATCATTAGAACTCAATTTTTCAAAAGCATCATTGATATGTTCGGAAGTTACATCAGGTAGGTCACTACCAATAATTACAACTTTTTCATATCCAGTAGAAAAAGCTTGTTGAAAAGCATTGAGCATTCGTACACCTAAATCATTTCCTTCTTGTTGGTGCTTTTGATATGTGGTAGCATTCCAAATATCATTTTCACGAACTTTTACAGAATAATAAACGGCTTTGTCACAAGATAAATTTTGGGTGACTTGTTTTGTGTGTTCTAATAAGAATTTATAAATATCTAACGCAGCTTCGTCTCCAATTGTTTTAGCTAAGCGTGTTTTTACTTTGCCTAATTCTGGGTTTCGAGTAAATATTAGGAGAAGGTTTGTCGACTGCTCTCGAAATGATATTTCATTTTGATTATTCATATGTTTTTTCTCCTTTCTGTAACCATTTACTCCATTCTTTATTGAAAGCATGGACTTTTTCTGTAGGGTTGTTTTGTAGATTAACGATTGTGTTTCCTTGGTTTTTCCATTTAAAAATTCCACCATACAGGTTAAAAACATTGGTGTAGCCTTCTTTTTGTAGTTTTTCAGCGATGTCTTCTGACCGAATTCCTAAAGAGCAATACACCACAATTTTAGTATTTTTGTCTTTCGGGAGCTTTGTTAAGGTATTTTCTAAGTTGAAAAAATCATAACCAACACACATCGCGTTTTTAAGATGACTAACTTCAAATTCTTTAGGTTCTCTAGCATCTAATAAAATAACTTCCTTTTCTTTTTGTAGTTCACTAACAGAAATATACGGAACACTTTCAGTATTATATTTTTTCAATAACTGTTGTAGGTTCTTTTGCGAAAAAGAATTTATTGAAAGTAAGAAAATAAAGAAGACGATATTTTTCATTTTTTTATGCTACTGTACCTTGACAACTACTTCCTGCACCAGCGGTACAACCATAACAGTGTTGATTGATAATGATATTTCTGTTTTGTAATAATGCTTCGTTGTATTCAGAAATGTGTTGTGATTTGCTTGCTACTTTCAAATTTAGCATTTGATTGAAGTCGCAATCATATAAATATCCGTCCCAACTTACTGATAATGTATTGGTACACATTACATTTTCTACTGCCATCGGATTATATGCTTCTACTAACGAATACATATAATCTTCGTAATTTTCAGAAGCAATTAGATAATCTAAAAATCGACTAATGGGTAAATTGGTAATGGCAAAAAGTGAATTGAAAATAATATCAAAATCTTCTTTTAAAGCTTTTTTAAAATCGTTTTCTAATGAGGTTTGGTCTCCTGGTAAAAATGCTCCTGACGGGTTGTATACTAAATCTAGTTGTAAACCAGTTCCTTCAATTCCATAACCCACAGCATTTAGCATTTTTAAAGCTTCAATAGATTTGTCGAAAACACCATCACCGCGTTGTTTATCGGTTTTTCCACGCGTCCAGTGAGGCATTGAAGAAACTACATGTACGTTGTGTTTTTTGAAGAACTCAGGTAAATCGTAATACTTTTTATTTGCTTTAATAATCGTTAAATTAGAGCGAACAATAAAATCTTTAATTCCTGCTTTGGAAGCTTCTTCGACAAACCATCGAAAATTAGGATTCATTTCAGGAGCTCCACCTGTTAAATCCAGAGTATGTGCTCCAGTTTTTCGAATCACTTCTAAACATTGTTCCATGGTTTCTATGGTCATGATTTCCTTTCGGTCAGGACCAGCATCTACATGGCAATGTGCACAAACTTGATTACACATGTATCCTAAATTAATTTGAAGAATTTCTAATTTTTTAGGACGTAATGGAAACTGATTGGTTTCTTTGAGTTTTTTGGCAAACGTAGGCAATTCACCATCAGCAAAAATTCCGTTTGATAAGATTTCAAGCTGGCGTTGCGTGTTTGCTAAATCGTTATTTCTAGATTTTAAAGATTTTTTCATCATCCCTTCAAGCTGAACTTGTTTCAGCTTCTCATCATTATTAATTAATATCCTTCGACTAGTTCCTAGTGTACTTTCAATCAAAATGCATTTTGATTTCAACCAATGCTCAGGATAAGCGATCTCTAAAATTTTGCCAGAAGCAAAATAAGAGTCTGCTTACATTTCTAATTTGTTTACCTTGTTCATCATCTGAACTCCATGTACTAGGGTTGCTCCACTTTTAATAGCAGCTCCTACATGAATGGCTTCCATCATTTCTTCTTTGGTAATTCCACGTTGTAATCCGTCTTTGGTATAGGCGTCAATACAATAAGGGCATTGTTCGGTGTGTGCAACTGCTAATGCAATTAAGCTTTTTTCACGTGCGGTTAAAGCTCCTTCTTCAAAGACTTTTCCGTAATAATCAAAGAATTTGTTTCCTAGTTCTTCACTCCACTCTGTTATTTTACCAAACTTACGTAAGTCGGCAGGGTCGTAATATGTTTTTGACATGTTTTTTGTTTCTAATAAAAAGTAAAAGTACCAAATTGTTTTCACTGCTATTTTACAAAAGGGTAGCGATATTATCTACCATTTAAGGACCAATCATATTTTAAATAACTAATTTTAGCTTTTTGATTGATTTTTACATCTGAATATTGATTCAGAAAATTGATTAGGTCTCCTTCTTTTGTAAAATCTCCTTGAAACCATTCGAATATTTTAGATAGTTGAACTTTGTTTTCTGAAATTTTATTTCTTGAAAAATCATTAATAAACCTCTTCATTAAAAGAGTAGTTTTTGATTCATAATTTTTTTCTGTAAAAGCATAATTTGGTAGTTGAGGACAAGAACCCGACGCACAATTTACTGCCACATGAATTTTAGGGTCACTATATTTTTTACGTAAAATTTCATGTTCAATTTGGTTTAATGTATAGGTTTTACCACCAACTTTAGCAAATGGAATTTCCCAAGCATTTTTACCGTTCTTGTTAATATTCATAATACTTTTAAGAGGGTAGTTGTCTAAGATTAATTGAATAGTGTATGCGTTATATGCATTAGCCCAGAAAGCTTTTGCTTTTGCAACGGACCAAGATTTTTGAGGTTTTATGTTTGCTAACTCATCTAAATAAGCTTGAAGTTGAGCTTCGTCTGTTTTAAATCCTTTATAGTTTACGCTTCCTTTTGTGTTTACATGTTTTTTTAGAAGTGTGTCAAAAGTAGTGGATTGGGCAGTGGAGTTTAGAAAAAAAGCTAAACTTATAAGTAAAAATATCTTTCGCATGATTTCGATTTTGAAGTTTAGACGTGCGTTTGAAAGATACATTACAAAGAATATTTCTAAAAGTTTAGATACAAAAAAAGCCTTAACAAATAAATGTCAAGGCTTTTGTACTGAAGGCGGGACTTGAACCCGCACGGGCATTACGGCCCATTGGATTTTAAGTCCAACGTGTCTACCAATTCCACCACTTCAGCGTATGTGCTTTGTTAATGACTACTTTTTTAAAATGAAACCTCACTCATACAAGTGAGGTTTCTTGGTACTGAAGGCGGGACTTGAACCCGCACGAGCATTACGGCTCATTGGATTTTAAGTCCAACGTGTCTACCAATTCCACCACTTCAGCATACTCTTTATAAAAAGGCTTGAGCGAAAGACGGGATTTGAACCCGCGACCCTCACCTTGGCAAGGTGATGCTCTACCCCTGAGCTACTTTCGCGTAGTCATTTTTTATTTTAATGAACGTGCATTACTGCGAATGCGGGTGCAAATATAACACCATTTTTTTAATTACAAAGCAGTTTTTAATTTTTTTCAATTTTAATTCCAATAAAAATTTATGGTGGTTCAATAAGAATGGAATATCTTTGCAGAAATTTTTTAAAATTAGAAGTGGATTCTGTTTCATCTATATATACTAAAACTTCCATAAAATCAATAGTTAAAGACTTTAAACAGTTAACGAAAGTTGGGTTGTCTATTAGTGTGGTTTTTACTTCTATCACAGGATATTTATTAGGAGCAGAATCGATTAATTATACTACAATAATTTTATTAGCCTTAGGAGGATATTTAATGGTTGGGGCATCGAATGCTTTTAATCAAGTAATAGAAAAGGATATTGATGCAGTAATGCAACGTACTAAAAACCGTCCGTTACCTTCTGGAAGAATGTCAGCAACTACAGCTTTAGTGATTGCTACATTATTTACAATTGCTGGTATTGCCATTTTATATGCCATTAATCCGAAATGCGCCCTATTTGGCGCAATTTCTATTTTTTTATATACAAGTGCTTATACACCGTTAAAAGCGGTAACACCTTTAGCCGTTTTTGTAGGGGCTATTCCTGGAGCTATTCCTTTTATGTTAGGTTGGGTAGCTGCAACAGGAAAATTTGGCATAGAAGCAGGGTTCTTGTTTATGATTCAGTTTTTTTGGCAATTCCCACATTTCTGGGCAATAGGATGGTTGCAGTTTGAAGAGTATAATAAGGCAGGGTTACACATGCTTCCTATGGATAAGAAAGATAAAGGAGCAGTTGTTCAGATTATCTTTTATACATGTATAATGATTTTAATGTCTATTGCACCCGTATTAAAAGTAACAGGAGATTTATATATATATCCACTAACAGCAGTTATTATTTTTCTGTTAGGGTTATTAATGTTGTATTATGCAATACAACTATATAAAACACAAAAAAATACAGATGCTCGTAAATTAATGTTAGCGAGTGTTTTTTACATTACAATTGTACCCATTATTTATGTGGTAGATAAATTTTTACACTAATGAGTGAACAATCATTGAAAGAAGAATTAAAAGTAGCGAAACGTAAATCGGCAAAACCAATGTTATGGATTTCCATGATTAGTATGGTGATGTTTTTTGCAGGGTTAACAAGTGCTTATGTAGTTAGTATGAACCGTGAAGATTGGGTAACCTTCGATTTACCTCAAGCATTTTATATTAGTACGGTATTAATAGTATTGAGCAGTGTTACATTGTTCTTCTCTCAAAAACTATTAAAAAAAGATAATATACAAGCTTCGTTTACTTTATTACTAATAACTTTAGTGTTAGGTTTAGGTTTTGTATGGTATCAATATGTAGGGTTTAATGAACTAAAGGCTGTAGGGCTTTATTTTACAGGACCTGAAAGTACGGTGTCTACATCGTTTATTATAGGAATAACATTTATGCATATTTTACACCTATTAGCAGGTATAATAGTGCTTTTAGTTGTTATTTATAATCATTTTAAAAAGAAGTATTCTTCAGCCGATATGCTTGGGTTTGAACTCGGTGCAATCTTTTGGCATTTCGTTGATGTACTGTGGATTTATCTATTTTTCTTTTTCTATTTTATTAGATGATGAAAAATGCGTAATTTTGGCGCACTGATTTAACAAAAATTAACAATAAGAGATTTATGGGAGCAAATATTGCTGTAAATTCTGACAACAAAGAGACCTGGAGCGGAGGTGGTGTAAAACCATTTGGCGCTAGTTATGGTAAAATGATGATGTGGTTTTTCATCGTATCTGATGCATTAACTTTTTCGGGCTTTTTAGCAGCGTATGGTTTAACACGTTTTAAATTTATCGATTCTTGGCCTATTGCTGATGAAGTATTTACACACTTTCCAGGATTACACGGTGTACATGCACCGATGTATTATGTAGCATTAATGACGTTTATATTAATTGTATCATCGGTAACTATGGTGTTAGCGGTAGATGCAGGTCATAAAATGCAACAAAAAAAGGTAGCTTGGTATATGTTTGCTACGATAGTTTTTGGTTTGATTTTCGTTGGATCTCAGGCTTGGGAATGGAAAAACTTTATTAATGGTTCTTATGGAGCTGTTAAAACTACTGATAATCATATCTTACAATTTGTAAAAGATGGTCATCAAATTGCTTTAGCAGATTTTGTTCATAATGACAGAAAAGATGAAAGAGTTCAACACCAAAGAGAAAATGGATTGTGGTTTGAAAAAGAATCAACAATTTCTCAATATTCAGTAGCTCAAGTACAGGAAGCTTTTAAAGCAGATCCATCTTTATTAATTAGAATAGAGAAAATTAATCCTGAAACTAAACAAAAAATTATTTTATCTAGAGAAGAGAGTTTAGCTCATTTAGGTAAAGCTAATATGGTTGTTGAAGGAGCTAACTTACATGTTAATGAGTATGGGAATCCAATTTTTGCAGATTTCTTTTTCTTTATTACAGGATTCCATGGATTCCACGTATTCTCAGGAATAGTAATCAATATTATCATTTTCTTTAATGTTGTGTTAGGTACGTATGAGCGTAGAGGACACTACGAAATGGTTGAAAAAGTAGG
The DNA here is from genome assembly GCF_964513915.1 of Tenacibaculum litoreum. Classification (NCBI taxonomy): domain Bacteria; kingdom Pseudomonadati; phylum Bacteroidota; class Flavobacteriia; order Flavobacteriales; family Flavobacteriaceae; genus Tenacibaculum; species Tenacibaculum litoreum. Next base: position 699,240 of record NZ_CAZEQS010000004.1, on the reverse strand, counting down.
TTTATATTGGCACTTTGTAGATTTAGTTTGGGTATTTGTATTTACTTTCTTCTACTTAGTATAATCAAAAAACAATAGTAAAAATGGGTCACGCACACGAATCGAATACAAAAAGAATTTGGGTTGTTTTAGCAATCTTAACAATAGTAACAACAGTAGAGGTAGCTTTAGGTATTGTAAAACCATCAGGGTTACATTTACATGGTTGGGGAACTAGCTGGTTAAACTGGATATTCATTATCTTAACAATTGTAAAAGCGTATTATATTGCATGGGCTTTTATGCACTTAGAAGGTGAAAAACCATGGTTTAGACGTGCTATCGTTTGGACAGCAGTTTTCTTAATATGTTACTTAGTAACACTGGTATTAATAGAAGGTGGTTACTTATACGATACATTAGCACCATTAGTAAAATGGTAATCATATAAAACAAAAATTAAAGGTGGTGTTAACCACCTTTTTTTATATTAAAAATTATATAAAATGAATAAAACAAAAAGAAATATAGTATTGTTTGCACTATTTATTGTGCCATTATTGTTTTATATATTTTTATCATTAGGAATCAATAACTTTGCAAAATTACCTGTGCTTACAGAAAATGTAATTGATGTTTCATCAATTAGTAAAAAGCATCAATTTGATAAAAGAATATCAATAGTTGCTTTTTTAGGAACTAATGTAGAAGAGGCTAAAGGAGAGTTATTTAATCTTAATGAAAAAATCTACAAACCATTTTATGGTTTTAAAGATTTTCAGTTAATTGTTATTGCTTCAAGCAAATCTAAAGAAGATGTAGAAAAACTTCAGAAGGAAATAGGAGCTTATACAAACATGATAAAATGGAACTTTGTTTTTGCCAGCGATACTGAAATTGAAGTATTGTATGATAGCTTTAAAACAAATCAATCATTAGATAAAAGTTTGCATTCTTCAAAGGCTTTTATAATTGATAAAAATGGAAGCTTAAGAGGTAGAACAGATGATGAAGATAGTGCAGGAGGCAAGTTGTTTGGTTATAATATGAAATCAGTAGCTGAGCTTAATAATAAAATGAAAGACGATGTTAAGGTGGTATTGGCTGAATATCGTTTGGCATTAAAAAAGAATAACGCAGATAGAGAAATTTAAGAAAGACTCACATGAAAAAACAAAATTATTCATACGTAGGTATTTCATTGATAATATTGCTTTTTGGTATTTATGCAATTCCCAAAATTGTAGCACATTTTCAAACAGCTAATTTGCATAAATTCAATAAAGTTCCGGATTTTGAATTCATTAATCAAGATGAAAAGACAATTACCAATAAAGATTATGAAGGAAAAGTATATGTAGTTGAGTTCTTTTTTGCTACTTGTCCTACGATTTGTCCTTTGATGAATGCACAAATGGTGGAGATTCAAAATGAATTTATGGGGAACCCTAATTTTGGAATAGCATCATTTTCAATTACACCAGAAATTGATACACCGCACCAATTAAAAGAGTATGCAAAGAATAATGGCATAAACCATAAAAACTGGCATCTGCTTACAGGAAAGTCAGAAGACGTTGTGTATGAGTTATCAAATGAAGGTTTTAAATTGTATGCAGGAAAAGGTGAAGCTAGTCATGGAGGATTTGAACATTCTGGGTTGTTTGCATTAGTTGATAAAGATGGATACATCCGTTCACGTTATGATGAGCATGGTAACCCAATTATGTATTACAGAGCCTTAGATGAACATAATTTTGGAAACCAAATTAGTGAGTTAAAAGAAGATATTAAGTTATTACTGAAAGAGTAACATGAGTACAGCAGAAGAAAAAAAGTATAAAAAGTTTATTACTGTAGTTTCTATCGTAATTCCTATTGCAGTAGCTGCTTTATTTGGAATTAAAATACCTAATGTAGAACCATTATCTTTTTTACCGCCTATTTATGCTAGTATAAATGGTTTTACGGCTGTATTACTAGTTGCTTCGGTCGTTGCAATTAAAAATGGAAAAAGAAAATTACATGAACAACTAAATACCACAGCTATTGTTTGTTCAGCATTATTCTTAGTGATGTATGTAGCATATCACATGACTTCAGATTCTACTAAATTTGGAGGAGAAGGAATAATTAAATATGTGTATTTTTTCATTTTGATAACTCACATATTATTATCAATAATAATTATTCCATTTGTACTAATAACTTTTGTGAGAGCTCGCTTGGGTAATTTCCCAGAGCATAAAAAAATTGCAAAAATTACATTTCCGTTATGGTTATATGTGGCGGTTACAGGAGTAGTTGTTTATTTAATGATATCACCTTATTATGTTTAAAAAGATTATATTTTTTATACTTCTAGTATTTTCCCTTAATGCTTCTGCACAATGTGCAATGTGTAAGGCAGTAATTGAAGGAGATAATGAAACTATTGCTGAGGGAGTAAATAATGGAATAACATACTTAATGGTGTTTCCATATATCTTAGTAGGGCTTTTATTTTACTTTATTTACCGCCATAAAAAGAAAGCAAAAAATTAGTATTTTAAAATCAAGAATATTTTTTGTAACATTTCTCAGTTTTAATCGTCATATAGTCGCAGTAAAAAATAACTTACCGTATTTATACGTTAAGATACAAAATTGTTTACTAGTTTTTCTAATTAATAGAAAAGCAATATATTTCTACTTTTAGAAATATCAACTAACTGAGTTTAAATAAAAAAATATTGATCTTTTGAAAACTAAAATTGCATTATTTGCAGCTATTTTTACTTCTGTAGCTGTTTTTTCACAAAAACAATGGACACTTAAAGAGTGCGTAGATTACGCCCTAAAAAATAACATAACAGTTAAACAAAACCGATTAAGCGTTCAATTGGCTGAAAAGGATGTTGAAATATCTAAAGGGAATTTTTTGCCTGATTTAAATGCTTCATCTAGTGCTGGTTTCAGTTCTGGTTTATCACCAGATCAAACAGGTGTTTTAAAAAATACACAAAACTTTAATTCTTCATTTAGTTTATCGAGTAGAGGGACTATTTTTAATGGGTTTAGAAACCTAAACCAGAAAAAACAAGCGCAATTAAGTGTTAAAGGAAGTGAATTGGATTTAGCTAAAATAGAAAATGATATTTCTTTAAATGTAGTAAACGAATACTTAAATGTGTTGTTTGCCAAAGAAAATTTAGAGGTTGCAACAGTTCAAGCAGAGATTAGTAAAAAGCAAATTGAAAGAGCAAGAGCTCAGTTTGAAGGAGGAGTAATACCAAAAGGAGATTTATTAAATGTCGAGTCTACGGCAGCAAATGATGTTCAAAGCGTAGTACTACAAGAAAATACTTTGAGCATAGCTTTACTAAGATTAAGTCAATTATTGCAAATACCTTCTAAAGATTTTGATGTAGCTGATATTGAAGTTGGGTCTCCTTCAGCAGCATTATTATATGATAACGCTGATGTAGTGTATGAAAAAGCATTAACTGCTTGGCCAGATATAGAAAGAGCAAAATTAGATGTAAGCAATGCTGATTTAAGTATAAAGTTAGAAAAAGGAGCTTATCTACCTAACTTGTCTTACTCAATAGGAGCGAGTAGTTCTTACTTTCATCAGTTTAACAACTTGTTTCCTGGTCAAAGCAATGATTATTTTTTTAAACAAACAAAAGACAGAATTAGATATAATGTAGGCTTATCACTTAACATTCCAATCTTTAATCGTTTTCAAACAAAAAACAGGGTCACTAAATCTGTAATAAACAAAGAAGTTTCTCAACTAGCTCTTGAAAATCAAAAATTACAATTACAACAAGAAATAGAAAGTGCTTTTTTAGATGCAAAAGCAGCTGCTAAAACGTATGAAGCAGCACAAGTATCGTTGGAAGCTCAAAAGGAAGCCTTTAAAAATGCACAGGTTAGTTACGACTATGGATCAATGACTCAATTTGATTTTGATCAAGTACGTAACCGATTAGTAAATGCTGAAGGAGCAATGATTAGAGCAAAATATGACTATGTATTTAAAACGAAAGTATTGAAATTTTACTACGGAGAGTCAATCGTTGATTAATTAAAAAAGATATATTTATTGTTGGAAGAGCCTTGTTAGAATTTTACTAATGAGGTTTTTCTTTTCTAGGGAAGAAAGTAAATCAAAAGGTAGCCTAAAAACTTCTAAGTAGCATATAAAAGTTTTTAGACTAACTCTATTTTTTTAAAAGAGAAATAATTAGTTTGATGGTGGGTACATTAGATTAATTCCTTCTATATCGGAAGTCGATAAACCATTTCTTTGAACAGAAAAAGTAGAGCCATCTAACTTTGTTATTGTAGGAAGTCCATTTGAAGAGAACGCATAACTAGGATACATCATTACCGAGCCAAAATCTAACACACTTGTATAGTCAGAAGCGTTATATCCTCTATCTACTGCTCTTTCAAAATTATGTTCTCTACCAGCGGTAATGTTTCCATAATTTACAATCACATGATCGTCACGGTCTGTTCGGCTGTGTTCGTGAAAAATACCCACCGCATGAGCAATTTCATGTATGGTGTTACCTGTACTACATCCTGACCCTAAGGTAATGGTTTGTTTACCTCCTATCATGCCAACATATGAAGAGCATCCACTACCTGATACAAACTCGATATAATTTGGAGGGTTATTACTTTTTTTTCCTTTTTTAGGAGTAAATTCAATGAAGGTCACATTTGTGTAAGCTTCCCAGTGTGCAACAGCATCATACACTCTGCTAGTATTAGGTAGGTTTCTATTAATAGTATAGTAAACAGTATTGTTAGGCCATCTTTTATCATTCAAAGCAACTGTTTTTGCCGAATAAGTATCTGAAAAGTTGTTAATTTGACTGTCTGTTAAAAGAATATCTCCTTGATATACATTGTAACCATTAATTACTTCATAAGAGATTTCTTGCCCATTTAAAAATCCCGTTTTTACAAATCCTTTAGTATCAGGAAAAGCAACCTCTTGTTTTAAAAGGTTAGAATCTGGTGTAGTGTTAGCTTCTAAATCATTTTCAACATTACATGAGCTTGCTAAAAATAAAACAGCAGCTAATAAGTTTAGTATGTTAATTGTTTTCATTTTTGTTTGTTTTTGAAGGGTTTAAAAAATTGATTCATAGTAAATTAATGTTAATTTGATCGTAAAAACAAATTTTTCAATTCGTTTTTCTAATATATTTTAAAGCTCAACCGTTGTTGTAAGATATTTTATATAGTTTTCGGTACGGCTCTTTTTTAAGAGAAGTAATTTTATTAGCTAAAAATATGAGGGAGATTTTGCTAATTTTTCAAATAACTTTCTATAAAATGTATCTTTGCTAAAAATAAATTTCAGATTTGGCAACAATCTTACATATAGAAACTGCAACAAAAAACTGTTCGGTTAGTGTAGCAGCTAAAGGAGAGCTTTTAGCAATACAAGAGTTAAATGATGGAAACTATTCACATGCTGAAAAGCTGCATCCATTTATTCAGCAGGTAATGCAAGAAGCAAAACTTTCTTTTAATGATATCGATGCTGTGGCAGTAAGTAAAGGTCCTGGTTCTTATACAGGACTACGTATTGGAGTGTCAGCAGCAAAAGGATTGTGTTTTGCTTTTGATAAGCCTTTAATATCTATTGAAACATTACAGTCATTGGCTCAGAAAGTTTCAATAGAGGAAGGGATTATTGTTCCAATGTTAGACGCACGTCGTATGGAAGTATATGCATCTGTGTATAATTCTAAATACGAACAGATAAGAGACATAAAAGCTGAGATTATAGATGAAAACTCTTTCCAAGAGTATCTGTCAAAAGGTAAGGTATACTTCTTAGGTGATGGAGCAGAAAAGTGCAAAGGGATAATTACACATGAGAATGCCGTTTTTGTAGATGGAGAATTCCCTTCAGCAAAAGAAATGGTTCAGTTAAGTTTTGATAAGTACAAAAAAAACGACATCGAAGATGTCGCTTATTTTGAACCTTTTTATTTAAAAGATTTTGTGGTTACGCCTGAAAAAAAACGTTAACTCTCTTTGTGGATTTCCACAGAGTGAGGGTAAGGAATTTCTATTCCAGCTTTATCTAAGGCGATTTTAGTGTTTTCTGTTATATCAAAGTAAACAGCCCAATAGTCTTCTGTTTTAGACCATGGTCTTACAGCAAAATTTACAGAACTATCAGCTAATTCAGATACATTTACTGTAGGTGCAGGATCTTTTAATACTTTAGGGTGAGATGTAATAACATTCATTAATATTTCTTTAGTTTGTTTAATATCTGCATCGTAAGAAACACCAAAAGTTAAATCTACTCTGCGAGTTCCTTCTGAAGAATAATTAACAATATTTCCATTTGATAAAGAACCGTTTGGAATAATTATTTCTTTGTTAGATAACCCCGTAAGCTTGGTAGTAAAAATTTCAATTTCCTTTACAACACCAATTTCTCCTTGAGCTTCAATTAAATCACCTACTTTAAATGGTTTAAAAAGCATAATTAAAACACCGCCAGCAAAATTACCCAAAGAACCTTGTAAAGCTAAACCAATAGCTAAACCTGCTGAGGCTAAAATAGCAGCAAAAGAAGTGGTTTCAACACCTAGTTTTGCTATCACAGTAATAATTAAAAGAATCTTTAAAGACCAGTTTAAAAGGTTGGCTAAGAATTTTTGTAATGTAATGTCTACATCTCTTTTAGACATTACTTTTTTAGCTGCTCTAAGAATTAAGTTGATAATGTAAGAACCTACAATGTAAATAATAATAGCAACAATAGCTTTAGGGGCATTTGTAACTATGAGGTCCTGAAATTTTTCTAAATACTTTTCCATTTCTTATGGTAAATTTTAGTTGTTAATAAATGATTTTAGTTAGTAGTGGTTGATTTTATAGCATTAGGCTAATTATTCCTAATAAAGCAGGTATAGATTGTATGACAAAAATACGAGGTTTTTTTGTAGAATAAGAACCATAGAGTCCAGCAATAAAAACACAGGTCATAAAAAATATACCTACATCAATTTTTTGTGATAAAATAGACCAAATTAGACCAGCTGCAAGAAAACCGTTGTATAAACCTTGATTAGCAGCCAATACTTTTGTTTCTTCTGCGAAATCTTTTGATTTTAAACCGAAGGTTTTTATTCCTTTAGGTTTGGTCCATAAAAGCATTTCTAGTATAAGAATATATAAATGAATAAAAGCTACCAAGGCTAAAAGTACGTATTGTATTGTGTTCATAAATAATTTAAAAGATAAAATATGCGGTTTAGATAACTATCAAAACCGCACATAGTGAGTAGTTAATTTGTATTGAGGTTATTTTACTTCGAAGGTTATTTTTAGGTTTACCCTAAATTCAGTTATTTCATCATCATTCACAACTACACTTTGAGATTGTACAAAGGCAGATTTAATACCTTTTACTGATTCTGAAGCTTCTTTAATTGCTTTCCTAGTAGCATCTTCCCAGCTTTTCTCAGAATTAGCTAAAATTTCAATAACTTTCATTACTGCCATAATAATTTTTTTTAAAGATTAATACATGTAAATATAAGGTTTTTAAAAAGCTTTTAAATTGACAATTAGATCTTAAAAACCGCCAATGTTAATTTAATGTTATGTAAACGTTTCAAATATGTAAATTTTTTGTATATTTGTGTTAACAGGTATTAACTTTAAAAGATTTAGATTATGAAAAAATTAATAATAGCAGCTTGCGTATTATCAGTATCGTTTTTACAAGCTCAAGATGTAGAGCCAAAATATGAAGTAGAGGGCGATTTAGTAAAAGCCACTTATTATTATGAGAATGGTACTATTAAAGAACAAGGTTTTTTCAAAAATAAAAAGTTAACAGGTACTTGGACTTCTTTTGATAAAAAAGGAAATAAAGTGGCTATAGGTCACTATGAAGCAGGAAAAAAAGTAGGTAAATGGTTTATGTGGAAAGAAGACGGATTGAAAGAAATTGATTTTAAAGATAATGCCATAGCAAGTGTACAAACTTGGAAAGAAGAAACCAAAATGGCAGTGAAATAAGTTAATATTTTGCAGAATAAGAGAATTAGACCGAGTATTTTATATACTCGGTTTTTTATTTCCTCCCAAAATCAGCAGGAATTTCTCCCCATGCTTTGGTTTCCCACTTTAATAAAGGGTTTGTAAAAGAGTTTTGTTGTAGCCATTTTTCAGCACGTTTAATCAAGTCTAAGACTTCTTTATTAGAATTGTCAAATGTAATATTGGTTCTGCACTGCTTCTTTTTAACCCAACTCATAGCAATCTTAGAGTCAGAATAAATAGGATAAGAGTTCATTTTTTTACTCTTTAATAGCGCAATTCCATGAACAAGAGCTAAGAACTCACCAATATTATTAGTACCATTTTTAAATGGTCCCATTTTAAATATTTCTTTTTTATTATGGGTTAATACACCTCTGTATTCCATCAAGCCAGGGTTTCCAGCACAAGCAGCATCAACAGAGATACTTTCTAGAATAGGAGAACCGTATGTAGCTTTTTCTTCTGGAGAAAGTGTAGTTTTTTTAGTATCTTTTCCTTTGTAGTCGTTATAGCTCTTTTTTAAAGCCAACTCAGCTTCTTTTTTATCAGCAAAAGCTTTGTATTGCGCACCAGTAAAACCATCAATCTGCTTTTTACAAGCATCCCATGATGAAAAAACACCTGTTTTTTTTCCTTTCCAAACTACATAATATTTTTTCTTCTTACTCATTCTGTAAAATAACCTCTTCTATAACCTTTGGGAAATGTTTATACTCTAACTCGTGAACTTTTTGGGCTATAGTTTCTGGAGTGTCATCAGAAGAAATTGAGGTTTTAGCTTGGAAAATAATAGCACCTTCATCGTAATTTTCATTCACGTAATGAATAGTAATACCAGTTTCAGTTTCACTATTTTCTTTTACAGCATTGTGTACATTCATGCCGTACATCCCCTTTCCTCCATACTTTGGTAATAAAGCAGGATGTATATTTATTATCTTATTTGGGAAAGCATCCACAATTTTAGAGGGAATACGCCATAAAAAACCCGCTAATACAATAATATCAGCTTCAGCGAGTAAAAAATTTAATACAGTATCATCTTTACTAAAGCTTTCTCTATCAAATAAAGATGCGTCAATATTTAGTCTTTCACAACGGTCAAAAACTTTGGCATGTTGGTTGTTAGAAAGCACATGAGTAACAATCGCAGTTTTAGTAGAATTGAAGTGTTTTATGATGTTTTCGGCATTAGAACCTGAACCAGAAGCAAAAATTACGATGCGTTTCATGTTAAAATTTAGTTGTTTTGTTACTACAAAAAAAAGAATAATTATTAACAATGGTGGTGTTTGTAGCAAAATATTCAGGTATTTTTTTTATTTTAGACATCACATTTTTGAGCAAAAGTTAGAATTAATAACTAAGATTTGTATTTTTGCCTCGATTTTAAATTTTAAAACAAACAAATTATGTCAGACATTGCATCAAGAGTAAAAGCAATTATCGTAGACAAATTAGGAGTAGACGATAACGAAGTAACTAACGAAGCAAGCTTCACAAATGATTTAGGAGCAGATTCTTTAGATACAGTTGAGTTAATCATGGAATTCGAAAAAGAATTTGATATTCAAATTCCAGATGATCAAGCAGAAAATATTGGTACTGTAGGTCAAGCGATTAGCTATATTGAAGACGCAAAAAAATAAGATTATATGCAATTAAAACGAGTTGTAGTAACTGGACTTGGCGCATTAACGCCGATAGGAAACAATAAAGAAGAGTATTGGAATAGCTTGGTTAACGGAGTTAGCGGAGCAGCACCTATAACGTATTTTGATGCTGCCAAGTTCAAAACTCGTTTCGCATGTGAGCTTAAAGATTTCAACGCGACCGATTTTATAAATAGAAAAGAGGCGCGTAAAATGGATAGATTTACGCAGTACGCAATGGTTGCTTCAGATGAAGCAATTGCTGATGCGAAGTTAAACCTTGATGACGTTGATAAATTAAGAGTTGGCGTTATTTGGGGAGCAGGTATTGGAGGGCTAGAAACATTTCAAAATGAGATGTTAAACTATGCTGAAGGAGATGGTTCTCCTCGTTTCAATCCATTCTTTATCCCAAAAATGATTGCAGATATTGCTCCTGGAAATATTTCTATTAAAAATGGATTTATGGGGCCAAACTATACTACGGTATCTGCTTGTGCATCATCAGCTAATGCTATGATTGATGCTTTAAACTATATTCGACTAGGTCATTGTGATGTAGTTGTAACTGGTGGTAGTGAAGCCGCTGTTACAATTGCAGGTATGGGTGGTTTTAATGCTATGCATGCTTTATCTACAAGAAATGAAAGTCCAGAAACAGCTTCAAGACCTTTTGATGCTGAGCGTGATGGATTCGTTTTAGGAGAAGGAGCTGGTGCAATAGTCTTAGAAGAATACGAACATGCTAAAGCTCGAGGAGCTAAAATTTATGCAGAAGTTATTGGTGGAGGATTATCTTCAGATGCTTACCATATGACAGCACCTCACCCAGATGGAATTGGTGTAATTGCAGTAATGAAAAACTGTCTTGAAAACGCTGGAATAAAACCAGAAGACGTAGACCATATCAACACTCACGGTACTTCAACCCCTTTAGGAGATGTTGCAGAATTAAAAGCAATCTCTGAGGTTTTTGGAGATCATGCTAAAAACATTAATATCAACTCAACAAAGTCTATGACAGGACATTTGTTAGGTGCTGCTGGTGCTATTGAAGCAATTGCTTCGTTATTAGCAATGGAGCACGGTGTTGTTCCCCCAACAATTAATCACACTAACGTTGATGAAAACATCAACCCAGAGTTAAACTTAACGTTAAACAAGGCTCAAAAAAGAGAGATTAAAGTTGCAATGAGCAATACATTTGGTTTTGGTGGTCATAATGCTTGTGTTGCCTTTAAAAAACTAGATTAATCTTTTATGAACTTTCTTCGTAGAATTGTTAAACCCCAAAACAAAGCGGATGAAAACTTCTACTACGAATTAAAAGAACTGCTTAATTTTAAACCAATTAAGTTATCGTATTATAAAAAAGCATTTACGCACAGATCTTTAAAATTAGTAGATAGTAATGGACGTCCCATTAACTACGAACGTTTAGAGTTTTTAGGAGATGCCATTTTAGGTACAGTAATAGCTTCTTACTTATTTAAAAAAGTACCTGAAGGTGACGAAGGTTATTTAACTCAAATGCGATCTAAAATTGTTAGTAGAGAGCATTTAAACACTTTAGGGAGAGACTTAGAGTTAATAAGGTTTGTAAAAAGTAACATTTCTAAAGAACATGTTAGTAATAACATTCATGGAAATATTTTTGAAGCTCTTGTAGGTGCAATTTATTTAGATAGAGGTTACAATTACTGTCATCAATTTATTTATGAACAAGTAATAATGCCTTATGTAGATATTGAACGATTAGAAGGTAAAATATCTAGTTACAAAGGTTTTGTTATAGAGTGGTGCCAAAAGCAGAAGAAAAAGTATAAATTCGAGTCATACGAAGACTCAGGAAACCAAAGTAAGAAACACTTTAGTGTACGTGTTAGTATTGATGGTAATATCATAGCTAAAGGTAGAGCAACTTCTAAGAAAAAGGCAGAAGAAATTGCTGCAAAAAGAGTATATTTTGCTATGCAAAATCAAATGCTAAAATCTTAACGTATAAACGAAAAACGTTTTCGTAAATTTTACATAGTATTTTCTATACATTCATTAATTTAGCAAAAACAAATAATTGTTTATATGCCAATTTATGAGGTGAATATAAATGAATTTTCCAATGATGATTATGTATTAATTGGAATTCATACTACTTTAAACGAGTATAAATTAGCATATCTATTAAACCAACATTTACATATTAAGTTTAATAGAGCAGGTTACGATTTAGACTTTATTAAAAAAGGTAGTCAATCATCTTATACAGTATATGAATATACTAATGCTAAATTATGCCAAGATTGGTTTTTAATAGCAAATGTATATAAGTCAACCCTTGAAGCAGAATCAATAAGTCTTTTTAATCAAAGTGACTCAATTACACGTTTGATACCAGAAAAGAAAAAAGTTGATTTTTTTTTAAAACTAGAAGGAGATTTTGATTATGATTCAATTGTAAAAATTATTGAAGTAATAAAACAAATCCCTCAAATAATAACCTCTTACCAAATAGAGGTAAACTCATTAAAATCGAAAGATTTTTTAATTTTTTAATTATATGCCACACAACAAGAAAACAAAAATTGTAGCAACATTAGGTCCAGCAACAAACACAAAAGAGATTTTAGCTGATATGGCTGCGGCTGGTGTAAATGTTTTTAGAATTAATTTTTCACATGCTGACTATGAAGTAGTAAAAGAACGTGTACGTCAAATACGTGAAATAAATGAAGAAAGAGGCTATAATGTAGCCATTTTAGCCGATTTACAAGGTCCTAAGCTTAGAGTTGGTGTAATGCAGGAGGGAGTAGAATTAAAAGCGGGAGATACTTTTACTTTTACTACAGAAAAGTGTGAAGGAACACAAGAAAAAGCATACATGACCTACCAGCGTTTTCCTAAAGACGTAAAGGTAGGAGAGAAGATTTTAGTTGATGATGGTAAATTACTATTTGAAGTAACAGAAACTGATAAAGAAACTGAAGTTGTTACCAAAGTAGTTGTTGGTGGAGCTTTAAAATCGAAAAAAGGAGTTAACCTGCCAAACACCAAAATTTCATTACCAGCCTTAACAGAAAAAGATAAAAAAGATGTAGTTTTTGCTCTAGAACAAGAAGTAGATTGGATTGCTCTTTCGTTTGTAAGAACGCCTGAAGACTTACGTATTTTACGTGACATAATTAAACAAAAATCTCGTTATAGAGTTCCAGTAATTGCAAAAATAGAAAAACCTGAAGCTGTTGAAAATATTGATGCTTTAATCCCGTATTGTGATGGATTAATGGTAGCTCGTGGAGATTTAGGGGTAGAAGTACCTATGCAAGATGTACCTTTAATTCAAAAGATGTTGGTTCGTAGAGCGAAACAGGCAAGAATTCCTGTAATTATTGCTACGCAAATGATGGAAACTATGATTGAAAATTCTGTGCCAACTAGAGCAGAGGTAAATGATGTAGCAAACTCTATTATGGACGGAGCAGATGCTGTAATGCTTTCTGGTGAAACTTCAGTAGGAAAACATCCTGTTAGAGTTATCCAAAAAATGACAGAAATTATTGGTAGTGTAGAGTTTTCAGACTTAATTGAAGTTCCGCAAGAACCGCCTCATATTCGTACCAAAAGATTTATAACTAAATCGGTATGTCATCATGCAGCATTGATGGCGGATGATATCAATGCAGCAGCAATATCAACCTTAACGAATAGTGGGTATACAGCTTTTCAAATTTCAGCTTGGAGACCAAAATCACATGTGTTAGCGTTTTCATCTGAGAAAAGAATCTTAGGAAAGTTAAATCTTTTATGGGGTGTTAGAGCTTATTTTTACGATAGAGAATTAAGTACTGATGATACTATTGAAGATATTAACGAGATAGCTAAAGAAAAAGGCTATGTAAAAACAGGAGATTTTATAATTAACCTTTCTTCAATGCCTGTAAAAGCAAAAGGAATGGTAAACACGTTACGTGTTTCTCATATTGACTAAATAGAGATAATAGAATATAAAAAAAGCTCAACTTTTAAAGTTGAGCTTTTTTTTGGTTTATAATTCAAGCTTTCGAGCACAAATAATAGCATCATTAACCACAAAAGGCATTGGCATCATTATTTCACTTCTAGGCCGTATGGTAAACTTAGGATGCGATAATAAATCGTTTGATATCTCATTAATCACAATATCAGGTTGGGTGTTTTTATCAATTGTAAAAGAAATGGTCAAATCTTTATCAGTATTCGCCATTTGATAAATCAATAGCGTTCCTTTATCAGCAACAAAAGCCTCTCCCTTATCGTACAAAGTTCCGTTAACAGTAAAATTAGTTAATTCTATTTGAGTGTTTGTATACAATTCGTATTTATCAATGTTACGAGTTGGAGTAATCGTTAATGAGACATTTCGCTGGTTATTAATTATGGTATCTTGATGAATCTTGATGTTAGAAATACGAATATCTTTATTTTCAGCTTTTTGGTAATAATTAAAAGAAGTATTGTATTTACTCTTTCCAGCCATTAAATCAGCCCCACCTTGTTTAGATTCATCATTAAAATACTGTTTCGTATACCCATCTAATGTTTTATTATGACTTGCCCAATACGAGGTGTTAGTATCAGAATTTTGAATAAAAACTAAGCTATTAGGTTTTTTCTTTTCAATTGAAAAACCGCTATTAAACGTTGCATATCCAAAGAATAATAACGCAAGAAAACCAGTTAATGCTTGCCATCCGTTTTTAGTTTTTTCTTGATAAAAAACAGGAAGCATTAACCCGAAAAGAAACACTAAAAGTATGGCAGAAATAAATACTGTTTTTAAACCTAGCGCTACAGGAAATAACTGAATCATAGGAGCTATCATATATATACTAGGAATAGATATAATTGCAAACAAGGCAGCCCTAGATGCTTTGTTAATATTCATGAACAGTAAGATTGCTAAAATCAATAAAGAAGCAAAAACAGGAATAATAAAGAAACCAGCTCCTGGTAAATTCATGTAAATTATAACATTTATAACCAACCCAAAAGTTATAGGAGCGACTAGTAAATCGATGGCTTTAGCTTCTTTTAGTTTATTATATACTTTAAAAAGAATCCAAAGATTTAAAAGGACAAAAGCAATAATGTATTGATATCCATTATAGGTAAAACCATGCAGCATATCGGTATATTGTGGATGAATGATCAATAACAACTGCCACAGTCCGTATGAAATACCTATACATAATACTAAAGACAGTATGTAAGGAATAAAACCTTTTAATACACCTATTACTGTCATCTTCTTCTTATATATACCTATTGCAACCAGCGCTATAAATAACAAAAAGGCAATGATTAGCATTGGTAGCACCCAAGAAAACGGATATGTTAGCAACTTGGTAAAAGGAAAATTAACGTAAATGTAATCAATATCACTGTTTAAGTTAGTTAAGTCAGCATCTGCAAAATAGTTTAATGTAGTTGTAAAATAATCTGCTTGATGCAATAATGTTTCTCTATTCAACCTTTCGTAGGAATCTTGTTCGGTGTGATAATCAAAATGATCATCAATAAAGGCAAAATTAAATCCGTTAATATTCCCTTTTTCTCTAAAAACAGTTAAATCGGTATCGTTAGGAAGCTTTTTATATACACCATACATTAAAGAGTTGGCAGCTGGATAATTTGGGTTTGCATTTAAAAACTCAGTTAACAACGTTTTGTTTTTCCCGTTAGTCTCTATCAGCATATAACTAGAACCACCACTACCGCGAGCTTCAAAGTTCAGTACTAAACCAACATTTTTTGCCCAAGGATGATTTTCAACAAAAGCTTGTGCGCCTAAAAGTCCTAATTCTTCAGCATCTGAAAAAAGTACAATAATATCGTTTTTAGGCGTCTTATTTGCTGCCAAGTAAGCTCTTATGCCTTCTAAAATAGTTACGACACCAGAACCTGCGTCACTTGCTCCTAGTGATGAATGAGGATTGGAATCATAGTGGGTTAAAAGCAATAAAGCTTTGCCGCTTTCAGTTCCCTTAATTTTAGCAATAATATTTTCTGTAGTAGTTGCAGCTCTCCATTTTTTATTAATAGCAGTTTGATATTGAATTTCAGGTTCTAAATTCAGTTTTTTTAACTCTTGAACCAGATATTCTTGTACTTTTTTGTGTTCTTCAGATCCAGTATGATGTGGTTTTTGAGAGATATTTTTTAAATGATATAGTGCATTATCAATTGAAAATTCTGTAGCACTAATTTCTTTTTTTGAAGAGGTTACACTTGGAAGTATATCGTTAAAGCTCCAGTAAACAGTTAAAATAATGATGAGAACTGCAAGGTAATTTCTTGATGATTTCATAGTTGGATTTTAGTACTTATAAAAGTAAGTAATTTATTTTTTAAGAGGGGTTAATTGTAATCGATTAAAAATCAGTATATTTAAGAGTAAAATTTAAGATTATGGCAATTAAAAGTTTTCAAGGAAAGAGGACGAATACACCTCAAGAAGAGAATGTACCAATGTTGGTATCTGATTATATGACCAAAAAATTAATTACATTTAGAGAAGAGCAGCCTATTGAAGATGCGATAGATATACTTATCAAACATAAAATATCAGGAGGACCTGTTGTTAATGAAAAAAATGAATTGATAGGAATTATTTCCGAAGGTGATTGTATAAAACAAATATCAGAGAGTAGATATTATAACTCAACAATTGGTAAGAGTAACACGGTTGGAAAGGCTATGGTTAGAGAAGTTGAAACGATTGATGGTAATATGAATATTTTAGATGCAGCCAATAAATTTTTAAAATCACGTAGAAGACGTTTTCCTATAGTTCAAAATGGTAAGTTAGCAGGACAAATCAGTCAAAAAGATGTGCTTATTGCAGCCATGAAATTAAAAGGAAATACGTGGAAGTAATTAATCTTGTTTTACCAATAAGTAAATTTCATTATCTAACTCTAAATATCCTTGGTCATAAACATAAAGATAGGTGCTACCTGCTTTTGTGGTATAGAGCGATGTAATAAACTTGAAGTCAAAACCTCTATCAAATAACTTACGACGAGTTACTTTAGTTTTACCAGAAATATTTAATTCTGAGAGAATTTTATAGTTCTTTCGCAAGCGGTTGTTCGTATTTCTAATTAAATTTTTACTCCCCTTATTAACCTTGTTATTATATGCATTTCTACAGTAATCAGAACAGAATTTTTTATCAACTCTACCAATAACTTTATCACCACACTCCAAACATTTTTTATCGCTCATAATCTGATTTTTTAAGTTCGTACCAGTTTACATCTACTCCCTTATAATCAAATTCATTAACAAAGTGTAGTCCTATTTTTTGTAGAATTTTGTTAGAACCAATATTATCTACATCAGCAGCGCCGTAAATAATGTCATAATTCATTTTTTTAAAACCAAAGTCTAAACAAGCAAAAGCAGATTCTGAAGCATAACCTTTACCCCAAAAGCGTGGAATTAAACGATAACCAATATCAATAAAATTAGTAAAGCCGTTCAACGTTTCTTTTTCTCCTTGATTAAGTTTTAACCCAGACCATCCAATAAAATCACCAGAAGCTTTTTCTATACAAGCAAACCTACCAATACCTCTTTCTTTATACTGTTCTTGTATAAAAGCTATACTATCTTCAGCTTGTTTGTGTGTTGTAATAGGATTGTTTCCTAAATATTTATGGACTTCTGGGTTAGAATCTAATTCGAACATACCTTCCAAATCACTTTGTTGGAATTCTCTTAAAATTAGACGTTCGGTTTCTAAATAAAACTTCATGTTGTAAGTGTTTAAACTCAAAGATATTAAAAATTATTAAACGATTACATTCATTTACAAACGAAAACAAATGATTACTAACCAGTTTTAATTTGCCTGCTGTTTCATCTTTGCAGTGTCAATTCGGTTGAATGACAAAGTCTTAACTGTTTAACAATAAAAATAAATATTATGAACGCACTAAAAAACAGAGTACAGTTAATTGGTAATTTAGGAAACACCCCAGAAATCATCACTTTAGAAAGTGGGAAAAAACTTGCAAAGTTTGCTATTGCAACTAATGAAACGTATAAAAATGCTCAAGGCGAAAAAGTAACCGATACACAATGGCATAATGTGGTTGCTTGGAATAAAACAGCAGAAATTGTTGAAAAATACTTAGAAAAAGGAAAAGAAGTTATGATAGAAGGTAAGTTGACTTCCCGCTCTTTTGATGATAAAGAAGGTAATAAACGTTATATAACAGAAGTAGTTTGTAACGAATTACTAATGTTAGGAAACAAATAAGTGGGAATTTAGCTAAGAAAAAGAATTTAAAAAAGAATCTTATTTTTTTAAGATTCTTTTTTTGTATAAAGAAAAAAAGTAATTACTTTTGCCAGCTAACTACCCCCGGCCAAATTCTTAGAATACTATACTACAGTTTTTTAATTTATGTAATTATTTATATGAGAAAGTATTTTTTATTGGTCTTTTTGTTGTCATTTTTTAATTTTTATGCCCAACAAGAAGTATGTGAATCTCCTGATGAGTCTGTGTTGGATGTTAATAGTATAACAAAATGTACTATTGAACCTGTAAAAAACTCAAAGAAAAAAGCAGATCGACAAATTAAAGTTAAAATTTCAGCAAGTAAAAGGTATCTTAAAAAAAGAGTTGTTAAGAAAAAAGCAGCTCAGGCTCTAAGCTCAGTTAATACTCTGAATGTTAGTGATGTTTCAGCTTCTGAAGAAGTGAAAATAGAGAAAGTAAATGAAGTTAAGGAGGCAACAGGTTATAAAGATAACTTAACGAGAATTACTGAAAAATTATCAAAAGAAGAATTATCAAAAGCACAAAAGCTTTATTACGTCGAGAAAGTACCCTCTTTTGATAAGTGTAAAAATTCAAAGAAAAAAGAAAGACTTGACTGTTTTAACTTAGAAATGGTTAAGCATATTAATAAACATTTCCGTTATCCAGGAGAAGCAGTGAGAAACCACATTGAAGGAGAGGTATGGATTCGATTTATAATCGATAGAGATGGTTATGTAACAAATATTAAAACCCTTGGTCCTGATGGAGGAGAAATCCTTAACGAAGAAGCAAGAAGAGTAGTATCTAAGCTACCACGCTTTGAACCAGGTAAAAATAAGGGAAAGCGCGTACCTGTAAAGTACGGTTTTCCAATAAACTTTTCATTAGAAGAATAAAAATCAATTAAATTTAAAATGTTACAAAAACAATTAGTAATGATTGTTTTTACCTTAGCTGCTATAACAAGTTATGCGCAGGTAAAAATATCAGGTTCTGTATACGATGAATATTTAGAACCATTTTACAATGCAAAAATTACAAGTGGTGAAAATTTTGCGGTTTCGGATGAAGAAGGGAACTTCACAATCGTTTTATCAAGTAATACATTACCTCAAACGTTAATCATTTCTGCTTTTGGCTTTAAGACAGAAGAAGTATCGGTTATATCTTTTGAAAAAAAGGTAAACGTAGTTTTAAAAGAAAATCTTTTATTAGATCAAGTAATTATTTCTGCCTCAAGGGTTCCAGAAAGAATTATTGAATCACCAGTAACGGTAGAAAGATTAGGTCTTGCTGATATAAGAAAGAACACGTCTAATTCTTTTTATGACGGATTAACAAATTTAAAAGGAATTAACTCTAGAGAAGGTAGTTATGGATTCAAATCAATAAACACAAGAGGTTTTGCTGATTTTGCTAACACACGTTTTGTTCAAATGATTGACGGAATGGATACAGCAGCTCAAGCATTGAGTTATAGTACAGGAAATTTTTCGGGAGTTTCTGAGTTAGATATCCAAAGTGTTGAAATTTTACCAGGAGCATCTTCTGCGTTATATGGAGCCAATGCTTATAATGGTATTATGCTTATGAATACTAAAAACCCTTTTGATCATACAGGAATAACGACTATGTTTAAAAGTGGTTATACAAGCCAAGAGGCTGGAGGAAATAATCCTTTTTATGACGTTGCGGTAAGAATGGGATACAAGTTTAATGATGTTTTTGCTGCTAAAGTTAACTTTTCATACTATGAAGCTGAAGAATGGCATGCAAATGATTTAAGAAATAAAGAAATTGATACCAATGAACTAATAGAAGGGACATTAAACTCTACTGTTAACTATAATGGAGTAAATACTTATGGAGATGAAATATATTATGATTTATATTCTTATAGTACTGAAAGCAAGCCTATTCCATTTGGGACTTATTTAAGAAGAACAGGTTATACTGAAGCAGAACTTGTTAGAAATAATTTTAAATCTAAAAATGCTAGATTTTCAGGATCTTTATATTTCAGACCTTTTAAAGATGAATCGTTAGAAATTCAACTAACGTCTAGATTATCATTACGTGATAATCTTTTTCAAGGAACAAGTAGGTTAGCTCAACGTAATTATTTCATAGGGCAACATAAATTAGAAGTAAAAGGCAATGATTTTTATGTAAGAGGTTACTACACAGGGAATGATTCAGGGAACTCTTATGATTTAGCAAGAACAGGAAATGCTTTAAATGATGCTGTTATTTCTGTATATGATTATGCAGATGTAATTTATGACCAAATATACAATCAAGAAAAGTCAGTAGAAGAAGCAAGAGCTTACGCAGACAGAAATAGATTAATGCCTGGTACTAATGAGTTTAACAAAGAGTTTAATAAAACAACAGGAACCCTAATTTCAGATGGAGGAAGTAAGGTTTATGAAAAAAGTTCTTACACTCATTTAGATGGTAACTACAATTTTAAAAGACTATTAAACGACTGGGCTGATTTACAAGTAGGAGCTTCTTACCGTGAGTATAACCCTAACTCTAAAGGGACTTTATTTAATGATAAAGAGGAAAAAGTTAGTATAGAGGAGTATGGAGTTTACACACAAATTCAAAAGAAATTTTTTGAAGAAAGATTAAAATTAACAGGGTCTATTCGTTATGATGAATCTGATAATTTTGAAGGGAATTTCTCTCCTAGACTAGCTGTAAATTATGCGTTAGGTGAAGAGAAAAATCATGTTTTAAGAGCATCTTACCAAACTGGTTTCCGTAACCCAAGTATACAAGAACAATACATGTTTTTTGATGCAGAATTAAAAACTAATGTTGGAGCAATTGGAGATAACCTAAGCCGTATTTCTTATCCAGATAGTTACTATAAAAGATGGGATGATCAGCAAAACCAATATGTTTACGATACTAGAACGGTGGAAGGAAAGGAACTTATTAATAATGCACTATTAACTAAAAGTGTTTTTAATGAAGATCCTACTTTTTTAAAGTCAGATTATAAAGAATTGGTACCTGAAGTTGTAAAAACAATTGAATTAGGGTACAGAAGCATGTTTCGTTTAAATAATGAAACAAATGTAGATGTAGATGTGAATGCTTTTTATAGTAGACATGACAATTTTGTTTTTTCACAAGATATATTCGTACTGAATGCAGGAAAAATATACCCTTATGGGAATAGAAAAGCAACCGAAGCGGAATTAGAAGAACCTCAAAATAAATATGGGTATATTGTAGATGGTGTTGTTATTCTTGATGAAACAGCAGCTCAGACGATGTTTTCAGAGTATGGAGCTCTAGGGAGAGAGTTTAACATCATGACGAATGCTAAATCACAGGTAGAATCATATGGTTTTGGTTTAGGAATGCATACAAAACTATTTAGTAATTTTGATTTCGGTGTTAACTATAACTTTATAGACTTTAAATATGAAGATAAAGATTATGGTTTATTTGAGCCTAACTTTAATACGCCAAAGCATACAGTTAAAGCACAGTTTGGTAACGAAAACCTTTTTAATAATTTTGGTTTTGGAGTAAGTGCAAGATGGCAAGACAAGTATAGATGGGTATCAAATTTTGTAAAAGGAGATGTTGCTGAAAGAACTGTAATTGATGCACAATTAAATTATAGAATTCCGTCAATTAAATCTAGAATTAAAGTTGGAGGGACAAACTTATTTGGAAAAGAATATTATGTAGCTCCTGGATCAGGAAAAATAGGTCAGTTATATTATATATCTTGGATAATTAATAACTAAGAAATTATAGATTATAAAAAAACGAGCTAATTTAATTAGCTCGTTTTTTTTGTGTTAAAAACTCATACTTAATTGAATACGTTTTCTCGAAATATCTACCTCTAAAACCTTAACTTGAACGTGTTGATGTAAACTTACATGTTCGTTAACATCTTTAACAAAAGAATCAGAAAGGTTAGAGATATGTACCAAACCACTTTCTTTAATACCTATATCAACAAAGCAACCAAAGTTAGTAATGTTATTTACAATTCCGGGTAGTACCATGCCTATTCGTACATCATCTATCGTTTTAATATGTTCATTAAAGCTAAAAGCTTTGGCTTTTTCACGAGGATCTAAGCCAGGTTTTTCCAACTCTTTTATAATGTCTTGTAGCGTTGGCAATCCGTAAGATTCAGTCACATATTGTTGGAGTTTAATTTGTTTTAAAACAGAAGAATTACCAATCAAGTCATCTACTTTTTTGCCAACATCTTTGGCTATTTGTTTTACTAAAGCGTAGCGCTCTGGATGTACAGCAGAATCATCTAGTGGATTATCGCTGTTTTTAATTCGTAAGAATCCAGCAGATTGCTCAAAGGCTTTTCCTCCTAAACGAGGGACTTTTTTAATGGCAGTTCTATTGGTAAAAGCACCATTTTCATTTCTGTAACTTACAATATTTTCAGCCAATTTAGGACCGATACCAGAAACATAGCTTAATAAAGAAGTACTAGCAGTATTAATATTAACTCCTACTTTGTTTACACAATGTTCTACTACAGTGTCTAATGATTTTTTTAATTGTGTTTGATCTACATCATGTTGATATTGCCCAACTCCAATCGATTTTGCTTCTATCTTTACCAGTTCAGCTAAAGGATCTGCTAATCGACGCCCAATAGAAACTGCACCGCGAACAGTTACATCGTAATTAGGAAACTCATCTCGTGCAATTTTAGAAGCTGAATAAATAGAGGCACCCGCCTCGCTTACTACAAATATTTCTACTGGATTTTTAAAATATACGCGTTTTACTAATCGTTCAGTTTCTCTTGAAGCAGTTCCGTTACCTATAGCAATAGCTTCTATTTTATAAGCATCTGCCAAAGAACAAAGCTTGTTCATTGCTTCTTTTGATTGGTGCTGAGGTGCATGCGGAAAAATAGTTTCGTTATGTAATAAGTCTCCTTGTTCGTTTAAACAAACCACTTTACAACCAGTTCTAAATCCTGGGTCGATAGCTAAAATTCGTTTTTCACCCAATGGGGAATCTAACAGTAATTGCTGTAAGTTTTTAGCAAATACTTTAATGGCGCTTTCGTCTGCTTTTTCTTTAGCAATTGTTAAAGCTTCGTTTGATAGTGCAGGGAACAGCAAACGTTTGTATGCATCGGCAATAGCTAGTTCAATTTGTTCTGCACATTCATTATGTGAACGAATAATTCTGTCTTCCATTTTTTGAAGCGCTCGTTCGTCATCAATACTAACTTTTATGCGAATAAAACCTTCTTTTTCTGCACGTAAAATAGCTAACAATCGGTGAGAAGGAATTCGACTTAGATTTTCTTCCCAATCAAAATAATCTTTAAATTTTTGAGCAGTTTCGTCTTCTTTTTTAGTTTTTACAACTTTGGTTGCTATGGTAGCAAAACGTTCTAATTGATAACGAATGTTATTTCGAATATCAGTTCGTTCATTAATCCATTCCGCAATAATATGGCGAGCGCCTTCTAAAGCTTTTTCTTCAGATTCAATTTCATTATTTACATATTTTGAAGCTGTGTAGTCTAAATCGTTTACACGTTGACTCATAATCATCTTCGCTAAAGGTTCTAAACCGTTTTTACGAGCAGTTTCTGCTTTGGTTTTTCGTTTCTTCTTATAAGGCAGGTAAATATCTTCTAGGGTAGTTAAATCATCTGTCTTTTCAATTTTTGCTTTTAACTCATCAGTTAAAGCATCTTGTTCTTCAATGGCTTTTAAAATTGCGGATTTTCGTTTTTCTAATGTTTCAAACTGTTCCTTTAGTTGTACAATTTGACCGATTTCAACTTCATCTAAATTTCCAGTTTTCTCTTTTCGGTAACGTGCTATAAAAGGAATTGTACAATCTTCATTTAATAACTCAATAGTATTTTGAATTGATTGTTGTGAGATTTGTGTACGAGAGGTTATATAGGAGATAAGTTTCATTGAAAATTATTTTAGAATAAAAACTCGTATGAATAGCGAGGTTTCAAATATAGTAATTGACGTTAAATCGATTTGATTTTTTAATTTATGAATTTTAATAGTTTGAAAGATTTTTCTTTTCTATCATAATTTATATAAATATAAAAATCTTTGTATTTAAATATTCCATCGTAAGGATTGAATTCATGACCTTTAAAGGGATCCAAGGAGAAATTTGAAAAAGGGGATCTAGATTTTTTTGAACCTAAATAATTATTAATTTTTTCAAAAGCATTCGTGTTTTTTTCGTTTTTTAAATGAGAAAAATTTTCACCTAAAATGCTAGAAAATTTTATAAAGTTAAATTCATCTGAATTTATGTAATAATAAAAACTACTGCCAATATTGTTAGAATAAGAAACAGAGTAACCATTTGGCAAAGTTAAACTGGTAGTGCCAAAAGAACCTCCTCCAGAACTTCTGGTAGCTGGACCTAATGAACCTCCAATGGTTAGATAATATTTATTATTATTTAAAAAAGCATTAATAGCAGGATTGGCATAATTCATAGTGTTAAAGAACTTCTTCGTTTTTTTTAATTCATTGTGTTTTTTGTAGGTATCAGTACGTGTTTCAATAGATGAGTTTTTAAATTTGATTGTATCTGTTTTTGACACTGAAAATTTTTTTATAATTTTTCTGTTTGTTAAATCTATAATATTAATGTTGAGTTTTTCTTTAGAAAAGGTAAGGGAAAAGATTTTATTATTAAGTAAATATGAGTTGGATTTCTTTTTACGTCTTTTTATATCTTCTTGAGGAGTCTTTAATTTAAAAGAAGAGGCAATAAAACTCTTTAAATCTATTTTGACAATTTGTGTAAAATCTGAGTTGTTATTTAGGGTAAAAATAACTGATTCATCTTGAACATACATTTTTTGTTTCTTTGAAGAAGTTTCTATAGAATTAGGAGTGTTCTCATCAAACTTAAGTAGAGGTAATGATTTCATTAAAATAGGCATTAACTCTTTTTTTTCACCAGAAGATGATACTAAGTCTAGCTTATCCAAATTAACCTTATTTCTTCGTGGTTTATCTTTATCAAAAGTATAGAAGTATAAACCATTAACTTCTTTTGATCCAGATATAAGGTAAAATTTATTATTTATACTAACAGATTGTAGATAGGTTTCATAATCTTTAAGAAGTTTAAATTCTTTAGCTATTGAAGCATTTTCATTTAAAGAAAAATAAATTTCTAAAAAATCATTTTCTTTATTTTTAAGATATAGTTTATAATCTCCATTTTCTAGAAAATTATACCCGATAATGTCTTTGTATTTTCTCTTTTTGTTTTCAAACAATAGTTTACTTTTAATAGAGAAAGTATTATCAAAATTATAAGAGTATACATTTTTGGCGTCAGCAAAGAAAATTGAAAAGAAATTATTTTGGTGATTTACCAGAGTATAAATGTCTTTTATGTTAGAGTTATTATCTTTCAGTGAATTATTAAATTCAGCCAGTTTTTGTTGACCAAAAAGCATTGTGCTAAAGGCTAATAGTAATAGAAAGGTAGTTGTAAAAATCTTTTTCATGCTAATTTATAATATAAAAAACCTCGCAAATTTTGCGAGGTTTCAAATATAGTAAATACAGTTTTTTGTTTAAGCTATAAACTCCCCATTATTCACCTTTTCAGAAGGCTGAACAAAAGCTAATTTACCATCAGGAGTATCAGTCATTAAAATCATTCCTTGACTCTCTACTCCGCGTAATTTTCTTGGTGCTAAATTACATAGCACAGATACTTGCTGCCCAACAATATCTTCCGGTTTAAAGCTTTCAGCAATACCAGAAACAATGGTACGTGTGTCAATACCAACATCTACGGTAAGTTTCAGTAGCTTTTTTGTTTTAGCTACTTTTTCAGCCGCAACAATAGTTCCTACTCGAATATCCATTTTGGTGAAATCATCAAATTGGATAGTTTCTTTTTGAGGCTCTACTACTTTATTAGCTGCTTCGTTTGCTTTTTTTGTAGCTTCTAATTTATCTAACTGTGTTTGAATTGCAGCATCTTCAATTTTAGAAAACAATAATTCAGCTTTATTAATTTGATGATCTGCTGGTAATAAGATATCTTTTTCAGCAATATCATTCCAAGAAAGATTGTTGTCAATATTTAAAATCGACTTTAATTTAGCTGAGGTAAACGGTAAAAAAGGTTCTGATACTACCGCTAAACCTGCTGCGATTTGTAAGGCAATATTCATAATGGTTTTGGTACGCTCTTCATCAACCTTAATAACCTTCCAAGGTTCTTCATCAGCTAAATATTTGTTACCTAAGCGGGCTAAATTCATCATTTCTTGAGAAGCTTCTCTAAAACGATAACGTTCTATAGATTTTGCAATAATATCTGGGAATTGTTGTAATTGCTCTAAAGTGTCTTTGTCAATTTCTGAGAGTTCCCCCGCAGGTGGTACCTGCCCGTTGTAGTATTTGTTTGTTAATACTACCACACGGTTAATAAAGTTTCCGAAAATAGCAACTAACTCGTTGTTGTTTTTAGCTTGAAAATCTTTCCAAGTAAAATCGTTATCTTTATTTTCAGGTGCGTTAGCTGTTAAGGTATAACGTAACACATCTTGTTGGTCAGGAAATTCTTCTAAGTACTCATGTAACCAAACTGCCCAATTTTTAGAAGTTGATAGTTTATTCCCTTCTAAGTTTAAAAACTCGTTAGCTGGCACATTTTCTGGTAGAATAAAATCACCATGTGCTTTTAACATAGCAGGGAAAATAATACAGTGGAACACAATATTATCTTTACCGATAAAGTGTACTAATTTTGTATCGTCTTTTTTCCAATAATCTTCCCAGTTTTTACCTTCTCTTTCTGCCCATTCTTTGGTTGATGAAATATATCCGATAGGAGCATCAAACCAAACATATAATACTTTTCCGTCAGCACCTTCAACTGGCACAGGAATCCCCCAATCTAAATCACGGGTTACCGCACGAGGACGTAAGCCGTCATCGATCCAAGATTTACATTGTCCTAATACATTTGGTTTCCAATCATTTTTATGACTTTCTAGTATCCATTCACGTAAAAAAGCTTCGTGTTTATCTAATGGTAAAAACCAGTGTTTAGTTTCTTTTAAGGTAGGAACATTTCCTGTAATTGCTGATTTAGGATTGATTAAATCGGTGGCATTATGACTGGTACCACATTTTTCACACTGATCACCATAGCTTTCTTCGTTTCCGCATTTTGGGCATGTACCAATAACGAAACGGTCTGCTAAAAATTGATTTGCTTCCTCATCATATAATTGTTGAGTAACTTCTTCAATAAATTCACCATCGTTGTACAACTTTGTGAAGAAATCTGAGGCAGTTTTGTGATGAACTTCAGCTGAAGTACGAGAATAATTATCAAAAGAAATACCGAAATCTTCAAATGATTTTTTGATTATTCCGTTGTACTTATCAATAATATCTTGTGGAGTAACACCTTCTTTTTTAGCACGCATTGGTATCGCGACTCCGTGTTCATCAGAACCACAAATATAGGCTACGTCTTTTCCTTTTTGACGCAGATAACGCGCATAAATATCTCCAGGAACATACACTCCTGCCAAATGTCCAATGTGAATTGGTCCATTTGTATAAGGTAATGCTGCTGTAATTGTATATCTTTTTGGTGTACTCATGTTTTTCTACTAAAATTAAAGCGCAAAAGTACGAAAAAGCAATTTTTTATACTGTTATAAATTAGGTACATTTGATGGATTTTAAACTTTTAAGATCAAGAAAAGTAACTTGTTTATGGAAAAAAGAGTTTTCACCTTATTTTTTTTACTGATAATTATATCAGGTTATGCGCAAAACAAAACTATGGAACTAACTACACCACCATACTTGCAAAAAGGAGATACTATAGCAATTGTAGCTCCTGCGGGAATTTTAAAGAACCGTAAACAAATAATTGATAAGGCTAAAAAGTTAGTTGAAAGTTGGGGGTTGAAGGTGGTATATGGTAAACATATGTTTAATCAGAATGATCATTTTGCAGGTACAGATGAAGAGCGTTGTCAAGATTTTCAAGACGCTTTAGACAATCCTAGTATTAAGGCAATTTGGAGTGCGCGAGGAGGGTATGGTTCTGTAAGAATTTTAGATAAATTGGATTTTACTAAGTTTAAAAAACATCCAAAATGGATTATTGGATATTCTGATATTACAGCGTTTCATAATCATATTCATAACCTAGGAATTGAAACTTTACACGCGATGATGGGTACAAGCATGGAAGAAGAGCCAAAAGATCTTGTAGAAACAATCGCTACTTTTAAGAAAGCATTATTTGGAGAAAAATTACGCTATGAAGTTCCTGCTTCACAAAAGAATAGAGTAGGTGAGGTTTCAGGAGAGTTAATAGGTGGTAATATTGCTATTTTGGCTTCTATGCTAGGTTCAGAAAGTCAACTGTCTACAGATGGGAAAATTTTGTTTATAGAGGAAATAGGTGAGTATAAATATTCGATAGATAGGATGTTGCAAAGCTTAAAGCGTGCAGGGTACTTTACAAAAGTAAAGGCTGTTGTTGTTGGTGATATGACTAAAATTAAGAGAAACACAACACCATGGGGAAGCTCTATAGAACAATTAATTTTAGAGGTTGTTCCTAAAGATATTCCTGTGCTATTTAATTTTCCTGCAGGTCACGAACCAGATAATAGAGCATTGATAATGGGTAGAGAAGTTAAATTATCGATAAGTAAGAATAAGCAGTGTTTGGTAGAGTTTAATTAACTATTTTTTGTTTTACATGTGTTTATTCCTAACAACTTGTATAGTGGACAAAAATTTATCAAGCTAGTAACTAAAAGTATAATTGCTAGTACAAGTAAGATATTACCAAAAATTCCTGTAATAAATTCAAAGTAAGATAGCGCAGCTATTATTAGAGCAATTAAAGTTCTAATAGCTTTATCGGTGTTTCCCATGTTTTTTTTCATGATAAAAAGATTTAAGGTTACTCAAATATAAGTTTTTAAATGACACAACACAATGAACTTGGTAAGAAAGGAGAGCAATTAGCAATAGATTATCTTGTTAAAAATGGATATACTATTGTTGAAAAAAATTACCGATTTCAAAAAGCTGAGGTTGATATTATTGCTCAAAATAGAGATGTGTTAGCTGTTGTTGAAGTTAAAACGAGATCGACAGTTTATTTTGGAAATCCGCAAGATTTTGTGAACCCAAAGAAAATAAAACTATTGGTTACTGCTATAGATGATTACGTTATAAAGCATGATTTAGATGTTGAAATACGGTTTGATATTATTGCTATTATTAAACAACGGAATGAGTTTGTAATAGAGCATATTGAAGATGCATTTTTATATTTTTAAAAAGAAAAAGCTCAACAAATTTGTTGAGCTTTTTTTATGCTATTTATACTAGTAATTAACTATTCGTTATCACCATTAAAGTACTTTTCTACATCTTCCTCATGATCAGGCATGGCAATAATGTTCTTGTCCTTATCTAATACGAAATAAGATGGAGTACCAAGTAAGTTATATTTTTTTACTGTTTCGTTATCAAATTTATATTCAGGATGTGTTCCTATAGCATTGTGCCATCCTGGTAAGTTTTTAACAAATTCATCCCATTCATTTTCTTCATTTTCAATACCAAAAGAAACTACAGATACTTCTTTATGGTTTTGCATAAATTTATAAAGCTCAGGAATTTCTTTTACACAGTGCGGACAACCAGTACTCCAGAATACTAATAAATACTTATTACCATCATTTAATGTAGATAACTTGTATTCTTGGTCTCCTTCTTTCCAAGAGAAATCTGGTGCTACTCTACCTACTGTTGCAAGTAAGATATCTAATTTTTCCTTTTTAAAATCAGCGTCTTGATCTTTAGTTGGAAGTTTGTCATAATATTCAGCAAACATCCAATCTACAACTGGTCCGTTACGTTTATCAGTAAGTGCGCTAATTAAATAATCTATTACAGCTTTTTCTAATTTGTCAGAAGAAATTTTCTTCATAACCCTAGTAATAGATTCTTTGATTAGTTTTTGTTGAACTTTTTTATCTTCAGAATAGTTTAAGTAGAAAACATAGTCATTAATTCTATCAATTAAAAAAGAAGAATTGTATAATTCATCACTTTTAAAGTCAATATACTCAAAAAAGTTTTCACTAGTAGCAGATAAATAGTCTTGTAAGTTATCGTGAGGATTGTATGAGTTATATCGGCGAGACGCTTT
Organism: Tenacibaculum litoreum; assembly: GCF_964513915.1. Classification (NCBI taxonomy): domain Bacteria; kingdom Pseudomonadati; phylum Bacteroidota; class Flavobacteriia; order Flavobacteriales; family Flavobacteriaceae; genus Tenacibaculum; species Tenacibaculum litoreum. Next base: position 668,982 of record NZ_CAZEQS010000004.1, on the reverse strand, counting down.
TATAAAACTATTCACTAACATTCCTTCAGACTTATTTTCATAAGTTCCCTGTACATCTTCCAGTTCTTTAAGCTCTTTCTTATATGCTTTTTTTGCATCTCTAGACCCTGTTTCTATATAAGAAGCTTGTAATGAATCTATCTTTTTTTGTACTGCATTGTATGCCTGTAAGTATTCACTATATAGCTTGTTTTCTCTAGAACTGGTAAAAAGAACAGATTGATCTGGGTATTTTGGGTTGAAAACGAATTCAACATTTTCTTTATTGAAGAAAAAATCAACAAACCCAGCACCAGAGTTTCTGTATGTAGCTCTGTAGGCTCCAGGTGTTGCTGTGTTAGGTAATTCGAAACTAAATTTTCCTAAAACTTGTTTTTCACCACTTATTGCAACAGTATCAAATTTAATTGTGGTATTAGCAAGAAACTTTTGTTTTGCTCCCTCAATTTTATATAAAATAACCCAGTCTCCTTTGTCAGGAGGGGTCATAGTACCTTTAACAGTGTACTGTGCATTTACAAGTGATGTGGTGAATATTAATAGAGCCAGTAATTTTTTCATCATAATATTTTAAAGGGTTATTAATAAGGTTTTAAAACTAGTCATTTACGAACTTCTATCCAAGAAGTGTACCACTTTTATTTTTTCTTGTGTATTTTAGAAACGTTTTTTTAATTATTTGAAAACATGAACTTTAAAGAACAAATATTTTGGGTAACTGGTGCGTCTTCAGGAATCGGTAAATCTCTAGTCGTTGAGTTATCTAATTATGGAGCAAAGTTAATTATATCTTCAAGAAATGAAAGCTTTTTAAGAGAAGTGAAGAAGATTTGTAAATTTCCTGAAAAAGTAATGATTTTACCCTTAGATTTAGAAGATTATGAAAACCTTGAGGAGAAGGTAGCCGAAGCAATTTCATTTTTTGGAAGAGTGGATGTTTTAGTGAACAACGGAGGAATAAGTCAACGATCATTAGTGAAAGATACTTCAATAAAAGTTGATAAGCGTTTGATGGATGTTAATTATTTAGGAACTGTGGCACTGACAAAAGCTTTATTACCTTATTTTATTGAAGAAAAATCAGGGCATTTTGTTGTAACTACAAGTATTGTAGGGAAAATAGGAACTCCATTACGTTCTACATATGCAGCTACCAAACATGCTTTACATGGTTTTTTTGATAGTTTGAGAGCAGAACATTATAAAGATAATATTGCTGTTACTTTAGTTTGTCCAGGGTTTGTAACTACAAATGTGTCGAAAAATGCATTAACAGGAAACGGCACTCCACAAAATACGATGGACATGGCGACAGCAAATGGTATAGATCCAGATAGGTTTGCTAGAATGATGTTAAAAGCTATAAAAAACAAAAAAGAAGAAGTTTATATAGCAGGGGTAAAGGAAAAGATAGGCGTATATACTAAGCGATTTTTTCCTAAGTTACTATCAAAAATGATTCGAAAACTAAGTGTTACTTAATTAAAAAAGTTAATTAGTTCAAAATAATTAATGATTGCTTCTTTCATTAAAACTGATTGTTCACCTGGTTTTAAGTTAGGTAATTCAGTTAGGGTTTTATAATGAGGCCATCCATCATTATCAAAAAAATCGAATTCATAGTATCCGTAAGGTTCCAATAACTTACAAATAGCAATATGCATAAGGTTTACCTTTTCATCTTTTTTAAACTTACGATGCCCCTGTCCTAATTCTTGAACGCCAATTAGGTAGATAACTCCATCGATATTAAGATCGTCACCATCAGCAAATTGTTGTGATAACTGAGTTATTACAAAATCCCATTTTTCTTTTAAATTAATTTCTTTTGTCATTTGTGTTTTTTGAAAAAGCAAAGATACAAATGAGTTATGTATATTTGAGCATAGATTTTATAGTAGAAGGCTTTTATATTTATGAATACTTTTGATATTATTATTGCAGCATTACTACTTTTTGGCTTTGTAAGAGGTTTAATGAAAGGGTTGTTTGTAGAGGTTGCTTCACTAGTTGCTTTGGTTGCTGGAGTTTATGGGGCTATCCATTTTTCATACTTTATTGGAGATTGGTTAAAAGACAGTGTTACTTGGGATGAAAAGTATATTTCTTTGGCGGCTTTTGCTGGAACTTTTGTGGTAATAATTGTAGCCATAGCACTATTAGGAAAAATTTTAACAAAAATAGCTGATTTTGCAGCTTTAGGAATTTTGAACAAAATTTTAGGAGGTGTTTTCGGAGCTTTAAAAATTGGATTAATTTTAAGTGTAATTTTTATTTTCTTCGGAAAAATGAATGATACAATCCCTTTTGTAAAAGAGGAAAGTTTAGAAGAATCTATTTTATTTAAACCTGTAAAAAAGATTGCTCCAACAATTTTTCCGTCAATCATAAAATATGAGGAAGGAGAAGAGAATGATAATAGTCAAGAGCTAGAAATAACAATATAAAAAATCGGATAATATTTTATCCGATTTTTATTTTTAGTCTAAATGATAAATTTCCATAATATCTTCTAAGATGTGTTCAAAATCGATATTCAAATCGATGAGGTTTCCTGTTTTGATATCAAAAACCCAACCGTGTACTTTTAAACCTCTATCTCTGTAAGCTTTTTGAACTGCGGCAGTTTTAATCAGGTTAACACATTGTTCTTGTACGTTTAAATCTACCAAACGATCGTAACGAGCATCTTCATCTTCTATTTTATTCAACTCATCTTTGTGTAATCGGTATACATCTCTAATGTAACGTAGCCATGGATTTAATAAGCCTAAATCAGCAGATTGCATTGCGGCTTTAACTCCACCACAAGAATAGTGACCACAAACAACAATATGGTTTACTTTTAAATGTTCAACAGCATATTCAATTACTGAAGCGGAATTTAAGTCAATTGCAGGTACCATATTAGCAATGTTTCTATGTACAAAAACTTCACCAGGGCTTGAACCCATCAAATCTTCTGCGGAAACTCTACTATCAGAACAACCTATGTATAACAAATCAGGGCTTTGTCCTTCATTTAATTTTTTAAAGTAATCTTTGTTGGTAGATAGCTTATTTTTTACCCACTCTTTATTGTTTTCAAAAATTTTAGATAGATTCATTAGTATAAAAATTGTTTGTTGGAAGAGTCCTTTATGCTTGCTTTTTTAGTTAAGCAATATAATTACCGAAGTTAATAAAAAAGAGAACCTAAAACTAAGTTTAGGTTCTCTTTATAATAAATTATAATGTATGTTTTTTATTCATAAAAGGTAACAGAGCCGTCTTTGATATCATACATAGCTCCAACAATCATAATTTCACCATTTTTATGCATATCAGCTAGTACTTCACTTTCGTTTAAAATTCTATCAATAGTTAATTGTACATTTTTCTCTGCAACTTTATTTACAAACTCTAAATTAGAAGAGTTTCTTAAGCTTTCATCTTTAGGTTCAGTTACAGCTTCTACAGCAGGCTTAATCTTACCTAACATATTAGTTAAGTTACCTAACTGAGCATTGTCACAAGCTCCTTTAACTGCTCCACAACTTGTGTGTCCTAATACAACGATTAATTTTGTGCCTGCTAATTTACAAGCAAACTCCATACTTCCTAAAATGTCTTCATTTACAAAGTTACCAGCAATTCTTGCACTAAAAATATCTCCCAAACCTTGGTCGAAAACTAATTCGGCAGAAACTCTAGAGTCAATACAACTTAAAATAGTAGCAAAAGGAAATTGTCCCTCTCTAGTATCGTTAACTTGCTCTAATAAGTTACGATTAGCTTTTAAGTTATTTTGAAATCTTAAGTTTCCTTCTTTTAAGTATTGTAATGACTTTTCAGGAGTCATTGTAGCTTGTGTTTCTTTAGTATGTGCTTTCATTATATATTTTTTATAAAATTATTTATATCGTTTTTATGAATACTAAGAGTACTTGACTGAAATCATTCTTAGTAAGTCGTTTAAAAGTTTACGCTGCTTTTGGTCTAAGTTTAAAGAACTTAATAAAGCTTTCAGGGTTTTCTACAATACCGCGTTCTGAAATAAGTTTAATATTGATGTTTCTTTCTTTTGCTTTGAACGCAAAATCTTCTAAAATTTCAACAATATCATTATCTAAATATCTAGTTTTTCTAACATCTAATTCTAAATGAGTATCTTCAGGTAAGCTATCTAATTCTTTTAAAATAGCTCCTTTGTTAAAGAATGTTACTTCTTCAGCAAGTGTCATTTTTATTTTGTGTATTCCGTTACTTTTATCTTCAATATGCAAGAAGTGAGAGTTTTGATAACTCTTTATTAAGATAACAAAAACTCCAACAGCTAACCCTAATGAAATTCCTGTAAGTAAATCGGTAAAAACAATACCTAATACAGTTACAATAAAAGGTACAAATTGTTTCCACCCTAAGGCAAACATTTGTTTAAATAAACTAGGTTTAGCTAGTTTATAACCAACAACTAATAATATTGCTGCTAATACAGACAATGGTATTTTGTTTAATAAGGTAGGAATTAAAATAACAGACAGTAATAAAAGTATCCCGTGAATAATTGCAGACATTTTAGATTTACCTCCTGATTGAATGTTAGCAGAACTTCTTACAATTACTTGAGTAATAGGTAAACCTCCAATTAAACCAGATAAGATATTTCCTGTTCCTTGAGCTAATAATTCTCTGTTTGTTGGAGTTACATTCTTGTCTGGATCTAATTTATCTGTTGCTTCAACACAAAGCAAGGTTTCTAAACTAGCTACTAATGCAATTGTAAATGCAGTTACCCAAACTTCATAGTTTGTAATAGCGCTAAAATTTGGGAAGGTAAATTGACCTAAGAAAGAATCAAAACTTTCTGGAATAGGCACACTTACTAAATGAGATGCTTGTATTGCTAATGTTTCATTTCCTTGCGTTAAGGTAAAAAAGATAATTCCCATTACTACAGCTACTAAAGGTCCTTGAATTAATTGGAATATTCTACCTTTTTTACTTAAAACTTTATCCCAAAGAATTAAAATAGCTAATCCAATAAAACCGATAACCATTGACCCCATGGTAATATTATCAGTAATACTTAAAAGAGCTGAAAAAGTGTTTTCTCCTGAAGGCTCTATAAAGCTATCAGCTCCTTCTGGCTCTGCATCATACCCGAAGAAATGAGGGATTTGCTTTAAAATAATAATAATACCAATACCAGTAAGCATTCCTTTAATTACTGATGATGGAAAGTAATAACCAATAACTCCAGCTTTAAGAACACCAAAAAGTATTTGAATAATACCTCCTAATACAACAGCTACTAAAAAGTTTTCATAACCTCCTAAAGCACTAATAGCAGTTAATACAATAGCAGCTAAACCAGCTGCAGGCCCACTAACTCCAATTTTAGAACCACTAATGGCTCCAACAACAATACCTCCTACAATTCCTGCAATTACACCTGAAAAAAGAGGAGCTCCACTAGCTAAAGCAATACCTAAACATAAAGGTAAGGCAACAAAGAATACGACAATACTTGCGGGTAAGTCGCTTTTAATAGTTTTAAACATAATATATGCGTTTATTAATACTCTAAATAAAATTTAGAGCGTATTTTTAATTTAAAATGATTGATTTTTATTACTAAGAGAAACTTAAAAATGCTTCAATAAAGCAATAGTACTCTTGCTATACATTGAAATATTTTCTCAGATTTTCTGGTTAAGACCTCGTAAGAGGTAACTTACTTAGATTATTATGCAGTAAGAAACTCTGGAGGAGGGGTAAGAATTTTAGGGTATTGTGAAACGTAGTTTTTAGATTGAAAACGAACGTTTTTCTTTTTTTGGATTTTCTTATATAAAAAAGAAGTGTAATCTTCGTTAGGATGAGCTTTTAGTTCAGCTACCTTAACATGTTTAGTGTTTTCTTCTTCTTCACTTAGATTTAAGAAAATAGTAATATCTTGATCTTTGTCAACCAACGTAATCACCGAAGGCGTAACAATAATGCCCGCAAACAAAACGATAAAAAAGATGGCGATTTTAGATTTCAAGATAATTTTTTTATTTATTTAGTGGCAAATGTAATTAATTTTTTATAGCTAAAATGTTATAGTTCTTTTAAAATTTTAGTTTTTACCCATCCAATTTTTCCATCAGCTAGTTTTATTTTTTTCCAATTATCTACAGAATCTAACACATTAACCTTAGTACCTTCGTGTAATGTAAAAATTTCATTAGAGTTATCAGTAGGTTCATTATTAACAGGAACTTCTTCAGTGTAAATAATGGCTTCAATGTTGTTTTTAGTCTGATTGTATTGTGTGTATGTAATAACTAAAGAGGTTATTAAGAGTAAAAATGATATAATGCTAGTTGTAAAGTAAGTCCTTTTTTTACTTGGGGTGTAGGCAAAATAAAACAGTAGAAATAAAATAGAAGCAATAAAAGAAAGCACAATAGTAATTACAGCCCAGGTATTATAAGTAAACTTTTGCAAATAGTTTTCATTGAATTTTTGAAATACTGATTTTGGTAAAGCTTCAATTCTATCAAGAGTTAAACGTTTTGCTATAACTAAGTTGTTTTTTGCATCTTCATTTAAAGGGTCTAACTGTAATGCTTTTTCGTAATTATAAATAGTAGGAGCTATTTTATTAAGCTTATAGTAACAGTTTGCCAAGTTGTAATAAACTTCAGATGATGCTAGATTTTCATCTTCTATTTGCTCATATAGCTTAATAGCTTCTTCGTACTTTCCTTCTTTATATAGAGAATTAGCACTTAAAAATAAATTATTAGCGTTTTGTGCTAACGTAATTGTTGACACAAATAAGAATAAATATATAACTAACTTTCCCATTATAACTGTCTGTCTAATTGCGTTATTACTTGTTTTGCTTTTTCATACTCCTCTTTCATTTGTACATTAGTAATTGGAGTGTATCTAGCAAAATCACAATTGTTAAATACTTCAATAAAGCTGTTAATAGTTTCTTTACTAACATTTTTATTAGCTAGTAAATCAGTAATTTTTTCACGACTTATATCAGAAGTTTCTACACCTAGTTTAGCTTTCAGGTAATTATGTAAAGCTCTTTCTAAAGCTTCATAAAAAGCTTCTTTATTGCCTAATTGTTTTTGTGCTTCTGATAAGTATTTTTTGGCAAGTTTATCTGCTTTTCGCAACTTATTACCTAATACATCACTATCACGTTCTTCCTTCTTTTTTTGAATAAAAATTCCAACAGGAATAGTTAAAATTGGTAGTAATAAAAGAATATAAAATAAGGTAGATTTAAAGAAATCGTCAGTTTTTATAGGTTGTAAATTGGTAGTTGTCTGAATGTATCTAAAATCACTACCTGTAACTTTTACATCTTGTTTAACAACTGTATTAGCATCGGAATTTGTCGGAACTTCCTTTCCTTCTAAAACATCAACATATAAATCATCTGTAGTGATGGTTTGGTATACTTTTTCTTTCGGGTTGAAGTAAGAAAAGCTAGTTTTAGGAATTCTATATTTTCCTTTAAATTGAGGAACAACAGTATAGTTATCAGTAACTGAACCAGACAATCCAGTTCCAGTAATACGAACATTTTCTTTTCTTTCAGGTTGATAAACTTCTAGTTCTTTAGGAGTTTCAACTTTTGGAAGTTCAAAAAGTTTTAAATTTCCTTTTCCATTTACAGAAACCTTAATTTGCGATGATTCATTTGCTTTTAGGGTGTTTTTGCTTAAAGAAACATCAAATGAAAATTCACCAACTGCACCAGTAAAATCTTCTGGTTTGTTTTTGAGAGGTAAGGCTTGAGCGTTAACTATTTTCTTGGCAGAAGAAAATTCTTTACGAACTTGACGCGTAATTACGTTTCCGAAAAAATCAGCTCTTCCAGTAGGGACTGCCACAACAATATCCATTTTCATAGGATCTATTGTTAATTTACCGGATGTTGTTGGAATTAATAAAGCTTTATGTAAAACAGCATAACGATAAGTTTCACCGTTATAGGTACCTGTTTTAACAGGCATTCCGTTACGTTTAATTTCTTGGTTCCAGAAACCATTGTATTGTGGAGCTTCAGTTATGGCATTATCGTAAATACCAACGTTGTCGCTAAAATATAAACGATATTCTACGTAGATTCCTTCGCCAACATAAGGTTTAGATTTGGAAATTTCAGCAACTAAATGAATATTCTGTTCTGCAATGTAATTAGGGTCATTTGGGTTTTTTGGAACCTCCACTGCATCTAGAACAATAACTTTTATAGGGTTAGATTTTATTGTTTCTCCATCAATTTCAATACTGGCTGAAGGAATATTAAATTCTCCTTTTCTTTTGGGTTGTAGTATGTAGGTGTATGATTGATTGAAAGAAACCTTACCATTAATCCAAGATTGACTTACAGATTGACTAGGGCCACCAACTATTTTAAAATTAGTAAAATTAGGTGCTTTAAAGTTATCTGCTCCTTGTTTGTTGATTGAAAATTCAATACGTAATCGTTGGTTTACACCTAATTTATTTTTACTAACTGTAGCCGTTAACGCAGCGTCTTGTGCATTAATGGTAAATGTTATAAAACTAACTAATAACGATATGTATACTTTCAAGTTCATGTTAATTTTCAAAAATGTCTAAAAATAAATAAGATTTTAAAAACTGTAAAATTACCAGTCTTTTTCTTGTTTTACCTTTCTTCCTTTTGATTTTTTCGCATTCATTTTTTTCTGCGTCTTGTTTTCCTCATTGTTTAAACTCTCTAACAATTGTTTCATTTGTTCAGGAGTCATTTTACCCTGTTGAGGTTTAGGTTTTTGGTTTTGTTTGTCTTTTTGGTCTTGATTAGGTTTTTGTTGATTTTTTTGATCGTCATTTTTCTGATCTTGTTTATCATCTTTTTTGTCCTTATCGTCGCCTTTCTGATCTTTATTTTTGTCGTTCTTTTTGTCTTTGTCGTTTTGTTTTTGTTGATCTTTATTCTTGTCGTTCTTCTTGTCTTTATCTTTATCCTTATTATCCTTCTGATTTTGTTGTTGTTTTTTAGCCTCTTTTTGAGCAACGGCTAAATTATAACGTGTTTCATCATCGTTTGGATTTCTACGTAGAGAATTTTTAAAAGCTTCGACAGCTTGTTCATATTGCTTTTGCTCCATCATAGCATTACCTATGTTATGATAAGCTTCAGCCTGAGCTATTTTGTCTTTTGAGGTCTCAGTAGTTACTTTAAATTGTTCTACTGCTTCTTTGTACTTCTTTTCTTGGTATAAAGTATTACCAAAATTATAGCTTGCTTTTTCGTACTTACTGTTTTTACCTAAAGCTTTTCGGTAAGCAATAGCAGCATCGCTAAACTTTTGCTTATTGTATAGTTTGTTTCCTTCTCGTAACAAAGCACGTGCTTCACGTTGTAGTTTAAGTGTGTCTTGTTGTGCATTTGCTATTGCAGAAACTGCAAGAACTATAATGAACATTAAATTTTGTAAACTTTTCATGCTACACTTTAAGATTCTTCGTTAAATAAATCTACTTTCTTCAACCATTTGGTTTTCTTATCAAATAAAAACATATCTAAAATTAAAAACAACAGTCCAATGCCTATAAACCATTGAAATTGATCTTTGTAATCAGAAAACTGTTTTGTTTCAAATTCATTTTTTTGTGCATTTCCAATAATCTTCTCAATGGCTTCTACTGGATTTTCAGTTTTATTACCATCAAAATATTGTCCGTCAGAAGCATCAGCAATTCCTTGTAAAACATCAGGTTTTCTTTGAGTAATTACTGTTTCTCCCATTCTATCTTTTTTATAACCAATAAGTGCGCCATTTAATTTGATAGGAATTGGACCTCCTTTTTCGGTTCCTACACCTACAGTGTATACTTTAACACCTTCATTGGCGATATTTTGAGCAACTTGTTTGGTTTCTTCTTGATGATCTTCACCATCTGAAATAATTATTAAAAAACGATTTGTTTGTTCGTCGTTGTCATAATAAGTGTTCGCTAGGTTTAAAGCTTCATTAATAGCTGTACCCTGACTCGAAACCATGTCTGGATTTGCGTTTTGCAAAAACATTTTTGCAGCAGCGTGGTCGGTGGTAATAGGAAGTAGGGGGTAAGCATTACCTGCATAGATAATAATACCAACTCTGTCACTTCCTAATTTATCGATAGTTTTAGATATAATTTGTTTTGCTTTTTCTAACCTATTAGGGGCAATGTCTTCCGCTAACATACTTTTAGAAACGTCTAAAGCAAACACCACATCAACACCTTCTCTTTTTACAGTTTTTAGTTTTGTTCCCATTTTAGGGTTAACTAATGATAAAATTAAAAATGATAACCCTACCAAAAAGAAAACAAGTTTTAGCACTGATTTAAAGGTTGATGTGTTTGGTGCTATTTTAGATAAAAGCAACGGATTAGCAAACTTTTTTTGAGTTCGTTTTTTCCACCATAAAACTAATAGGAAAACCACAATTATTACAGGAATAATTGCAAAAAGATAAAAATATATTGGTTCTTCTAGTTTGTACATCTTGCTTAAATAAAACTTTTAAATAACGTGTTTTTTAAAGTGAACTCTAAGAGTAAAAAGATTCCTGCTAGGAATACTAAAAAGCGATATTTTTCTGAATAATTATAATATTTAAATTCTTCTATTTTAGTTTTTTCTAGCTTATCAATTTCGTCGTAAATTTCTTTTAACTTAGTATTATTTGTTGCTCTAAAATATTTCCCACTAGTTTCATTGGCAATATGCTTTAGTAAGTTTTCATCAATTTCAACAGGTTGATTTTTAAAAGAAATTTTACCAGTTCTTGGGTCTTTAGCCCATGGAAAAGGAGCCATTCCGTTAGTTCCTATTCCAATAGTGTAAACCTTAATTCCATTTCCTTTTGCCAACTCAGTAGCTGTTTTAGGATCAACAAAACCAGCGTTATTTACACCATCTGTCAATAAAATAATAACTTTACTTTTGGCTTTACTATCTTTTAATCTGTTAACAGCAGAACCTAAGCCCATTCCAATAGCTGTACCGCCTTCTAATTGTCCCCATTTAATTTCTGAAATGGTTCTTTTTACAATAGATTTATCACTAGTAATCGGAGTTTGCGTGAAGCTTTCACCTGCATATACTACAATACCAATACGATCATTTGGACGTCGATTTATAAAATCTGTTGCAACTCTTTTTAAGGCTTCTAATCGGTTTGGTTTAAGGTCTTTTGCCAACATACTGGCAGAAACATCAACAGCCATTACGATATCAATACCTCTATTTGTTTTCGTTTTTTTACTAACGGCTACATTTCTAGGACGTGCTAAAGCAACTATTAAGCAGGTTAATGCCAGTAGTCTTAAGAGTTGTAGTAAAGGCTTTAGTTTGGGTAAAATAGAACCTTGTACTTTAAAACCTTTGATATTTGGCATTCTTAGGTGAGCACTATCTTTTTTTTGGGTATAAAAACTCCAAAAAGCTAATAAAGGAATTAATATTAGCAACCATAAAAACTCGGGACTATGAAACTCGAAATTATTCCACTTCATTATCTTCTTCTTGTTTTTTAGGTTTTAAATTATCTATAATAAGCTTAGCATCTTTTCGGTCTTCCTCTATTTCGTGAGATAATGGCTTAGACTTTGCGAATTTTACTAAGTCAGACTCTTGTAACAGTCCCTTTAATTTGTCAATAATTTCCCTAGAGGTTTCTATTGATTTGGTATCGTTAAAATCTCTTAAAACATCAATTAATTCATCTGTCGTACTTTCTAAGGCAGGAACATGTAGCTCTCTTTCAATATAACCTCTAACAATATCTGTTAATTCACTATAATATTTTTTAACCTGATTATTTTGCCATAATAGTTTTTTATCTAGTTCTTCTAGTTTTTGTATAGCTTCTTCATAAGGAGCCAATAAAGGAACAACGATAATTTCTTCTTGTTCTTTTTTCTTCTTAAAAACAAAGAAATAGAGTAGCAGTGCTATAGTAACAATGGCTATTACGACCCACCAAATATATTGTTTGAAATCGTCAAATTGATACGGTTCTCCTTTAATTCCTTTAATCGGGAATTTTTTAACTTTAGTAGTGTCGATAGGAACCGTAGCTACATTAACTAATAAGCTATCGGTTAAATAAGCCTGGTTTCTAATAAATATTTGTTGTTGAGGAATGTAAAAGGCACCGCTATCAAACCCTGTTAAAATATATTTTCGGATGAGTTTGTTTTCAATAGTATCGATTTTGAGAGTATCTATAACCTCTAACCCTTTTAGATTTTCTAATTTAGGAATGATAACATTTTCAGTTTCATCAACAGATATTTTATATTGAAACTGTTCACCAATTCTGATGTTTGTAGTATCAGTTTCTGCTTTTACCAGAGGTTGTTGTGCAAAGGTAAAAGAAGTTAAAAACAAGCATATGTAAAGTAGTTTGTGTTTCATTGTTTGTTCTTATCCTTTTCGTTTAAAATAACCTAACAGTTTTCGTACATAACTTTCGTCAACTCTTGTATTAATTGTACCAGCACCACTCTTAGTAAAAGCAGATTCAAAATAATTAGTTAAGCGTAAAGCATTAGCTTTGTAATGTGTTCTAACAGATTTAGAGCTGGTATTAACTAATTGAGTTTTGCCAGTTTCAGCATCTAACATAGGAACCATTCCTAAGTTAGGAATTTCCTCATCATGTTTATCATATACACGAATACCAGTAACATCGTGTTTATTACCAACAATTTTTAAGGTATGTTCATAACCTTCATCCATAAAATCAGAAAGCATAAAAACAATAGCTTTCTTTTTCATAATGTTGGATAAAAATTTGAGAGCTTCGCTAATATTGGTTTGTCTACTTTTTGGTTGAAATTCAATAAGCTCTCTAATTATTCGTAATACGTGACTTTTTCCTTTTTTAGGAGGGATGTATAGTTCAACTTGATCAGAAAACAGAATTAAACCAACTTTATCATTGTTTTGAATAGCAGAAAAGGCTAGTGTTGCGGCAATTTCTGTTATGGTATCTTTTTTAAATTGTTCAGAAGTACCAAAAAATTCAGAGCCAGAAATATCGACAACCAACATCATGGTAAGCTCACGCTCTTCTTCAAAAACTTTTACATAGGGTTCGTTATAGCGAGCAGTGACGTTCCAGTCAATTGCTCTAATATCGTCTCCGTATTGATATTGACGTACTTCAGAAAAAGTCATACCCCTGCCTTTAAAGGTTGAGTGGTATTCTCCTCCAAAAATATGATTAGACAACCTACGTGTCTTTATTTCTATTTTTCGAACTTTTTTTAGTAACTCTTTTGTATCCATGTTTTCAATTGTCAGTTAACAGTTATCAATAATCAGTAAAGTGTTTTAGGCTGATAATTGCTCATTGATAATTGATTAAGGTACTTGTACTTCGTTAATAATAGAATTAATAATATCTATAGATGTAATGTTTTCAGCTTCTGCTTCATACGTAATACCAATTCTGTGACGTAATACATCGTTTACGATTGCTCTAACATCTTCAGGAATTACATAGCCTCTTCGTTTAATAAAAGCATAACATTTTGCTGCTTTTGCTAAGGCAATACTACCACGAGGAGAAGACCCAAAACTAATAAGTGGCTGTAATTTTTCTAAATTGTATTTTTCAGGATAACGAGTAGCGAAAACAATATCTAAAATATACTTTTCAATTTTTTCATCCATATAAACCTCGTTAACTACGTTGCGAGCTTTAATAATTTGTTCGATGGAAATTACAGGGTTTATTTTTTGAAAACTTCCGTTTAAGTTTTGACGCATAATTAGTTGCTCGTCTTGTAACTTTGGATAGTCAATCACCGTTTTTAACATAAAACGGTCTACCTGTGCTTCAGGAAGAGGATACGTTCCTTCTTGTTCAACTGGGTTTTGAGTTGCCATTACCAAGAAAGGTTCATCTAGCTTAAAAGTTTCGTCACCAATGGTAATTTGACGTTCTTGCATGGCCTCTAATAATGCAGATTGTACTTTAGCAGGAGCACGGTTAATCTCATCAGCTAATACAAAGTTGGCAAAAATTGGTCCTTTTTTAATAGAAAAATCATTTTCCTTTACATTGTATATCATAGTACCTACAACATCAGCAGGTAATAAATCTGGAGTAAACTGAATACGACTAAAGCTTCCGTCAACAGCTTTTGAAAGTGTATTAATGGCTAAGGTTTTTGCCAGTCCAGGTACACCTTCTAATAAGATATGTCCATTTCCTAAAAGTCCAATTAGTAATCGCTCAATCATGTGTTTTTGACCTACAATTACTTTATTCATTTCTGTAGTTAATAAGTCTACAAAAGCACTTTCTCTTTCTATCTTTTCATTGATGGCTCTTACATCTATATCCATAGTAATTGAAATAAATTAGAATTTTTATGAAACAAAGCTACAATAATAAGAAAATAACAGCTGTTAAAGTATGGTTAAAGCTAAAAACATTGTATGTGTTTGTGATTTTAAAAGTTAAAAAATTGTTTTTTTGTCAATTTGTTTATTTTTTATATTTAAATTTATTATTCTTGTTGTAAATTAACATATTTTAACGTTTTAATTTTAACTAAACTTAATTACTTATGGATAAAAAAAGCAAAGTAATTGTCTTCATTTTGTTGATGTCTTTTGTATCAGTGATTGGCCAGACAATAAAAGGTAAAGTAATAGATGAGAAAGGAGCGCCGCTTCCTTTTGTAAATGTATTGGAGAAAGAAACCGTTAATGGTGTGAGTACAGATGATAATGGGGAGTTTACACTTAATGTGAAAAAGATACCAGTTACTTTGGTGTTTTCTTCGGTAGGGTTCTCTACTTTAGAAAAAACAGTATACAAGACCTCGTATGTCACAGTTGTTTTAAGAGAGGATAATGTTTTAGATGAGGTTGTATTGACAGGTAACCGTTCTAAACCAAGGACAATTTTAGATTCTGCTGTTCCTATTGATAATGTAAGTGTTAGGGAGCTACAAGCAACAGGTCAAACTAATATTGATCAAATGTTGACGTACACAGTTCCTTCTTATAATTCAAGTAATCAAACTATATCAGATGCAACAGCCCATTTTGATCCTGCGGATTTAAGAGGTTTGGGGCCTAGTAGAACATTGGTTTTAGTAAATGGAAAGCGTAAAAATCAAAGTGCTTTGGTATATGTAAATGATACACCAGGAAAAGGTGAGGTAGGTGTGGATATGAAAAGTATTCCAACTGCTGCTATTGAAAGAGTGGAGATTTTACGTGATGGGGCTTCTGCTCAATATGGTTCAGATGCAGTAGCTGGTGTTGTTAATATAATACTGAAGAAGAATATTGACTTTACTCAGGTAAATATAAACTCAGGAGTTACTAAAGAAGGAGATGGTTTTAATATTGATGGTGATGTTAATCATACATTTACTTTTGGTGAAGGAGGGTTTGTCAATGCTACGTTAGGGTTGAGCTATCAAGAAAAAACAGATAGAGCAGGAGAGCCAGGAAAAGATGATTTATTTGGTGTAGATAATCAATGGACAAGAGATAATCCAGACTTAGGAATGATTATAGGGCAGCCAGAAATGAAGAAAGGTGATTTATTTGTAAATGCTGAGTATCCTTTAAATGATAATACCAAGCTATACGCTTTTGGTGGGTTTAACATGCGACAAGGTAAGAGTTTTGCATTATACAGACCACCATATTGGATTACTGATGATTTTGGATTGTTAACTCCAGACGGAGAGACATATGATGGTTTTCAACCAACTTTTGAAACCGATATTCAAGATATTTTATTTACAGCAGGGAGTAATTTTAAATTAGGAGGCTTTGATGCAGATTTAAGTGCAAGTTTTGGGCGTAATTCTGTAGATTATACGATAGGAAATACAATTAATGTAAGTTTAGGAGCAAATAGCCCTACTTCTTTTGATGCAGGAGCATATGCGTTCAGTAATATTGTTGGAAATTTCGATGTAAGCCGCTCTTTTGGTGATGTAAGTATTGGACTAGGTGTTGAAGCAAGACAAGAGCGTTTTGAAGTAACTGCAGGAGAAGAAGCTTCATATATTGATGGGGGAGCACAATCTTTCCCTGGTTTACAACCAAGTAATGCTCTAGACGAAACAAGAACAAATGTAGGTGGTTATGGTACACTAGATTGGGATGTTTCAGAAGATTTTTTAATAGGTGGAGCATTACGTTATGAGAATTACTCTGATTTTGGAGATAATTTTTCATGGAAAGTGAGTTCTAGATATAAGATTGGAGAAGCAGGTGTATTAAGAGCTTCATACAGTACTGGGTTCAGAGCGCCTTCATTACATCAAGTATATTTAAGTAATGTACAAACGTTAGTTTCTGGTGGTACAATTTCTAATCAAGGAACATTCAATAATGTGAGTCCAGTGATTAAAGATTTAGGGGTAGCTTCATTGTTTGCAGAAACATCAAAAAATATTTCAGCAGGATTAACTGTTAAGGCTTCTAATGATTTTACTATTTCATTAGACTATTACAATGTTAAAGTAGAAGATAGAGTTGTGTTTTCAGGAGAAATTGGAGGGACCGATGATAATGGAAACCCAAATGCTACTGTTCAACAAATTTTAGATGATAATAGTGTTACAAGTATTAAGTTCTTTATTAATGCAGCAGATACAAAAACAGAAGGGTTTGACTATACAATGCGTCACAAAAATATAGATTTTGCAGCGGGAAAACTTGGGTTGAATTTAGCGTTAAATATCAACAGAACAAAGTTAGAAGGAGAAGTAAAAACTCCTACTAAATTGGCAAATTATAAGAATGCCATATTTAATAGAAAAGAACAATCTAGAATTATTAGCGCAAGACCTAATACTAAACTTTTGTTTGGTGCAGATTATAAGTATAAAAAATTAACCGCATACTTAAACAATACATATTTTGGAGAAGTAACTTGGCAACATGCTACAGACCCTAATAAAGATCAAACATTTAGTGGGAAAGTAGTAACTGATTTGTCATTGGGTTATGAGTTTTCTGATATGATTTCGTTTAATGCTCAGGTAAATAATTTATTTGACGTGTATCCAGATGAAATTGATACTAAGGGAGATGTAGTGACTGATTTAGGAGGACGTTTTAAATATCCCTGGGAAGTAAATCAATTTGGATTCAATGGTATGACTTTTAAAGCAGGATTAACTTTTAAGTTCTAAGTTAATTATTTGATAATGAAAAAAAGCACCTTTTTGAGGTGCTTTTTTTATTGCTTATTTCTTGATTCGGATAAGACTTTAAATAAAAATCAGTAAGTAAAAACTCCAATTTAATCACCAAAAATTATGTATAAGTTCATATGTAATTATAATAAAGCTTCCGTGATAAACAGATTGAAAGAATATGCTTAAGATGGTTGCAGGTAAAAAATGTTTTTAAAAGAAAAGGAGATAAAGGGTCATGTAGGATAGGATACTTTTAAGAAGTTTAAATTTCTATTGAAGTAGATAGGTTGTTTTGTTGGTTTTAATGAATACTAGTTTTAGTGTTAATATACTGGGAGTTATTTAATTACGAATATTTTTGTTGTGAGGTTTAAATATTAGTATGTTTATAGTAAATTAACTTTTTTAGTATAAATTATAAAAAATAAATACAGTTATGAAGCAAAAAATTAAATTATTTGTTTGTGCTTTATTGATGTCGTTTACATCAATGATTGGTCAGACGATAAAAGGGAAAATAACAGATACTAATGGGGCACCTTTGCCTTTTGTAAATGTAATAGAGAAAGGAACTACTAATGGTATAACTACTGATGATAATGGAGAATATTTTTTAAAAGTAAGTCAGTTACCTGTTACAGTCATAGTTTCTTCAGTAGGATTTAGAACGAAAGAAGTAAAAATTACTGACAGTTCTTATCTTACAATTGTAATTGAAGAATCGAGTGAAGCCTTAGAAGAGGTGGTAATTGTAGGTTCTCGTAATAAAGGGAGGGTCGCGATAGATTCTCCTGTAGCTATTGATGTGTTAGATGTTTCCAAGCTAACAGAGTCGGCACCACAAGTTACAGTGACCGAAATTCTAAATTATGCAGCACCGTCTTTTAATTCTAATCCTCAATCAATTTCTGATGGTACGGATCATATTGCGCCTGCAGCATTAAGAGGATTAGGTCCAGATCAAGTATTAGTGTTAATTAATGGGAAAAGACGTCATAAAACTGCTTTAGTAAACGTAAATGGTACTTTTGGTAGAGGTTCAGTGGGTACAGATATGACAACAATTCCATCAATTGCTATTGAAAGAATTGAAATTCTTAGAGATGGCGCAGCGGCTCAATATGGTTCTGATGCTATTGCAGGAATAATAAATATCGTCTTAAAGAAATCTACGAATAAGTTAGAAGTTAATTTAACAACAGGTGCTAATTTTACAAGTGAAAGTAGTCCAGAGAGAGATATAGATGGAGAAAAATTAAATTTAGGGCTAAATTATGGATTACCAATTGGTAAAGATGGTGGATTTATAAATTTTACTGGAAATTTTGATTTTAGAGGATGGACTAATAGAATGCAAGAATGGGAAGGCTCAATATTTAATGCATATAACTCTATTGAAAGAGTTGCAGCAGTAGATGGGTATAATATTTCAAATCTATTAGATGATGATTTAGATGATATTTTTAATTATGCAGGCGATGCAGGTATTACATTGAATGGTACCGAAACAAAAGAAGAATTGCGAACAATTTTAGGAGCTGATGTTACTGAAGCAGAGTTGTTAGCCCGTGGCTTGAAAAGGAGTGATTTTAACATGAGAGTAGGGCAATCTAGGGTAAGAGGAGCACAATTTTTTGCAAACATGGAAATTCCGTTAGGAAATGAAACCTTTATTTATGGGAATGCTGGTTTAAGTTATAAGAATGGTAATGCAGCGGGTTTCTATAGATTGCCAAATCAATCTAGAGCATACACACCAGCATATATGAACGGATTCTTACCAGAGATAAACTCTAATATTCAAGACAAATCATACGCGGTTGGAATAAAAGGAAAGTTAGGTGATTGGAATGTAGATTTTTCAAATACATTCGGTAGAAATGAATTTAACTACTTGATAAGCAATTCAAGCAATGCATCTTTAGGTAATTCAACGCCTTTTGAAGCGAATTCAGGAGGGTTTTATTCAAGCGAAAACACAACAAATATTGATCTTAGTAAGTTTTACGAAGATGTAATGTCTGGTTTAAATATTGCTTTTGGTGCTGAATACCGTTTAGAAAATTATGGTATTGTAGCAGGGGAGGAAGCATCGTATGCACAATATAATACATTGGGTAATGTACACGATCCAACAGATCCTAGTTCAATGGTTCCTGAAGATTTTTTTGGTAACTCAAGACCGGGAGGTATTCAAGTGTTTCCTGGGTTTAAACCAGAAAATGAAGTAAATTCATTCAGAAACTCTATAGCAGGTTATGTAGATGTTGAAGCAGATATTACAGAATCTTTTTTATTAAGTGGAGCTGTACGTTATGAGAATTTCTCAGATTTTGGAGGTACTTTAAATGTAAAAGTAGCATCTAGGGTAAAAGCTTCTAAAAACTTTAATTTAAGAGCTAGTTTACAAACAGGGTTTAGGGCACCATCATTGCATCAAATATCTTATAGTTCAACCAGTACGTTGTTTGTAGATGGTATACCAAATGAAGTTGGGGTGTTTTCAAACACTTCGAGAGTTGCAAGGATTTTAGGAATAGGTAAACTAAAAGAAGAAACTTCTTTTGGATTTTCTGCAGGATTTACAGCAAAAGTGCCAAGTGCAAATTTAAAATTTACGGTTGATGGATATATAATAGATATTGATGATAGAGTAATATTAACAGGGAGTTTTGATGATAATGGAGATGCTGAGCTGGAAAGATTGTTCCAACAAGCAAATGCTACACAAGCAGCATTTTTTGCAAATGCTGTAGATACTCAAACAAAAGGAGTAGATATTGTTGTAGATCACAAAGCAGACCTTTCTGATAGGATGAGGCTAACTAATACCTTAGCATTTACATTTTCAAAAACGAATGTAGAAGGTGTGAATATTCCAACTGCTATAGAAAACGCAGGATTATCTGATACTTATTTTGACCCAACAAGTAGAATTTATTTAGAGTCTGCGGTTCCTACAACAAAAGGAAATTTATCACACAATTTAACGGTTAACGATAAATGGAGTGTCTTTTTAAGAAATAGCTATTTTGGAGAAGTTGAAGAAGCAACTAACAGTAACGATTCTTCTATAGATACTACCTTTGGAGGGAAAATTGTTACGGACCTTTCTTTTGGATACAAGTTTAATAAGAGCCTAAGTTTAACATTAGGAGCAAATAATTTATTTGATGTTTATCCAGATGAGAACGATCCTGCTTTTAGATCTAGTGGACGTTTTATCTACTCAAGACGTTCTGTACAGTTCGGAACTAATGGTAGACATTTATTTGCTAGATTACGTTTTGTATTAGATTAACATTGGAGTAAGCCATAAAAAAAGCACCTTTTTGAGGTGCTTTTTTTATGAATTATATTCTTTTAAAACTAATTTATTATTTTCAAAAACAGCATAGGTGTAATACTGTATCCAATCACCAGTGTTAAGGTAAACACTATTTTCTTTAAGTTGAATTTCTAATGGAAGGTGTCTATGTCCAAAAACAAAATAATTGTAGTGTTTGGTTTCTAATTTACGCTTACAATACTGTACTAACCACTCATTATTTTCGCCTAAAAATTTAGCGTCTTCATCACCAGAAATCAGTTTGTTTTTTACGGACATATATTGACCTAATCGAACACCTAAATCTGGATGTAACCAACGAAACATCCATTGAAATAAAGGAAACGTAAATACTTTTTTCATGCGTTTATACCCTTTGTCTCCTGGTCCTAGTCCATCTCCATGACCAATTAAAAACAATTTATCGTTGATTTTAAATTCTTGAGGAGAATGATACACAGGAATGTTTAATTCTTTTTCAAAATAATCATGCATCCATAAATCGTGATTCCCAACAAAAAAGTAAATAGGAATACCACTGTCTTTTATTTCTGCGAGTTTACCTAAAACGCGAACAAAGCCTTTAGGAACCACAGTCTTATACTCAAACCAAAAATCAAATAAATCACCTAGAATAAAAATTGCTTCAGCATCTTTTTTAACTTCGTTTAACCATGCAACAAACTTTTGTTCACGAGGAAAACTAGCCTCAGAAGTTGGAGCTCCTAAATGTTGATCGGAAGCAAAATAGACTTTTTTATTTTCAGAAGTGTTGATTGAAATCAAATCGTAAATTTTGGTAAAAATAAGTATTTTACTGAGAGTTAGCACAAACAAATTTTGGCTACATTTGTTTAAGAACTTACATGAATCCACGTATATGAATCCGTTTGATGATACTTACTTTATGAAAAAAGCCTTACAAGAGGCTGAGCTTGCTTTTGATAAAGGAGAAGTTCCAGTAGGTGCAGTAATCGTTTTTAATAATCAAATTATTGCTAGAGCGCATAATTTAACTGAGTTGTTAAACGACGTTACAGCGCATGCCGAAATGCAAGCTTTTACTGCAGCAGCAGATTTTTTAGGTGGAAAATATTTAAAAGACTGCACCTTGTATGTTACACTAGAACCTTGCCAAATGTGTGCGGGAGCGAGTTACTGGACACAAATAGGTAAAATAGTGTATGGAGCAAGTGAACCAAAACTTGGTTTTAGTGTGTTGAAAACAAAATTACATCCAAAAACAAAGGTAATATCAGGGGTTTTAGAAGAAGAATGTGGTTATTTATTGAAGAAGTTTTTTATTGAAAAACGTAATTTAAATTAAGCATTACTTCATGGTTTGATTTTCTAAAAATTAGAATAATGTTTGTTGTTTTGCCCCACTTTCGTGTTCTAATAACCACTTTTTACGCCAAACACCACCTGCATATCCTGTTAAAGAACCATCAGAACCTACAACTCTGTGGCAAGGAATAACTATCCAAATAGGATTTTTACCATTCGCTGAAGCTACCGCACGAATTGCTTTTACATCACCTAATTGTTTGGTTTGTTCTAAATAAGTTCTGGTTCTTCCAAAAGGAATGTTTAATAGCTTATTCCAAACCGATTGTTGAAAGGTTGTTCCTTGTGGATTCAATTGTAAATCAAACACTGTTCTTTTTCCAGCAAAATACTCATCCAGTTGAGCGACACAATTTTGTAAACAAGACGGAGTCTCTTTCGGAATGCTAATTGTAGCCGAAGTATCTTCATCCAATACCGAAATCGATTGGATTCCGTTTTCATCGCCATTAATTTTGGCAATCCCGATAGGAGTTTTATAATATGTGGTTTGTAAGTTAAACACCAAAAACGTCTTTAGAGTTCTGTGTTGTAATTTCCGAAATTTCTTGAAAAGTCAATCCATAAATATCTACTAACTTATCCACAACATTAGTTATGTAGCTACTTTCATTACGCTTACCTCGGTATGGAGTTGGAGCTAGGTATGGAGAATCTGTTTCCAAGACGATATGTTTGATATCTATTTGATTTAGAAACTTATCAATTTTTCCGTTTTTAAAAGTGGCAACACCTCCAATTCCTAATTTCATATTGTATGAAATTGCCTTTTCAGCTTGTTCTAAGGTTCCTGTAAAGCAGTGGAAAATTCCGAATAAATCATCTCCTTTTTCAGTTTCTAATACCTCAAAAATTTCATCAAAAGCATCACGACAGTGAATAACAATAGGTAATTTTTTTTCTTTTGCCCATTGAATTTGAGTACGAAAAGCTTCTTGTTGTTGTGGTAAAAAAGTTTTATCCCAATATAAGTCGATACCAATTTCACCAATCGCATAAAAATCACGTTTGTCTAGCCATTCTCTTACATGTGCTAATTCTTCTTGGTAGTTCTCTTTTACCGAAGTAGGGTGTAACCCCATCATTAAAAACACATCGTTCGGGTAGTTTTTTTCTAAATCGAACATACGTTCAGTATAAGAACTATCAATCGCAGGAATAAAGAAACGAGAAATACCAGCTTCTTTGGCACGTTGCATCATTTCGTTTCTGTCTTCATCAAATTGGTTAGAATATAGGTGTGTATGGGTATCTGTTATCATAATTTTTTTAAAGAAAGACCTTTCGCTAAGATTCAAGGTAACATTGTATTATTGTATCTTTGTGATGACAAAAGTACAAGAAATGGCAAGTTTGAAAAAAGTATTACGAAAAAAGAAATACATCAAAATAAAACTTAAAAAAATGGTGACGAATCATTTAGAGTTAGATGCGGAGATAAATGGTGTTATGGGAAGGTTTATTTTAGATACAGGCGCTTCTAATTCTTGTGTTGGGCTAGAGTTAATAGAGCGTTTCAAGCTTATTTCTGAAGAAAGTGAGGTAAAGGCGGCGGGTGCAGGAGCAACAGATATGGAGACGCAAAAGTCAGAAAATAATTCACTAAAAATAGGGAAGTGGAAAAATGATTCATGTGATTTGGTTCTGTTTGACTTAACGCATGTAAATACAGCTTTAAAACAACACGATGCTGATGAGGTAGACGGAATTATAGGAGCAGATATTTTAGAAGCAGGAAAAGCCTTTATTGATTATAATAAGAAAACATTGTACTTAAAGAAACTTAAAAAGAAAAAAGTAAGGAAATTAAAAGTTCCATTCTAGAACATAAAAAATCCGTAAGAAACATCTTACGGATTTTTTTATGCTTAATTGTTTAAGTTAATTAACTTAAAACTTCTTTAATTCTTTTGATAGCTTCACGTAATTGTAACTCAGAAGCAGCATATGATAAACGAACACAGTTTGGTGCACCAAAAGCTTCACCAGTTACTGTAGCTACATTTGCTTTCTCTAATAATAGCATAGAGAAATCATTAGCATTCTTTATTTCTTTTCCTTGGATTGTTTTTCCGAAGAAATCAGAAATGTCAGGGAATACATAAAAAGCACCTTCAGGTACGTTTAATTTAAATCCGTCAATTTCTCCTAATAACTGTAAAACTAAATCTCTACGGTTTTTAAACTCATCTACCATGTATTGTACTTTCTCTGGAGATGCTTTTACGGCCGTAATAGCAGCACGTTGTGCAATACAGTTAGTTCCTGAAGTAATTTGCCCTTGCATTTTAGTACAAGCCTTAGCAATCCACTCAGGAGCACCAATGTAACCAATTCTCCATCCTGTCATGGCAAAAGCTTTTGCTAAACCGTTAACAGTAATAGTACGGTCGTACATGCTTTCAATTGCAGCAAAACTAAATGGCTTCGTTCCGTAGTTAATGTGCTCATATATTTCGTCAGATAAGATATAAATATCTGGATGCTTTTCTAATACTTTAGCTAAAGCTCTATATTCTTCCTCGCTATAAATTGTTCCACTTGGGTTGTTTGGCGAGTTAAAGAAAATCATTTTTGTTTTTGGTGAAATAGCAGCTTCTAATTGTTCTGGAGTGATTTTGAAATCATTTTCAATAGAAGAAGGAATTTCGGTAAATTTAGCCTCACACAAAGTTGCAATTGCAGAATAACTTACCCAATATGGAGCTGGTAATAATACTTCATCACCAGGATTTAATAATACCTGAGCTACGTTAGCAATAGATTGTTTTGCTCCTGTAGAAACTACCACTTGATTAGGAGCATATGTTAAGTTATTATCACGTTTAAACTTTTCGCAAATAGCTTCTTTCAACTCTACGTACCCGTCAACTGGAGTGTATGAGTTGTAATCTTGGTTGATAGCTTCAATAGCAGCATCTTTAATAAAATCAGGAGTATTAAAGTCTGGTTCTCCTAAACTTAAACTAATGATGTCTCTACCTTCAGCTTTTAACTCTCTCGCTTTAGCAGCCATTGCTAAAGTTTGCGATACTGGTAAACTTTGAATTCTGTTTGATAATGCGTTTGACATTGTGTTGTTATGTTGTATGTTGATTTATGCTAATTGCGGTTTTTTCCCTAATTCAGCTAAGTGTTTAAAATGCTCAATAACTGCTTTACGTGTAGTTTTGTATTCATTATAAGGAAGGTTAAATTCCTTAGCAGTCTCTTTTACAATTTGAGCTAACTTATTATAGTGAATATGAGAAATATTAGGAAAAATATGGTGTTCTACTTGGTGATTCAATCCACCTGTGTAAAAGTTGATAAACCAATTTCTAGGAGCAAAATTTGCTGTAGTATATAATTGGTGAATAGCCCAAGTGTTTTTCATATTACCATCTTCATCTGGTAAAGGAGTTTCTGTTTTAGGAACAATGTGTGCTAATTGGAAAACTACACTTAAAATAATTCCTGCAGTATAATGCATTACGAAAAACCCGATTAATACCTTCCACCAAGCAACATTCATAACTGCGATTGGTAATACAATCCAAAGTACATAATAAATAACTTTAGAAACTACTAATTTGGTCCACTCTTTAGCTGGGTTTGGAAATTCACCGTACGATAACTTACGCTTTAAATAACTGTGCATTTGTTTAAAGTCGGTAGTAATAGCCCAGTTAATAGTTAACAATCCGTATAAAAAGATTGAGTAATATTTTTGGAACTTATGAATCCATAACCATTGTGTGTGTTTTGAAAAACGGATAATTCTACCAGCTTCCATATCTTCATCATGGTCTTGAATGTTTGTGTACGTATGGTGTAATACATTGTGCTGCACTTTCCAGTTATACACGTTACCTGCTAAAATGTAAATACTACTTCCAAAAAGTTTATTTACCCATTTTTTACTAGAAAAAGATTCGTGGTTAGCATCGTGCATCACATTCATTCCTACTCCAGCCATTCCAATACCCATTACAATAGTAAGTGCTAATTTTATCCATTGAGACATATCAACAGTTAAAATTAGTATAAAAGGAACAATAAACATAGCTAGCATAATAATAGCTTTTGAATATAGTTTCCAGTTACCTGTGCGTTTAATATTGTTTTCTTTAAAGTAAGTGTTAACTCTTTTATTTAGAGTTCTAAAAAACTTAGCTTTATCTATTCTTGAGAAGTTTACTGTCTTCATTTGTTGTTTGTTTGTGTCGCAAAAATAAACGTTTTTGGTTCATGGTTATTGCTAAAGGTTAACTTTTTAACTAGATTAATATCTTTTACATAAAAATTAACAATACCAATTAGTTTTTTATTTTTGCAACGGAAAAAATCACTTCATGGAACTTATTAAAAAATACTTTGACAATTTATCAGAAACGCAGTTAGAACAATTCTCTAAGTTGCAAGAATTATACCAAGACTGGAATTTAAAAATTAATGTCGTTTCTCGTAAAGATATTGATGAGTTGTATTTACGTCATGTTTTACATTCGCTAGGAATTGCAAAAGTTATGGAGTTTAAAGCTGGAGCCAAAGTAATGGATGTAGGTACTGGTGGTGGTTTTCCAGGAATTCCGTTAGCTATTTTATTTCCTGAAACTCAATTTCACTTGGTTGATTCTATCGGAAAAAAAATTAAAGTAGTAAATGAAGTTGCTGAAGGCTTAGGTTTACAGAATGTAAAAACGACTCACGGGCGTGTTGAAGAAGTGGATGATACGTATGATTTTATTGTAAGTAGAGCTGTGGCACAAATGGAAACATTTCATCGTTGGGTGAAAAATAAAGTACACAAGAAGCAAAATCATGCACTTAAAAATGGGATTTTATATTTAAAAGGTGGTGACCTTACGGAAGAACTTGCGAACTTCCCTAAAGCCACCATTTATGATTTACCAGACTTTTTTGAAGAAGATTTCTTCGAAACTAAAAAAGTGGTGCATTTACCTATGAAATATAAAGGTTAAGCTTTTACAGTAGAAAAAACATAGTGCATTTCAGCAGCAATTTCTAAACTGCGCTCTAAGTATTTTTCTTTTTCTAAAGATGTTCCGTCATATAGTTTAGGGTCTTCATAAGTAACAGGTACTCTTTTATCTGCACCAGCAATAAAAGGACATCCTTCATCAGCTTGTGAACAAGTCATTATGGCACCAAAAGCTGAGGTTGGATTAAAGTCATCGTCATACTTTTTAGAAAAACCTATAATAGGAGGTATATTATCAGCATACTTTACCGCGTAAATATGATTTGTTTCATCAGATAATTGTTGAATTTTAAATCCGTTATCAACTAATGTTTTTACCACTGTTGAATTCATAGCGGTAGCTTCTGTACCACCAGAATAAGTGTTTACATTTGGTATTTGATAGTGATACGCCATGGTTTGTGCCCATACTTGCGATAAATGACTTCTTCTGGAGTTGTGTGTGCAAATAAAATTTAGGCTTATCATCTCCTTATTCTCCAGTTTTTCCTGAATGTAATTTACAAGCGGTTGTAAAACTTCTTTTCGTTCTTCCGAAACAGTTGGTAAACTAGAAATAGTTTTCTGTAGTTCAGAAAACAGAGTTGAGGTTCTTGCTTTCATATTAACAACATCCTGAGTTAGGTTCACATGCAGTTTGTTTTTGTAAATCAGATAATTTTACTCTTGGTTTTTCTTGTGGAATTCCGCAGTTATCTTTCGCTAAACAATCTGTTTGTTTTGTAGTTAATAAAAAGTTGGTTCCGTCAAAATCCAATCCGTATTTACCAATAGTACTTCCTTGATATTCCACTTCAATTTCTAAATCAGGAATGTTTAATACTTTTTCTGATAATTCAATAATATGGATTAATTTTTCCGGGTGTAAACGATGATCATAATCATTAGCATTCCATAATTGGAAGTTTACAACTTCTTCATTTCTAACTACACCACCACAATCGATAAAATTTTTGGTGATTTTCCCTACTTCTGTTACGTGAAAATGATTTGGAACTAAGCTACCGTCAGGTAATTCAAAAGCAATAGTTTTTAATGTGCTTAAATGTTGTTTGATTTCTGATAGTTTCATGGTCTTTAATATTTATTGTAATATTACGATTAATAGATTCAAATTTTTTTAGCAACAACTCTGGTTATTCATATCAAGGTTTAAAAAAGAAGAAAGTAAGGTTTTAATTTCTTTCCATGTTGATGGATTGATGCAATAGCAAACGCTAGTTCCTTCAATAGTTCCTTTAATGATACCAACTTTTTTTAATTCTTTTAAATGCTGCGAAATAGTAGGTTGCGCCAAACCGATTTCATTTACCAAATCACCACAAACACAAGAATTCAATTTGAATAAGTGTTGTATAATAGCAATACGAGCTGGGTGCCCTAACACTTTTGCAATCGTAGCTAATTGATTTTGCTCTTCAGTAAATATTTCTGATTTGGTTAATCCCATTGATTCATTATTATATTGCAATATTACGATTAATAAATAAAATACCAATTATTTTTAGTGTTATTTTTTATAAAAAGTTTAATACCAGCGTTTTTTCTTCTTTTTAGAAGCTTCTGATTTTCTTCCTTTTTTGTGTTTACTAACAGTGTTGGGTTGTTTTTTCTTCTTTGGTTTTGCTAAAGGGAATGGATGGTCTTCTACAATTTTTATAGTTCTATCCATAAATTCTTGAATAGCTTTGATGTAAGAAGTTTCATCGGCACTACATAAAGAAAAGGCAATTCCAGATTTACCAGCTCTACCTGTTCTACCAATTCTGTGTACGTACGTTTCTGGAATGTTAGGTAAGTCAACATTAATTACAGCATCTACTTTGCTAACGTCAATTCCACGAGCAGCAACATCCGTAGCAATTAAAATATTGGCTTTGTTATTTTTGAAATCTTCTATAGCTTGGTTTCGTAAGTTTTGCGACTTATCACCATGTACGCTGGTTGCTTTGTATCCGTTTTTTTGAAGTGTTTTCTCTAACTTATCAACTCCAAATTTGGTACGACGAAATATAATAATACGACCTTTTATGGTGTTGCGTAATAAGTGCAAACACAAATCGACTTTGTGTTTTTTAGGGGTGTAGTATAGTAACTGACCAATGTTTTTAGAAGTAGTTTCCGCAGGTGAAATATCTACTTTTTCAGGATTGCGTAGCATTGATTTTGCTAAATCGTTTACCTTATCAGGCATCGTTGCAGAAAACAGTAAGGTTTGCTTTTTACGCGGACACAATTCTTCAATTTTTTGAACATCTTCAATAAAGCCCATGTCTAGCATTAAATCAGCTTCATCTAACACCAATGTTTTTAGTTGACGAACATCAATACTACCTTGTTTATGTAAGTCGATAAAACGACCAGGGGTAGCAATTAAAATATCGACACCTTTTTCTAAAACATCTTTTTGTGGCTGTGTGGCAACACCACCATAAATAACCGTAGTTCTTAAATTAGTGTATTTGCTGTAGCTTTTAAAGTTTTCTTGAATTTGAATCGCTAATTCACGAGTAGGGCTTACTACTAATGCTTTTATCTTTTTAGCTCTTTTTTCAACATCAGCTTCTTCAGAAAGCTCTTGAATAATAGGCAACGCAAAAGCAGCTGTTTTACCTGTACCTGTTTGAGCAGCTACAATCACATCTTTTTTATTAAGTACTAACGGAATTACTTCTTGTTGTACTAAAGTTGGTTTGTGGTGTCTTTCTTCGGTAAGTGCTTTTAAGATAGACTTGCTAAGTTGTAGGTCTGAAAACTGCATCAAATATTTTTTTGCAAAGGTAGGCTAAAAGGAATGATATTATAAGGTTTACCAATAAGTTAAAATATATCCTAACATAGCGCCTCCTAAAACGATAAAAGCACTGTTTAATTTTTTTAAATAAAAAACAGCTACTAGGCTTATAATAGCAATAACAATAGTACGCCAATCAGTTATGGTATCTTTTGCCATTTCAATACATACAGCAATTATCAGAGCCACGGCAGCTACATTTACAGCATCTAGAATAGCACCAATAAGCTTCGATTTCCTCATTTTAGGAATCAACGGATTTAAAACTAAAACAAAAAAGAAGGATGGTAAAAATATCCCTACAGTTGCTGCAAGTGCGCCAGTTATTCCATTCATTTGCCAACCAATAAAAGTAGCGGTAGATAAAACAGGGCCTGGAGTTATTTGTCCTACAGCAACTGCATCTATTAGTACTTGTCTTGAAAGCCATCCGTTAGCGACCAATTCTGCATCTAAAAAAGCAAATAATACATAACCGCTTCCATATAAAATTGCTCCAACTTTTAAAAAGGTAAATAAAATTTTTAGATTGTTGGCTTGAAGCGTTTCACTTGCCTGAAATAAAAAAAATGGAAGTATGCTGGTTAAATTATTACGGTTTTGGTTGAAAAAATAGAGTAGCGCACCTAGTATGCCACAGCCAAATAAAGCTGCTATTTCGTTAACGCCTAAAAGGCAAGCAACTAAAGTGATTAACCCTAAAATAGCTAAGGATGTATTTTTTACAGCTTTTTTACCTAGTCGATAAGCTGCCATAACAATAATGGTTATTACTGCGGGTTTTATTCCGTAAATAAAAGGCTCAACTTTAGGAAGCTGACCATATTCTTGGTATAACCACGCTACTATTGATGTAATTACTACGGCAGGAAAAATAAAACAAAAGCCAGCTACAATTAACCCTTTCCAACCAGCTCTTTCATGTCCGCAATGCATGGTCATTTCAGTAGAGTTTGGTCCTGGTATTAAATTAGTAGCTCCCATTAAATCTAGAAAATGTTGCTGAGTCATCCATTTTCTTTTTTTAACAACTTCATCTTCCATCATGGCAATATGCGCAGCAGGTCCACCAAAAGCAATACAACCTAGTTTAAAAAATAGTTTGGCGACTTCTTTAAGTTGAGTTTTTTGAGACATTTTAAAGTGTTAGAAAAATAGGCTTTAGTAGTTTTTGGAGGTAAATTTAAATAAAAGTACACTGGTTAAAGCTTTTTTACACTTTTTTGACAATTGATTTACACTTTTAACGGAAGCTTGCGATAGTTTTGATGAAAACTTTAAATACGAATATTATGAAAACCATTAAAAATAGAATTTTGTTAGTTGGGGCATTGCTAACTATAGTTTTGGTAAGCGGATTTGCTAAAAGTACTTCAACAACTACAACAAAAGAAAAAACGGTAGCAACAGAAACCAAAGAAAATAAGACCATCAATATGTTTGTAACACACGGACATTGTAGTACGCCATTTGGAGGAATTGTAGACGATTTAAAAGTAGCTATTCCTGTACGAATGGATGCTGGAAACCCGTTAGAAAACATGCGTATTTCTTTTGAGGTTGATCCAAACTCATTTAAAGCATGTAGAGGTGATGTGGCTGATTTAACCAAAAGAGTTAAAACCAAAGGAGTATTTATTAGCGATAATAATGAGAAAATAAGGTTTAAAACGACCAATGTGTACGTGATGGGAGTAGATTGGTATCAAATTAACGGTGTAATGTCTATTAAAGGAGTTGAAAGAGAAGTGAAGTTTTTCGCAACAGGAATTAGAAATTCATACGAAAGCATGTCTAGCGAACTGGTATTACAAGGTCAAGTAAATTTATTGGATTGGGGTATTGATTATGATAAGTTAGTAAACGGACAATCATTAGACGTTCCTACAAAATGGTTGTACTTGAATATGAAAATTGAGTTGAGTTAATAGAAGTAAAAAGCCTATAATCTTTTAAATTTTGTAGGCTTCTTATCAATGGTTTTTATAAGTATTTTATTGATTTGATATCTTTAGACATGAGCTTTTCCCAAGTAACATACCCTAGGCTATCATCATTAATGTAAGTTACCCAATTGATACCACAATTTTTACATTTAAAAACTTCGGAATAATGATAAGGGTCGTTAACCCAACCAATTTTATCTAAATTTTTTATGTTAGGAGTTTTATTGAATTTAAGAGCTAATTGACATTCACATTGCAAACTTGAAGATTTTTTATTCCGCTCATAATTAACTTCTTCAATGATGTGTTTAAGTTTTGAAATGATAAATATACCTCCGTTGTTGAGAGATTTTGGAGGGAAAAAATGTATGCTTTTTCCTTCAATTTTAAGAGATGAAAAGACCTTTTGGTAAGAATCAATAATATTATTAATGTTGCTTGTGTCTAAATCTTTGTTTTTTTTGATAATTGTTCTAAAATGTTCAATAAGCTCTTTATATTCTCTTACTTGCTCAAGGTAATCTAGATTGTTAAACGTTTCCCAATCATACATTATTACTTTTTTTAAATATAGAGTAATCTCTTTTGAAAATTTCATTATTGCATATTTTTACTAAAATAACCCTTATAGATAACCCAAGTTCAAAGCCAGTTATTTTAACTTAAAACAGATAAAAAATCAAACCTAAAAAATAGATTGTTCAGAAAGGGTAGTAAATTCTTCTAAAAAACGCATTCCTCTGTAGGAATTTCCTTTTTTGTTCAATTTAGGGCTCCATACTGCAATGGCATACTGGTTAGGATGTATGGCAATAATTCCGCCACCAACACCACTTTTTCCTGCGAGTCCAACTTTAAAAGCAAACTCACCAGACTCGTCATAAAACCCACAGGTTTGCATCAACGCATTAATCCTTTTTGATTGACTTTTGGTTAATATTTGCTCACTTTGTCTTGTTTTTCCGTTATTGGCTAAGAAGAAAAATAATTCAGAAAGTTGTTCGCAAGTCAGTTCCAACGAGCATAAATCGAAATAGAAATCTAGCACTACTTCAGGGTCGTTGTAAATGTTTCCGTAAGACTTAATAAAATTACATAAGGCAACGTTTCTGTAGCCTACCGATTTTTCAGAAGCTGCAATTTTTGCTGAGTAGTCAATGTCTTTATTGATAGAAAGACTTTTAATGAAATTCAATAAATCTTCCTTCGGGTTTACCAAACTGCTAATTAAAATATCGGCAATAACAATAGCACCTGCATTGATAAACGGGTTCCTAGGAATACCATTATCCGTTTCCAGTTGTATCAATGAGTTAAAACTATTACCAGAAGGTTCTACACCTAATCTGTCCCATATAGATTCACCAAGATGCTTATACGCCAAACAAAGTGATAATACTTTAGCAATACTTTGAATTGAAAACTTTTCTTGAAAGTTTCCTAAACCAAAATTAGTATTAGCAACTGTTGAAATATGTACGCCAAATTTTTCAGAATCAATCGTAGCTAATTCAGGAATATACGTAGCTAACTCACCTACATTCTCAATAGGAGCTATTTTTTGATATACAGTTTCAAGTATTTCTTTGTAATTCATTGTTTCTAAACACTAATATGTGTTAAACGAAATTAGTTGAATTCTGTTTGAAAACAAAAAAGAAAGTAACTACTTCATTTATACTGTTTTAAAACGTATTCATGACTGATTATCAGTGTTTTGTGGTGTTTTTTGAAAATTGAGTTTCTTTATTTTTGAACTTAGCATTGTCGAAAAGAAGTGCTATTAAAGCAAAAGGTCTAAATAAATGATTATAGAGATATAAAATGAAAAAGGTTTAGTAGTACTATGAATTTTTAAAGGTGGAATCCGAAAAACCTATTATAAATAGAGTAGGAAATTAACTAACCAAATTTTTATATTATGTCAAGTATAGCATTAGAAGCTCTTGGAGCAGAAGTAGGTAAATACCTTAGTCATGCCAACGATCAAGTATGGCTTCAAAATGGAGTTCAAGGAAAAGGAGAAGTTTTCGAACTTAAAAAATTGAAAAATAATCGTGTAGCCTTGGAATGTAAAGGAGCTGAGAAAGGAAAGTATCTTAGTCATGCATTTGGTAAATTATGGTTGCAAGATGGTGTGCAAGGAGAAGGAGAAGAATGGATAATGAAAGATCATGGAAAAGGAAATGTATCTTTTGATTGTTTAGGAAAAGAAACAGGAAAAACACTTAGCCATGCCTTTGATAAAATGTGGCTTCAAGATGGATATCAAGGAGAAGGAGAGTTGTGGGCTAAAAAAGCCGAGTAAAAACTTTTCTTCTTGAAGGATAATAAAAAAAGCAACCTCATTTGAGGTTGCTTTTAATTTATATAAAGATTCCTTGTTCGGAATTTCTTTTCTTATCCTAAGAAAGGGTAACGGTAATCTACAGGAGAAACAAAAGTTTCTTTGATTAAACGAGGAGATACCCAACGTAATAAGTTTTGAGCAGATCCTGCTTTATCGTTTGTTCCTGAAGCTCTAGCTCCACCAAATGGTTGTTGTCCTACAACAGCTCCTGTTGGCTTATCGTTTACATAGAAGTTACCAGCACAGTTTTCTAAAGCTTTAGTAGCTTCAGCAACCGCATAACGATCTGTAGAGAATACAGCACCAGTTAAAGCGTATTCAGAAGTTTCGTCAACTAATTTTAACGTATCAGCCCAATCTGCATCTTCGTATACATAAATAGTTACTACAGGACCGAATAATTCAGTTTCCATAGTAGTGTATTTAGGGTTAGTAGTTAAGATAACAGTTGGCTCAATAAAGTATCCTTTTGACTTATCGTAGTTACCACCAGCAAAAATCTCAGCATCAGCATCAGCTTTAGCTTGGTCAATATATTTTGCTAATTTATCAAAAGAACCTTCGTGAATTACCGCAGTAATAAAGTTGCTCATGTCTTCTGGAGAACCCATTTTAAAAGAAGCGATATCTTCTTTTACATAGTTCAACGTTTCTTCAGCTAACGATTTTGGTAAATATACTCTTGAAGCTGCAGAACATTTTTGACCTTGGAATTCAAAAGCACCACGAGAAATACCTGTAGCTACTTGTTTTGGATTTGCAGAAGGGTGTGCAATGATAAAATCTTTACCACCAGTTTCTCCTACAATTCTTGGGTATGTTTTGTAGGTGTGAATGTTTTCACCAATCTTTTTCCATAACTCCTTAAATACATAAGTAGAACCTGTAAAGTGGATTCCAGCAAAATCAGGTGATGATAAAACTACATCAGTAATTTCAACAGGATCACCATAAATTACATTGATAACACCGTCTGGTACACCAGCTTCTTTAAATACATCTACAATTACTTTAGCAGAGAAAATTTGGCTATCAGATGGTTTCCATACTACAACGTTCCCCATCATTGCAGCTGATGCAGGTAAGTTTGCAGCAATTGCAGTAAAGTTAAATGGAGTAATTGCATATACAAATCCTTCTAACGGACGGTACTCAACACGGTTCCAAATTCCGTCGTCAGAGTTTGGTTGCTCGTTGTAGATTTCAGACATATACTCTACGTTAAAACGTAAAAAGTCAATTAACTCACAAGCAGCATCAATCTCAGCTTGGTGAACAGTTTTAGATTGCGCAATCATTGTTGCAGCATTAATCTTCGCACGGTATGGACCAGCAATTAACTCAGCAGCACGTAAAAAGATAGCAGCTCTTTGTTCCCAAGGCATTTGTGCCCACTCAGTACGAGCTTCTAAAGCATTAGCAATAGCTTTTTCAGCATGAGATCTATCTCCAATATGATATTGACCTACCACGTGTTGGTGATCGTGTGGAGGAGTCATATTACGAGTATTCCCTGTTCTAACTTCTTCGTTACCGATGTACATTGGTACATCAACAGATCCGTTAAAATATTCTTTGTATTGTTTAGAAACGGCTTCGCGCTCTGGAGATCCAGGAGCATATCCTTTTACCGGTTCGTTAATGGCAGTTGGTACGTGAAAAAATCCTTTTCCCATTTGTATGTTGTTTGTTGAATTAAATTTCTTTCTTTGTTATTGAAAAAGTCCAATAATGAACTTTCTTAAATGACAAAGTTACGGTTATTTTAGGAATATTTAAATGGACATAAGGCTGGAATTATATAAAAGGAAAACAACATGTGTACGGTAACTTATTTACCTTTAGGGAATAATGATTTTATATTAACTTCAAATAGAGATGAAGACCCGAAACGAAAAACTATTGTACCAAAAACGTATTTAGAAGATGGGGTAAAGTTAACTTATCCTAAAGATGAACTTGCAGGTGGTACGTGGATTGGTTTAAGTGAAAAAAGTAGATTGATTTGCTTGTTAAATGGAGGTTTTACAAAACATAAAAGAGCTGAATCTTACCGAATGAGTAGAGGAGTTATTGTAAAACAATTATTAAAAGTTGAAGATCCTGTTGAAATCATAAATCACTTTGATTTTGAAGGAATTGAACCTTTTACAATTGTTTTGGTTGATTGGAGTAAGAGTTTACAAGCGTATGAATTGGTTTGGGATGGGGATAAAAAACATTTTCAAGAGTTAAGTAATGAACCTAAAATTTGGTCGTCATCTACACTATATACTGATGAAATGAAGCAGCTAAGAAAAGAGTGGTTTGCAGATTGGTTGTCAAATAACAAAGAGTTTCATCAATCGGACATTGTTAATTTTCATCAAGATGAAACAAGAGGTAGTAAAGAAATTTCATTAAAAATGAAACGTCATAATGTAGAGACCGTTAGTGTAACTTCAGTTATAAAAAATGAAAAGCAACTTACAATGAGTTACTACGACTTACATTCAAATATTAACAAAATAGAGGCAGAAATCATTCGCTTGTAATAAAAGCTATTTAATATCTTTGCAAAAAAGTTTTTATGAATAAAAGAGTATTACTACTATTTTCTGTAATTTCTATTTTTTTATTTACAAGTTGTTTTGAGTTTGTTGAAGAGGTAACTTTTAATAAAGATGGTTCTGGAAGTGCTGTGTTAACCATTAACCTAAGTAAAAGTAAAACAAAGTTAGCCTCTATAATGTTGCTCGATAGTATAAATGGTTATAAAGTACCTTCAAAAGTAACCATAAGAAAAAAAGTACAAGAAATAGTTTCTAAAATTAAAGGAACAAAAGGAGTTCATAACGTGAAAAACACGTTAGATTTTAATGAGTTTATTGTTACAGTTTCGTGTGATTTTGATAATGTGGAAGCTTTAAATGAGGTAATAGCTAATTTTAGCTCAAAGAAACATATAGAAGCTATTAAAAAGAATAAACATTTTACCTTTAATGAAAAGAGTAAAACATTTACACGTAGTCATCATTTTGATTTAGGAAAAGAGTTCAGAAAAACAAAAAATCAAGATCGTAAAGTGTTTGAAACTGCAACTTATACAAGTGTTTATAGGTTTGAAACACCTATAAAATCAACTGAAAATAATCAAGCAAGAATATCAAAAAGCAAAAAAGCTATTATGCTGCATTTACAAGCACAAGACATTATAGCAAACAAGCAAACAATCAAAAATAAAATACAATTAGAGAATTAAATTTAGGATGAAAAAAATTATTGCTACACTACTGTTATTAAACATATTTATAGCAGCTGTTCAGGCTCAGAAATTAGAGTCTAAAATACCTAACAATGTAGATGTGTTAGTTTCTGCAAATGCGGAAAACTTATTTAAGTTGATAAAAGTATCAGATATTGACGAAAGTGCTATTGGAAAAGAAATTTTAAAAGATTTAAACAGAGGTAAAAATATTAATAGAGTAGAATCTGTGGTTGAGTCAGAAGAAGGTGAAAAGAAAGAAGACTCAAAAGAAATAGAGGAGAGGGATAAAGTGTCTTCAGTAGCTAATGCAGGTATAGATATTAAATCA
Organism: Tenacibaculum litoreum; assembly: GCF_964513915.1. NCBI lineage: Bacteria > Pseudomonadati > Bacteroidota > Flavobacteriia > Flavobacteriales > Flavobacteriaceae > Tenacibaculum > Tenacibaculum litoreum. The sequence goes on along the minus strand of NZ_CAZEQS010000004.1, from coordinate 631,450 downwards.
AACGCTTATTATTTCTTTACTAAAACAGACAGTATTTCATACCATAACTTTTATGTGGAATTGAAAGATAGAGAGTTGTTTGAGTCAATGTTAAGTAAACGAAATAAGAAGAAGATAAGAAGAATGGAAGGCTACAATATTATTGAAGGACGTAGCGATATTAGAATTTGGAATGATGATTATCTTTTACTAGTGAATGGAGATGTTTCTAGAGGTTATTTCTCAACTCACAAAGAGCGTTTAGATAAACTAAGAGAAGAGAAAGAGTTTACTTATTCATTTAGAAAAAGAATAGGTAAAGGCTGGACAAAAAAGTATGTGCTAGACTTATTCAATAAGAATGTTATTAGTTCTATTGCTTCTAATAAAAAGTTTCAAAAGAGTAAAAAGAAAAATGCATCAGCAACACTTTGGGTTCGTAATTATGGTATGTTAATGACAGATTTATTCAAGTCTTTTGGTAGCTCTTTGTATCCTTTGTATGCAGATGTAGGAAATCAAAATATTTATGGTGTTGAAGAAGTAACTGCTAATTTATTTTTTGATAAAAGCGATGCAAGAATTTTATTAGATATGTCGGTTAGCCCAGATATGAAGAAATCTTTTAAAAAGATTTATAATAAAAGAATGAGTCGTAATCTAGTAAATAGCTTTGATCACGATAAAGCATTAGCATTTTGGAGTATTTCTATAGATACTGAAGAAACATTAAAGCAATATCCTGAATTATTGAATAAGATGTACGGAGGTATTTTGCCTAAGTTTCAAGAAGAAATGGAAATTGTAGGAGATTTATTTTCTTTAGTTATAGATGAAGAAGCTGTTGGAAGATTAATTACAGGTGATGCTCTTTTAGTGTTGAATGATTTTTCTAAAGAAGAAGTAGAGTATACTACTTACAAGTATGATGAAGATTATAAGCGTAAAGAAGTAACGAAAACTAAAGAAGAGTTTGTTCCTGATTTTACGTTAATGATTGGTTCAGAAGAAGAAGATTTATTGAATAAGTTTTTCAAATTAGGAGAAAAGCATAAAGCTGTTGAAATTGAAAATAACGTAGTAAAGTTTAAAACTAAAAAGTCTGATATACCATTTAACCTATATTCTGTAGTTAAAAATGACGTATTGTACTTAACAACCTCAGAAACTAATGCGTTAAGTATTGCTAGAGGAAATAATAATTTTAATACTAAAAAACACAGTAAATTAGTTAGAGATAACTCAACAGTGTTTTATGTTGATGTAAATGCTGTTTTAAATAAGATTCCTAATGAGTGGATGAGTAAATCTGAAAAAGAAGCAATGCGTTTTTCAACTGATAATTTAAACGATGGAGTATTTAGAGTGTCTAGAATGAAAGGAAATACCATTTCTTCTGAATTGAAAATCTCTACACAAGGAACAGAAGAAAATACCTTAAAATTATTGTTAGAATTTATCAATGCAGTAGCGAAGTAAGCTAAATGATAAAAAGAATAGCATATATACTTATAATAGTATGCTGTATTATAGTTACGGTTGGGTTTTTTAGATATAATCCAACCGTAATTTATGGAAAAAAAGTACCAACTTCAGCTGAAACGGTAGTTTATCTCAACCTTCGAGAAATAGAGTATAACATACTTCTTAGTTTTTTAAAACACCCATTTTCTCAGTTAGACTTTAAAAAATCTTCAACTACAAAAGAGGAAAAGAAAACAACGTTGTTGGATGAGGTAGAAGTGCCTAATAGTTTGTTTTTATATACCAATACACGAGAGTTTAAAGACTTTTTTATCAGTAGTCCAATATCCGTAAAGCAAAATTTTATAGACGCTTTAAAAGAAGAGAAGTTTATAGTGCAAAATGTTAGTAAGACTACAGTTTATAGCAAAGGGATCTTAAGTTGCGTAGTGAAAGATAACTCATTGCAATTGTTATTTAAAAAACATAAAAAGGCACAAATATCACCCGAGTTATTATTAGCATTAAATCATAAAAGTTATTTTTCTAAAAACGATTTAATTTTTGAAAAAATAAAGAGTAGCGAAGTGCCTGTGGCTGTAAGTACTTTAGAAGGAGGCTTTTTTGAGTTCGTTGTAGATGGAGGTAGTTTAAGAATTCAAGGTGAGTTGAGTAAGGAAAATGACTTGTTTAAACCATTTAGAGCAGCATCAGTAGCTGGTTCGATAATAAGTGTGTCAGGAAAGCTAAATACCGAAATAGTGGCTAATGAATTAGATGAGGTTCTAAAGAAAAAGTTTAAAGAGTTTACAACATTGTCGTTAGATTCTATTACGGGTAAATGGGATGGAGTGGTAGAAGGAAACCTTACTTCTTTTATAGAAAAATCAGATACTATTGTAACTTATGAGTATGATGATGATTTTAATAAGGTTGAAAAGAAGGAAATTCAGAATACAATAACCCCTGAGGTGACTTTAGAGTTACAAGGAGAAGATTTGTGCAGTTATCTAAAAGAAAAAGAGGTGATAAAGAGGGTTGAGAATGAAGATTTATTAACATTAATGCCTTTGTTTACTACTTATAGTTTTTGTAAAGAAGATGGCTTAAAATTTGCTTCCGTAAAGGGGCAAAAATTGATCAAAGAAACTGATGGAAATAATAAGTTTTATTTCCTGTTTAATATTGCTGACTATCAACAAAAAGACAGAGGTATTTATTCTTTTAGAAGCAAATACCTAGATAAAGTAAATACAATACAGCTATTGGTAACTAATAACAATCAGTTAAAAGCAGCTGTAGAGTTAAAAGACACTTCAAAAAACTTCTTTTTACAACTATTGAATTAATACAAAGCAAAGGCAGCAAACGATATAGCAATAGATCCTAGCATAGCTAGTATAAAAAACATGGTATTAGCTAGTGTATACTTTATAAATGTCTTAAAATACCCTTGATTGTAAAATCTTTTCATGGCTATAAATAAATAAATCATGAAGAGCAGTAAGAAAACAGGCAGGAAGCTGCTAGAATGTTTAAAAAAGTCTATAATGTAAAAAATAGAAAACAGAAGAAAGAGAACGGTTTGTACATGGAATACAAAAACAAGATGCTCTACGTATGTATACCTTCTTCTAAGGTAAATAAACTTTAAAAACAAGGTGAACATTGGTAGCAGTATAAATAGCGCAATAGAGGCATACGATAGTAATTGACGGAAAAATTTCTTTGCCTCATCTTTATCTAAAAATATTGAGTTAAAAACTTTTGCACGTGAATACCAAAAGCGATTGCTAAAATTTTTCTCCAACTTCAGGCTATCCAAAGCAGGGTCAATAGGGACTTTAGGATGTGCCTTTTGAAATTTCATAAACTTTACTATTTCAAAGGAATCATTAAAGTCAGTCTTGGTTGGTTTTTGTTCAGAATTATACGAAACTGATGTGGAATCAAGTTTGGCGTTAGTCTTTTTTGCTTCAATAGAATCTTGCTCTTCAAGTTGTTTGAAAACCACATCTTGAATAGAATCTAAGTCAACCTCGATAGGTTCGTTATTGTTGTTGTTTAATTTAATTTGAGAGCTGTTGTTTGATGATTTACCAATTCTTAATTCTTCAAATTTCTTATAACTATCGGTTAAACTTATAATTAAAAAAAAGATAATAGAAGTAGCTAAATAAAACCGAAACGGATTGGTGTATCTTACTCTTTTACCTTCGATATAGTCTTTTGAAACTTTACCTGGATTTATTAATAGGGGGATAAGTGTTCGCCAAAACTTAGTATCTAAAGAGAAGAAGCCAGCAAAAAGCTCACGAAGAAAAACGCTTAGGGTAATTTTTTTGCCTCTATTTTTTTGCCCGCATTCAGGGCAGAATTTTTCATTATTAGTAAAAGGGTGTCCGCAGTTTAAACAGTTGGCATCTCTTACAACTGGAACTTTATTTTTTTTAATCATTAGTTTAAAATAGCAGTAGTGGTTAGTTGAAAAGTTGGAATAATTACTAAAAATTCTTCAAGTGTTTCTACGTTAATCATTTTGTAGTTGCCTCCCATAGCACCTGTGGTAGAAAGTAAAAAACAATTAGATCTGTAATTATAAATATCGTTAGGTTTTAAAGTTGGTGTTTCTCCAACAACACCTTCTCCTTCTACATATTCAGTGTTGTTAAGAGCGTCAAAAATAACCCAAAAACGTTCTAGTAGTTTAACGGTGTCTTTCGATTTATTTTCTATAGAAATATAATAACTAAAAGCATAGTACTGTCGATGCCCTCTGTAAACAGAGCCTCTAAAAGATGTTTTTACAGAAATCTTAATGCCTTTTGTTACTTGCTGAAACATATGATAAAGATAGTTCTTTTTCAGTTTTTAGTCAATGTTTCTATACATACCTTACCTGTTTTGGTTAAAAAAGCCATATCCAACACCAATTACTCTGTCATAAATTTCGCCAAAAGGTTTGTAGTAAACAATTACAGTGTACTCATTTTCGGTTTGGTAAAAAGAACCGTCAATTTCATGTAGGTTAATATTTTTATTACTGTCTAAAGTAATATAACCATAGTTGTAAAAGCCTTGCTTAAAAGGAAGTGTAGCTTTGTAAATTCTCTGAGAGGAATCGTAAACCATTTTGTTTTCTTCAGATAATTCGTAATTGTTAAATGCGCCATAAACATAAACATCTTTGTTTTCGTAAGGTTCAAAAGCTTCTAAAGAAAAATGAACTAAAGAATAATCAGCTTCGGTATTATCTCTATCATCAACAACATCTCGTTCTGTGGTTCTAACCACAAACTGTCCATTGATGTCGGGGTTGTAAGTGTATATTTTATCAGTGCGTGGTTCGTCTGTGTAAAGATAGCTGTGATATAGGTTTTTACGTTCTACTCTAGCAACATTTAAACTAGAGTTTCGTATAAATTTTGTGTCAAAGTTTAAAAATTCGTTTCCACCCCAAAAATTAGTTTTTATAGTGTGATTGTATAATAATTGCTGAGGTTTAATAAATATAGGCTGGAGATTGGTTATAGCAGTATTCCAATTGTGATTTTGAAATAATGCAACATTAATTTCTTGAGACGGAGTATTGATTTGTAAACCTGGGTGATTAACGGAAAATTGAATGGTTTGTTGTTGGTTGGTTGTTGCTGCATTTCTGCTTCTAAAAGCGGCAACACCAACAGTAGTAATATCTTCGTAAAACACACAGCGTCTGGTAAAAACAACTTCGTAGTTTTCATCTATAACAGAAATTAGATAATTACCACTTTTGGTGATAATTGTATTTTGATTTGGGATTTCTACAGAGTAGTGTGTGTAGGGTTGGAGTGTGTTAAAAGAATTGGTAAAATTGATAATCTCATTTTGTTCGAAACCTTCAATATATTGATTACTTGTCATTGAGCTAGGTTTCCAATCATGAGTCATGTGCTCAATTTTATATTGGTACTGTTTACTGTCAGTATCTAAATCGTCAAAAGACAACTTTAAAACATCTCCTAAACGAGTAATTGGAGCATAAAAATTAGGGTTATTTTTAGGTCGTAATTGTATAGTTTTTATGTTTTGAGCAAAGGTCGAAACAACTAATAAAAAGGCAATTAAGGATAGTTCTTTTTTTATCATGATGTAACAAAAGTATCAAAATATAAGCCAAAGACAAGATTTTTATTTAGAATAAATATAAATAATAAGGTTTCGTAAAGATAAAAATGTTTTTGTTCTGCAAAGGGATTCAAAATTTTTAAATTTGCGTGTTTTTTAAGAAAATCAAATTAATCAGTTCCTATGTCAAAAGACATCCGTATTAAGAAAGGCTTGGACATCAAGCTAGTTGGCGAGGCAGAACAAGTAACTACCGAACTTCAATTAGGTAGTGTGTTTGCAGTAAAGCCAGATGATTTTCACGGCGTTATTCCTAAAATTTTAGCAAAAGAAGGTACAGAAGTAAAAGCAGGTGAAGCACTTTTTTATTCAAAAAGTGATGAGCGTATTTTATTCCCTAGCCCTGTTAGTGGTAAAGTTACAGAAATCGTTCGTGGAGCACGAAGAAAAGTTTTAGCAATTAAAATCACTGCTGATGCACAGCAGGAATACAAAGATTTTGGTAAAAAAGATGTAGACGCAATGTCTGGAGAAGAGGTGAAAAACCACTTGTTTGCTTCAGGTTGTTGGCCGTTTGTAAAACAGCGTCCGTACGACGTGGTTGCAAACCCTAATCAGGCACCAAAAGCAATTTTTGTATCAGCCTACGCAAGTGCACCTTTAGCAGCTGATTATGATTATGCGTTAAAAGGCAAAGAAGCAGAATTACAAGCAGCTTTAACAGCGTTAACAAAATTAACAGCTGGTAAAGTACATGTTTCTGTTGCTAAAAACTCAACACTATCACCGTTTAAAGACGTGAAAGGAGTTGAGCTACATAAAGTTTCAGGACCACACCCAGTAGGAAATGTAAGTACACAAATAGCACAAATTGATCCTATTAACAAAGGAGAAGTTGTGTGGGTAGTTACACCTCAAGACTTAGTAGTAATAGGAGAGTTATTATTAACTGGAAAGTTTAATATTACTCGTACGATTGCATTAGCAGGATCTAAATTTAACAAACCACAGTACGTAACTGCAAAGGCAGGAGCGCAAATAGCAGATGTTGTTAAAGGAAATTTAGACGCTAATAATGCTCGTGTAATTAGTGGAAATGTTTTAAGTGGTTTAGAAGTTAAAGAAGACGATTTCTTAGGATATTACGATAACTTAATTACAGCTATCCCAGAAGGAGATGACTATGAGTTGTTTGGGTGGAATAAGCCAGTTTTTAATAAAATATCTACTTCTAGAGCATTAACTTTTTCTTGGTTAAATCCAAAGAAAAAATATGATTTAGATACGAATACTAACGGAGAACATAGAGCATTTGTAGTAACAGGTTCTTATGAAGAAATCTTCCCGTTAGATATCTATCCGATGCAATTATTAAAAGCTTGTATGTATAAAGATCTTGACGAAATGGAAGGATTAGGAGCTTACGAAATTGCACCAGAAGATTTTGCGTTAACAGAATTTATTTGTGTGTCGAAACAACCTCACCAAAAAATAATTCGTGAAGGATTAGATTTAATGAGAGAAGAATTAGGATAAGATATGGGCTTAAAACAAAACTTACATAATTTAAAAAAGAAGTATGAAGGAACTAAAATAGCTCCGCTATTTAATGGTTTTCATACGTTCTTATATATGCCGAATGAGACTACTCATGGAGGAACTCACATTAAGTCGGCAGATGATCTTAAACGTACGATGAATACAGTAATCATGGCATTAATTCCATGTTTAATATTCGGTATGTTTAATGCAGGATATCAGCATAATCTTCAAATAGAAGCCGTTTCAAACGCAACTGGTTTCTTTTCTGGAGAATTCTGGAATATGGATAACTTACTAATCGGTTTAGTTAAAATATTACCATTAGTAATTGTATCATATGTTGTTGGTTTAGCAATAGAATTTATTTTCTGTATAATCAAAGGACATGAGATAGAAGAAGGGTACTTGGTAACAGGAATGTTAGTTCCGTTAATTGTACCTGTAGATTTACCATTATGGATGTTAGCAGTAGCGGTAGCATTTGGAGTTGTAATTGGTAAAGAAGTATTTGGAGGAACAGGGATGAATATCTTAAACCCAGCCTTAACGATTCGTGCATTCTTATTCTTCGCATATCCAACATGGATGTCTGGAGATAAAGTATGGGTTGAAGGAGCTGTAGAAGCTGCTGGAACAGCTGATGCTATTTCAGGAGAGACAATCTTAGGAAGTTTAGCACAGTCACAACCATTAAACTATTCAGTTTCTGATATGTTCTTTGGGTTTATTCCAGGTTCGGTAGGAGAAACATCAACATTATTAATTTTATTAGGGGCTTTATTCTTAATCTTTACAAAGATTGGAAGCTGGAGAATTATGTTATCTGCAGTTATTGGGGCTTTAGTAATGGGATTCATCTTCAATCAAGTAGTTGATATGGGATGGATTGGTGAAACAAGCAAGTTTTACGGATTAATGAGCTTAGATTTTTGGAAGCATTTATTAATTGGAGGTTTTGCATTTGGTGCAGTATATATGGCAACTGACCCAGTAACAGCATCGCAAACTAACAAAGGAAAATGGATTTATGGGTTCTTAATTGGATTTGTTTCAATTATGATTCGTGTATTCAATCCAGCATACCCAGAAGGAGTAATGTTAGCAATTTTATTAATGAATGTATTTGCTCCAACAATTGATCATTACGTAGTTCAAGGTAATGTTAAGAGAAGATTAAAACGTTTAAAAGCTAAAACTGCCTAATTATGAGTAAGAAGACAGATAGTAATTTATATACGGTACTTTTCGCCATAGGAATGGTGTTAGTAGTAGGTGCGTTGTTAGCTTTTACAGCGTCATCACTTCGCCCAACAATCGATGCTAATAAACGTATCGAGAAGCAGCAAAACATTTTGTATGCAATGGGAGTTAACGAAAATGATGAAACAAGTGTAGAGTTTGTTTCAAAAGATAAAGTAGCAGAAGAGTTTGCTAAATACATTAAAAAGCAATTAGTAATTGAAGGAGATAACGTTTCTGAAGATGCTAAAGCTTATTTAATTGATGTAAAAAAACAACAAACAGCAGCTAAAGAAGGTAAAACAAGAAAATTACCATTATTTGTAGGTGAAAAGGAAGGAAAAACTTTCTATATCGCTCCAATTAGAGGTAAAGGTCTTTGGGATGCTATTTGGGGTTATGTTGCAATGGATAAAAATATGGTAGTTCAAGGAGTATTCTTCGATCATAAAGGAGAAACACCAGGTTTAGGAGCTAACATTAAGCAACGTTACTTTATGGACGATTTTATTGGAGAAGATTTAATGAACAACGGTTCTTTTAAAGGAATTGCAGTTTCTAAGTCTAACAACGATCCAAAGAATGAAGATAAAAATGATAACGAGGTAGATGCAATTGCAGGAGCAACTATTACTGGTGACGGGGTAGCTGCAATGCTTAAATCAGAATTAGCATTATACGTACCTTACTTTAAAACATTAAAATAATTATGGGACTTTTATCAAAAAAAGACGCAGCATTAATTACTGATCCATTAGCAGATAATAACCCAATTACAATTCAGGTATTAGGTATTTGTTCTGCATTAGCAATTACAGCAGAGTTAAAAGCTTCTATTGTAATGTCTATATCAGTATTATTTGTATTAGGAGTAGGGAATGTAGTGATCTCGTTAATGAGAAATATTATTCCATCAAAAATTAGAATTATTGTACAGTTAATCGTAGTAGCTACATTAGTAATTATTGTAGACCAAGTATTAAAAGCATTTGCGTACGATTTAAGTAAAACCTTATCGGTATTTATTGGGTTAATTATTACCAACTGTATTATTATGGGACGTTTTGAAGCATTTGCTTTAGGTAACGGACCATGGAGATCGTTTTTAGATGGAATAGGAAATGCTTTAGGGTATGCAGTAATCTTAATTATTGTAGGATTCTTTAGAGAGTTATTCGGTTCAGGTACTTTATTAGGATTTAAAGTATTAGGGGATCCTATCGAGAAAACAGGATTGTATGCTTTAGGATATGAAAACAACGGATTTATGTTATTGTCACCAATGGCATTAATTGTTGTAGGTATTATTATTTGGGTACAACGTACAAGAAATAAAGCATTAGTAGAAGACTAGCCTAGGTTAGTGTTCATTAAAAATATAGAAAATGGAACATATAGAATTATTTTTCAAATCGATATTTATAGATAACATGGTATTTGCTACCTTCTTAGGAATGTGTTCATACCTTGCTGTATCTAAAAAAGTATCAACAGCCGTAGGTTTAGGAGCTGCAGTAATTTTTGTATTAGCAGTAACAGTACCAGTAAACTGGTTGTTAGATCAATACTTATTACAGCCTGGAGCTTTAAAATGGTTAGGAGAAGAGTATGTAGATTATGACTTAAGTTTCTTATCATTTATCATGTTTATTGCAACGATTGCAACCATGGTACAATTAGTAGAAATTATTGTTGAAAAATTTGCACCAGCATTATATAACTCTCTAGGTATTTTCTTACCATTAATTGCGGTAAACTGTGCAATTTTAGGAGGATCTTTATTTATGCAATCTCGTGAAATTCCAACATTAGGTTTATCATTTACTTATGGTATTGGTTCAGGTATTGGATGGTTTTTAGCAATTTTAGCAATTGCTGCTATTCGTGAAAAAATCAGATATTCTTCTGTACCACCAGCATTAAGAGGGTTAGGAATTACATTCATTATTACAGGTTTAATGGCTATCGGATTTATGAGTTTCGGTGGAATGTTAACAGGAGGTGATGATGCAGGTAAAAAGGAAGAAACTGCTGAAGTTAAGGTTGAAAAGAAAGAAGTAGAAGAAAAGGTAGTAGAGAAGACTGAAGAGAAGGCAGAAGAATTAGCTAATAACACTAAAGAAATTACAGAATAATGGTATTTTTAGAAGTAAGCACAGGAGGAACAGTTGCTATTACAGTATTAGCGTTTTTAACGGTAATCTTAGTTTTAGTAGCCTTATTATTATTTGTAAAACAAAAATTAGCACCATCTGGACCTGTAAAAATTACAATCAATGGTGAAAAAACAATAGAAGTAGCATCAGGAGGAACTTTATTATCTACTTTAGGTAATGAAAAAATCTTCTTACCATCAGCTTGTGGTGGTGGTGGTTCTTGTGTACAATGTGAGTGTCATGTAAATTCAGGTGGAGGAGAAGCTTTACCTACAGAAACACCACACTTTACACGTAAAGAATTACAAAACGGTATCCGTTTAGCATGTCAGGTAAAAGTAAAGCAAGATATGGATATCTCTATTCCAGAAGAAATTTTCGGAATTAAGAAATGGGAAGCAACTGTTGTAAGAAACTATAACGTAGCAACATTTATTAAGGAGTTTGTAGTTGAGATTCCAGAAGAAATGGATTATAAAGCAGGTGGGTATATTCAAATTGAAATACCACCATGTGAAGTAAAATATGCTGATATGGATATTTCTGCACATCCACAAGATCATCCAGGTGAACCTGATAAATTTGAAGCTGATTGGGATAAATTTAACCTAAGGCCATTAGTAATGAAGAATGAAGAAACTGTAGAGAGAGCATACTCTATGGCTTCTTATCCAGCAGAAGGAAGAGAAATCATGTTAAATGTTCGTGTAGCAACACCTCCTTTCGACCGCGCTAAAGGTGGATGGATGGATGTAAATCCAGGGGTGGCATCTTCGTATATTTTTAATCAAAAGCCAGGAGATAAAGTAACTATTTCTGGACCTTATGGTGAATTTTTCATCAATGATTCTGAAGCTGAAATGTTATATGTAGGTGGTGGAGCTGGTATGGCACCAATGCGTTCACATATTTATCATTTATTTAGAACTTTAAAGACTGGTAGAAAAGTAACATACTGGTACGGAGGTCGTTCTAAAGCAGAGTTATTCTACATTCACTACTTTAGAGCGTTAGAAAAAGACTTTCCAAACTTTAAATTCTACTTGGCATTATCTGAGCCATTAGAAGAAGATAACTGGAAGGTTAAAAAAGATATTAATGATGAAAGCGGAGATGGTTTTGTTGGGTTTATTCACCAAGTTGTAATAGACCAATATTTATCTAAACATGAAAGTCCTGAGGATTTAGAATTATATTTCTGTGGACCACCATTAATGAACAAAGCAGTACAAAAAATGGGTGAAGATTTTGGTCTAGATGACGAAAACATTCGTTTTGATGACTTTGGAGGATAGAAACATAGTACTTCATATATATTATAAAACCGATACAAATTTGTATCGGTTTTTTTATACTTAAAAAGAGAAGGTTTAGATGTCATGAATACGAAACAACGTTTTTAGCAAAATAATGTTATTCATAAATTACATCGAACCTATAAACAGGATTATCTCTCTCATATTCAAAAACTCTAGCATAATCCATAACGTTAGCTATGCTTTCTAGTTCACATAAATGTGAAACTACAGCGCATAAACCATTAAATAATCTTTCTTTATCGGTCGGGTTTTGAGGTTTTGGGTTATAATGACACAAAGGAACAGTAAAACCGCATGCTTCTAAAAACACCTTTTCAATCTGTAGTAATTCAAGTGGGGTGTAACCATTAAATTTTCTGCCCAAATTTTGATGAACCCTACCTACATAGCTTAGTTGTAATGAACCATGACCATTTGTTAGATGTTTCCAACTATCTCGATTGTCTAATATATTTCCAACCGCACATGCTGAACAACATTCAGGATTCAATTCATTATTATGAAAAGCATTATAAAGTTTTATTAGTGCTTGTTCTAATCGTTTAGGTATATCCATAATCAAAAAGGGTTTACTCCCTTAAATATACAAAATATAGGGTTAAGTTGTTGTTTTTGAGTATTTGATGTATGTTTTGTTTGAGTAGATTTGAGTATAAAATATGCTTTTTGAGTAATTATCAAGATCAAAATGTATTTTTGCGAAAACAACTACTACATTATTATGCCGAAATTTTCTAGCTATGTATATAACATAGTAATCGTACTATTAACAACTTCATCTTCAATCATAGCACAATCAAGAGATAATGTTTTTAAAGAACTAATGTCTCAAATTAAAACGTCAGTTTCAGATTCTGCTCGTATTCATTATAAAATAGAGTTGACCAAGTATATACTTAATCGAGATATAGATACAGCTAAAATATTGGCTAATGAAGTTGTAGAAACGTTAGAAAGAAACAAGTATAGAACCTTATATTTTGAAGGAAAAAAAGCAGAGGCAATTAATTATTTAGCTATTATCGAGGCTAAACAAAGTTTTCCAGAAAAAGCATTATCTAAGTATTTAGAAGCTCTTAAGATTAGTAAAAGTATTAAAGATTCTACTATGCTTGGATTGACTGTGCATAACCTAGGAATGTTCTATAGAAGACAAAAAGAATATAGTAAAGCTAAAGCATATTTTAAAGAAGCTATCAGAATAAAAGAGCGGATAGTTGATAATCCTAATAATGTGGCCAAATCTTACAATATGCTTGGGGTTACTCATTTTTATGAAAAACAATATGATTCAGCATTTGCTAGGTATAGTAAAGCCAAAGAAATATATACATCTAAACAAGACATAGCAAAAGTAAATGGAAATTTAGCACTGTTATATTATTCTTCTAAACAATATGACAAAGCAATTAAGGTCTTTCAGGAAAACATAAAAACTTTTAGAGAATTAGGTTTATTAAATGAGTTAAGTACTGCTTATTTAAACCTAGCAGCTTCCCATAATGGGATGAAAAATTATAATAAAGCAATTGTAAGTTTGGATAGTGCTATTACTATTTCTAAAAAAATAAAGCATAAAGAACTTTTACGCAAACAGTATTACAGTCGTAGCTCTGTTTATAAAACCACAGGTAATTTTGAACGCGCTCTGGAGGATTATACATTGTACAAAGCTTACAATGATTCGTTAAATAATATAAAAAAGGCAAAACGACTTATAGCCTTAGAGTTGAATTATAAATTTGAAAAAGAAAAACTACAAACAGAATTAAAACTTCAAAGTGAAAAGGTAAAAAAGCAATGGTATTTAGTATTATTAATATTGTCTGTTACATCTGCAATAATAATATTTCTATTAATCAGAAAAAATGCAAAAAACCAGTTAGCACTTTCAACAAGAAAGTTAGAAAATGAGCAGCTGCAAAGAAAAACAGCGGAACAAGTTTTACAACTTAAAGAAGCTGAGCTTAAAAATGAGCACTTAAACAGTCAAATTAAACAAGAATATCAAGACCTTTTTATAAAAGAATTAAAGAGTATTTTAAGTATTGAGTCAGGAGAAAATAAAACCAAAGCAATTAAATCTCTTTTAGCATCTTTAAAATCTAAAAATATAGACTATAATACCTCATTAAGTTTAACAGAATATCTTGATAAGGTAAGTCCTAGTTTTAAAATAAAATTGAATACACATTTTTTATTTCTTAATGAAAAAGAAAAGAAGTTACTATACTTAATGAAGTTGGGTTTATCTACCAATGAAATTAAAGATTTGCAAAGTATAAGTTTAGCATCAGTAAAATCTACACGATATCGAATCAGAAAAAAATTACAGATTAACTCTGATGAGGATATCATAAATTATATAGAAAACTATAAGCCTAAAGAGTAGAGGTTTTTCTTTATACTGTTGATTTTAAGTATTTGATACCCTTTTGCTACCTTGATTTTCTTTAGGGATTAGCATTATTTTTATTTTTTTGCTTTCGATAAAATCATTCTAACCTAACTCGTAATATGGCAAAAAAAATACTCTCACTAATTGCTTTATTTTTTTCATTAGTAGTATCAGCTCAAACTACTTCCATACCAGATTCAGCTTTTGAACAAGCTTTAATTGATTTGAATATCGATTCTGATGGTGTTGTTAACGGTATTGTACTAACCTCAGATATTTCATCAGTGACAAGTTTAGATGTTAAAAACAAAAACATTCAAGATTTAACAGGTATAGAAGACTTTACAGCTTTAGAGTTACTTAATGTTAGAAATAATAAACTTACCGAATTAGACATCTCCAACAATGTAGAGTTAACTATACTACATTGTGGAGCTAACTTAATTTCAAGACTAGATTTAACGAATAATAATAAACTGGTAAGTTTAATAGCCGAAAACAACAATCTAACAAGGGTTATTCCTAACGTTTTACCAATCTCTTTAAAGTATATTAATTTGGCAGGTAACAAAATGTCGTCATTAGATTTAAGTAATTTGATAAATTTGGGAGCCTTATGGTTAACTAATTGTCCAAATTTAGAGTATTTAAATGTAAGGAACGGTAATAATACTAGTATAACCAATGCAGGTAATTTCGATATTCGAACTAACCCTTTACTGGATTGTGTTATGGTAGACGATCCTAGTTTCAGTGATACTTATTGGACCAATAAAGATGCACATACAATGTTCAATACTTTTTGTGAGGAATATGTATACGTTCCAGATGATAATTTTGAACAAGCATTAATTGATTTAGGCTACGATAATGTGTTGGACGATTATGTTTTAAAGTCAAACATAAGTGCAGTAACATCATTAGAAATAGAAGAGAAAGGTATCTCAGACTTAACTGGTATAGAAAGTTTTACAGCATTAACATTTTTAAGAATTAGAGGAAATAACTTGTCGGAGTTAGATCTTTATAGTAATACAAAATTAGAGAACTTATTCGCGGGGTATAATACTTTATCTTCTATAGATTTATCAACAAACACAAAACTAGTTCGTTTAGCTCTCGAGGGTAATAAATTAGAAAAACTGATAATGCCAAGTTCAGCAGTAAATCTTTCTGAATTTAATGTTGCTGAAAACAACCTTACAGAAATTGATTTGAGTAGCTATCCAAACTTAGTTTTGACTATAATGAAGGATAATCCGTTCCTTGAAAAATTTTCAATAAAAAACGGGAATAATAGTGGGCTAAGAGTTTTCCAAGCTACTAACACACCTTTGTTGTATTGTATAGATGTGGATGATGTATCGTATAGCGAAACCAATTGGACAAATAAAGATGCCCATACTAATTTTAGTCAAAATTGTTTTAATGACTATGCTTATGTTCCAGATGATAATTTTGAACAGGCACTAATTGATTTAGGGTATGATGATGTATTAGATAATTATGTTTTAACAGCAAATATCGATTCTGTAACTATTTTAAATCTTTACAATAAGAATATTAGTGACCTTACTGGAATTGAGCGATTCACAGCTTTAAAGGATTTAGATTGTAGAGTAAATAATCTATCAGAGCTAGATGTTTCAAGTAATACAGAACTAACAGATTTATTATGTGGTAGTAACAATATTACAAAACTTGATATTAGTGCCAATACCAAGCTAATATATTTTGCAGCAGAAGGAAATGGATTAACTGAATTATTACCATCAAGTTTGCCAACGAGTATTTTCAGCTTAAACCTTAATGATAATTATCTGGCAGCAATAGATTTATCGGGTATGACTAATTTAAAACATATAAGGTTAAGAGATAACCCTTATTTAGGAGAACTAACCTTAAAAGACATTGATGAAACTAAAATCCTAACTTTCGAGACCATAAATACTCCAGAGTTGTATTGTATTCAAGTGGATAATCCTAACTATAGTACTGCCAATTGGACAACTATAGATATACATACCTCATTTAGCGATTATTGCCGTTTTGATTCTGTTTATGTTCCAGATGATAACTTTGAGCAGGCATTGATAGATTTAGGTTATGATGATGTGTTAGATAATTATGTATTAAAGGAAAATATCAATACTGTTTATAAATTAAATTTGAATGGAAAAGATATATCTGACTTAACAGGTATAAAAGGCTTTACTAACTTAGGTAGATTGTTTTTAATAGGTAATAACTTAACTGAACTTGATGTTTCTAGAAATCTAGAGTTAGGTGAAATTTACTGTGAGTTAAATAATATTTCAAAAATAGATGTATCACTCAACACAAAATTAACGAGATTATCTATTGGTAGCAATCCACTTACAGAATTATTGCCATCACAGTTAACGGAGAGTTTACTTGTTTTAGAGATTAGTTATAGTAAGTTAAAAGAGTTAGATGTTAGCGGGCTTCCTAACCTTCTTCAATTAAGGGTTTTTGGTAATAGTTTGTTGGAATATTTTAATATTAAAAATAACAACAATAAAAAAATTACGGCTTTTCAATCAACATCAAATCCCTTGCTACGCTGTATTGAAGTTGATAACCCTTTTTATAGTGCTATAAGTTGGTCCAGTATTGATGCACATACTAATTTTGGAGATGACTGTAAAGCTCCAGTTATTACACTAAAAGGAGCGAATCCACAAACAATAGAATTAGGAGCAGGCTATTCAGAATTAGGAGCTACGACAGATGATGGATCGGATGTTATTATCAACACTTCTAACTTTAGAGATGCAGTAGGAACCTATACCATTTATTACGATGCTATGGATGCTTCTTGGAATGCAGCAGACCAAGTAACCCGAACAGTGAATGTGATAGATACAACAGCACCTGTTATTACACTGAACGGAGCAAATCCACAAACGATAGAGTTGGGAGCGGGTTATTCAGAATTAGGAGCGACTACAGATGACGGATCTGATATTGTTACCAATACTTCTGAATTTAGAGATGAAATAGGAACCTATACTATTTATTATGATGCTACGGATGCTTCAGGAAATACAGCAGCACAAGTAACCCGAACAGTAAATGTAGTAGATACTGCACCGGTTATTACATTGGTAGGAGCAAACCCACAAAAAATAGAATTAGGAGCAGGTTATTCAGAATTGGGAGCAACCACAAATGACGGATCCGATGTTGTTATCAATACTTCTGAGTTTAGAAATGCAATAGGGACCTATACAATTTATTACGATGCTACGGATGCTTATGGAAATAAAGCAGACCAAGTCACTCGAATCGTTCAAGTAGTAGATACCACTGCGCCAGTAATTACACTAAACGGAACATTCATACAAATAATAGAATTAGGAACAGGCTATTTAGAATTGGGGGCAACCACAGATGATGGATCGGATGTTATTATCAATTCTTCTAATTTTAGAGATGCCGTAGGGGCCTATCCAATTTTTTATGATGCTACGGATGCTTATGGAAATAAAGCAGACCAAGTCACTCGAATCGTTCAAGTAGTAGATACCACAGCGCCAGTGATTGCACTTAATGGAGGGAATCCACAAATAATAGAGTTAGGATCAGGTTATTCTGAATTGGGAGCGACTACAGATGACGGATCGGATGTTGTTATCAATACTTCTGAGTTTAGAGATGCAGTTGGAACTTACACCGTTTATTACAATGCTACGGATGCTTCAGGTAATTCAGCAGACCAAGTAACCCGAACAGTGAATGTGGTAGATACCACAGCACCAGTAATTACATTAAGTGGAGCGAACCCACAAACAATAGAGTTAGGAGCAGGTTATTCAGAATTGGGGGCAATCACAGATGATGGATCTGATGTTGTTATCAATACTTCCGAATTTGTAGATACAGTAGGAACCTATACGATTTATTATGATGCTATGGACGCTTCTGGAAATTCAGCAGACCAAGTCACCCGAACAATAAATGTGGTAGATACCACAGCACCAGTAATTACACTAAATGGAGCCAATCCACAAACGATAGAATTAGGATCAGGCTATTCAGAATTAGGAGCTACGACAGATGATGGGTCGGATATTATTATCAATGCTTCTGAATTTCTAGATGCTGTAGGAACCTACACAATTTATTATGATGCTACGGATGTTTCAGGGAATACAGCACAAGTAACCCGAACGGTGAATGTGGTAGATATAACTGCACCAGTTATTAGTTTAATAGGAGACAACCCACAAACGATAGAGTTGGGAGCAGGCTATTCGGAATTGGGAGCCACTACAGATGATGGATCGGATATTATTATCAATGCTTCTGAATTTGTAGATGCTGTAGGAACCTACACAATTTATTATAATGCTACTGGTGATTCAGGGAGTTCAGCGGAACAAGTAACTAGAACAGTAAATGTAGTAGATACAACTGTACCTAAGGCAAACTGTATTTCAGAAGCCATCTTTTCTTTAGATGAAACAGGAAGTTATGTGATTGAAGCCAAGGATATAGATAATGGATCAACCGATTTATCAGGAATCAAGTCTTTGAGTATTGATAGAAATTCTTTTAACTGTTCAGATGTAGGAAACCCGATTATTGTCACATTAACTGTTATTGATAACAACGATTTGGTGGCTACATGTACTACAACGATAAGAGTGGTAGATACTTCATATCCTGTGTTTGATGTAACTACTTTACCAAATGATATGGTTGTTGGAGTTAACAATACAGAGAATAATGGATATATATTGGAAGATTTTAGAAATCAAATTACAGTTACAGATAATTGTGCCAGTATATTAAGTGTGGAACAATATCCTTCACCAGAACAAATATTGACAGCAGGAGACCATACCATTACTATTGAAGTTTTTGACAATTATAATAATTATAGTTTCCATGAATTTGTTATAACGGTTGATAAATCTCTGAGCACGGGAGGTGATGATGAGAGTAATGAGCTTATTTTATATCCTAATCCGACAACAGGGAAAATATATTTTTCCATTGAAGTAGAAAAAGTTGAATTATTCAATTTAGCTAGTCAAAAAATAATGCAAAGTTCAGGTAAGGAGGTTGATTTGGCGAATTTATCATCAGGTATTTATTTTGTTCGTTCTTACACTCAAAAAGGAATAAAGGTGTTTAAGATCATAAAAGAATAGGTGCTACTTTATTAGTAAGAGCCTCTTTTTAAAGGTTAGATGTTTCTAAAAATAATAACTGTAATTAATTAAACAAAAATATTGGTTGTACCTTTGCAGCAAATTATTGTTAATGACTACTTTTCAAGATTTAGACTTATCAAACCCATTAAGAAATTCGATTGAAGAATTAGGTTTTGTAAATCCAACACCTATTCAAGAACAAGCGTTTCCTGTAATTCGTTCAGGAAAAGATGTAGTGGGAATAGCACAAACAGGTACAGGTAAAACCTTTGGGTATTTACTACCAATATTACGTGATTTAAAGTTTTCAAAACAACAACATCCAAGAGTGATGATATTGGTGCCTACACGAGAATTAGTAGTGCAGGTGGTAGAAGAGATTGAAAAGTTAGCAAAATACATGACCTTACGTACTATTGGGGTGTATGGAGGAGTCAACTTAAATCGCCATAAAGAAGCAGTAATTCAAGGTGCAGATATTATTGTTGCTACTCCAGGACGGTTGTACGATTTAGCGTTAAGTAACGTATTGAAATTAAAGTCTATTCAGAAATTAGTAATTGATGAAGTAGATGTAATGCTCGATTTAGGCTTTCGCTTTCAGTTGTTAAACATTTTTGATTTATTACCTCAAAGACGTCAAAATATCATGTTTTCAGCAACCATGACGGAGGATGTGGAAGCTTTAATTGATGATTTTTTTATTGCTCCACATAAAATAGCGATTGCAGTTAGTGGAACACCACTAGACAATATTCAGCAAACGAGTTATGATGTTCCTAATTTTTACACAAAAGTCAATTTATTAAACTATTTATTATTTGATAAATCTGAGTTTAGTAAAGTGTTAGTGTTTGCGCCTAATAAGCGAAATGCAGATAGGTTATTTGATTGTGTTGCTGAAGAATATCCTTCGCAAGCTTGTGTTATTCACTCAAACAAAACGCAGAACTATCGTTTACGTTCCATAGAACAATTCAATAAAGGAGAAAAGCGAATTTTAATCGCTACCGATGTAATTGCTCGTGGATTAGATTTAGAAGAAATTACACATGTAATCAATTTTAATACACCACATTTTCCAGAAAACTACATGCACAGAATAGGTCGTACAGGACGTGCAGAGCATGAAGGGAAAACTATTTTATTTGCTACAGAAAAAGAACAAGAAGCAAAACAACGAATAGAAGAGTTGATGGATTACACGATTCCGAAGTTAGAAATTCCAGAACAGGTAGAAATCTCAAAAGAATTAACTGAAGAAGAGCGCCCGAAAGAAGAACGAGAAATTAATAAGAACAGAACTTCCCAAGAATATATTCCTGGTCCAGCTTTTCACGAGAAGAAAGAAAAGAACAAAAAAACGAATCAGGGAGGTTCATATCGAAGAGAAATTGCTAAGAAGTATAAAAAACCTAAAACAAGAGGAGACAAAAACTATAACAAACGCAATAAGAAAAGAAAATAATGCAAGCACTTACAGAACAAGAACTTCATAATTTAGGAATGAATATTGTAGGGAAAAAGCTACAAGAAATGGGGTATGAGTTTATTGCAGTAAATAGTGAGTTAAAAAGACACCCACAGTTCGTATTATATAAAAAAGGAGAGTCTACAATTTTTGTATTAGTAAAAACTACGAACAATATCCAATCACCACAAGAGTATGATGTATTGTGGATGGAAACATTTAAAAAGCACGCAGAAAAACAAAATGCTAAGGTTTGGTACGCAGGCATAGGAATAGCAAATGCGGAAAGTGTAGATTTACCTGTCTTTAAAGACAAACCATATTATGTTGCTTTTGATGATTTTGTAAAAATTTTATAAAACCTACTTTACTAACTTTCATGTTAATTATCCTTTTTCACTGATTCAAAAAGAGTGATTTAGTAGATTGAAAAGGGTATAAACCCTATTAGAGTTCAGATAGTTGTATGTTAATTTTACCTCAGGGAAATTAATAAAATATCTAAAAAAATGAAAAGACAACTACTAACCAAAAAAGGGAAAAAATTAATGAAAACTATTATGGCATTCTTATCAGATTTAGGTAATGGTGCTAGTTATGCAATTAACAATTAAGGTTTAAATAGTTAGAACCGAAAAACACTCGTTTTATAATGTAATCGAGTGTTTTTTTATACATAAATATTAAATTTACAGTGTGGAGAATCTTTTAAAAGAAATAAAAGACTGTAAGATTTGTGAGAAGTATATAGACCCCAACCCTGTAGTTCTTGCTAGTAAAAAGTCAAAAATCATTATTATAGGTCAAGCACCTGGAATCAAAGTACATGAATCTGGGATTCCTTGGAATGATGCTAGTGGAAAACAGCTTAGGAAATGGTTGGATGTTACTGATGAGGAGTTTTATGATACAAACAACTTTGGAATAATTCCTATGGGGTTCTGTTATCCAGGAAAAGGAAAAACAGGAGACTTACCTCCAAGAAAAGAGTGTGCTCCACAATGGCATCAATCTTTATTAAAAGAAATATCAGAAGTTAAGCTGATTATTTTAATAGGAATGTATGCTCAAAACTATTATTTAAAAGAGAAAGCAAAACGAACACTTACCGAAACAGTGAATGCTTTTGGAGAGTACTTGCCTAAGTATTTTGTATTACCCCATCCCTCACCAAGAAATCGATTTTGGTTAACCAAAAACCCATGGTTTGAAAAAGAAGTTTTACCTATGTTAAAAAATACGGTAAAAAAGCTGATATAGTGATTTTAATACCAAAAGAAAGTTAAATACATGCGTTGATAAATTTGTACTTTTGCAATGTATGATAGAAACAAGAGAAGCCATATCAGAAAAAGCGGTTTTAATAGGTATTATAACCCAACATCAAGATGAAAAGAAATCGGAAGAATATCTTGATGAACTAGAATTTTTAACACATACAGCAGGAGGACTTGCTGTTAAGAGGTTTGTTCAAAAATTAGACAAACCACACCCCAAAACTTTTATTGGAACAGGTAAATTAGAAGATGTAAAAGCATATATAGATTCCAATGATATAGGAACAGCCATTTTTGATGATGAGCTATCGCCAGCGCAACTTAGGAATGTTGAACGCTTTTTAGATTGTAAAATTTTAGATAGGACTAACTTAATACTCGATATTTTTGCAAGTAGAGCACAAACAAGCTCAGCAAAAGCTCAAGTTGAATTAGCACAATACCAATATTTATTACCTCGATTAACCAGAATGTGGACACACCTTGATAAGCAAAAAGGAGGTATTGGTATGCGTGGTCCTGGGGAAACAGAAATAGAAACTGACCGTCGTATTATTCGTGATAAAATATCGTTACTAAAAAAGAAGTTGGTAACTATTGACAAGCAAATGTCCATACAACGAAAAAATCGTGGAAAAATGGTGCGTGTTGCTTTGGTAGGGTATACTAATGTTGGTAAATCTACCTTAATGAACGTTATTAGTAAAAGTGAGGTGTTTGCAGAAAATAAACTATTTGCAACGCTTGATACTACAGTTAGAAAAGTAGTAATAAAAAATATTCCTTTTTTAATGACAGATACCGTTGGGTTCATTAGAAAATTACCAACACAACTGGTAGAATCTTTTAAGTCTACTTTAGATGAAGTTCGTGAAGCAGACTTATTATTACATGTCGTAGATATTTCACACCCAAACTTTGAAGATCATATAGCTTCTGTAAATAAAATTTTAGATGAGATAGATAGTAAGGATAAGCCTACAGTTATGGTATTTAATAAAATAGACGCTTATACTCACGAAACTATTGATGAAGATGATTTAGTAACAGAAAAAACAAAAGAACATTATACGTTAGAAGATTGGAAAAGAACGTGGATGAATGATTTGGAAGCAGAAAGTATTTTTATTTCAGCATTGAACAAAGATAACTTAGAAAACTTTAAAGATAAAGTGTATGAAGAAGTAAAAAAAATACACATTCAGCGTTTCCCATATAATGATTTCTTGTATCAAGAATATTAGTTTTTACACTAATAAAACACAACAATAACTTAAAAAGAACTTAAAGAATTGTAACTTTAAGTTCTTTTTTATTATATTTATAATCGCTAAAGTAGTTTTTTCTACATTTTATAAAGCATTGTAAATTAATATTTTTAACCATTTTATCCCCCTAGAAATGAAAAATAATAAAACTTCACAAACAAAATCTAGACGATTTTCATTAGATCAATTAGTTAATAAGAAAGCTTAAATCCAACTTCAATAGTTTAACCTTATTTAACCAGTTAACTTGCCAAGTATTCATAAAGTTTTAAGTATAAAATTTAAAACTAGATGAAATGTCCGCTCTTTTTGAGTTACCATGTGTTAATCTGAATAGATCATGATGAAAAATATAATATCCCTCTTGTTACTGTGTTGTGGTTTACAATTTACCATAGCACAAGAGAAGTGTACATCTGAAAATCTTCATTCAGTAGATGTAAACGTAGTTGACAAGTGTTTAGTAGAAAAAAAAGTAGAAAAGAATATAGAGAAGACTCCTGTTGTTGTAACTACAATTTCTAGTAGAAGACATTTAAGAAAACGTATTTACTTTGAAAAAGTTATTAGTTTGGCTAATAGTATAGAAGCTAACAAAATTAAGTTGATAAAAACAACAAATGATTTAGCTACATGTCGTTTAAATAACATAGTTCCAATCACAAGAAAAATAACTAAGAAAGCTATTTCTTTTGATGTAGTAGATGAAATCCCTGTGTTTTTATCATGTAATGACCCTTTAAAGGATAAGGTGGATTGTTTTAATTATGAAATGCAAAATCATATAATCAACACACTAGTTTATCCTGAAAAAGCCTTAGATAAGGGGATAGAAGGAGAAGTGTTGGTAAGTTTTGTAATTGATGAAACAGGTAAAGTAACAGATATTAAAACAGAAGGACAAAATGTACATGAGATTTTAAAAAATGAGGCAAAAAGAATTGTATTACTACTCCCTAACTTTACACCAGGTAAACAACAAGGAAAAAATACAAGTGTAGCATATAGCTTTCCTATGAACTTTAGCTTAAATAACTCTGAATATTAGAGTGTTAAAATAATTTATTTTATATAAAAAAAAGAATACCTTTGCACGTCATATTTTTCATTAATGATAATAGATAATTAGTTGATTGAAAAAATGTTAAACCCCTTAGGTATGAGAAAAATTATTTTAATAATAACGTTAGTTTGTTTTTATACAACTAATGTTGTGTCACAACGTGAAGTGTGTGAAACCCCAGAAGAGTCTTTAGTTGACTTAAATAGTATAACAAAATGTACCATCGCTCCAAAAAGTAAAAAGAACAATGGTACAAGACAAATCTCTGTAAAAGTATCGGCTAATAGAAGGTATTTAAAAAAGAGAGAAATATCAAAAAAGAAAGCTGTTTCAAGTGCTACTGAGTTATCTGGTGCAGGAACTGCGGCAATAGAAAGTACCACCCCCCAAACAGAGTTAAACCAGTCTTTAACTTTTAAAAACAACCTTGAAAATATAACAAGTAAACTATCGGCAGAAGAAGTTCGTAAAGCTGAAAAATTTACTACAGTTGATAGAATACCTTTGTTTTCTGCATGTGAAAAGACCAAGAAAAATGAAAGGTTAGACTGTTTTAATGTTGAAATGGTAAAGCATATTCAAAAACACTTCAGATACCCTAGTCAAGCGGTAAAAGAATCTATTCAAGGAGAAGTTTGGGTACGTTTTATTATTGATAAAAACGGTCAGGTGAAAAATATTAAAACCTTAGGACCAAAAAATGGAGAGTTACTAAACAACGAAGCTATTCGTGTAGTATCTCAATTACCACAGTTTATTCCTGCTAAAAAGTCAGGAGATGAAACCTCTGTAAAATACGGATTCCCTATTATGTTTGCTCTTGATGAGTAAATAAACCAATAATAACTTAATACAAATCAATTAAAATAAACATTATGTTTAAAAAACTACTATCCTTAGTTTTGGTAGTGTGTAGTATGTCTATTTATGCACAAACTACAGTAAATGGAAAAATTTACGACGAATACTTGGAGCCTTTTCCAAATGCAGTAATTCTGTCAGGAGAAGCAAGAGCAACTTCTGATTTTGAAGGAAAATTCACGTTACAAGTTAAGTCAACCTACCCTATAACTATACAAGTTTCTGCTTTTGGATATAAGACAGAAATAATAAATATTACTTCACAAGATCAAGAAGTAAACGTAATTTTAAAAGAAAGTGTAGCGTTAGATGAAGTTGTAATTTCAGCATCTAGATCACCTGAACGAGTTATCGAATCTCCTGTAACTATTGAAAGAATGGGGATTGTTGATGTTAAAAGAAATACTTCTGTTTCATTTTATGACGGATTAGTGAATTTAAAAGGAATTGAATCGCGTGAAGCAAATTATGGATTTAAATCTGTAAACTCTCGTGGTTTTTCTACTTTCGACAACACTCGATTTGTACAATTGGTTGATGGAGTAGAAACATCAATCCCTGCACTGAATTTCTCAGCAGGAAATATTATGGGACTTTCAGATTTAGATGTAAAAAATGTTGAAATTCTACCAGGAGCTTCTTCTGCCTTATATGGGGCAAATGCCTTTAACGGTATTTTGTTAATGAGAAGTAGAAATCCTTTTGATGATGCGGGTATTAGTACCTACATAAAAACAGGTAGTATGTCTCAAAAAGCGGCAGGTAACAATCCTTTTTATGATGCAGGAATTCGTATGGCATATAAGTTTAATGATTATGTAGCTGCTAAAGCTAATTTTACTTATTTCTCTGCTGAAGAATGGCATGCTGATGATACAAGAAATACGACAGGTATTGGAGGAACTGCTACTGATGGAGATAGAGTTACTAACACAGATTATGATGGTGTAAATGTATATGGAGATGATTTTAGTTTTAACCTAAATGATTTAAACCCAGCATTACCTTCTTTAGATGTTAGTAGAACAGGGTATAATGAAACAGACTTGACTAACTATAATGGATATAACTTAAAATTTGATGGGTCTATACATATCAGACCATGGGCAAATGACGCATTAGAAATTGTATTAAATTCTCGTTTTTCTCGTGGAGATAACACATACCAAGGAACAAATAGATTCTCTCAAAAAGGATACTTTATTGAGCAGTATAAACTAGAACTTATAGGAAAAAATTTCTTCTTAAGAGGTTATTATACTGGTAATGATTCTGGAAAGAGTCACGATTTACGATTTGCAGCTATTGCATTAAATGAAAAGTATAATCCAACCCAAAATTGGTATCAAGAATATGCTGGTATATATAGTGGAGCATTAACAGTTCCTGGATTTACTCCTTTTAACGATACTGATGCAAGAAGGTTTGCTAATAGAAATAGATACGTTCCAGGATCATCTGAATTTAAAACAGCTTTAGAAGAGGTAATCAATACTCCAATAAATAAAGGAGGAGCAGGGATTAAAGATGAAACTTCTTTTTATCATTTTGATGCTAATTATAACTTTAAAGATATAATTCGTTGGGGTGAGATTCAAGTAGGAGGTTCTTACCGCAAATTTGATATTAACTCAAACGGAACTTTATTTACTGATGAAAATGGTAGTATTGAGTTTGATATGGTAGGAGTTTATTCTCAAATTCAAAAGAAGTTTTTAGAAGATAGATTAAAGTTTACAGGATCTGTACGTTATGATAAATCTAAAAACTTTGAAGGAAACTTCTCGCCAAGGGTAGCATTAAACTATTCTTTAGGGGAGTCAAAAAACCATATTTTAAGAGCTTCTTATCAAACAGGATTTAGAAACCCTAGTACTTTAGAGCAATACTTCGGGTTACGTTCAGGGCCAAGTAAGTATATTTTAGGTACTTCTCAAGAAAACTTAGATCGTTTCTCTACTATAGTAGTTAATCAAGATGGTTCTACTAGCGAAATTACAGGTAGGCAAGCTTTTGGAAATGCTTTAGTTGGAACAGATAACAGAGTTAAACTTGACGTGAATCCAATTAAACCAGAAAAGGTTACTTCATACGAAGTTGGATATAGAAGTATTATCGACTTAAATAGTAGAAATATATTAGAATTGGATATCAATGGTTATTATAACCAGTATAATGACTTTGTAGCATTCAAAGATGTTATTGTAGCTAATTATGGAGGTTTAGAAGCAGATGGGACACCAGATGCACAAGCTGATGCGGCAATAGATAACGGAGACTATACATCGTTTGTTCTTAATACAAATACATCAGCGAATGTAGACTCATATGGTGTAGGTATAGGTTTAAATACAAAAGTATTCAAGGCATTTAACTTAGGAGCTAACTATACATATTCAAAATTAGTTTTTGATCAAAGTGATGACCCTACTTTTAAAGCAGGATTTAATACTCCAGAACATCAAGTAAAAGTAATGTTTGGAAATCCAAACTTGTTTAAAAATTTTGGATTTAATGTGAACTTAAGATGGCAAGATGAGTTCTATTGGCAATCAAGCTTCTTAGATGATACAGTAGATGCAAGAACTGTATTAGATGCACAGATAAACTATAGAGTACCTGCTATTAAATCAAGATTTAAATTAGGAGGAACTAACTTAACAGGTAATGAGTATATGGTAGCACCAGGATCAGGATTAATTGGTTCTATGTACTATGTTTCTTGGACAATTAATGACTAGAAATAGTTTAAACTATAAAACAAAAAAGAGGCGTGAATTAATTCACGCCTCTTTTTTGTTTTATAAACTTAAGGTTATTATTCGTTTTCAGAATCGTTTATAATTCCTAATCGCTTAGCACGCTGTTCCCAGCTTTTTCTAGCTAAGCTTTGTAGATTAGCTACGTTGTCGCTCTCATCCATTATTTCATAGCCTAAAAGCGTTTCTATAACGTCTTCTTGAGTTACTAAACCACTAACAGCTCCGTATTCATCTACAACTAAAGCTAGATGCTCTCTTTGTTCAATTAATTTTTCAAATAAATTAGGGATAGACAATTCTCTACTGGCTATTATAATTTCTCTTTTAATTGTTTTTAAAGGTTCATTTCCTTTGTTGTCAACTAAAGAAAGTAATAATTGATCCTTTAAAACATATCCAGTTATATTATCTGGATTTCCAGCATATACAGGTATTCTAGAAAAGCGTAAAGGTCTATTTTCATTAAAAAAAGATTCAATACTTTGGTTTTCATCAGCAGTAGTAAGTACCGTACGAGGCGTCATAATATGTTTAGCTTGAACTTCTTTAAAGTTTAGCATGTTTCTAATTACTTTACCTTCACTTTCATGAAAAACACCTTCTTGCTCAGCAATATCGGTCATAGCAGAAAAGTCCTCTCTACTTAAAACACTTTCTCCATGGGCTCCTTTACCAAATAGCTTTGTAAATAGTTGTAGTGTCCATATAATACCAGTGTATTTACAAAAGAAAATTAATATATTTAAAGCCTTGGTTGTAAAGCCAGCTAGAGATTTCCAGTAAGTTGCTCCAATAGTTTTAGGGATAATTTCAGATGCAACCAAAATTAAAATGGTCATTATAGCAGAAACGATAAAAACACCGTTTCCATCATCACTAAATATTTTCTTTGCTTGCGCACCAACTAAGATAGCTCCTACAGTATGAGCAATAGTATTTACAGTTAAGATAGCAATAAGAGGTTTGTCCACATCTTTTTTCAAAGCTTCAAGATCGCTCGCATAAGCTTTCTCTTCTTTCTTTTTAACATTTACAAAAGTAGGGGTAACACTCAATAATACAGCTTCTAGTATAGAGCATAAAAAAGAGAAAAATATAGATAAGGTGGCGTAAACAATTAATAATGTCATTCGTTAAAATTTTTAGGCTAAAATACGTAAAAAAGAAAACCTCAAGAATATGTTCTTGAGGTTTTACTATTATGTTTTATTCTTCTAGAAACCGTAATTTATTCCTAGACCAAATACTTCTCTAGTTTGAAATCCTTCAAAGGCATTGTCGTCATAAATTGCTTGCATTGAAAGATTCGCAGATAAATATTTATTTACCTTCATTACTACGTTAATAGTATAGTCGATGTCTACATTTTGAAAATCTTCAAGGTAGTTACTATATAGGTTTAAAATATTTTCTACAGAAACGTTTTTCATCACATCTAATTTATAATAAGCGTTAACTGCAGCACCTAGTTCATAACGGGTAGTTTCGTTTTGATCTACTCCAAAAGCAGGACCTAAATCAGTTAGGTGTTTGTGTACATAAATTAATTTAGAAGTTGCAGGAGCGATGTTTACTTTTAAATTATCATGTTTTTTCCAAAGCATACCAGGTCCAAACTGAAAATATGCTGGAGAAAAGAAATGGGATGTCTGCTCACCAGAAACATAGGTAGAAGACATTTGAGTCTTAAAGTTGAAAAAAGTAGAGTAATACCAATATCCGCTAGCTTTTTTTCCTAATAAAGAGTTTAACTCTAAACGGTCATCGGTTTTTTGTACTTCCTCTCCTTTTAATTTTGTTAAACCATAAGAAACAATTAGTTTATTATCCCAAGCCCAATCACCTTTAGTGTAATTAAAATCATAGTTTAACCCAATAGTACCAGAAATGTTATTTGTACCACCAGCTAACCAATTATTAAAAGCAGATTGATTGAATAGAAAAGAGATATTACCACTTCTTTTCCATCCTTCTTTAGGTTCTTCTTTTTTTTCTTCTTGAGCATTAACTGTTAATGTTCCAAATAAAACAGCAATAGCTAATAATTTTTTCATTTTAATAGTTTTAAATTAATTTTAGAGGGCGCGAATTTACGCTTAACCGAAGGTTTAGACAACAGCTTTACGCCAAAAGTCACGTCTTATGAAAAATATAATTCAAACCAAGACCAAATACTTCCTTAAATTGTATTTTACTTGAAGCATCATCATCTATAATAGCATGTAAAGCAAGATTTGTAGACAGGTTTTTGTTAATTTTAACAAAGATGTTTAGCTGATAGTCAATATCAATATTTTGTGGTTTGTTTAAATAATCTGAATATACCGCTACAATACTCTCCATAGTTACATCTTCCATTATTTTACTTTTGAAGTATGCAGAAAGGTTGAAACCTAAACTGAAGTTTATATTTTTACCTTCATCTACACCGTATTTTCCTGAAAATTCATCAGAAACAAAAGTATAACGAGCCGTTGCAGGAGCAATGTTTATTCTTGCGTCATCGTTTCGCTTCCATAGCATACCAGGACCAAAGCTCCAATATGCAGGGGAAAAGAAATCTGAAACAGCTACTTTAGGTTCTTGTTTATAATCATAACCTCTAGTGTATTGGGTTTTAAAGTTACTAAAAAATGAGAAAAACCAGAGTTTTGAAGTTCTTAACCCTAGTAAAGAGTTGTATTCAAACTGGTCTTCGGTTTTTCTTACTCCTTGACCATCTACATAACTTAAACCATAAGCAGAAATAATTTTATTATCCCAGTTCCATTTTTTTCTTTTGTAGTTAAAATCGTACCCAAGTGTCATATTTCCAGCAACAGTATTATTTCCACCTGCTGCCCAATTGGAAAAAGATGATTGATTGAAAAGAAAAGTGTACTTACCTACAACAGTCCATTTTTTTGGAGGATTTTTCTTAACTAAAGGTTCTGCAAATACTCGGTAGTTAAATATAAAAGAAGCAAAGTCGGTGTCTAATGGTGAGTTTGCTAAACCTAGGGTAGATATACTATCTTTTTTAGTTTCTTGAGAAACTATAGAAAAAGAGTAACAAGAAAATAAGATTAAGAACAGCTTTTTCATTGGTAATTAAGTTGAGGAATTATATGAGTCTAATTATTTTTTCTCTTATAAAGTGGAACGGTTGAACAAGCTTCACCAAACATGATGGTTTTAGCAACAGGTTTAATTTTTTCAATTAATAATGTATATGCTGATGGTGGTATTGGCTTGTTAGCACACCCTTTAATTATTACAGGTTTGTCTTTGTAATCAGAGATGTTAAGCTGTTGAATTATCTCTTGATATATTACAGTTTCTAGCACTATTAAATCACCAACAACAACCTTTTTAGCAAAAGGAGTAAGCTCAGTAGTTAGTAAAAGATAAGCCCATGAAGGAATAATAGCATCAGTAGAACAAGTCAAGGAAACATAACTATCCTGGTATTGAGTCCAATCATGATTTTTTACAGACTCTCTAAAGTCTTTTTCACGAAGAATTAATTCTTCAAATAACCAATCTTTAATATCAAACATTACACGTTTACCTTGAGGATAAAAATCTTCAAGATCTATTGTAGTAAGCTTGCTATTAGCAACTCTATTTATAATTTCTTCTGCCATAAGTTTAATACGAGCTAAAAATTTAAAGCATTCCTAATTCTAATTTTGCTTCTTCACTCATCATGTCTTGTGTCCAAGTAGGGTCAAAAGTAATTTCAACTTCACAGTTGTTAATCTCCTTTAAAGTTTTTACTTTTTCTTCTACTTCAACAGGTAGTGTTTCAGCAACAGGACAGTTAGGAGAAGTTAATGTCATTAATATTTTGGCATCATTCTCTTCTGATATAAAAACATCGTAAATCAATCCTAGCTCATATATATCAACAGGTATTTCTGGATCGAAAATTGTTTTTAATACACGAACGATTTTATCTCCTAATTCTTCTAATTTATCTTCAGTCATAATTCTAAACTTCTTTTAATTCGCTAATTTACTTTGTTGAGCAATCGCATACATCTTTATTTGTTTTACCATTGATACTAATCCATTGGCACGAGTTGGACTTAAATGTTCTTTTAAGCCAATCTCATCAATAAAATCAGTATCGGCATCTAAAATAGCCTTAGGTGTTTGGTCAGAAAACACCCTCAATAATAAAGCCACAATTCCTTTTGTTAATATGGCATCACTATCAGCAGTAAACTCAATAGTGTCACCTTTTAATTTAGAATGCAACCATACCTTCGATTGGCATCCTTTAATTAAGTTTTCATCTAACTTGTAAGCTTCATCTATTAACGGCAGCGATTTACCTAGCTCAATAATGTACTCATAACGCTCCATCCAGTCTTCAAACATTGAAAACTCGTCAATAATTTCTTCTTGTATTTCTTTGATAGTCATTTTTTAAAACTATTTTTGCAAAGTCAAAAAGACCGTTTTTAATTAAAGACGCAAAATTACGACAAAAAAGGCAGTTGACATGAGAGTTTAAGCCTTAATGAGTAGAATTAGTAAAATTTTAAGTCTTAGTAATTTATAGAGACTTAATGAAACAAATACATTTCTTCAGTAGAAGGAATATTAAGTAGAGTTATGAGTAAATTATTAGCAGTAGGAACCGTAGCATTTGACGCTATTGAAACACCATTTGGAAAAACTGATAAAATTTTAGGAGGATCAGGAACGTTTGTTGGATTAGCAGCTTCACAATTTGGAGTGCAAACAGGAGTGGTTTCTGTAGTAGGAGGAGATTTTCCGCAATCATATCTAGATATGATGAACGAAAAAGGAATTAATACAGATGGAGTGGAGATCGTAAAAGAGGGAAAAACATTCTTTTGGAGTGGAAAGTACCATAACGATATGAATTCTCGTGATACTTTAGTGACAGAACTAAATGTATTAGAGCATTTTCAACCAGTAGTTCCAGAATCGTTTAAAGATGCACCTATTGTAATGTTAGGTAATTTACATCCGTTAACCCAAGCATCGGTTTTAGATCAAATGAATGAAAGACCTAAGTTAGTAGTATTAGATACTATGAACTTTTGGATGGATATAGCATTAAACGATTTACATGAAGTTTTAAAACGTGTAGATGTTATTACAATTAACGACGAAGAAGCACGTCAGTTAAGTGGAGAGTATTCTTTGGTAAATGCAGCAAAGAAAATTCATGAAATGGGACCAAAATACGTAGTAATTAAAAAAGGAGAACACGGAGCTTTGTTATTTAATGAAGGAAACATGTTCTTTGCACCAGCATTACCATTAGCAGAGGTGTTTGATCCAACTGGAGCTGGAGATACTTTCGCAGGAGGTTTTTGCGGATATTTAGCTAGAACAGAAGATATTTCATTTGAAAACATGAAGAGTGCAATTATCTACGGATCTAACTTAGCTTCGTTCTGTGTTGAGAAATTCGGAACACAACGTATGGAGGCGTTAACTGGTGAGGAGGTACAAGCACGTTTAAAAGCGTTTAAAGAATTAACACAATTTGATATAGCACTATCATAAACTATAAATCCGCGCTTTTTGGTGCGGATTTTTTTATACAACACACAAAACTACAACACAACTAAATACTTGAAATTAAATGAGTGACGCTATTAAACACGAATGCGGAATTGCAATGGTTCGTTTAAAAAAGCCATTACAGTACTATAAAGAAAAATATGGTACCGCGTTTTATGGTGTGAATAAAATGTACCTGCTAATGGAAAAACAGCACAACCGAGGACAAGACGGTGCTGGATTAGCAAGTATTAAATTTAATGTAGAGCCTGGAACTAGATATATAAGTAGAATCCGTTCCAATCAATCACAGCCAATTCAAGACATCTTTGGTAAAATTAATCATAGAATTAATGGGGTTTTTGAAGAGAATCCAGATAAGGTTGATGATGTAAAGTGGCAAGAAGAAAACGTACCGTACATCGGGAACTTATTTTTAGGACACGTTCGTTATGGTACATTTGGTAAAAACTCTATAGAGAGTGTGCATCCTTTCTTGCGTCAGAGTAACTGGAAACATCAGAGTTTGATTGTTGCAGGAAACTTTAATATGACAAATTCTAAACAATTATTAAATGATTTAATTGATTTAGGACAGCATCCAAAAGAGTTTACTGATACAGTGACTGTGATGGAAAAAATTGGACATTTTTTAGAATCAGAAGTTTCTGATTTGTACTTAAAGGCTAAAGAAGAAGGGTTTAATAAAAAAGATGCTTCACCTTATATAGAGGAAAACTTAGATATCCAACGTATTTTACAGCGTTCAGCTAAGAACTGGGATGGTGGTTATGCAATGGCAGGACTATTAGGTCATGGAGATGCTTTTGTATTGCGTGATCCATCTGCAATTCGTCCAGCATTCTTTTATGAAGACGACGAAGTAGTAGTGGTAGCTTCAGAGCGACCAGTAATTCAAACGGTATTTAACGTGCCGATTGATACAATTAAGGAAATAGATAGAGGTCATGCGTTGATTATTAAAAAGAATGGTCAAACAACAATGTCTCCTGTTTTAGAAGAGAAACCAAAAAAGGCATGTTCTTTTGAACGTATTTATTTCTCAAGAGGAAGTGATGCGTCAATTTATGAAGAGCGTAAAAACCTAGGGAAGTATGTGTTTCCTGAAGTTTTAAAATCTATTGATAGTGATATAGAAAACTCAGTGTTTTCTTATATCCCTAATACTGCGGAAACATCGTTTTTCGGAATGATGGAAGCTGCTGAAGATGTATTAAATCAACAAAAGACAGATGCAATTTTAGCAGGTGAAGGAAAGCTTTCAAAAGAAAGAGTAATTGAAATTCTTTCTAAAAGACCGCGTTTTGAAAAAATAGCTATTAAAGATGCGAAATTACGTACATTTATTACTGATGATAGTAGTCGTGATGATTTAGTTGCTCACGTTTACGATGTTACTTACGGAGTAGTTAAGCCAACAGATAATTTAGTTATCATAGATGACAGTATTGTAAGAGGTACTACTTTGAAGAAGAGTATTATTAAGATTTTGGATAGATTAAATCCTAAGAAAATAGTAGTAGTTTCTTCAGCGCCTCAAATCCGTTACCCTGATTGTTATGGTATTGATATGGCTAAGATTAACGATTTTATTGCGTTTAAAGCTGCTTTAGAATTGTTGAAAGAAACAAATCAGTATCATATTGTTGATGAAGTGTATCAAAAGTGTAAGCAGCAAGAAGGTAGTGAGGATAAAGATGTAGTAAACTATGTAAAAGAAATTTATGCACCGTTTACAGATGAGGAAGTTTCTGCAAAGATTGCGCAAATGCTAAAAACAGCTGAAATTAAGGCAGAAGTAGAGGTTATCTTCCAGCCAGTAAGTGGATTACATAAAGCGTGTCCAGATAATTTAGGAGATTGGTATTTTACTGGAGATTACCCTACAGATGGAGGTCATAGAGTAGTAAACCAAGCATTTATCAATTTCTATGAAGGAAGTGATAAAAGAGCTTATTAATTACTAGTAGGTTTAATAAATAAAAAAGAGTAATCGAACAAACGATTACTCTTTTTTTTATGCTGTAAAATATGTTTAATTACATAGGAACCACAATTGCACCAGAGAACTTTTCACGAATCTCATTTAAAGCTCTGTCCGCATGTAAACGTGTTTTGTAATTTCCTACTTGTATTTTCCATTCTGGAGCTTTGTAAGTTAGTTTAGTATAAACATCAGGATATTCAATTTTAAATCTATTACGTAAGCTTCTTGCACGTCTTTCAAGTCCGTTATATAATTGGATTCTATATCCACTCCCGTTATGTTTATTGTAAGCTCGTTTTTTTTCTATTAACGAAATAATGTCTTTGTTTTCAGTAAGTTTATCTTGAGCTTTTACATTAAAAACGCTACCTGCAATAATGAATAAAAAGGTGATTAAGATGCTGTATTTTTTCATTTTGTTGAATCTTTTTACAAAAGTAATGACTTGTCAGTTAATACATTGTTAACGTTGTTTATTTAGAATTATTATAAATTATAGATTAGGATTCTCTTAACATTTCACAATTTAGACAGAAGTAGTACTTTTGTGCAACTTTCTGTGTACTATTTTTTAATAGTGTAGCAGAAAAAATTGTACCAAAATAGATACAAAACTTATATTTTATAGTATGAAAAGTGTGAATCATCACAGTAGATTAACCAAAACTCTAGTAAGGAGTTTAGCTTTCTTTTTAGTTTTCTTAGTAAGTTCTTCCGCGTTTTCACAAGATATTGACGAAGCGCGTCAAAAAGAAGGAAAGAAATTATTTAAATCTCTTTGTGCTTCTTGTCACAAGTTAGATAAAAAACTTGTAGGTCCTGCGTTAGCTGGAATAGAAGAAAAAAGAACTAACGAATGGTTAAAGGCATGGATTAAGAATAATGCTGAGCTTAGAGCATCTGGAGATAAAGATGCGATTGCTATTTTTGAAGAGTATAACGGTTCTAACATGACTGCTTTTCCGCAGTTAACAGATCAAAACATCGATGATATTCTTTATTATACGACTGTAGGTGAGGTTAAAAAGGCTGCTGTTGCAGGAGCTGAAGTCGCTGGTCAGCCTCAGGGAGATCAAGCGCCTAAGTGGTTGATTTACATATTAGCTGCGGCAATTGTTGTAGCGTTTTTAATTATTGGTAGTTTATTAAAAACTATTAGTGAATTAAAAGGAGCTCCAAAAACTCCAGGTTTAATGGGGCAAACTGCTGAGTTGTGGCAAGGAATTAAACAGAATACTTTCTTAAAAGTGTTAACTGTGATTTTCGGAGCTTTAGTAGCTGCTTATTTCTTGTTTGGTACATTGTTTAAAGTAGGTGTTGATGAAGGGTATCAGCCAATTCAACCAATTGCTTTTTCACACAAGATTCACGCAGGAGATAATAAGATCGATTGTCAATATTGTCACTCGTCTGCTAAGCACAGTAAAACATCTGGAATTCCTTCAGTGAATGTTTGTATGAACTGTCATAAGAATATTTCAGAAGTTGCTGATGATACTAAAGTGGTAATGGACGACCATACATTAGTAAAAGCAGATTTAGATAAAGAAATCGCTAAGATTTATGAAGCAGCAGGTTGGGATGCAAATAAGTTAGAGTACACAGGAAATACTAAGCCAGTTAAATGGGTTAGAGTTCATAACTTACCAGATTTTGCATATTTTAACCACTCACAACACGTAACAGTTGGAGGTGTAGCTTGTCAAAAATGTCACGGACCTGTAGAAGAAATGGAGGAAGTATATCAATACTCGCCATTAACAATGGGTTGGTGTATAGATTGTCATAAGGCGACTAAGGTTGACTTAAAAGGTAATGAGTACTATGCTAAAATTCATGAAGATTTAGCTAAAAAGTACGGTGTTGAGCAAGTAACTATTGCGCAATTAGGAGGAAAAGAGTGTGGTAAGTGCCACTATTAATCAATTTAGAAAGTAGAAAAACACATATATAAATGGCTTCAAACAAAAAATACTGGCAAAGTGTTGAAGAACTAAAAGGTAGTTCTATTGTTGAAACGCTACGTAATAATGAGTTTGTACAAGATATTCCTACAGATGAATTTTTAGGCGACAAAGAAACCTTAGAAACATCATCAACTTCACGTAGAGATTTCTTGAAATATGTTGGATTTACCACAGCAGCAGCTTCTTTAGCAGCTTGTGAAGGTCCAGTAAGAAAATCAATTCCTTATGTAGTGCAACCTAATGATATCGTAGTAGGTGTTGCTGATTGGTACGCAACTACAATTGCAGATGGTTTTGATTTCGCAAACGTATTAGTAAAAACACGAGAAGGACGTCCAATTCAAATCATGCCAAATAAAGAGGCAGGAGGAGTTACTAGCGCACGTACTCAAGCATCAGTTTTATCATTATACGATGAGAAATTACGTTTAAAAGAACCTAGAAAAGGAGAAACTCAAATTTCTTGGGCAGATGCAGATAAAGAAATTATAGCAAAATTAAACGAATTAAAAGATGCTAATGAATCAGTAGTGTTATTAACAGGAACTTTAGCGAGTCCTTCTACTGAAAAAGTAATTGCAGATTTTATTACAGCTTATCCAAATGTTAAGCATGTAGTGTATGATGCAATTTCTGAAAGTGCAGCTGCAGATGCTTTTGAAGCTATGTATGGTAAAAGAGCATTACCAGATTACGATTTTAGCAAGGCAGAAGTAATTGCGTCTATTGGAGCAGATTTCTTAGGAGATTGGCAAGGTGGATACGAAAAATCTTATGCAGAAGGTCGTAGAGTTGAAACTGGTAAAATGTCTTACCATGTTCAAATAGAGAGTAACATGTCTCTAGCAGGAGCTAATGCAGATAAAAGAATTGTTGCTAAGCCATCTGAACAAGTTTTCGCTTTAATAAACTTATACAACCAAGTAACAGGAAGTAGTCTTCCTTCAAAAACAACAGCTTTTGATGCAGAGGTAAAGCAATTAGCTAAAGACCTTAAAAAAGCAGGTTCAAAAGGAGTTGTTGTTACAGGTTTAAATGATAAAAATGCTCAATTAATTGCCTTAGCAATTAATAAAGCATTAAATAGTGAAGTAATCGATACTAAGGCAGTGAATCTAAAACGCCAAGGAAACGATACTCAAGTGACTCAATTAGTAGCAGATGTTAAAGGAGGTAAAGTAAAAGGATTAATTACTTATAATGTAAATCCTTTATACTCATTGTCAAATGCAGCTGATTTAGCAGAAGGAATTAAAAACTTAAAACTATCTGTTGCTTTATCTACTCAAGATGATGCTACAGCTAATGCTACACAATATACATTGCCAGCACCTCACAACTTAGAGAGTTGGGGAGATGTTATGGCTAAACAAGGTGTTTATAGTTTAATGCAGCCAACTATACAACCATTATTTAATACACGTCAAGTACAAGATGTATTATTAAAATGGTCAGGAAGTACAGTAAACTACTATGATACCTTAAAAGAGTTCTGGAGTACTAATGTATTAGGAGGAGCTTCATGGAATCAAGCATTACATGATGGATTCTTTAAAGCAGAAAATATTACTGAAGAAGAAATAGCTTTTGAAGCTACAGCAGATGTAAATACAGCGGCAGTACAATTAGTAAGAAAAGCTAACAACGCTTCAGGATTCGAATTAAACTTATATTCATCAACAGCTTTAGGAGACGGTAAACAAGCAAATAACCCATGGTTACAAGAATTACCAGATCCAATTACACGTGCTTCTTGGGATAACTATTTAACCGTTTCTATGGCAGATGCTAAAGAATTAGGTTTTGAAAATCCAGTAAAAGATAACGGTGCTATTGATGGTAACTATGCTAATGTAACAGTTAATGGAGTTACAATTAACAAGATTCCAGTAATTATACAACCAGGTCAAGCAAAAGGATCAGTTGGTTTAGCTTTAGGTTACGGTAGAACTCAAGGATTAAAGTCTGAAATGCAAGTAGGTATTAATGCATATCCTTTCTACCAAAACGGAAACAATGTTCAATACAATGTTTCTATTGAAAAAGCTTCAGGATGGCACAAGTTTGCTTGTATGCAAGTGCAAAGTACTTTAGCTGGTCGTCACGATATCTTAAGAGAAGCTTCATTAAAAGAAGTAAACGATAAAAAATTAGATCCTAAGCATACTTGGAATAAACCATTTATGGTTTCTTATGATCATCAAGAAGTTGAAGGAAGTAAAATTGACTTATGGGATGAGCATGACAGAAGTTTAGGACACCACTTTAACTTATCTATCGATTTAACGTCTTGTACAGGTTGTGGAGCATGTGTTATAGCATGTCACGCAGAAAACAATGTTCCAGTTGTTGGTAAAGATGAAATGAGAGTTGGTAGAGATATGGCTTGGTTGCGTATTGATCGTTACTATTCTTCTACTGTAGAAGACAAGCAATATGAAGCTAAAATGACATTGGAGGAGTTTAAAGCTCAAAATCCAAACATAGCTAACCAAGAAATTGAAAGACGTTATACTGAAAAAGTATTAGAGTTAAGCAAAGGAGATTTATTTGATGCTTTAGAAAATCCAGCTGAAAACCCACAGGTTGCTTTCCAACCTATGATGTGTCAGCACTGTAACCACGCACCATGTGAAACAGTATGTCCTGTAGCAGCAACATCACACGGTCGTCAAGGTCAAAACCAAATGGCATATAACCGTTGTGTAGGTACTCGTTACTGTGCAAACAACTGTCCATATAGAGTTCGTCGTTTCAACTGGTTTAACTACTCTGAAAACAACGAGTTTGACTTTAACATGAACAACGAATACGGAAAAATGGTATTAAACCCAGACGTAGTAGTTCGTTCTCGTGGAGTTATGGAGAAATGTTCTATGTGTATCCAAATGACGCAAGCTACTATCTTAAAAGCTAAGAAAGAAGGTAGAGCTGTTAACAAAGATGAGTTTGAAACAGCATGTTCATCTGCTTGTTCTACTGGAGCTATGGTGTTTGGAGATATAAACAACTCTGAAGATACAGTTACAGCGTTAAAAGAAGATAAAAGAGCTTTCCACGTGTTAGATTATATTGGTACAAAACCAAACGTAGTGTATCAAGTGAAAGTAAGAAATACAAACGAAGCTTAATAGTAAAATTAATAAGTATATAGATTTATGTCGTCTCATTACGAATCATCTTATAGAGAACCTTTAATACTTGGTAACAAGAGTTACCACGATATTACTGAAGATATTGCTAGACCTATTGAAGGAAAAGCAAACAAAAATTGGTATATAGCATTCTATATCTCTTTAGCAGCAATGTTATGGGGATTTGGATGTATCTTCTACACCGTAGGAACAGGTATTGGTGTTTGGGGATTAAGTAAAAACATCGGTTGGGCATGGGATATTACCAACTTTGTATGGTGGGTAGGTATTG
Source organism: Tenacibaculum litoreum (assembly GCF_964513915.1). NCBI lineage: Bacteria > Pseudomonadati > Bacteroidota > Flavobacteriia > Flavobacteriales > Flavobacteriaceae > Tenacibaculum > Tenacibaculum litoreum. Next base: position 590,434 of record NZ_CAZEQS010000004.1, on the reverse strand, counting down.
GTCACGCCGGTACACTTATTTCTGCCGTATTATTATTATTCCGTCAAAAATGGAGAATGGCAATTAACCGTTCAGCTGAAGCGATGACAATTTTTGCGGTATTCCAAGCAGGATTATTCCCAATTATTCACATGGGACGTCCATGGAACGGATACTGGGTGTTACCAATTCCTAACCAATTTGGATCATTATGGGTTAACTTTAACTCTCCGTTATTATGGGATGTATTCGCAATTTCTACATATTTATCAGTATCATTAGTTTTCTGGTGGACTGGTTTATTACCAGATTTTGCAACGATTCGTGATAGAGCTGTAAAACCTTTCCAAAAGAAAATTTATGCATTATTATCTTTCGGATGGTCAGGTAGAGCAAAAGACTGGCAACGTTTTGAAGAAGTGTCGTTAGTGTTAGCAGGTTTAGCAACGCCATTAGTACTTTCTGTACACACAATTGTATCGATGGACTTCGCAACTTCTATCAACCCAGGATGGCACTCAACAATTTTCCCTCCTTATTTCGTTGCAGGGGCAATTTTCTCAGGATTCGCAATGGTACAAACGTTATTAGGTATCATGCGTAAGGTTACGAACATGGAGGCGTATATTACACGTTTACATGTTGAGTATATGAACATCGTAATCATCTTAACAGGAGGTATCGTAGCAGTAGCTTATGCAACAGAATTTTTCATTGCATGGTATACAGGTTCTCCTTATGAAAACTACACATACTTATCATTTGGAGCTGAAGCAGGTGCTTATGGATGGGCATTCTGGTCATTATTAATTTGTAATATCTTCACTCCACAATTATTATGGATCAAAAAAATTAGAAGAAGTTTTATCTGGTCTTTTATTATCTCGATAGTAATTAATATCGGTATGTGGTTTGAGCGTTTTGATATCATTGCAATTGTATTAAGTAAAGGGCAGTTACCATCTACATGGTGGCGTTTTGAACCAACGTTTGTAGATGTAGGTATCTTTATAGGAACTATCGGATTCTTCTTTGTATTATTCTTATTATATGCAAGAACTTTCCCAGTAATCCCTACAGCAGAGATTAAGACTATTTTGAAATCATCAGGTGAGAATTTTAAAAAATCAAGAGAAGAGAACAATGAGCACTAATAAAGTAATTCACGCATTATATAATGATGATGATATCTTAATGGATGCAGTTAAGAAAGTAAAAGCAGAAAATCATCATATTGAAGAAGTATTTTGTCCTTTCCCAGTTCACGGGCTAGACAAAGCAATGGGCTTAGCACCAACACGTTTAGCAATTACTGCTTTTTTATATGGTATTACAGGTTTATCAGTAGCAGTTTGGTTAACATGGTATACTATGATTGCTGATTGGCCTCAAGATATTGGAGGAAAGCCCAACTTTTCATGGGCTGCAAATATGCCAGCTTTCGTTCCGATTTTATTCGAATTAACAGTGTTTTTTGCAGCACACTTAATGGTAATTACTTTTTATATGAGAAGTAAGATTTGGCCATTTAAAGAAGCTGAAAACCCTGATCCAAGGACTACAGATGATCACTTTTTAATGGAGATTCCTGTTGAAGGAAGTGAAGAAGAATTAGTGTCATTGTTAGAAACAACAGGAGCTGTAGAAATTAACGTAGTAGAAACGCACTAATAAAGAGATATGAAGAGTTTAAAAATAATTATCGCTTTAGCTGTAGTAGCAACAAGCTTAAGTTCTTGTAACGATAAACGCAAACCACAAGTACAATACATGCCTGACATGTATGTATCTGTACCTTACGATGCAAATGGAGCAGAAGGTATTAATGATAAAATGGTAAATAAATTACCAGTAGCAGGTACTGTAAGTAGAAACGGAGTTGTAGCTTATGATATTCCAGATACTAATGAAGGATATGAAAAAGCAAAAGCTGAATTAAAAAATCCATTACCAACAACTGAGGCTAACTTAGAAAAAGGTAAAGAATTATACGTAATTTACTGTGCTTCTTGTCACGGAACAAAAGGTGATGGTAACGGAGCATTATCTCAAAGAGATAAATTCAACGGTATCCCAAATTACGCAGACAGAGAGTTAACTCCAGGAAATATTTATCATGTAATTATGTATGGTAAAAACTTAATGGGATCTCATGCATCACAGTTAAGATACAATGAGCGTTGGCAAGTTGTACAATACGTAGAAAAATTAAGAAGCGAATTAAAATAAGTCTATAATAGATAGTTAAGATATGTACCAGTTTTCAGGAAAATTAAAAATGCTAGCTATTGTTTTAATGGCTGTAGGACTTTTAGGAACAGGTTATAGTTTCTTTTCAGCGCCTAAAACATTAGAAGAAGCAAAAGAAATTTTAGCAAAACAAGATGCACATCATGGAGGTCATGAAGCGAAAGCAGATCATGCTGATGTAGAGCATAAAGAAGAAGCTAAAGTTGAAAATCACGAAGAAGATACAACAACTGAAGAGCATGTTGCAGATAGTACTGCTACACATACTGAAGAAGTAGCACACAATAGTGAACAAGAACACTCAGAAGAAGCTACTGAAAATACACAAGCGCAAGATAGTTCGGCTGTACATCTAGCTGATAATACTCATGATGAAACTGCAACTGAAGAAGCGCATGAAACAACAACTGAAGCACATGCTGAAGTAGCTGCTCATGGTGAAGATCACGGAGATGCTCATGCAGAACATGCTTTACACCAAATGCAAAATAGACCTTGGTCTGCTTTATATGTTGCTTTATTATTCTCTTTAGGAATCACATTATTGGTATTAGCATTTTATGCTTCTCAAAGAGTGGCACAGTCTGGATGGTCTGTTGTGTTATTTAGAGTTATGGAAGCTATCACAACAAACCTACATTATGTAAGTCTTGCTATGTTAGTATTCTTGATTCTTACAGTAATGCATATGAATCATTTATTCCCTTGGATGGGAGAAGGAGTTGTAGACCCTACAAGTCCAAACTACGATTCAATCATAGATGGTAAGAAATGGTATCTAAATACTCCAGGATGGTTAATGAGAAGTATTTTCTATCTAGTAGTATGGAATGCTTATACTTTTATTATTAGAAGAAACTCTATTAAACAAGACAATGGAGATTTAAAATTACATAAGAAGAACTATAATATTTCTGTAATTTTCTTATTCTTCTTTATGATTACTGAAAGTATGATGTCTTGGGACTGGATTATGACAATAGATCCACACTGGTTCTCAACATTATTTGGATGGTATGTATTAGCTACTTTCTTAGTATCTGCATTAACAGTAATTGCAATGGTAACTATTTACTTACGTTCAAAAGGAGTATTACCATTAGTAAATGATAGTCATATTCATGATTTAGCTAAATTTATGTTTGGTTTCTCTGTATTCTGGACATACTTATGGTTCGCTCAGTTCATGTTAATATGGTATGCAGACATGCCAGAAGAAACTACTTATTTCTTATTACGTTTTAACGAATATAAAGTGCCATTTTTAGCAATGGTTGGAATGAACTTTATTTTCCCTGTATTATTGTTAATAAACAGTGACTTTAAGAGCATGCCTTGGTTTGTAATCTTAGGAGGTGTAGTAATTTTAGCTGGTCATTATATCGATTTATTCGTAATGGTTATGCCAGGAACAGTTGGTGCTCAATGGGGATTCGGAATAGGTGAGATTAGTGGATTATTATTCTTTACAGGATTATTTATCTTCGCTACTTTCAGTGCATTTGCAAAAGCAAATCCAGTACCAAAAGGTAACCCGTATTTACACGAGAGTGAAACATATCATTACTATAATATCGAACACAGAGGAGAAGATAGTAATCATCATTAATAAAAAGAATTAATAAACAAATAGTTTAGATAATATGCTCGCTTTATTTTATATTTTCATAGCAGTTGCAATTGGAGTAAGTTTTTGGCAAATTACTCGTATAATGAATTTCCGTTCTGTAATTGCTACAGATAAAGACAACGAAAAACAAGGTAAATACGCTTTAGGTTTCTTAGCATTCCTTTATGCAATGATGATTTACTGCTTAATTGCCATGAACGTAATCATGTTACCAGAAGCTGCTTCTTTTGAAGGAGAGCATGATGATAACCTTTTCAACATTACTTTTTGGTTAATTGGAATCGTTCAATTCGGAATGCAGTTTTTAATTTTCTTCTTTACTTATAAGTATAGAGGAAATAAAAACAACAAAGCATTATTTTATGCAGATAGCCATAAATTAGAGTTAATTTGGACGACAATTCCAGCAGTAACAATTGTATTATTAATTGGATATGGTTTATGGGCTTGGAATAACATTATGTATGTTGGTGACGATGAAAACCCTATCGTAATTGAAGTATACTCTCAACAATTCCGTTGGGATGCACGTTACGCAGGTGAAGACAACCAATTAGGTTTAGGTAATGTAAACTTTATCAAAGGAATTAACACTATGGGGGTTGATATGTCTGACCCAAGTGCACAAGATGATAAGCAAGTAACAGAATTATACTTACCAAAAGGAAAGAAAGTATTATTCAAATTCCGTTCACAAGATGTATTGCACTCTGCTTACATGCCTCACTTTAGAGCTCAAATGAACTGTGTTCCAGGTATGGTTACTCAATTCGCATTTACGCCAAAATACACCACTGCAGAAATGCGTCAAAATTCTGAGGTAATTGCAAAAACAGAAGGAATTAACAAAATTAGAAGAGCTAAAGGGGAAGATCCATATGAGTTTGATTACTTATTATTATGTAACAAAATTTGTGGAGCATCTCACTACAATATGCAAATGAAAATTACTGTTGTTGAAGAAGAAGAATACAACAAGTGGTTATCAGAACAAAAAACATTAGCTCAAGCAATTAAATAAGATATTTTTAAAAAGTATATAAAGATATAGATTATGTCAGATCATCATCACAAAGAAACATTTGTAACTAAATACATTTTTAGTCAAGATCATAAAATGATCTCGAAACAGTTCCTTGTTACAGGTATATTTATGGGTATCATAGGAGGTTTCATGTCTATGTTATTTCGTTTACAAATTGCATGGCCAGATACATCGTTTTCAATTGTTGAAGCATTCTTAGGAAACCATCAAACAGATGGAATTATGAATCCAGATATGTACTTAGCGTTAGTTACAATTCACGGTACAATCATGGTATTCTTTGTATTAACAGCAGGTTTAAGTGGTACATTCTCTAACCTATTAATTCCGTTACAAATTGGAGCTCGTGATATGGCTTCTGGATTCTTAAACATGGTATCATACTGGTTATTCTTCTTATCATCAGTAATAATGATTATCTCATTATTTGTAGAAGCAGGACCAGCATCTGCAGGATGGACAATTTATCCTCCATTATCTGCATTGCCACAAGCAATTCCAGGTTCAGGTACAGGTATGACATTATGGTTAGTGTCTATGGCAATATTTATTGCTTCATCATTAATCGGGTCGTTAAACTATATTGTTACTGTATTAAACTTACGTACAAAAGGAATGAAAATGACAAGATTGCCATTAACTATGTGGGCATTCTTCATCACAGCAATTATTGGTGTAATTTCATTCCCAGTATTATTATCGGCAGCATTATTATTAATCTTCGATAGAAGCTTTGGTACTTCTTTCTACTTATCAGATATCTTTATTTCTGGTGAAGTATTACATTACCAAGGAGGGTCACCAGTATTATTTGAACACTTATTTTGGTTCTTAGGTCACCCAGAAGTATATATTATTTTATTACCTGCATTAGGAATTAGTTCAGAAGTAATTTCAACAAATGCTCGTAAGCCAATTTTCGGATATCGTGCAATGGTTGGATCTATTATGGCAATTGCATTCTTATCTACGATTGTATGGGGTCACCACATGTTCGTATCAGGAATGAACCCATTCTTAGGTTCTGTATTTACTTTTACAACAGTATTAATTGCAATTCCTTCGGCGGTAAAAGCGTTTAACTACGTAACTACTTTATGGAAAGGTAACTTACAGTTAAACCCAGCAATGATGTTCTCAATCGGATTAGTTTCTACGTTCGTAACAGGAGGTTTAACAGGATTAGTATTAGGAGATTCAGCTTTAGATATTAATGTACACGACACATATTTCGTAGTGGCTCACTTCCACTTAGTAATGGGAGTATCTGCTTTATTAGGAATGTTTGCTGGTGTTTACCACTGGTTCCCTAAAATGTATGGTAGAATGATGAACAAAACATTAGGATACTGGCATTTCTGGTTAACAATTATTAGTGCTTACGGAGTATTCTTCCCAATGCACTTTATCGGATTAGCTGGTTTACCACGTCGTTACTATACAAACACAAACTTCCCAATGTTTGATGACTTAGCAGATATTAACGTGTTCATGACTATCATGGCAATCATTGGAGGAGCAGCTCAGTTAATCTTTATTGCAAACTTCTTTATCTCTATGTATAGAGGTCAAAAAGCATCGCAAAACCCATGGAATGCAAATACACTTGAGTGGACTACTCCAGTTGAGCACATTCACGGAAACTGGCCAGGAGCAATTCCTGAGGTTCACAGATGGGCTTACGATTACAGTAAAACAGATGAAAATGGTGAATATGTGCATGGAAAAGATTTTGTGCCACAAAATGTACCATTACTAGATGGAGAAGAACCATCTTAATATATAAAGACAAATTATAAAAAAGCCTTCCAATTTTGGAAGGCTTTTTTTATTAAGATCTACTATTCTGAAATAAGTTCAAGCTCAGAAAAATAAAAAAAGGAGCTTATCTGTATTATAATTTAGGGTTTAACAGTTATTATACCTCAGATATTAAACTATTAGATAAAGAACTAGTGGATCAAAATTTAAGAATACAATTTTAAAGAAAATTGTTGTACTACATTATTCATTATTAGTAGTAGATTACAGTAAGTAATAACATGTATAGTAAAATAGTGTTAAAGGTTTTTATGTATAATTAAATAATTGATTAGCTAATTGAACAGGTATAATAAGTGTAATTCTTATAATATGGTTTTATTAGTTGTGCGTTTCGCTTTACAATTTAGTTATCGCTATGATGTAACATTGTGAAGAGTCGGGCTTTCCGCTGTATCTTTTGCTTTTGGATTGTTATTGCAATTCAATAAAAGCAAAAGGATGTCGCTTTAAATGCTGTACATTCAACGAAACAAACAATTAAATAGCCTATTCGCTTTAATCCCTAACGCGATTTGCTATCATATATATAGTATGTAAAAGTCCCTTCAGTGTTAAGGGAAGTAGTTAAAAGGTGTATTTAGAGTAAAAGGGTAGGTATTGTTTTGATTGGTTAGAAAAAACTTTTAGGTATAAAGTAGTATAAGACAAAGAGTTAAAAAAAGGTTTAGAAAAAAGGTAAAAAAAGTCATTGTTGTAAAGAAAAAGGTATCTATATTTGCACCCGCAAACGGAGAAGCGGTAAGCTAAGAAGTTAGTAAGAGTTCATTAAAATAGGGTTTAAGATATTTAAAGAAAAGGTTAAAAAATAGTTTAAATTTTTCTTGTTTAATAAGAAATAAAGTGAGTATCTTTGCAGTCCGATTTTTAGGGAAACAGTTCATTAAAATAGTGTAGCGAAACAAACGAAAAAACTTTAAAAAAAGTTTTGTCAGATTAAAAAGAGTTTGTAGTTTTGCATCCGCTTTGAGAAAGCGACACGATCACAGAAATTTTGGAAGACGGTAAGGTCACTAGTTCGAGTCTAGTATTTCTACAAAAGGTTGAGTTGAAAAGATGAGTTAACGCTTATCGTTAGAGATTCACCAAGTTCATTGAAAATATTGAAATTGACAGCGTAAAACAAAGAGTAGAATAACCATAACTTCTACGAAGTTAAAAATTCTTTTGGAACTTAACATTTATAATATTAAAGATTATACAATGAAGAGTTTGATCCTGGCTCAGGATGAACGCTAGCGGCAGGCTTAACACATGCAAGTCGAGGGGTAACAGGGAAAAGCTTGCTTTTTTGCTGACGACCGGCGAACGGGTGCGTAACGCGTATAGAATCTGCCTTGTACAGGAGGATAGCCTTTAGAAATGAAGATTAATACTCCATAATGTTGAGAAATGGCATCATTTTTTAATTAAAGATTTATCGGTACAAGATGACTATGCGTCCTATTAGCTAGATGGTAAGGTAACGGCTTACCATGGCAACGATAGGTAGGGGGTCTGAGAGGATTATCCCCCACACTGGTACTGAGACACGGACCAGACTCCTACGGGAGGCAGCAGTGAGGAATATTGGTCAATGGAGGCAACTCTGAACCAGCCATGCCGCGTGCAGGAAGACTGCCCTATGGGTTGTAAACTGCTTTTATACAGGAAGAAACTTAGTTACGTGTAACTAACTGACGGTACTGTAAGAATAAGCACCGGCTAACTCCGTGCCAGCAGCCGCGGTAATACGGAGGGTGCAAGCGTTATCCGGAATCATTGGGTTTAAAGGGTCCGCAGGCGGTCAATTAAGTCAGAGGTGAAATCCCATAGCTTAACTATGGAACTGCCTTTGATACTGGTTGACTTGAGTTATACGGAAGTAGATAGAATAAGTAGTGTAGCGGTGAAATGCATAGATATTACTTAGAATACCGATTGCGAAGGCAGTCTACTACGTATATACTGACGCTCATGGACGAAAGCGTGGGGAGCGAACAGGATTAGATACCCTGGTAGTCCACGCCGTAAACGATGGACACTAGTTGTTGGGTTTATATTCAGTGACTAAGCGAAAGTGATAAGTGTCCCACCTGGGGAGTACGATCGCAAGATTGAAACTCAAAGGAATTGACGGGGGCCCGCACAAGCGGTGGAGCATGTGGTTTAATTCGATGATACGCGAGGAACCTTACCAGGGCTTAAATGTAGAGTGACAGGCTGAGAGATCGGTTTTTCTTCGGACACTTTACAAGGTGCTGCATGGTTGTCGTCAGCTCGTGCCGTGAGGTGTCAGGTTAAGTCCTATAACGAGCGCAACCCCTATCGTTAGTTGCTAGCAGGTAAAGCTGAGGACTCTAGCGAGACTGCCGGTGCAAACCGTGAGGAAGGTGGGGATGACGTCAAATCATCACGGCCCTTACGTCCTGGGCTACACACGTGCTACAATGGTATGGACAATGAGCAGCCACAACGCGAGTTGGAGCGAATCTACAAACCATATCACAGTTCGGATCGGAGTCTGCAACTCGACTCCGTGAAGCTGGAATCGCTAGTAATCGGATATCAGCCATGATCCGGTGAATACGTTCCCGGGCCTTGTACACACCGCCCGTCAAGCCATGGAAGCTGGGGGTGCCTGAAGTCGGTTACCGCAAGGAGCTGCCTAGGGTAAAACTGGTAACTAGGGCTAAGTCGTAACAAGGTAGCCGTACCGGAAGGTGCGGCTGGAACACCTCCTTTCTAGAGAAAGATGGTGAGTTACATAAGAGGTTTTATTTTACTCTTTGCTGTTAATTTTAAAAAAATAGACTAAGATCTTAAGAAGTCAATAGTATTTAGTCGATAGTTGTTAGTGTTATATCTAATAATTAAGAGCTAAAGTCTAGAGGCTAAAAAAAGTCTCGTAGCTCAGCTGGTTAGAGCGCTACACTGATAATGTAGAGGTCGGCAGTTCGAGTCTGCCCGAGACTACAATTTTAAGATAAATAGTTGAAAGGAAATTTTAGAAGTTGGGTATCCCAAGTTGACGTATAGGTCATCAATTAACTGATAACTGTTAACTGATACCGACTACTGAAAAGAAAAGGGGGATTAGCTCAGCTGGCTAGAGCGCTTGCCTTGCACGCAAGAGGTCATCGGTTCGACTCCGATATTCTCCACAAGGACTAAGGTCCACAAGTTCATTGACATATTGGTAAAATGATATCGTAAAGAATCAAGATAGAGAGTTAGATTAAATCTAACAAAATATTTTTATAAGAACAAGAATTATAAAGAGCTCGTTGTAGTATTTATACTACAGCAAAAAGTACAATAAGCTAAATAAGGGCGTATGGAGGATGCCTAGGCTTTCAGAGGCGAAGAAGGACGCGATAAGCTGCGATAAGCTACGGGGAGAAGCACATATTTTATGATCCGTAGATTTCCGAATGGGGCAACCCGGCATGTTGAAGACATGTCACACCTTCGGGTGAGCAAACGTGGTGAACTGAAACATCTAAGTAACCATAGGAAGAGAAAACAAAAGTGATTCCGTTAGTAGTGGCGAGCGAACGCGGATTAGCCCAAACCAATGTTGTTACGGCAATATTGGGGTTGTAGGGCTGCGACATTAGAGTCTTAGAGAACTAGAATCGTTTGGAAAGACGAACCGAAGAGAGTGATAGTCTCGTATAGGTAATCGAAGATAATATAGCAGTACCCTGAGTAGTGCGGGACACGTGTA
>NZ_CAZEQS010000004.1:285000-577500 GCF_964513915.1 Tenacibaculum litoreum | reverse complement strand
TATGATATGATTTTACTAATATGTTAACTTATACAGTTGAAATATACTGAAACGATTTAAGGTGATTATCGCAATGGGGCTCACCTCTTACCATTCCGAACAGAGAAGTTAAGCCCATTAGCGCCGATGGTACTGCCACTGGTGGGAGAGTAGGTCGTTGCCTTTCTTTTAAACCTCAATCTTTTATTAGATTGAGGTTTTTTTTATACCTAATTTTTAATTTGAATACCCTCATTGTAATAAAACTTGACTATAACTTCAGGACATTTTAGAATGATAATTAACGTAAGATGCTCTTTTTGAAATAGTGAATGGACCAATATTTTGTTACTAACATATAGAGGTTATATGGGGCTTTTATTATTCACATTAATTATTACAACACGTTATAATATGTATCTTAGCATAAAAATATTGGCTAAGTAACATATATTACAAAGCAAACATCATATTTCAAGTATATTTGCACTAATATGAATGAAAACCTAAACCCTGAAAACACAAACTATTCAAATGAAGAACTAGATGTAGAAAAAAAACTACGTCCGCTTTCATTTGATGATTTTACTGGTCAAGATCAGGCAATAGACAATTTAAAAGTTTTTGTAGAGGCAGCAAATCAAAGAGATGAAGCATTAGACCATACCTTATTTCATGGTCCTCCAGGATTAGGAAAAACAACGTTGGCTCATATTTTAGCCAATGAGTTAGGAGTTGGAATAAAAGTAACCTCAGGACCTGTATTAGACAAACCAGGAGATTTAGCAGGGTTACTAACCAACTTAGATGAACGAGATGTTTTGTTTATAGATGAAATCCATCGATTAAGTCCTATTGTAGAAGAGTATTTGTACTCAGCAATGGAAGATTATAAAATCGATATAATGATTGAATCTGGACCTAACGCTCGTACAGTTCAAATTAATCTTGAACCATTTACTTTAATAGGAGCAACTACTCGTTCAGGATTGCTTACAGCTCCTATGAGAGCTCGTTTTGGTATCAGTAGTCGATTACATTATTACTCAACAGAACTACTAACAACGATTATTCAACGAAGTGCTTATATTTTAAAAATGCCTATTTCTATGGAAGCAGCGATTGAAATTGCTGGAAGAAGTAGAGGAACACCTCGTATTGCTAATGCATTATTACGTAGAGTGCGTGATTTTGCTCAAATTAAGGGAGATGGTACCATCACAATAGAAATAGCGAGATATGCTTTAAAAGCTTTAAATGTAGATGCACATGGGTTAGATGAAATGGATAATAAAATTTTATCTACCATCATTGATAAGTTTAAAGGCGGACCTGTAGGAATAACCACCTTAGCAACAGCAGTTGCTGAAAATGCAGAAACAATTGAAGAAGTATATGAACCCTTTTTAATACAACAAGGATTTATTATGCGTACGCCAAGAGGAAGAGAAGTAACCGATTTGGCCTATAAACATTTAGGAAGAATTAAAGGAACTAGCCAAGGAGAGCTCTTTTAAATAAATGAATCTACTAAAAAAACTCATACCGATACTAGAATGGTTACCCAACTATAAAAAATCGCAGTTAAGAGGTGATGTAGTTGCAGGTATAACAGTTGCTATTGTGTTAATTCCACAAGGTATTGCCTATGCACTTATAGCAGGCTTACCACCAATTTATGGTTTGTATGCAGCCTTAATGCCTCAACTGATGTATGCTATTTTTGGAACATCACGTCAAGTAGCAATTGGTCCAGTAGCAATGGATTCATTAATTGTAGCAACAGGAGTTTCTACCTTAGCATTAACAGGGTCTGAAAGTTATATAGCTATAGCAATATTGCTCGCACTGGTAGTAGGTACTATTCAGTTTTTAATGGGGATTTTCCGTTTAGGGTTTATCGTAAACTTTTTATCAAGACCTGTAATAACAGGATTTACCTCTGCGGTAGCTTTAATTATTGGATTAAATCAATTTAGGAACTTATTCGGAGTAGAGTTTGTACAAAGTGATCAAATTCATGTATTATTAGAAGATATTCTCTTCAGGCTTAAATATTTTAAAACAAATACAACAATTATAGGTTTAGTAGCATGTGCTATTATTATAGTTTTTAGAAGAATTAATAAAAAAATACCCAATGCGTTAATCGTTGTTATATTGGGTATAGTAACCATACGTTTTTTTGGAACACAACTATCAGATGTAGCCATTGTAAAAGATATTCCATCAGGCTTACCTAAATTTTCAATACCAGTAATTGATATAGCTTTAATACGCGAATTGATGCCGATAGCGGCGACTTTGGTTATGGTAGGGTACTTAGAAACTATTTCTATCGGAAAGACTTTGGAAGCTAAGCAGGATGAGTATAGAGTAAGACCAAATCAAGAACTGGTTGCTTTGGGATTAAGTAATATGGTTGGATCGTTATTTCAATCTTACCCATCAGCATCAAGTTTTTCTCGTTCGGCAATCAATGCAGAATCGGGAGGAACTACAGGGATTTCCGCAATTGTTTCCGCAATTTTGGTAGTGTTTACATTACTTTTTTTAACCCCAGTTTTTTACCACTTACCAAAAACTATTTTATCAGCAATTATTATCGTTGCGGTTTTTAATCTGATTAATGTAAAAGAAGCAAGAAGGTTATGGAAAGCAAATAATTTAGATTTCTGGTTACTCTTAGCTACTTTTTTAGCTACTATTTTCTTCGGAATTGAATACGGAATTTTAATCGGGGTAGTTTTATCGTTAATTGTTTTAATTTTTAGAACCTCAAGACCGTATGTAGCTGAGTTAGGAAAAGTACCAAATTCAGATTTCTATCGTAATAAAAACAGGTTTAAGGAAGTTATTTTAGATGATGAAATTTTAGTGTTTCGTTTTGATGCGCAGTTATTTTATGCCAACTCTAACTATTTTAGAGACAAATTGGACGAAATGACAGAAGAAAAAGGGAAGGCATTAAAATTGATTGTATTAGATGCAGAGAGTATTAATAGAGTAGATAGTACTGGGATAGAGATGTTAAAAGAACGTATAATTTATTTTAACAAACACAATATCCAATTTTATTTTGCAGGAGTAAAAGGGCCTGTTAGAGATGCCTTTTTCAGAGGAGGTTTATTAGACGTTGTAAGTTTAGATCACTTTTTTATGCGTGCCAATGGTGCCGTAAATTTTTATAAAACAGGAGATAATCAAAATCAGAAAAAATACGCACAGTATATACACCAAGCGTATAAATAATATATAATATCATGAAAATAGAGCAAATTTATACAGGTTGTTTAGCACAAGGAGCCTATTATATTGAAAGTAATGGAGAAGTAGCAATTATAGATCCGTTACGTGAAGTTGATCCTTATATAAACAGAGCTGAAAAAGATGGCGCTAAAATCAAATATATTTTCGAAACTCACTTCCATGCAGATTTTGTAAGTGGTCATGTTACGCTAGCTGAAAAAACAGGAGCGACAATTGTATACGGACCAACAGCAAAAACAAATTATGAAGCTCATATTGCAACAGATGGAGAAATATTTACATTAGGAGATATTACTATTACCGTATTACATACTCCAGGACATACAATGGAAAGTGCTTCTTATTTGTTAAAAGATAAGGAAGGAAAAAATTATGCAGTTTTTAGTGGAGACACCTTGTTTTTAGGTGATGTAGGGCGCCCAGATTTAGCACAAAAAGCAGCTAACCTAACACAAGATGAATTAGCAGGATTATTGTACGATAGTTTACGTACAAAAATTATGACGCTGGAAGATGATGTAATTGTATATCCAGCACACGGAGCAGGTTCAGCTTGTGGTAAAAACTTAAGCAAAGAAACAGTGGGTACAATTGGCGATCAAAAGAAAACCAATTACGCATTGCGTGCAGATATGACCAAAGAAGAGTTTGTTAAAGAAGTAACTGATGGATTACTACCTCCACCTGAATATTTTCCTTTAAATGTAAAAATGAATAAGGAAGGGTATCAATCTATCGATGAAGTTATCAAAAGTGGAGCAACAGCTTTATCAGTAACAGATTTTGAAAAAATAGCAAATGAAACAGATGCGCTGATTTTAGATGTACGCCATCAATCAGAATTTATTAAAGGATTTATTCCACAATCAATTTTTATTGGTTTAGGTGGAACATTTGCTCCATGGGTAGGGGCATTGATTAAAGATGTTACTCAACCAATTTTATTAGTGACTCCAGAAGGTGAAGAAGAAACCACTATTACACGTTTATCTCGTGTTGGTTTTGATAACGTGTTAGGATATTTAGATGGAAGCTTTGCAGCTTGGAAAGAAGCAGGAAAAGAAGTGGACACGTTACGTTCTGTTTCTGCAAATGTTTTAGCAGAAGCAATAACAAAAGAAGCACCTGTTTTTGATGTTAGAAAACCAGGAGAATACGCAAATGAGCATATTGTAGACGTACCAAGTACTCCATTAGACTTTTTAAATGAACATGTAGAAGAGTTCCCAACAAAAGAAGACTTCTATGTACACTGTGCTGGTGGATACCGTTCGGTAATAGCGGCGTCTATTTTAAAAGCCAGAGGATTTCATAATATAATTGATGTTGCTGGAGGATATAAAGCGATTAAAGAAACTGATATTCCAAGAACAGCAACGGTATGTCCATCAACTTTAAAATAAGTAAAAATGAACAAGGGTATTTTTTTAGTAGGTTTATTTTTAACAGTGGTATTGTCGTGTAAGCCACAAACCAATGAGGCAAAAGATATCACAGTAGAAAATTTACAAGTAGTTTTAGAAAACGAAGATAACGTACAGTTATTAGACGTTAGAACCCCAGAAGAGTGGGCTGGAGGAGTTATTAAAACTCCAATTAAAATAGATATTACAGGAGAAGATTTTGAAGGAAAGGTTTTAGAAAAGTTAGATAAAACCCGACCTGTATATATTTACTGTCGCTCAGGAGGTAGAAGTAAAAAAGCTACTGAACTTTTAGCTGAAAAAGGTTATGAAGCCTATAATGTTTTAGGAGGCTATTTAGAATGGACAGAGAAAAATAAATAATATGCAATACGAAGTTTATATAGAAAACTAAAATGTGGAGGTTGTGCAGTAACCATAACCAAAGAATTATCGAGTATAAATAAAGTAACGAATGTTACTGTTAATGTTGAGAAATCGTTGGTTACCATTTCCATGAAAAAAGAGGTGTTATCGAAAGTAAAAGAAAAGTTATCAAAATTAGGCTATCCAGAAGCTGGAGATAAAAACACAATGGTACATAAAGCAAAATCATTTGTAAGTTGTGCTGTAGGAAAAATAAATAAAGACTAAAAAAATCCCGAGTTACATACTCGGGATTTTTTTAGTGTCATCTATTGAGTTAAGTTACCTGTTGATCACTTTAACGGCTGTACTTATAAATAATAAACTTCTTTTTTACTAATAAAATTCAATACTAATTATCTTAACTTAAGTCAATGCTAATAATAGCATAGACCTATATTTTTGTTCGATCTTCTAGAAATATAATTATGAAACAACGAGCAAGAATTTCTGGAATTGCTTATCTAATAATTTTTATATCTGGGTTCTATGCGAATTTTTATGCAGTAGAAAACTTAATTGATTTAAATAATATTAATGAGACAATTCAAAATTTAAATGAAAACACATCACAGTTGGGTTATGGTATCATCGGGTTCATAGTAATG
Organism: Tenacibaculum litoreum; assembly: GCF_964513915.1. Classification (NCBI taxonomy): domain Bacteria; kingdom Pseudomonadati; phylum Bacteroidota; class Flavobacteriia; order Flavobacteriales; family Flavobacteriaceae; genus Tenacibaculum; species Tenacibaculum litoreum. The sequence continues at coordinate 571,814 of NZ_CAZEQS010000004.1, read as the reverse complement.
TTGATTTTTGATTTGTTATTAGTGTGGTCTTTATATAAGTTATTTAAATGGGTGAGCAGAAATATTTCTATAACAGCATCTATCTTAAGATTTATTAATGTATTGTTTTTTTGTGCAGCTCTTTTAAACTTATTTGAGGTATATAATATAATTTCTAATAAGAAGCTAAATTCCCAATCCATAGAAACACAACAAACTATAATGTCTTTATTAAAAAAATTTAATGAAATATGGACTCTAGGTTTAATGATTTTTGGAATACATTTAGCATTTTTATGTTATTTGATTTTTAAATCCAATAATGTTCCAAAGCCTATAGGTATATTGTTGTTTATTGGGGCAATAGGGTATTTTATAGATGGTTTTGCAAATATTTTTATCTCTAATTATCTTGACTATAAAGATATATTTACCATAATAGTAATCATACCTGCTATTTTTGGTGAGTTTTCGTTTACCCTTTGGCTATTAATTAAAGGGTTTAAGTAGAGAAATCTTAAAGAAGTATGTTAAAATTCATGTAACCTGTAGCCATATTTTACAGTCATAATTGCTTTAATTTTTTTAACTATTTAACGGGCTAAATTTGATAATAATAATATCAATCATAAATAGAATGAAATTAATACTTATAAAAACAGATTTACTTTTTTAAATTGTAGTAAATACAATTGGTTATGTGCAAACAACCCAAAGTAAAACATAAATCAATAGTAAAATGAAATATATTATGAAACACGGGATAGTTACAGGTAGCAGTAGAGGTATTGGTTTAGCAACAGTTGAAATGTTGTATAATGGGTCAGGTTTTAAGATAATTGATTTGTTTACCACAGGAAATAACCCACTTGGTCACTCTAATTTTAAATGCTTAAAACTTGATTTATCCAACAGCAATTCTATTGAGAAATTTGTAGCGATGTTGAAAGATATAAAGTTAGACTTTATAATCAATAACGCAGGTATTTTAATCGAAAAATGGGATGTTTCAGCAATTAATATGAAACAGTTAAAACAAACCTTTAATACAAATGTATTTGGCATTATTGAATTAACTGAAAAACTTCTTTCAAGATTAAATACGAAAGCATATATTATTAGCATCGCGTCTGACTGGGGGCTTTTAGTGAACAGAATTTTGATGCCTTTCAGACCCATTATAAAATGTCTAAAGCAACTTTAAATATGTATGCTAAATTACTAGTGAAGCGTTTGGAAAGTAAGAGTATAACGGTATCGTCTTTAGATCCAGTATGGGCACAAACCGACATGGGAGGAAGAGCAGCTCTTCGATTACCAAAAGAGGTTACCACTGATATTTTATATTTATTAAACAATGATGTTAAAAGCGGGTATTTTGGCATCGAGGAAAAATTAGGGAGTGGTAGATAAAACAGATACTGTTAATTAACTTTAGTTAATGAATTAGATTTTAGTCTAAAATATTTTTGCTTTAATATAAAGCAAAAAGTATGAATATTAAAGACCTAGTATTACAAATATTGTTTTGTATATTAATATTATCAATCTATTTAGCACAATAGTTGATTGTGAATATTGAAATATAAATAATTTAAAATAAAGAAAATAAGAATATGAAAGAACAGACTATTAAATCTGGTTGTTGTGTGTCTAGTGGGAATAATCCGTTTTGGATAGAAGTAAAAAATAATTCAGTATTTTAGTTAGGGCTGAACCAGCCAACAGAAGAGTTTTCTTTGGGTGAACAAAGGTGTCACGTTGGTCATGGCACAATTAAAGATTCTAAAATCTATTTAGTATGGTCAGACATCAGACATGCTTGTGGGAAAAGATCAGTTAGATGGAACTATAATTATAGAAATTATTGATGCAATAACGATAAGGGTGATTGAAGATTCCGGTAATTTTAGTAGATCTGAATGGACATGGAAGTCTGAACAAAAGAATTTTAAAGACTTTTTCGGTAATGATTAATAGATTATTATTTACGAGTAATCCGCTTTCTAATTCTACTTAAAGATTCAGGTTTCATACCCAAGTAACTTGCCAAATGATATTGAGGCACACGTTGTAACAAGTCTAGTCTAGTTTCTAAAAGGTTTTTATACCGTTCTTCTGGACTTGAAGTAATAAATTTAGCTAAAGCTTCCTGTTGCTGTCCAAAACCACTTTCGATAGATATTCTACACAAAGTTTCGTATTTAGGAACACGTTTAAAAAGCTCCTGTTCTTTTTCATAGCTTAAAACTGCGAGTTTCGAATCTTCAACACATTCAAAATAATGGTTGGCTGGTGTTTTGTTTTTATAACTTTGTAATGAAGCTACAGATTCTTCTTCTACATAAAATTCTGTGGTACGTTCTCCACCATCGATAATATAATACTTTCTTACGCAGCCATGAATAACAAAATAAGACTCTTTGGATACTTGCCCTTCTCTTAAAAGGATGTCTCCTTTTTTAAAAGATTTAACAAGAATACATTCAGTAAGGGCAGAAGCTTCCTCATTAGTAAGCTCAAGGTATCTAGAAATTAACTTAACAATTTCATTTTCCATTATGGATGCTTATTTTAAAATAACCGTATTAAATTAAAAAGGTTAGGAAACTAACCCAAACCTTTTTCCTTAATATTAAATAATATCAAATAGAATTTCTATAGGCTTTCTTACTTTTAACTGTTTAATAGTGTTGTCGTCATATTTTCTATAACCTATTGGAGCAATTACTGAAGCATTCAATCCTTGTTTATCAAGACCCAAGATTTGATTGTAAGCTTTTGGCTCAAACCCTTCTATAGGGCAGGCATCTATTTTTAACTCAGCACATGCGTTTAAAAGGTTTCCTAAGGCCAAATAGGTTTGAGATTTTTCAGCGAGTTTAGATTTTATAAAATCACCATAGCCACTTAGTCTCTCTAAGTCCAAATTACGTATTTCAGCAGTTTGTTTAATAAAGTTGTCAATGGCCTCATGTGTAGCCTCCGTGTAATTACAAAATACAAATAAGTATGAAGCATCTGTAATTTGATTTTGATTCCAAGATACTGGTCTTAGTTTGTTTTTAATATCTTGATTTTCAATTATCAATGTTTTATATAATTGCAACCCATAGGAAGAAACTGATAATTGAATGGCTTTTTTTAATTTATCTAGGTCATTTTTAGACACCTTTTTTGAAGGGTTAAATTTTTTGGTAGCATAACACCATTGTAAGTTTTTTAATAGTTCCATTTTTTAGCATAATTAGCATTAGTAACCAGCTCAAATTTTAAATGCTTAGATACCTTTGTCTTTTTAGTAAGGTTTAATGACATGCCATATTGTGTAGCAACTTCGCTAAAACCATGATAATCGAAAATCGTACTTTTTTTGCTAAAATCTAAATCAAAATACGAGAAGGTGAGATTGTCTAATTCTGATTTAAATAATATTTTTATTTCACTTAAAATATCTACGTCATACTCTTTTTTTTAACCAAGTTTTATTTGGTCATTGTGAGTTTGGTATAAAACAATAGCCTATATTTTTATCTTCATTACATGTGTTAAAGGGATGTCTTACAGTTCTCCATAATGAAATTAGGTTTTGAATGTTCAATTGTATTGTGGTCATGAATTTATTATTTTGAGTTAATGAGTATTATACCTATTAACATTGCTATTGTTCCTATTAAGCGTTTTGTTGTAATAGGTTCCATAGGTAAGTTAAGCCAACCGTGTTTTCCTGCTATTAATAAAAACACTAGCTGACCGCAAAGTCCTAACGCAATCATTTTAGAAATACCTATTTTTGGAATATTATAAAAGTATATAGCGATACCTATAATATTAAACAAACCTCCAATAAACTATAGGTGCCATGGTATTTGAGTTGTTGTAATGCTTTGAATGCTCTCTTTTCTTATTAACATCAACAATAAATACCCAAATACCAAACTACTAATTGAACTAGCAATTACAGCTAGAATAGGTTGTTTTAGAGTACTGCCCAAATGGGAGTTAACCCCAGCTTGAACTGCTAAAAAAAATGCCTCCTATCAATCCTAATACTGATAAAAAAATAGTTGCATAGCAATAATGTTAATCCCATTTGTTATTGGTTGACAATGCATGCTTGCCGGCACCTGTAAAGAATAATGTAATACCAAACATCATGTAGATGAAAATTGGACCAATTGCCCAACCACCAAACTCATTAAGTTTAAAAAGGTAAGGTAGTTGTACCATTATAATGGCTACTAAACAGTTAATAGCAAATACAAGTCCAACCAATTTAGTTCTATACCCAATTACAATAAGGATAGGTGCTAAAATTTCACCAATATAAACCCCATAAGCTATAAAGGATGGTATCCCATGTTGGTTAAGTAAACTTTTAATAAAATCGATCCCAAAAATTAATTTAGTAATGCCATAAACCAACATGGTTAATGCAATGCTTACTCTTAAAATTAAAAGTCCTGTGTCTTGTTTTGTGTTCATAATATGTATTCTTTAGAAGTTAAATTTTATAAATACTCCAAAGTTTTCGAGTGTTTTTTCTGCTTTGGTAAACTGGTCTAGGTTTATTGCCATTCCAGTAATAAGTTGTTCTTTTTTTATACCAATACGAAGTTGCTGTATGCCTCTATCTAGCGCTTTTAAATTGGTATTAACTACAGCGAATAGATTTAAGTAAGCTTGAAGTTTTTTAGTCAGATTTGGTGTATAATTCATCATTAAAGTTTGTTCTAGTGTAACCCCGTTTTGATACGTACTACCAATAGCATAACTTAACTTAAAGTTTGAGGCTGTATACTCATATTGAGATGTTAATGATGCAAATGCGCCAGGGTTTTTAATTCCTATAGAAGCATTGGCTTTAAAATGTTTGTTAAGATTATATGACAACATGTTTCTTATGAAAAAGATGTTGTTTATATTATTAGTATATTCTGTGTCAAATAAGGATACATTATTAATAGACCAGGAGGCATTAAACTTATATCCAATGTAATGTTGATAGCTGGTAGAGCGATTTCCTACTATCATTTCTGGTGAGAAACTAACACTTTGAGAACTTAATGTTTGTATCCAAAATGTGATAAAAAAAATTAAATTTATTAATCGAAACATAACCCATGTTTTATTATATGGGTTAAAATTAGAGAGAGGGTAGAAGAAAAAACTTAAGGTATCTTAAGAAGTGAATTTAAGAGTGTTTTTTTCGTAAATAACTTAAAAATTCAGGTGTTACTCCAAGGTAAGAAGCTATAATATATTGTGGCACACGTTGTTCTATATCTCGATATGCTTTTCTAAAACTTTTATAACGATCATAAGCATTGTCGCTCATGCTATCAATAACACGTTCTTGAACAGCCACATAAGCATTTTGTATTTTAGTCCGAAAGAAATGAGAAATTTCGGGAATCTCAATATATAGTTTATCTAATTCTTTCTTAGGCAACTGTACAAGTAAGGTTTTTTCTAGCGCTTGTACATACATTCTTGATTTTTTCCTACTTAGATAGCTATATAAATCATTTATCCACCATTGTTCAATACCCAATTGTAAAGTATGTTCTTGAGCATTTTCGTCAAGGTAGTAACTGCGCATACACCCTTGAACAATAAAATTCATAGTATTGGCAGTTTCTCTAGGTCTGATTAAAAACTCTTTTTTATTTAATTTCTTAAATACAAGAATAGAAGATAGTTTATCAACAGCATGTTTGTCAAGAGCTACATCTTGATTAATATGACTAATGAGTAATTTTGTTTGATGTCTAATATCCACTATTTAGAACTTGAGATATTTTAATATTACTGTATAGCGAAGTTATCTTTTTTGCTTAAATAATCAAAAGAAGGAAAAGAATTCTATAAAAAAACCGAGACAATTTGTCTCGGTTTTTTGTTTTTCTAGCATTTTCCCACTTAAAATTTTAACGTTGCACCTACTAAAAAGTTTCTAGTAGCTTGCGGATAGTATCCAGCACCATCAACAGTAGTAGTTGTTCCTGGAGTAGTCCACGTATCGTCGTATGTATAATAATATCCTCTATCAACATATTCTTTGTTAAAAATGTTGTTTACTAACCCAGTAAGTACAATTGATTTAAAAATCTTATTAGTTTTAATTTCATAAACAATGTTTAAGTCACTCGTAAAGAATCCTTCTAAGACATCTAAACTAGATACTCTACTATCTAGGTTACTCATAAATTGTTTTCCAACATATTTAGATAAGAATGCGATTTGTACATTGTTAACCGGTCGATAAATCAATGCATTTCCAAAAATAATATCTGGAGAAAAAGTAATAGGAGTATCTCCTAAATTTTGTAATTCCCCATTAATTTCAGCATTGTAATCCTTATTAATATTTTTACTAAAAGCAATGTTAGGACGCATAGATACTTGTTCAGATAAAGTAATATCTGCATCAATTTCCAGTCCTAAACGATAACTACTACCACTAGAAGCACGTAAAGGTTCTCCAGTATTTGGGTCAATAGCACCGGTAAGAATTAACTGATTCTGATAATTCATATAGTATACGTTTGTATTTAATCGAACTGTTTTATTTGCCAAGCGCCAACCTAACTCATAATCATCTAAGCTTTCGTGTTGAGAATTACCACCTTCGAAATCATTTCTATTAGGTTCTCTGTTCGCTTTAGCGTACGAAGCATATAAACTATGTTCGTCATTTATGGTATAGGTAAGCCCAAACTTAGGATTAAAGAAGTTATAATCTTTATCAACATCAATAGGAGCTCTATCAGATGTCAATCCTTTCGTTTGATAATTTACAAACCTTCCTTGTACATCAACAAACGCTTTAAATTGCTCTGAAAGACTAAACGTAGCTTTAGAGAAAACACTCAAATCTGTTTTTTCAGAAGTACTGTTGTAGTAATGGTCATTAATGTTGGTATTCGGAGCTAAATCACCTCCCCAAATAATTTCTCCGTAATGGTCGTTATTATAGGTACTGTACGAAACCCCAGAAATAACTTCTAACTTGTCATTTTTGTAAGTAGCATTCCCATTAGCAACATAAAAATGGTTGTCTAACCAACGACGAACAATTACATCGCTTCCATCAACAATTAAATCATCGTAATCGGCAGCATCGCTTCCTCCTTTAAATTGCTCGTAATATCCTTTACCACGTGTGTAGTTTAATCCAATATTAGTAGACCAATTTTCAGATAACTGCTCGTTCCAGTGTAATTGATAGTGATCTTGCCAATAATTATCAGTTTCATTATCGTAGGTATACGGATTTTGACGGCGATTTTCTTTTAGTTCCTCAGGAGTCAATCCGTACCAAGCTTGATAGGTTCTTTCTTTTCCTCCAAAAACTAAGGCTTTAATCAACGTATTGTCATCGGTATAGCTACCTTGTAAGAAATACGATTTTAAATCGGTGAAAGCTCTATCAACGTAACCATCAGAGTAAATGTTAGATAAACGTCCAGCAAATTCAAACCCATTATTTAATTTTCCAGTAGTAAACTTTACGGTGTGCTTTCTTGTTCCGTACGAACCAAAAGCGTTTGAAATTTCTCCACCAGCTTCCTCTGAAACAGCATCGGTTAAGATGTTTAAACTAGCTCCAAAAGCTCCAGAACCGTTTGTAGAAGTACCTACACCACGCTGTAATTGTAAACTTTGGGTAGAAGAAGCAAAATCTCCCATATTAACCCAAAAAGTTCCCTGACTCTCGGCATCGTTATACGGAATTCCGTTAATCGTAACGTTTACACGAGTAGCATCTGAACCACGTACACGAATATAAGTGTATCCAATACCAGCACCTGCATCAGATGATGAAGTTACTGAAGGTAAATAGTTTAATAATACAGGAATATCCTGTCCTAAATTACGTTTTTCAATTTCTTGTTTACTAAGATTAGAGTGCGTTACAGGCGCATCTGCTTTTACACGAACGGCAGAAACCAATACTTCATCTAAAATAGCTTCATCAGAAGTTAACTGAAATGTAAACTGCTGATTTTTGGTTATAATAACCTCCTGTAAAAGTGGCTCAAAACCAACGTGAGAAACTTTAAAAACATAAGTTCCTTTTAATAGATTTAATTTAAAATCACCATTAAAATCGGTAGCAGTTCCTTTGTTAAGAGTTGCAACAGTTACAGTAGCACCTACCAAAGGCTTTTTGTTAGTATCAATTACTTTTCCAGATAAAGTAAATGTTTGCGCACTTGCTGTTAACGTTGTAAATAATACGAGTAAAAAAGCTACTATTTTCACTTTTTTTTGAAAAGACATCGGTCTCATTTTATAAAAAACAAAATTGAATAAAAAGAGGTAATTATTCTTTAGTTAAACATTGAATAATTAAATTATGAGCGTAAAGCGTAGCTTTACTTTTGCACTCGCTAAAAAGGTCTACCAGACCTTTTATTTACGCTCGCTTCCCTAAACAGCATTACCTGTTCTAGGTTCGTTGGGTATGATCTCAGCCTTATAAAGTTAAAAGTTGAAAAGTTAAAATTGAAAAGTCTTATACCGACTGTTTACTGATTTAACTGAATACTGATAACTGAAAAGCACCCCTTTATGAGAACAGTGCAAAGGTATATATGAAATATGAATTAAGAGCGATAAATAGTAGGTTTTTCTAGGGTTGCTTGTAAATGAATAGGAAGTAATTAAGAAAGTAAAAAAACATTCTAATCAATTTATAGATTTAACTCATGTATTCCATCGTAATTTTAATATTTTAGTGGTGAAAATATCAGATATTTATGAGTAAATCTTTTAAAACGAGCGTTAATAAAACGCATGATTTTGACTTTACTGAAGCGCAAATAGAGGCGCTAGATATAGTAGAAAAATCAAAAAACAACTACCACGTACTTGAAGGTAACCAATCATATCAAGCTACCATACTTCAAACAAATTTTAACAAAAAAACATACACCATTCAAATCAACGGAAACACCTATGAGGTGAATATTTCTAACGAATTAGATATGTTGATTGATGAATTAGGGTTAGAAGTAGCAACAGAGAAAAAAGAAAACGATATCAAGGCACCAATGCCTGGGTTAATTGTTTCTGTTGATGTTGAAATTGGTCAAGAAGTAAAAGAAGGTGATGGAATTTTGGTGTTAGAAGCCATGAAAATGGAGAATACCTTACAAGCACCAAGAGACGGAGTGGTAAAATCGGTAGCTATTCAGGCAGGTGATAAAGTAGAAAAGAATACGGTTTTAATAGAAATGGAATAATATGAAAAAGATATTAGTAGCAAACAGAGGAGAAATTGCGTTGCGTGTAATGCGTACAGCAAAAAAGATGGGAATTAAAACGGTAGCTGTTTATTCGGAAGCAGATAGAAATTCACCACACGTAACTTTTGCAGACGAAGCAGTATGTATTGGTCCTGCACCATCGAATCAATCGTATTTATTAGGAGATAAAATTATTGAAGTAGCGAAGGAGTTAGGTGTAGATGGAATTCACCCAGGATACGGATTTTTAAGTGAAAATGCAGCCTTTGGAGAAGCCGTAGCAAAATCAGGAATTGTATTTATAGGGCCGAAAACCCATGCTATTGAAGTGATGGGAAGCAAATTGGCTGCAAAAGATGCAGTAAAAGCTTACGATATTCCGATGGTTCCGGGTATTGACGAAGCAGTAACTGATGTCGAGTATGCATCGAAAGTAGCAAATGAAATAGGCTATCCAATTTTAATCAAAGCTTCAGCAGGTGGTGGTGGAAAAGGAATGCGTGTTGTTGAAAAAGAAGCAGATATTAAAGAACAAATGCAGCGTGCAATTTCAGAAGCAGAATCAGCTTTTGGAGACGGTTCTGTATTTATAGAAAAATATGTAGGCTCACCACGTCATATTGAAATCCAAGTATTGGCAGATGCTCATGGAAACGTAGTACATTTATTTGAACGCGAATGTTCGGTACAACGTCGCCACCAAAAAGTAGTAGAAGAAGCGCCATCGAGTGTGTTGACTCCTGAAATTAGAGAAGCCATGGGAGCCGCAGCAGTAAGAGTTGCGAAAGCCTGTGATTATTTAGGAGCAGGAACGGTTGAGTTCTTACTAGACGAAAACAAAAACTTCTACTTCCTAGAAATGAATACACGTTTACAAGTAGAGCACCCAGTTACTGAACTGATTACGGGAGTAGACTTGGTAGAGCAGCAAATAAAAATAGCAAGAGGAGAGGAGTTATCATTCACGCAAGATGATTTACATATTAAAGGACACGCGCTAGAGTTACGTGTATATGCCGAAGATCCGTTAGACAATTTTGCACCGAGTATTGGAGTATTGGAAATTTACCAACATCCGAAAGGAGAAAATATTCGTGTAGATGATGGTTTTGAAGAAGGAATGGAAATTCCTATTTATTACGATCCGATGATTTCTAAATTGATTACCTATGGAAATACACGTGAAGAAGCTATCGAGCTAATGAAGCAAGCAATTAGTAATTACAAAGTAAAAGGAATAGAAACTACGTTGCCGTTTGGAAAGTTCGTATGCGAACACGAAGCTTTCACCTCAGGAAATTTCGATACCCATTTTGTAAAGAAGTATTACACACCTGAGTTGTTAGAAGCAGGATATGAAAAGGAAGCGAAGATTGCTGCACAAGTAGCCTTACAGCAGTATTTAAAAGAGCAACGTATTTTAAAAACTTGTTAATACATAATTTGCGTTAGGGATTAACTCAATAATTTGTATTTTACGTGTTTCGTTGAATGCAAAGCATTTGAAGCGGCATCCTTTTGTTGTCAGTTCGAGTTTGCGAAGCAAGTATCGAGAACCAACAAAAGATATAGCGGAAAGCCCGACCCTTGGGGAACGCCCAAAAAAAGAATATAGATGAAATCTAAAATAGAAGAATTACAACATAAAATTACCGAAGCAAAGTTAGGAGGCGGACAACAACGCATCGACCGTCATCATCAAAAAGGAAAATTAACCGCTCGTGAGCGTATCAATTATTTCTTAGATGAAGGTTCTTTTGAAGAAGTAGGCATTTTAGTAACCCATAGAACGACCGATTTCGGAATGGAAAATCAGAAGTTTTATGGTGACGGAGTGGTAACGGGATACGGAACTGTAAACGGACGCTTAGTATATGTGTTTGCACAAGACTTTACGGTATTTGGAGGTTCATTATCAGAAACACATGCCGAAAAAATCTGTAAGATTATGGATTTAGCGGTAAAAGTAGGAGCACCATTAATCGGATTGAACGATTCTGGTGGAGCGCGTATTCAAGAAGGAGTACGTTCGTTAGGTGGTTATGCCGATATTTTTTACAGAAATGTACAAGCATCAGGAGTAATTCCGCAAATCTCTGCGATTATGGGACCTTGTGCAGGTGGGGCAGTGTATTCACCAGCCATGACCGATTTTACCGTTATGGTAGAAAATTCAAGTTATATGTTTGTTACGGGACCTAACGTAGTAAAAACAGTAACCAATGAAGAAGTAACTTCGGAAGAATTAGGAGGAGCAAGTACGCATGCAACCAAATCGGGAGTAACGCATTTAACGGCAGCGAACGATGTACAATGTTTGGAGGATATTAAAACATTGTTGAGTTATATGCCGCAGAACAATCAAGAAACTACAGCAAAGCTACCGTTTGAATTAGGCGATGAAACTAGAGAAGAGTTAGCCAATATAGTTCCAGATAATGCAAACAAGCCGTACGATATGCGTGCGGTAATTGATGGTATTGCTGATGCGGATTCGTTTTTTGAAATCCATAAAGATTATGCGGATAATATCGTGGTCGGATTTGCGCGTTTAGGAGGAAGAAGTGTTGGGATTGTAGCCAATCAACCGATGAGTTTAGCAGGATGTTTGGATGTAAACAGTTCTAAAAAAGCAGCACGTTTTACTCGTTTTTGTGATTGCTTTAATATTCCGTTATTGGTGTTGGTAGATGTACCAGGATTCTTACCAGGAACCGATCAAGAATGGAATGCTATTATTACCAACGGAGCAAAATTATTATATGCGTTGAGTGAGGCTACCGTGCCAAGAGTAAGTGTAATTACTCGTAAAGCTTATGGTGGAGCCTATGATGTAATGAACTCAAAACACATTGGAGCCGATATGAACTTTGCGTGGCCTAGTGCAGAAATTGCAGTAATGGGAGCAAAAGGAGCAAGTGAAATTATCTTTAAAAAGGAAATTGCCGAAGCAGACGATCACGAAGCAAAATTAGCGGAGAAAGAAGCTGAGTATGCTGATAAATTTGCGAATCCGTACCGTGCAGCAGAACGCGGATTTGTAGATGAGGTAATTTTACCACAAGACACGCGCAGAAAACTAATCAAAGCTTTTGCGATGTTAGAAGGTAAAAAAGTAGAAAGACCTAATAGAAAACACGGGAATATTCCGTTGTAACAAAATACATATCAATATTTTTAAGAGACGCTTCTTTTTAGAAGCGTCTTTTTTTTGGAGGTATGTAAGGAGAAAGAAAATCAATCTAACTAAATAGAGATAGTAATAATCCCAATAATTAAGAGTTAAACACTACTGTCAAAATCGTTTAAAATTCATAACTTATTCTTCTCCACTTCTAAGAACCTTCGCAGATTTTCTATTTGGGTTAGCATCTACTAAAATTTGATATTTAATTAAGTAACAGTTGGTAGTTATTACAAAACAACACTTAACAAATCAAACAGTGATTGTTTACCTTTTGAAAATTTAACTTTTTTTGACCTATTATTTTCTTTTCCTTCATTGTTCATTTTCAAATGAAATGTTAGCGTAATAAATCCATTTACTTTGCTAAGTATTAAAATTTATAAAAATGAAAGACATAGAAATTTTATTTGAAAACAAGCTAGGACAATTAGCTCTTATAGGAAAAACACTCGGTGAAAGTGATATAAGTTTAGAAGGAGGAGGAGTTTTCCAAACAGGAAATTCTTCTATAGCTCATTTTTTAGTAGAGGAAGCAGATAGAGCAAAAGTTGAATTAGCAAAAGCTGGAATAAAAGTAACAAAAATAAGTAATGTAATAATTCAGAAACTTAGACAAGATATACCTGGTCAATTAGGTGCGTTTTGTAAAGAATTAGCAGATGCTAATGTGAATATTTTAACGCAATATAGTGACCATTCAAATCAATTAATTGTAGTTGTTGATAATTATGAGAAAGGAAAACAAGTTTCGGAGAAGTGGATGAAAAAATGGTGGAATAATGAAGATTATATAATATGAAAGATCAACATAATTATACAGCAAAGATAGAATGGACTGGAAATAAAGGTAAAGGAACATCTAATTACAAGGACTTTGAAAGAAGTCATATTATAAGTATTGATAATAAACCAAATATTTTATGTTCTTCCGACCCAGAATTTCGAGGCGATAAAACTAAATATAATCCCGAAGAACTTTTACTGGCCTCATTATGCTCATGCCATATGCTTTGGTACCTACATTTATGTTCTGAATCTAACATAATTGTAACTAAATACATAGATAGAGCAACTGGTATTATGATAACTAAACCAAATGGTAGTGGGTATTTCTCTGAGGTTAGTTTAAGCCCAACCGTTATAGTTTCAGAAAGTTCAATGATAGAAAAAGCAATTGAACTACATAAAAAAGCTAATGAACGTTGTTTTATAGCAAACTCTGTAAATTTTAAAGTGTTGCATAATCCCATTTGTTCAACTTAGTAAAATTAAAGAAAAGAAAAACACGGTATTCTCACTACTAAAATCACCGCGGATTTTCTATTCAATTTGTATTTGCTATATTGAACTTGCTTAAAAAGTAAGTGGTAATTGATTGATTTTAAGTTGATTAAACTACTAAAACCTTCTGGTTTTGTAAAGTGTGTAAGAGGAAATTCTACATCACTTCCTGATTGCTGGCGGACAATTTTAGTAATAGCAAACCATCTTGGAGGCGATAAACAATACCAATAATTCTAATTAAAAACGTCATTACGAGTGATAACGAAGTAATCTTTAAGTTTATAGTTCGAAATAAACAGATTACTTCAGTCGTACCTCCTTCGTAATGACGTTAGCTAATAAAGATTCGATTTTACAAAGCAGTTTTTCGAAGCCCTTTTACGCAGAATAGTCTGAAAAAGCGATGAGATTCAGAGGCTTTGCCTCGCATCGTTTTTCAGACGTTTTTAAACAAGGTTTAAAAATTCCTCGTAAAAGTGTCCTTTCTTTTGGTTCGTTTTCTTTGGACAAGCAAAGAAAATGAAGGCAGTAGTTTATTGAGTAATATTATTAAGAGTACAAATTTACTCTATACTCAGTTTAATGCTACATTAATGATGAATAAAATAGCTTTTATGACTTAAATAGTTGGTTTTGAGGGTTTCCGTAATTATTTGTAAAGATGTTTTTTTAGGTTTATAAGAAATTACCAAGGCAATTATCAAGCTTTAATTTAGAAAAAGTATTTATATAAAATAATTGGTTGTTTTGGTGTAAGTAGTTACCACATATTAGAAGAAATTAACCAAAAACCAAATAACATGAAAAAAGTTAAATTAATTTCTCTTCTGTTTTCCTTGTTGTTTTCATTTGTAGCTTTTACTCAAGAAAAAACAATTAAATCGATAAAAACAGAGGTTGATAACCAAGAAAAGATTTTAAAGGAAAAACAAAGTGATTATCAATTTTTATCTAAATTCATTAAAGAGCTTGGAAAGTCTGATGGAGATAACTCTGAGTTGATGAAAATAAAAATGAATGATTTGAAAATCAAAGAAATAGAAATATTAAAAATCAAGGCAAACTTATTTGATTTAAATTTTAAATTATCAGAGCTTAATGAAACAAATAACCTAGAAGTTGCTCCTGAAAGGCAAAAAGAATTAAATAAGATTGAACAAAATGTAAATACTAAAATTGCCGAATTTGATCTAAATGAAAGGTCAAAACTTGCTTTTAAAAATAAAACAGTAAAATATAAAGCAACTATTTGGAACACAAACTTTTCAATACCAATAGCAAGATTTAATTTTAATAAAAACGGTGATACTAAACTTGGGGATATTCAAATGTTCAATTCAATTGGAGCTGGATTTGGTAAAAGTTGGGGGACAATGACAGATTATAGGGATGATAAAGGGAATTTAGAAAATAGTGATTTTGTAAATTCATTTTCAATTCATGGAGGTTTCTTATTTTCAGCAGGAACTGAAGCTAACAATGTATTTGCACCTGTTTTAACAATAGGAGTGTTAGATTTTCAATTAGGTTTCGGAGTAGAGCTAGGGACAATTAAAGAAGATCAAGAGAGAGTGTTTTTAACCTTAGGTTACGCTATCCCATTATATAAATTAACAAAAGGAAAATACTTATTTAGTAAAAAAGGTAAGATTTTAAACGAAATAAATACGGATTTATAAAAAAACATGTGGAAGGAAGGTATATAACTAATTGTTCTCAGAGTTACTTTTAAAAGTTCCTTGTAAAAGCGTCCTTTCTTTTGGTTCGTTTTCTTTGGACAAGCAAAGAAATAGAAGATTCATGAACACAAAAAAACGTCATTACGAGTGATAACGCAGTAATCTTTATGTTTATAGTTCAAAATAAACAGATTACTTCAGTTGTACCTCCTTCGTAATGACGTTCGTTGTTTTTATATAAAAATATCCCTACACATCCGTACTCACCCAATAACTTCCCGTTGAGGTAGTAGACGGATTATACGCCAAAATATTCACTTTAGTACCGTTGGTAACATCCGCTAGTAACCATTCCATTGGCTGATTGTTAATAGCGCCACTTTCCAATTCAACCATATTGCCGTTTAAGGTCACCTCGTCGGTACTAATGTCGAACTGTAGTGTGGTTTCCCCTCTGTTTTCAAAACCAATAAAACTCTCCTTGTCATACGATACCTGAGTAATCACCTTGGTTTCATTAGGCGCTACCTGTCCCACAAAATCAGTAATAGAGCTGCTTCCAGTGGTTGGACGATAGCTATACTGCGCTCTTTTTGCAGGTTCATTGGCAAATACTAACTGAGCCGTATTTATAATTTGAACAAGCGTTGTATAACAATCGTTCAAAGCCGAAATACGATCTTGAGTAATTACCAAACGCTGTTTTTTATACACCTCTTGCTGAGTGTTCGCGCTCTTTAATTCGTCTTTTATTGTAGCCAACTCTTCCACAATAGATGCAGGCATTCCGCCTTTCGTTACATCGGTCAAATCATCTAAATAATTTGTAACCACCTTTTCTAACGTTTCTAAAAACACCAACATTTTAGGCTGATTCTTGCTTGCATCTCTATAACCAGTTGTAAACTCCTTTAATACTGCAGGATTATCAGGAAAAGCCCACATAGCATGACTTTTTATACGATTATACACACGACTTGCATTTTGCATTTCTATCAACACCTTTTGTGTTTCCACTCCTTGTTTTGCCAAGGTACTTACATCGGTAACTACCGTATCTGCCTCATCAATCTGATGTAAAAAAGCCGCCGCATACTCGCTCGTAAATCGGGTATTGAAAGCAGTAAAACGCTCCAAATCTTGCGTAAATAGGTTGTAAATTGTACGTGCGCTTTCTGCTAAAAAAGCATCTGAACCTTTGAATTTTCTTCTTGTTTCCATATTAATATTTAATTTAAGTTACATGTGTGTTTTTAGGGATGCGTAAAACACGCTACCCTTAGGTAATTAGTAGAAACAACAAGATTATAATAGCAGGAGAGCCCCTTGCCACTAGTTAAAAACCCATAAAAAGTTAGATGGTTTTAGCAATACAATCATAGCATTTTGTTAGTTTCTTTTTCTTAACCACTTCTAAATTATAGTGTTGGGGTATAAAAAACAAATGCGATGGTCAATTTTTGCTTTTTTTTAACAGGCAGACTATCAGAAGTATATCTTTTATACTAGTTGCGAATATTTTTTTTGTGTTATCTATCATTGACATCTTTTCTTAACGATTTAGATTTTACATAGAATAATCTTTTCTAAGCTGTTTTTCTTTTTCCATTGATGAAAAAGAAACCGACTTTGGAGGTTCATGAATTCCTTTGAAAACCAATAAAAATTAATGAGCTAAGCAAAAAATCTAGTCTTAACCTGCCTACACTCAAAAATAATCATCCTCGAACCTAAATTAAAATAACTCGCTATCGCTCAAACAGATTTTAATTTTAACGGCTCTTGCGGTGTTATTTTTGGTTTGCCTGCTTATGACGGGGTACTTTTTTTAGTATTCTCATTAATCAAAGCAATTTGTCTTTCAAAAATAATTCTATAGCTGTCGTTACATTTGTTTGACATTTTTTTGTGTGTTGTATCGAAGTGACAATTCTTTAATACGTAGACCGAGAGCGTTGGATTGAATCCATACAGATTTAAGAGTGGGAGGATAGCCGCAGTATCAGCGACCCGTGCCGTGGTGTTAACGGAGCGTGCCGTAATATCAGCGACCCGTGCCGTGGTGTTAACGGAGCATGCCGTGATATCAGCGACCCATGCCGTGGTGTCAACGGAGCATGCCGTAATATCAGCGACCCATGCCGTGGTGTCAACGGAGCATGCCGTAGTATCAGCGACCCGTGCCGTGGTGTTAACGGAGCATGCCGTAGTATCAGCGACCCGTGCCGCGGTGTCAACGGAGCGTGCCGTGATATCAGCGACCCAAAACCGTGATATAAAGAACCGTTACTACTCTAAAAAACAACTTTTATAACCTAAATATTTGAGCTTATGGGATTCCGTAAGGATGTGTGAGGTTAATGTTTTAGGTTTGCTGGAATTATAAAATGATTAAGTTCTTATTATCCAAATGACTTCGATAGAAGTAATAGTTGTTTGAGATGATGAGTTATCTAACATCTTAAGACTAATAAAATTATGAACAAACTATTTACACTTTTAGAAAAAAATAATACAAAAGAACTTCACTTATTTAGGAGTAAAAGAAATTCTTCTGGTGATTGTTATGCAGAGGAAGAAGAGTCGATATGTAAAAAAATGCATTTAGAAGAAAGAAAGTCAGTTAAATTTAGTTGTCTTGACAAATACAACGCAAGAAAAGAATGTGCAGAAATAGGAGAAGAAGTATGTGGTACTTGTGTTAGTGCTTTATATTCAAAGTATTAGTCTAATTAAAAAACAAGAAAGCTTTTTATTATTCTGATAATTAGGTAAAATAAAATTTCATTAAGATTTAAAGAGTTGGTAGTGATATAAAAAACAAGATTAATTCAATAGACATTTTTTAAATAGTAACTTTGCAGAATGTTTTATAGAAGAAAAATAATATTATCATTACTACAGCTTTGTAACGGAAGTATTGAAAAAACTAAATTACAAAAGTTACTCTTTTTATATAGTCAAAGGAAACAAAAACCTGAGTACGAATTTGTCCCATATAAATATGGATGTTACTCTTTTTCAGCTGGTGCTGATTTAGTAACTATGATAAAAAAGGAATACTTGTCTGAATCAGAAAAGGGTTATACAAAAGTTGACTTAAAAGATTATTTATCAATGCTCAAGTCTAGAGATAGAGTACTATTAACTGAAACTATTGAAAGATATGGTAATATGGAAAATGAAAATCTAGTAAGGCACACCTACATTAATTTTCCATATTATGCAATTAATAGTACAATAGCTGAAAGAATTTTGAATGATGAGTATTATAATAGAGTTTTAAATAGTATTCCAAAAGAGAATAAAAAATCAGTTTTTACAATTGGTTATGAAGGAATAAGTTTAGAAAAATATTTTAATAAACTATTGAAAAATAATATCAAACTTTTGGTTGATGTTAGAAAAAATCCATTGAGTATGAAATATGGATTTAGTAAAACTCTCTTAAAAAGATTTTGTGAGAGTTTAGGTATTAAATATATACACATTCCAGAAGTTGGAATAAATTCAAATCAAAGACAAGCTCTTGAAAAGCAAGAAGATTATGATATCCTTTTTGAGAGTTATAAAAATACAACGTTAAAAGAGACATCAACCCAACAACAAGAAATCATAAGTCTATTAAATGAATATAATAGAATAGCACTTACTTGCTTTGAATCAAATATTTGTCAATGCCATAGGTTGCCATTAGCAGAATCATTAAAATCAATAGAGCCTGATTTAGTTGTTGAACATATATAATTTATGGCAAAAACAAAGGTTCTTATAACAGTTAAAACGTATCCAGCAATTTCTGGAAAATATGATGAGTTAGTTTGTACAGCAGGATTTACAGAAGATGGTAAATGGATTCGTATTTATCCAGTTCCATTTCGAAAAAAAGACTATTCACAACAATACCGAAAATATGAGTGGATTGAAATAGATTTGGTCAAAAATACAAGTGATTTTAGACCAGAAAGCTATAGACCATATTCAATGGATAGTGAAATTAAAATTATTGAATATATAGATACTACTGGAAATTGGTATTTGCGAAAAAAAGCTGTTCTTAATAAAGTATATAGAAACCTTACTGAATTAATTGCCGAAGCAAAAAATAAAAAAATTTGTACTTCATTGGCTGTTTTTAAACCTACAAAAATTAAAGATTTTATAGCTAAAGAAGTTGATAGAAATTGGGATAAAAAGAAAATCGAAAAATTGAAAGCTCAAAGAGAACAAGGGAACTTATTTGAACATCCTGAAGATCCATTTGAAGTAGTAAATAAATTGCCATATAAGTTTACGTATGTTATAGAAGATGATGAAGGTAAAGAAAGTCGAATGATGATTGAAGATTGGGAAATTGGAGCTTTGTATTGGCGGCAATTAGCAAAGTATGAAGGGAATGAATTGAAAGCAGTTGACGATGTAAGAAAAAAGTACTTTGATGATTTAGCTATGACAAAAGACTTGTATTTGTTTTTGGGAACTTCACAAGTACATCACTATGTATCTCATAATCCATTTATGATTATTGGAACTTTTCATCCTAAAATTGAGCATCAAACAAAATTATTCTAATTAAAAATTAGATGTAGACAATATGTGTTATTTATTGCTGCTATATACATAATTACTAAAAATTGGTTTAATTTAGTTAAATTAGGTTCTTAAATCCTGCAACTAATTTTGCACAAAAATGTTGCTTACTAAAAGAGAATAGTAGAATTTAATATGAAATCACAAACAAAACAAGAGCTGTTTAATGATGAAGAAGAAAAACTTTTAACAAGACCCGCTAATCAATTATTAAATGATTTTGGAGCTGGAAAAGCTTCTCCTGGTTCTGGAAGTGCTGCAGCTTTACTTGCATTACTATCTTCTAAAATGATATATACGGTTTGCTCTATAAGTTTAACTAAGCAAGAATGTTCTGAGCATCATGTGCAATTTAAATTTATCTGCAAACAAGTTGAAGAAAATATAGTTCCAAAATTAAAAGAGCTTTTTGAAAAGGATGCCAGAGATTTTGAACAAGTAGTAAGGTTAAGAGTTTCAAGAGATAATGCAAGTGATAAAACAGAGAAATCAAATTACTCCAGAAAATCGTTAGACCTTTTACAAACTGCGACAGATTATACATTTGAAGTTGCTAATTCTGCATTGACTTTAATGGAATACGGAATTGGAATTTTTAATAATGGCTGGCACGCTATAAGAGGTGATTCAGGAGTCTCTATTAGTGCAGCTATGTCAGCAGTAATGTCTTCAATTTTTATTATTAATTTAAATTTAAAAACACTTAAGAGGCGTAAGTATGCAAGAGAAAATTTAAAAAGAGTTCAGGAATTACAAAAAAAACTTGAAGAGTTACAAACTAGAGCTTTTTCGTGTGTAAGTTCATTAAGTCAAGAGTCTTTAGCCTCAATACAATTAGAATTAAAAAACGAAAACAGAACTAAAGAAAACACAGATTAAAATATGTGTTTGGCTTACTACTTCTAAAGTGTAAAAACAGAGATATATTCTAAAATCGAAACTTTTTTCGGTTTTCTTTTTTTTCAGCCTGTTGTTTTTTAGCATCCAAACGTTTGGCAATCGCTGCTTTTTTAGGTTTGGTAGCTTTGCGTACTTTAGGCACTACTAAGGCTTGTGCTAAAAGGTTAAAAAAGCGTTCGGTAACCAATTCTTTGTTGCGGTGTTGTGAGCGGCTTTCTTGTGAGCTTAGTATGAGCGTATGTTCTTTTGAGAGTCTGTTAGCTAAATTTTTAAAGAGTAGCGCTTTTTCTTTGTCCGAGAGTCCTAACGAGTCTTCAATAGTAAAACTTAATTCTACTTTAGAAGATACTTTGTTTACGTGCTGTCCGCCCGCACCAGAGCTTCGTACGGCTTTAAAATTGAGTTCTTTTAAAAGTTGTTCTTTGTTCATAGTGTTTGTGAATGTCTCAAATATAGGGAATCTATAGTTGTTTGTAAAGGGGGCTTGTCCTCGTGAATAGTTAAAGATAAAAAGGAAAAGATTACTTCACGATCACTTCGACTACGCTCAGTGCCCGTTCGTAATGACGGTATGTTTTTTAGGTTCGTCATAACGAGGAGTGCAAACGACGTGGTTATCTTTTTGTCGACAAGCAGATTGCTTCTCCCGAAGTATCGGAATCGAAATGACGAATAAAATGGGCGTCATTACGAGGAGGTTACGACGAAGTAATCTGTAAATTGAGAACTCATAATTTAAGGATTGTTTTGTTCCACTCGCAATGACGGAACTTGTCATTTCGAAGGAGTATGCGACTGAGAAACCGCAAGGTTCAGCGTAGCTAAATCTTATGGTTGAGAGTTAGGAATTTTCAAGAGTATTCGTAACTAAAATTAAACAGATTTCTCCCGCTGGTCGAAATGACGTTTATCTATTATAGTAATGACGGTATGTTTTTTAGGTTCGTCATAACGAGGAGTGCAAACGACGTGGTTATCTTTTTGTCGACAAGCAGATTGCTTCTCCCGAGGTATCGGGATCGCAATGACGAATAAAATGGACGTCATTACGAGGAGGATACGACGAAGTAATCTGTATATTGAGAACTCATAATTTAAAGATTGCTTCGTTTCACTTGCAATGACAACACATGTGTCTTACAAATCGTAATTAGGCGTGTCGGGTGATTGGTGCATAAAGTGCATATCTAAATCGGTAAGGGTGTCGGAAAAAGAGTATAAGTTTTCTTTTTTAGTGAGTAATTCATTAATAATTGCTACTGCTTTTTTCAAACGGGTTTCTTTGTCGCCTTTTAACAACACATACGGACGGTTGTATTTTTTCAACGCATTTTCAAACGCTTTAAACATTTCCAAGCGTTGCTCGGGTCTGTCGCGTAAATCATCGGCCTCCCAAGGCGTATCGATATAGGTTAAGAAATAAATATCGTAAGTATTTGCAACGGCAGCCTCATCTAATTTCGGATCTACGAATCCGCCATAATACTCTTCAGAATATACTTTGGTTTCTAACAAATCGGTATCACAGATGAGTACTTTATCCGCTTTTTTAGCCAATTCATTTTCCAAGCCCATTTGTCCTTCAGCAATCGGAATTAAATCGTGTTGTTCACAAGTTTTACGTTCGTTGTTCCACTTATCTTGCAAATATTCACGAGCAAATTCGGGAGCCCAAACAGTATTATAATGACGTGCTAACTGACCAGAAAGCGTTGTTTTTCCTGTGCTTTCAGGTCCAAATAATACCACCTTTACAAGGTTGATGGGTTGTTGTGTAAGTGCTTTTTCCATGCTAAATATCCTGCAATTGCTATAAAGGTAAATAATAAATATTGAAAACTGGTAAAGGTAAATCCTTTGTAAAAGTAGAGTGGAACGGAGATAATATCGCCAATAATCCAATAAATCCAGTTTTCTATTTTTCGTTTTGCCATGAGCCACATTCCTACAAAGAAAATGGCAGTGGTAACGGTGTCTACATAAGCTGTCCAGCTCGTCCATTTATCAAAAACAGTATACACAGCGTAGACAAAAACTAAGGTGGCTACAAATATGGTGACGCTTTGTTTTTTTTCTTTCGGTGTTGTTCTAGAAATAGGAGTTACATGTGTGGCGTCTACTTTTCGTGTCCAGATATACCAACCGTATACACTCATAATAAAGTAGTACCCGTTAATCATCATATCGCCTAACAGTTCCCATTTTAATAGGAGGTACACAAAAATAGCAGTGCTTATCATCCCTGTAGGGAATACCCAAATTTTATTCTGTTTTGAATACCAAACGGATAAAAACCCAAAGATAACAGCAATAATTTCTAGCCAAACATCAATAGGGTTGTAATCAGCATACTGCCCAAAAAGGAAATCAAAAAGTTGGCTCATAATCGCTACGATCGGTTTTTACGATTTTCATGAACAGCAATCCGTTGTCAATTAATTCAAAAGCATTTTTCAATTCAGAAGTCACCAAATGCATCACGGTATCATAATCTCCATACACCTGTGTGCTTAATGGATTTTCTAACACGGTTAATCCCGAGGCTCTTAGTTTTTTGATGAAATTGATAATTGGTTCTTCAAATTCGTTCTGAAGCGGACTTAAGGTCAATTCTACGGATATTTTCATGGTTGTTCCTAATTAGAAAGATGCAAAGTTACTAAAGTTAAGTTGTTGTTGTGTGGGAAAGGTTTTTGGGAGGTTTTGGGAGTGGCAGAGTTGGAGAGTTTCAAAGTTTCAAAGGTGCAGAGTTTTTTTAGTTGCAGAGTTGCAGAGTTTTGGAGAGGCAAAGTTTCAAAGTTTTGGAGTAGTAGAGTGGCAGAGTTTCAAAGATGCAGAGTTTCAAAGTCTAATAGTAGCAAAGTTGCGAGGTTTTGGAGTTTTAGACTAGGTGTTTAACAAGCGCATACGCAGGTGAAACCTTCTATTTCTAAGAAGTGGATGCCATATTCAAAAGTTTCTCCTTCGTATAGAATTTTTCCAGTAGTCACGTTCGTTTCAAAAGAAAAATCTTCAATATAAATATTCTCTAAAAAGTTAAGCTTTTTCTTTCCGTAGATTTTATACAAGCTTTCTTTGGCTCCCCAAACAATAGTGAGTTTGCTTACCAAAGCATCGTGATTGGCAATAGACTTGTATTCTTCTATGGGAGTGAATTTGTGTGCGATTTTTACAATTTTGTCGCGTTGCATTTCAATATCTATTCCCACAGGTTGTGTATCGGAAATAATTATTGCCGAAAAGGTAAATGAATGGGTGATTGAAATAAATTTGCCGTCTTTTAAGTGTGGTTTCCCGTAGCCATCGTATAGTAAATCATCATCGGTATAGCCAACTTCTTTTAGTAAATGACGTACGCTCATAAAGCCTCTTTGGTGTAAATCGGACTTCATGCCGTTTACTCTTTGCTGATTTCCTTTTGTTAAAGAAACGCCGTTAGAAAGTTGTTCAAAAGATTCTTCAATCTTCCAAATCAATGCTTTAGCATGGTTGTTTACCGTTAATGTTTTGTAAAGAGGCATATTTTAGAAAGTTATTTCGTAATTTTGCGACTCAAATTTAAGATACATAAATATACAAAAATATGAGCACAAAAACCGCGACATATGTTCCTTACAAAGTTAAAGATATTTCTTTAGCTGATTGGGGAAGAAAAGAGATTGAATTGGCAGAAGCTGAAATGCCAGGGTTAATGAGTTTACGCGAAGAGTACAAAGATGAGCAACCTTTAAAGGGAGCAAGAATTGCAGGATGTTTACACATGACGATTCAAACTGCGGTTTTAATTGAAACGCTACAGGCTTTAGGTGCTGAGGTTACTTGGAGTTCTTGTAATATTTTCTCTACGCAAGATCAAGCTGCTGCTGCTATTGCTGCTGCTGGAACTCCTGTGTATGCTTGGAAAGGTATGAACGAGGAAGAGTTTGATTGGTGTATTGAACAAACATTATTCTTTGGTGAAGATAAGAAGCCATTAAATATGATTTTAGATGATGGTGGAGATTTAACTAATATGGTTTTAGATAAATATCCTGAGTTAGCTCCTGGAATTAAAGGTTTATCTGAAGAAACTACTACTGGTGTTCACCGTTTATACGAGCGTATGAAAAACGGAACGTTACCAATGCCTGCTATTAACGTAAATGACTCGGTTACTAAATCGAAGTTTGACAATAAGTACGGATGTAAAGAATCTGCAGTTGATGCAATTCGTCGTGCTACTGATGTAATGTTAGCTGGTAAAAGAGTAGTGGTTTGTGGTTATGGTGATGTTGGTAAAGGTACTGCGGCATCTTTCCGTGGAGCTGGTTCTATCGTTACTGTTACTGAAATTGATCCTATTTGTGCGTTACAAGCTGCAATGGACGGTTTTGAAGTAAAGAAATTAGAAACTGTTGTTGGAAAGGCTGATATCGTAATTACTACTACTGGTAACAAAGATATCGTTCGTTCTGAGCACTTCGAAGCAATGAAAGATAAGACTATCGTTTGTAATATCGGTCACTTTGATAACGAAATCCAAATGGCTTGGTTAAACGATACTTACGGAGATACTAAGGTTGAAATTAAGCCTCAAGTTGATAAGTATACTGTTAAAGGAAACGATATTATTGTATTAGCTGAAGGACGTTTAGTAAACTTAGGTTGTGCTACAGGTCACCCAAGTTTTGTAATGTCTAATTCTTTTACAAACCAAACCTTAGCGCAAATCGAATTATGGAAAAATTCTGATGCGTATAAAAACGAGGTGTATATGTTACCGAAACACTTAGATGAAAAAGTAGCAAAATTACACTTAGCTAAGATTGGTGTTGAGTTAACTGAGTTACGTGAAGACCAAGCTAAATATATTGGTGTAACTGTTGAAGGGCCATACAAACCAGAACACTATAGATACTAGATTCTTAGAATCAAGAGTCAAGACACAAAAAATCCCGCAACATTGTTGCGGGATTTTTTATATTGTTTATAAAAGTCTTATTCAGTAGGAATACGCTCATCAATCATTTTTAATGGCATATCTTCCATTAAACCAATTAGGTCTAATATATCTCTTACTTTTTCTTCTTCTTCGGCTTGTTCCGTTACAAACCATTGTAAAAAGATTTCAGAAGTGAAATCACCTACTTTTCTTGCGGTTTTAAATACGTGGTGAATAGATTTGGTTACTTCTATTTCTGCATCTAAAGAAGCTTCAAAAATAGCTCGTAAGCTTTCAAATTCGTGAGCAACTTCAGTAGCTATAGGTGACATTGCACTACCTCCGTTATCGTTAATGAATTTGAATATTTTCATCATGTGCTCTCTTTCTTCTTCAGCTTGCTTATAAAAGTATGCGGCACTATTTCTAAGCTCTCTTTGGTCGCACCATGATGCCATGGCTAAATATTTAGAAGAAGCTTGTTGCTCCATCGTTATTTGGTGGTTTAGCAAATCAACTACTTCCACATCTAAAATCATGTCTCTTCTTATTGCTGTTTCCATAATATTTTGTTTAGTTTTAATACTATAAAGATACAGATTATAAGGCTTTAAAAAGAATGGTGTATCTAATTTAAAGCTAGTCTTAGTAAAGACTTTTCTGCTTAAAAACAGATAAAAGAAGTTCTCTTAATTCTATAAGTTGTGGTACTTCTAAGAACAATACATGCTTGTTGTCTGCTGCAAAAAGTAGTACGAAGTTATCTCCATCGATAATCGTTTCTAATGATTCGTAAGAAGCGTATTCTAGTACTTTTTTTCTGAAGGTTAATAGTTGACAAAAAGTAAAGTCTATTACTTTATAGCCTAAATCTAGTTGGTAGCAGTTTCTGCCACCACAAGATATTTTAAACGATACATCTTCTGTTAAAAAATTCATTCGGCAAATATAATTATTTTTAATGAATCTAAAGAAGAATAATATAGGCAATAAAAAAGCCCGCAAATTTGCGGGCTTTTTTTATTATAAAATGTTTTTTAAGACTAGATATTTAATGATTCAAATAACTCAACTAATTTAGGATTAGAAGGTCTTGGAGCATTAGAGTCTACAATCTTTCCTTCTGGATCTAATAAAATAAATCTTGGAATTCCTGATACTCTATACGCATCCATAAAAGCTTTATCTTCTTTAGCATATAATTGCACTCCTGATAATTCTTTATCAACAATCATTTTTTTCCAAGTTTCATAGTCTTTTTGTCTGTCAACAGAAATACTTACGAACTCAATATTTTTATTGTGATATTTTTCTTCAACTTTCTTTAAGAAAGGAATTTCGTTTTTACATGGTTGACACCAAGTAGCCCATAAATCGATATAAACATACTTACCTTTTAAATCATCTAAAGAAGTAGTACCTCCAGCATTGTTTTCATAATCAACAAACTTAGGAGATTCAGCTCCTTTAGCTAAGTTTTTAGCAATGTATTGCTTGTCGTTATACATTTTAGTTAAGTACTTTTCTAAACCAGAGATGCTTTGTTTTTGATTTGCTACGAAAGTAGAATCTAATGAAGCTCCTTCAAATCTCTTGTTAAAATCATCAACAAAAGAAGAAACTTTAGATCTGAAGTCTAATTCTGGCAAATCCATTAATTCTTTATCTCCAAATAATTTTTCTTGATTTAGAGAAGACTGAGCTAAGAAAGCACTTTCTTCAAAACCAACACCCGTATAAGTTATAGTTTCGTCAAATTCTTTAGCGTCAAGCGTCATATTAATGTCGGCTCCATTTTTTAAGTATAAAGTTGTAGCTTCTTTACCATCAAAAAGTCTGTAGAAACCATCTTTTACATTCATAGTATCTTTAAAAGTTCCGTCCTCAGCAACTTTAATTACCTTGTTGAATTTAAATTGAGGGTTAGAAATAGTAACTGTTTCAGAGTTTTTGTTGGTGATTTTTCCAGAAAAAGTAACATAATCTTTTTGCTCCTCTTTACATGAAATTAAGGCAATAGAAAATGCCAATAAGTAAACTAGTTTTTTCATTAGGGTGTATGTTTAATTTTGCTATCCAGCGTTATAATAAGCGTCTAAATTAGTGATTTTAAATGAAAGCGCAATTTTTTAACATTTCCCTAACTGTTTTGAAGCCGTATGCTTACTTAATTCTAATTTCATATTATCCCAACCAACCTTCACGGTCTAAACTTCTATATTGAATTGCTTCGGTAATATGTTCGGATTGTATGTTTTTGGATGAAGCTAAATCGGCAATGGTACGAGATACTTTTAAAATTCTGTCATAAGCCCTAGCTGACAGGTTTAACTTTTCCATGGCGATTTTTAATAAGTTTTTACTTTCTTCTGACAGTTTACAAAATTCACGAATTTGCTTTACATTCATTTGTGCGTTATAATGAATGTTTTCAAAGTCTTTAAATCTAGCTGTTTGTATTTCACGAGCAAGTGTAACTCTTTTTCTAATGTCTACGCTACTTTCTCCTTTTCGTTCATCAGAAAGCTTATCAAACGGTACTGGTGTTACTTCAATGTGGATATCAATTCTATCTAATAAAGGACCAGAAATTTTACTTAAATAACGTTGCATTTCGGCAGGAGAGGAGGTAACAGGTGAGTCGGGATTATTAAAGTAACCGGAAGGACTAGGGTTCATACTAGCGACTAACATAAAACTACTAGGGTAGTTTACGGTAAAACGCGCTCGTGATATGGTTACTTCTCTATCTTCTAATGGTTGACGCATTACCTCTAAAACTGTACGTTTAAACTCAGGAAGTTCATCTAAAAATAAAACACCATTATGAGCCAAAGATATTTCACCTGGTTGAGGATATTGTCCTCCACCTACGAGTGCAACATCAGAAATTGTATGGTGGGGAGAGCGAAAGGGACGTTGATACATTAAGCCAGTATTCTTTACTTTTCCTACAACGGAATGTATTTTAGTGGTTTCTAAGGCTTCGTGCAATGTCATGGGAGGTAGGATAGAAGGGAGTCGTTTAGCTAACATTGTTTTACCCGCTCCTGGAGGTCCGATAAGAATAATATTATGTCCGCCAGCTGCGGCAATTTCCATACAACGTTTTATAGATTCTTGTCCTTTTACATCAGCAAAATCAAACTCAGGGAAGTCGATATGTTTGTAAAATTCAGCGCGGGTGTCAACGGTTGTAGGTTCAATTAGTTTATTCCCATCAAAATGATTGATAACCTCCATGATATTGTCTACCCCAAGAACATTTAAGTCATTAACAATAGCAGCTTCTTTAGCATTTTCTTTGGGAAGGATAAAATGTTTAAATCCTTCTTCACGAGCTTTAATAGCAATTGGTAATGCTCCTTTTATGGGTTGTAAACTTCCATCAAGAGAAAGTTCTCCCATAATAATATATTCATCAATATGTTCTGATTTTATTTGATTAGAGGCAGCTAAAATTCCAACAGCTAAGGTTAAATCATAGGAAGCACCTTCTTTACGAATATCGGCAGGTGCCATGTTAATAATGATTTTCTTTCCAGGGAGTTTATAACTGTTGTTGGCTAAGGCAGCAGAGATTCGATACGAACTTTCACTTACAGCTTTATCGGGTAGCCCCACCAAGTGGTATCCTATACCTTTATCAATATTTACTTCAACGGTAATTGTAGTTGCTTCAATACCAAAAACAGCACTTCCATAGACTTTTACTAGCATATTTTTCTCTTTTCGTTAAAGATAGAGAAAAAAATAAAATTTACTGTAATCGCATTTGTTGTGGATTCCAACGAGTTGGATCGTTCTTTTTTAAGAAGCCTTTTAAAAGATTGTTGTTCTGATAATCGGTATAATTATCATAAATTAATGATGTTGGCTTTTTACTTAGTTTATTAAATGGAACCGAAAAAGAGTTATTGTCAATGTCTTGTTGGCTTACAATAAAAAAACGAGAACCCTGTTAAATCTAGATTTTTGTTTATTGTTGATGAATCATAAAAAGTAGTAGATATATTGGAAAAGGTATAAATACTTTTAGGAGTTTTTTCCTTTTTATCTACTTCTTGGGCAGTAGCGGAAAATATAACTGCTATTAAACAAAGGGTAGTAATGCTATTTTTCATAAAGTTAGATTTATAAAAAGTAGCTCCAAGAATTATACCCTTTTTGATTTAGGAAAAATGTACTTAAACATTTTACGTATACCAATAAATATTAGAATCACTAAAATAATAGCGACTATAGGCAAAAAAATGGAAAAGGCTGACATAACTACTGATGTACCAGTCTCTACAGTTGAAATAATTGGATTGGTAACTCCACCAGTTGTCGCTGTTGAGGTAAGTCGAGTAGAGGCAGCAGTACCTTTAATAGCTGTAGCTGTTCCACCACCAGCAATAATTGCTAAAGCCCAAGTAATTGCTGGGGATAAATCTGCTACAGTTGAAACCATAACAGCAGTACCAGCAATAGCAGCTAATGGAACTGCTACAGTATCGAGTAAGTTATCAAACCAAGGAATATAATATGCAAATATTTCTAATATAGTAGCGACTCCCAAGGTTATAATAGCTGGTGAACTAGCTACCCATAGCCAATTTTCATTTAAAGAAATAACATTATAATATCCTGCTAAGCTTAATGCAAATAGTGGTAAAAAAACTCTAAACCCTACTGAAGCAGCTAAGCCTATCCCTAAAAATATACTGATAATAGTTTCTGGTACCATGTGTTTTTTTATTGAAAGATATAAAAAAAAGCCTCTTTTTGAAAAAAGAGGCTTTTAAATATTATAAAACGAATACTAAATTAGTTAGCGTTAAATCTGTCTAAACCAGTTTTTAACCAATTGTAGTAAGTTGTGTGATCTGTATATTGTTGAGGTGAGTTTAAAACCTCTAATTCTGGACTCATTAACACATAGAATGGTTGAGAAGCTGTTTTAAAGTTAGCAGCTTGTAAAGTTGCCCATTTATCACCATAAGTTCTAATTCTCTTTACTTTTCCATTAGATTTAATAAAGTCGAATTGCTCTTCTTCTGGTAATGTTCTTTGGTGGTCATCTACGTATAATGAAATTAATACATAATCATCATTAATTAGAGAGTAGATGTTTGGTTGACTCCAAATATTCTCTTCCATCTTACGACAGTTAACACATGCCCATCCTGTAAAGTCTAATAATACTGGTTTGTTAACTGATTTTGCGTAAGCAATACCTTCATCAAAATCTTTAAAACAGTTTAAGTTAAGAGGACAGTGATTGTCTTTTTGATAGATACTATGGAATTTAGGTGGAGCAAATCCACTTAATAATTCATTTTGACTCCATGCTGGTTTCTCCATAACTCCAGGAGCTAAATATACAGCTAAACCTAAAGCACCGATTCCTATTAATACTCTAAAAAGAGTCATTTTACCATATTTCTTACCAATAAATCCAAATAGGTAAAGAGCTAATAAAAATGCAATTAATGCCCATATACCAATAAAGATTTCTCTTTTTAATAATCCCCAGTGACCTACTAAATCTGCATTTGATAAGAATTTGAAAGCAAAAGCTAATTCAATAAATCCTAAAACAACTTTAACAGTATTTAACCATCCACCAGATTTTGGTAATGTGTTTAACCAGTTAGGGAACATAGCAAATAATGCAAATGGTAAAGCTAAAGCTAAACCAAACCCAACCATACCAACTGATAATTGCATAGCACCACCACTTAATGATCCTGCTAATAATGATCCTAAAATTGGTCCAGTACAAGAGAATGATACAATAGCTAAAGTTAATGCCATGAAGAAAATTCCTAAAATTCCTCCAACATTAGACGCGCTATCTGCTTTATTACTCCATGAGCTAGGTAATGTTAATTCATAAAATCCGAAGAAAGAACCTGCAAAGAATATTAAAATAACAAAGAAAAATAAGTTTAACCAAATGTTAGTTGAAATACTGTTTAATATTTCAGGATCTAATGTATCTAAGAAGTGGAAAGGAAGACTTATTAACCCATATATTAATACGATAAAGAAACCGTATAAAACAGCACTACCAACACCTTTTCCTTTTTTCTCTGTACGTTTTGTGAAAAAAGATACAGTTAAAGGAACCATTGGGAATACACATGGAGTTAAGAAAGCTAATAATCCACCAACAAAACCTAGTAAGAAAATGTTTAATAGGCTATTGTCTTCTTCTTCACCTGAGCTTGATTCAGTTGAGCTCTTTAATAAAACTGTGTTTTTTAAGTCTAAGTTTAAAGTTTGAGATAACTCTTTACTTTTATCATCAACTTCAGCAACAGTTTGTGCTACTTTTTCTCCTGTTAATGAGAATGTGAAGTCTTCATCAAAAGGTAAACAGTATTCTTTACACACTTGCGCGTCAAGATTCAATGTAACTTTTGTTAAGGTAGAATCAGAAACAGTAATTCGTTGTATTAACTTACCTTCTTCAACAAAAAAGATTTCATCTTTTCCCCAGATTTCACTAAACTGAGTTTCTGTTTCACTTTCCTTGGCTTTACCGTTTAAGGTATATCCAGATTGTCCTTCTGCTGGTGTAATTGTCATAGGTAGTGAAGCGTCTTCTGGGTTATACTGAGAGTATAAATGCCAGTCTTCAGCAATTAACACGTCAAAAATTAAGTCGTACTCAGTATCAGAGATCTTCTCTACTTTAGGAGTAACAACTACGGGGTTATCATCAGATTGAGAATAAACCGCTAAACCTATGAATAATAAAAATAGAGTAAAGAATTTTTTCATTCTATTGTAGTTTGATGGGGTTAATTAAATACTAATTTTTAATAGTTTGGTTGTTTTTTCTGTGGGTAAAAAGCGTCTATCTTGTCGTTTTCCTACTATCCAAATAATCTCGTTTTTACTGGAACAGAGCAACCAAATTTTATTTTTGTTTACTATTGATATTTTTTCGTCTTTAAAATACTTACTTACTTTTTTTCTACCTAACATTCCTTTAGGATAAAAAAAGTCTCCGGATTTCCACCGCCTAAGTTTTAGGGGGAATTTAAGTAATTCATTATCAACGTAAATACTTTTATTGTCAGTATTTGCTTTCTTTTGAACCCTTTTTAGTAGCAGCTTGAATGGCGCTGTAATTTCTTTGTTTTCCTCCCTAATAATGAAATATTCCTCCTCAAAAGAACTTTTTTCATTAGTGCGTAAAAGTAATAAAAAATCTCTGTCTTTCAACAAAGTATAAAATTTTGTTAAAATCTGCTTACCAGATTGAGCATGGATTAAGTTGTAAACATCGTTCCATTCCTTGAATTTATAAGGCTTTAGCAGTTGGTAGAGGTATGCTTTTGGGTTGGATAACTTTAACAGTTTTTCAATACTTATTTTTAACATATCTCCTTCTTTTGAGACTATTTCATGGGTAATTTCTTCTATTTTATCATTAACAATTTGTTGAGATTCTTTTAAATGATCAATTGTTTTGTTGAAATTATTTAAAATATTGGGGTTCAGTTCTTTTAGTATTGGCGTTATTTGGTGACGAATCTTATTTCTTAAATATTTAGTTTCAGCATTACTTTCATCTTCACGCCATTCAATATTATTGTGTTGGGCAAAGGTTAAAATCTCTTCACGAGAAAAAATAAGTAAAGGTCTAATGATATTTCCATTAATTGGAGGAATTCCTGTTAAGCCTTCTAAACCAGTACCTCGAGAGAGATTAATTAAAAAGGTCTCTAAATTATCATCAGCATGATGTGCTGTTAATATATAATCAAAATTGTTTTCTTTACTTAGGGTGTCAAACCAACTGTAACGTAACTCTCTTGCTGCTAGTTGTGTTGATAATTTATTTTTAGTAGCATATTCATTAGTGTTAAAGCGTGTTGTAAATGTTTGAATGCTCAAGCTTTTTCCTAACTCTTTAACATAGAGTTCATCTAAGTCACTTTCTTTTCCTCTTAATTGGAAATTACAATGTGCTAATGAAATATTGAATTGTAGTTGATGTAAGAGGTGTGCTAGTACCACACTATCAACTCCTCCTGAGATAGCAATTAGCAACTTTTTTTCTTTTAAAAAAGAAAATTGTTCGTCAATATGTTTTGCTAATTGTTGGAGCATGTAAATAATAATTATTGTAATTGAGTGTTTAGCCAGTTTACAACATCTTGTAACATTTCTTCTTTACATAAGTCATTTTGTAACTCATGATATCCACCTTCGTATAATTTTATACTAGCTTTAGGTGTATTGTTAGCAAAAGCTTCTGTGCCTTTGTAATCAATAATTTTATCACCTGTACCATGTAATAATAACATTGGTGTTTTTAAAGAAGATGCATTTTTAATAGCCCATTCACCAGCATCAATAAATGATAAAGAAAAATTAGGACTTACTTTATCATGAACTAATGAGTCATTAATATATTTTTCAACTTCAACAGGGTCACGAGATACATCATTAGCATCTAACTCATTTCCTAAAGTAACTGAGGGAGCTATTTTTTGCATTACTTTTCCTAACGAAAGTTTCCAAGCAGGTGGCTGAAAAGCCAAACGTAAAAAAGGACTGGTAGCTATAACTCCGTTTAGATGATGTTTTTCTCTAAGAGTGTAATTAATTACTGTGTTACCTCCCATAGAATGCCCATATAAAAAGATAGGTTTATCACCAAAAACTTCTTTAGCTTTATCAATTAGTTTGGTTACACTTTTTAAAACATAATCGTAACCTGGGTTATGTCCTCTTTTTCCTGTTGTTTTTCCATGTCCGAAGTGATCAAAAGCAATTACTCCAAAATTATTATCAGTTAGTTTTTTTGCGACGTGTTCATACCTCCCAGAATGTTCTCCCATTCCGTGAATAATTACAACTATGGCTTTTATGGTTTCTGGTTGCCAATATTGACCAAAAAACTCAGTTTTATGAAAATTGAATGTAAATGTATGATGTGTCATTAGTCTCTAGTAATGTTTCCGTCTTCTAAAATATTAAAAATAATAGTAGAAGGAGAGTCAGAAATATATTCAACTAATTCAATACTATTTTTATTAAGAGTAGAGGTGGTTTTTAACATTCCTTCTGCTATTTCATCATAAGCCAATACTTGACTATTAATTATATTGAATTGTTTATCGTAAGTAACCAACATAGAGATTAACTCAGTATTATTTGGATAGAAATAATATACTACAGATTGAAAGTTTTCTGATATTTTAGGAAGATAAGAAATACCAATTTTAGCGTTTTTCTCATTTAATTGTTCTTCGAAAATTGAAGGAAGTTTTAAAAGCTCTTGTTGCGGTTTGGTTAATAATTTACCCTCTACGTGATTGCTAAAGTTTGTACTGTCAACTAAAGGAACATTTTTAGTAGGGTAGTCGTTTAAAAATGAATACTTGTTTGCTTTACAAGATGTCATTGATGCAATAATAGCAACGAAAAGTATAATTTTAATTGTGTTTTTCATCTCTTTATTTTTTGTAATAGTTTTTTGATTGGAAATACTTATTATGAGTATTTGCTATAAATATAGTTAACTTTTGTTAGTGTGAGTTAAAACATATTTCATGGCCTTGGCTTTGAGTAAACATTCTTCATACTCTTTTTCTGGAGTAGATTTAGCTGTAATAGCACCACCAACCGAGTATGAAACGTATTTGTTTTCTGCATTGTATAAAATACTTCGGATAACTACGTTAAAATCGAAGTCACCATTTGGAGTAAAATAGCCAACGGTTCCAGAGTATAAACCACGTTTGGTTTCTTCTAATTCTTCAATGATTTTCATGGCAGAAATTTTTGGAGCTCCAGTCATACTTCCCATTGGAAATGTGTCTTTCATTACATCGACTGGATGTGTGGTGTTCTCAATTTCTGAAACTACAGTAGAAATCATTTGATGTACTTGCTTAAAGGAGTATACTTTACACAACTCTTCTACTAAAACACTTCCCTTTTTAGCCGTTCTTGATAAGTCATTACGAACTAAATCTACAATCATAATATTTTCTGATCGTTCTTTTTCGTCACGAGCTAAATCAAAAGCTATTTTTTCATCTTCAATAGGGTCAATCAAACGTTTTGCTGTCCCTTTAATAGGTTGTGAAATAATTTTAGAATCTTCTTTTCTAATATATCGTTCGGGAGTTGCAGATAGTAAGTAGTGATTATCGTTTCTAAAAAAAGTAGCAAATGGAGGTTCCGATATTTTGTTTAACTGTGTGTATACTTTATATGGATTTATAACTGTGTTTTCTGCATAGAATTCTTGACAGAAGTTAGCTTCATAAATATCTCCTCTATGTATATGTTCTAATACTTTTTCTACTTTTTGATGGTATTCATCTTTATGGATACGTAGTTTTATTTTTACTTCATCAGTTTCCTCTTGTTGATAATTATCAATAGAAGGGTTAGTTTCAATTATATCTTCAAAATCTTCTTCTAATTCATCATCAATCATTTGTAAGTAATGAAACTCAACGGTATTTCCTTTGATGAAAATTAATTTTTGAGGTTGAAAAAAATATAAATCAGGAAAATGAAGTCCGTCAAAATTCTTAGAAGTCAGTTTTTCTACATCATTTTTAACATCGTAACTAATGTAGCCAAATATGTAATCTTTTGTGAAAGATTGGTATTCTTTAAGTTTATCAAAAGCGTTATGATAATCTGTTTTAATAGAAGTAAATTCTTCTACAGCTAAAGCGCAATCAAAAGAGCTATATTGTTGCTCGTAATTGTTAGAATCTAGCCAAATAGCTGTTTCAAATTGTTTAGCCCAAACAAACAGTTTTTGCTTGAAGAGCTCAGGGGTGTCTATAGAAAAAATACGGACGGTTCTTGACATCGCCACAAAAATAAGAAACCCGATAGAAATACTACTATCGGGTTTAGGTTTTATATAATTTTAAGGTTTATTCTTTTTTTGAGTTTTCGTACTCTTTAATTTTCTTTTCAACTTCTTCTAAAGTACCTTCAAAAGTTTTTTCTTCAGTTGTTTCTTCACCGTTTTTAATAATTGTAGCAGTAATAGTAGCCTTAGCAGTACCATCATCATTCTTTTCAATATTTACTTTAACGATGTTTTCTAACCTGTTCTCTGTAGTAAATTCAGCATCATTAGAAAGTTTTATTTCATGTTTTTGACCATTTTTGTCAATCAATACTTTAATGTCTTCTGTTTTTTCATGTGTGTCAGAAGAAGTATGTCCGCCTAATATTGGGGCAATAACTAAACCAACTAAACAAGTAAGTTTAATTAAAATATTCATTGATGGCCCTGAGGTGTCTTTAAAAGGATCTCCAACTGTATCACCTGTAACTGCTGCTTTATGTGCATCAGAACCTTTATAGGTCATTTCTCCGTTAATTTCAACACCAGCTTCAAACGATTTTTTTGCATTATCCCAAGCGCCACCAGCATTATTTTGGAAAATAGCCCACATAACACCCGATACACAAACACCAGCCATATAGCCACCTAGAGGTTCAGCCCCAAAAACTAACCCTATAATTACTGGGGTAATAATGGTAATTAACCCTGGTAAAATCATTTCTTTCAAGGCTGCTTTGGTTGAAATATCTACACACTTTGCATATTCAGGAGTACCGGTTCCTTCCATAATTCCTGGAATCTCTCTAAACTGACGACGAACTTCATGCACCATTTCCATAGCTGCTTTTCCTACCGATTGCATTGCTAATGCTGAAAATATTACAGGAATCATTCCTCCAACAAATAGCATAGCTAATACATCTGCTTTAAAAATATTTATACCGTCAATTCCTGTAAAAGTTACGTAAGCAGCAAATAAAGCTAAAGCTGTTAAGGCAGCAGAAGCAATGGCAAAACCTTTACCAACCGCAGCAGTTGTGTTTCCAACAGAGTCTAATATATCAGTACGTTCACGAACGTGATCTTCTAATTCACTCATTTCAGCAACTCCACCCGCATTATCAGCAATAGGGCCGAATGCATCTATAGCTAACTGCATAGCCGTTGTTGCCATCATTGCTGAAGCTGCTAAAGCAACACCGTAAAAACCTGCAAAATAATATGAACCATAAATAGCAGCAGCAAATAATAAAACAGATAAAAAAGTAGATTTCATACCTACAGCTAAACCAGCAATAATATTAGTTCCTGCACCTGTAGCACTATTTTGCACAATAGCTAACACAGGCTTTTTACCTAAGCTAGTATAGTATGAAGTTACCATTGAAATTAGAGCTCCTACAGCTAAACCAATACAGGCTGCCCAAAACACATTGATAGATGCTACTTCTTTAAAACCTTCTCCGAAGAACTTCATTTGCATTGTTTCAGGAAGCATCCATTTAATTAAGAAGAAACTTGCTGCTAATGTTAAAATAATAGCAGCCCAGTTTCCTGTGTCTAATGCTTTTTGTACCTGAGCTTCTTTGGCTGTGTTGTCTTTTATTCCTACTAAAAAAGTTCCAATGATGGAAGCTATAATACCAACTCCTGCAATTACTAAAGGTAGTAATATTGGTCCCATTCCGTTAAAGGCATCAGAAAATGCAGAATCTATGGACATATCTCTAATAACATAGTTTCCAAGTACCATGGCTGCTAATACTGTTGCTACGTACGAACCAAATAAATCAGCTCCCATACCAGCCACATCACCTACATTATCACCTACATTATCTGCTATAGTAGCTGGATTACGAGGGTCATCTTCTGGGATTCCAGCTTCTACCTTTCCTACTAAATCAGCGCCAACATCGGCAGCTTTGGTATAAATACCACCACCAACACGAGCAAATAAAGCGATAGACTCAGCTCCTAAAGAAAATCCAGCTAAAGCCTCTAGTACAACAGTCATTTCATTGTAAAAGTTACCTCCTTCAGTAATAAATTGACCGACGAATATTAGAAAAAATAAACTTAGGCCTAAAACAGCTAAACCTGCAACACCAAGTCCCATTACGGTTCCGCCACCAAAAGATACTTTTAAAGCTTGTGGTAAACTTGTTTTTGCAGCTTCTGCTGTTCTCGCGTTAGCATCGGTAGCTATTCGCATTCCTATATTACCTGCTAAGGCAGAAAAGATTGCTCCTATAATGAATGCAGGAACAATCATAATACTTGTCGTTTCTACTAATTGAGAGATTCCGAATAAAGCTAATGAAGCAATAATTACAAAGATTAATAACAGTCGATATTCGGCAGCTAAAAAAGCAAGAGCTCCTTCTTTAATACTTTTTGAAATGGATTTCATTTTATCATTCCCTGCGTCTTGTTTTTTAACCCAGACCATTTTTATGTACATAAAAACGAGTCCTAAAATTGCCAATGCTATTGGCACATATATCATGTTTTGTTTCATGTTATTGTTATTTGATTAGTTATAAGTGTTCGTAAATATAACAAAATCAATAACTAAACAAAAAACCTCTCAGTTCTAACTGAGAGGTTTTTGTTTTATAAAAGTTGAATTTTACATATTAAATGATAAAATTTCCATTTGTTTTATGTTCGCTATTTTCATAACGCTCTAAACATTTATCTAAAATTTCGTAAGCTTCATCAGCATTACCCCAATCTCCGATATCAACTTTTTTCTTCTCTAAATCTTTATATACTTGGAAGAAGTGTGTGATTTCTTTTTGACGGTGTGGGTTTAAGTCTGTAATGTCGTTATATCTATTCCAAATAGGGTCAGATACCGGTACACAAACTATTTTTTCATCTGGACCCTTTTCATCTGCCATATGGAAAACACCAATTGGTTTTACTTCCATAACACACATTGGAAAAGTAGGTTCAGCTCCTAAAACTAAAACATCTAAAGGATCTCCATCTAATGCTAAAGTTTGAGGAATAAATCCATAGTCTCCAGGGTACATCATTGATGAGAATAACATTCTATCAAAACGAATTTTTCCTAAATCAAAATCGTATTCGTACTTGTTTCTACTTCCTTTTGGTATTTCAATTAAAACATCAACTGTTTTTCTTTCTTTTGCGGTCATATATTCTAAACTTTTCTTCGTTTTCTAAAATCGGTTTGCAAAAGTAGTGATTTATTAGTTTTTTTAAAGAAAAAATAAAGGTAATTTTATGGTTAAATGTATGATTATAAGCCGGGTTTAATACCTATACGGATTGCGAACTTAGGTGTTGGGGCAACAACTGAGCCTACTGGAGGTGTATAATTGCTTCTCCAAATAGCATCAATTCTTAAAAAACGTAGGTTACCATATCCAATATTTTCTAATCCGACACTGTATTCATAATACAGTTTATTAGGTGCATTATAGTTAACGTTATAAGCTCCACTACTATTTACTAAACCGTCGTTTATAGCTCTGTTTTCTTGAGAGATATTACCATAAGCAGCTCTGAAAGAAACTAAACTCCTTAGTTTTAACTTTTTTAATAGTGGAATCCTATTCAGAATATAACCATTAAAGTGGTGTTCAAAGTGTCCAGCTAAATATTCATCAGTAACAAAATCGTAGTAATTTAGTAAGGCAAAAGTGTCTTTAACCAAAGAAAATGTTTGGTTGGCAGGAACAGGACTTAATAAAGCGACAGGAACAGTACCAAATGTTTTTCCTGCTTCAATGCTAGCATCTAAAGTTCCAAATTTACTTAGTAAAATAGGTTGGCTATATTTGAATTGGATTTTATCGTAACTGTGAGTTCCATTAAAAGGTCCTTTATAACCTTTTCGGTAGTTTAATACGAAAGTCGGAAATACATTTCGGCCAAAGCGTCTTTCTACACCTAAGCCATATACAAATCTTCCAGGGGTGAAAGAAACATAAATATCGGAAGCTACATCAGTAACTTGCGATTGAATATTTCCGTTTTCATCAATATAGTTCATAGAGAAATCTTTCTCAGAAGCTGAAGCTATTTTTGAATGAGAAAAGTTAAATCCTATATGTAAGTTTTGTTGAATTTGGTAATCAAAGTTTGTAGCTATTTTTTCAATATCAGATAAAAAGAAATTATCTCCTCTTGAAAATAAAGCAGCAGTACCAAAACTTCTTCCTAAAAGTTGTGTTGTGTTTAATAAGGTACTACCTAATTGTTCAATATCTTTTTGATATGCAACCCCAACGGCAATTCTTGGTTTGTAAGATAGAAGATAGCGAGCTTCTGCACCATACTTTGCCTTTTTGTCTTTAAAACCGTAAGCAACGTGACCTCCTAGGCGAAAACGATCATCTTTAGTAACAAAGGTTCTGAACCCCATTTTGGTTCTAAAACCTTCTACCTGATTGTTAGCGAAAGCAGTCCATAAAGGTCCTATTTGTACCCCGATATTTGTGTTTATATATCCACTAGCTACAGTATTAATTAATCCTGTTAGGTTCTTTATTTGTTTCTTCTCTTTAACGCTTTCAATTAACTTGTATGTGTTTTTACTTTCGTTGGTTTGAACAGTTTCCCAGTAGGATTCTTCTTTTTCGTATTGGTCAGGTCTAATCTTTTCAATAGTTTGTTCGTAAAAGTTTTTTGGAAAGGCTTTATTAAGAACATAATTTTTAAAAGTAATGTTCTTTTTAATTGTTAATCCTTTGTTGCTTTCATTTTTGTCAATAAAAGTAAAGTCACCTTCATAAGCATTTTTAGTAGGGATGTAAATGCTGTCGTTTCTAACTTCAAATTCTTTTTCAAAAGCAAGTCCTCTTACAAAGTTTAGGTTGATACTTTTGTGGACTTTCATTTTTAATTTTTTGATAGAGAAGTTTTTGTCAGCTACCCAAAAATTTCCTTGAAAAGCTAAATCACCGTCTCTCCTAGGAAAGAAATAAATATTGTAAAGTTTTTTATTGTTGTTTACAATACTATCATAAAGAACATAATCATATGTAGAAAAACCATCAGTAGATAAAGGGCTAATAAATGGTTTTTGAAGTAAATTGATGTTGTTTTTAAATACATCAACATTTTGAAAAGTGTTAGCCATTCGGTCAAAAATAAAACCTTGAGCACTCAGGCCTTCAGATTTTTCTGCTTCTATATCTTCTCTAATATTATTGTTTTTGTTATCTCCGTATACATTAGCAACTTTTTCGTTTAAATAAATAGGAATGTAATAGTTTATTCCGTCACTATCATATTTTATTTCTTGAAGAGCTTGTTGGTATTCTTTTTTAAATATTTTTTTCAAAAACAACGTGTCTAAATTATTTAAACCTATTTCAATGGATGTGTTTTTTTTGTATTGATAATGGTCAACTAAATCGAGTCCGTTTTTTCGTTTGCGTTTCCAAATTTCTTTTAGAATTCTATAAGCAGGGTTTTCTTTTTTCTTTAACCTTTTCTTAGGTTTAGTCACAATAACGACTTCCTCTAACTCATTACTTTCCTCTTTTAAGACAACGCTTAAAAATTTAGTCTTTTGACTAACTTTAATGGTTTGGGTTTGGAATCCTACAAAAGATATTTCGAGTATACCTCTGTACTTATTTGTTTTTAAATAAAATTTACCATTATCATCAGTAGTGGTTCCGTGTGTGGTGTTTTTTAGGATGACATTAACGAAAGGCATTGGAGTGTCAAACTCGTCAACTACTTTACCTTGTATTGTTAATTGTGCAGTTAAAATATTGGTAGTTAGTAGTAATAGTAAGGTAAGAAGATATTTCATCATTTTTTTTAC
Organism: Tenacibaculum litoreum; assembly: GCF_964513915.1. NCBI lineage: Bacteria > Pseudomonadati > Bacteroidota > Flavobacteriia > Flavobacteriales > Flavobacteriaceae > Tenacibaculum > Tenacibaculum litoreum. The sequence continues at coordinate 529,383 of NZ_CAZEQS010000004.1, read as the reverse complement.
TACAAAATCCTTTTGACGTGAGTCAAAAGGATTTTAATTTATTTTTCAATTTCTTTTTTCTTCAATTATTTGCGGTACATTACCTCTTTTACGGCTGATACAACATCACTTGCATTTGGTAGCCACTCTTCCAGTAATACTGGAGAATACGGTGCAGGAGTATCAGCAGTGGTAATTCTTTTTATAGGAGCATCTAAGTAATCAAATGCTTCGTCTTGTACTCTAAAAGTAATTTCTGATGAAACACTACCGAAAGGCCATGCTTCTTCTAATATTACTAATCTGTTAGTTTTCTTTACAGATTCTAAAATGGTTTTATGATCCATTGGACGAACCGTACGTAAATCTATAATTTCAACTGAAATTCCTTCCTTAGCTAATTCGTCAGCAGCTTTGTATGCTTCTTTAATGATTTTACCAAAAGATACTACAGTTACATCAGAACCTTCTCTTTTGATATCAGCAACTCCGATAGGAATGATATATTCTCCTTCAGGAATTTCCATTTTGTCACCATACATTTGCTCAGACTCCATAAAAATTACAGGATCATCATCACGAATAGCTGCTTTTAATAAACCTTTTGCGTCGTATGGATTAGAAGGAACAATTACTTTTAATCCAGGACAGTTAGCGTACCAGCTTTCAAAAGCTTGTGAGTGTGTTGCTGCTAATTGACCTGCAGAAGCTGTAGGTCCACGGAAAACAATAGGGCAGTTAAACTGTCCACCACTCATTTGACGGATTTTCGCAGCATTGTTAATGATTTGGTCAATTCCTACTAAAGAGAAATTGAAAGTCATATACTCAACAATAGGGCGGTTACCGTTCATTGCTGATCCTACAGCAATACCACCAAAGCCTAATTCAGCAATAGGAGCATCAATAACGCGTTTGGCACCAAACTCGTCTAACATCCCCTTACTGGCTTTATATGCACCATTATACTCGGCAACTTCTTCTCCAATCAAGTAAATGCTTTCATCTCTACGCATTTCCTCGCTCATTGCTTCGCAAACGGCTTCTCTAAATTGTACTGTTTTCATACGTTTTATAAGTAGTTGTTTATCAAGAGTGCAAAAATAATAAAAATAGGGGTAATATTGTAGCTTTAAAACCAACAAATGATTATGTGATAATAATACCTTAATTTTGAGGCTGATTAATGTTGAGGAAAAAATTTATTATGCACGCATAGTAAATTAAAAAAAATCCTTAACTTCGTCGCACAAAATTAAGTTTCTTTAAAACAACGATATATGAAAATATTAGTTTGTATCAGTCATGTACCTGATACTACTTCAAAAATCAACTTTACTGATAACGATACAAAGTTTGATACTAACGGGGTTCAATATGTTATAAACCCATACGATGAGTTTAGTTTAACTCGTGCGATGTGGTTTAAAGAAAAACAAGGAGCAAGTGTAACAGTAGTGAATGTTGGAGGAGCTTCTACTGAGCCTACTTTACGTAAAGCTTTAGCAATTGGTGCAGATGATGCAATTCGTGTAAATGCTGAACCAACAGATGGATTCATGGTTGCTAAAGAATTAGCTGAAGTTGTTAAAAATGGAGGATATGATTTAGTTTTAGCAGGAAAAGAATCTGCTGACTATAACGGACAAATGGTTCCTGGAATGTTAGCTTCTTTGTTAGATTTTAACTTTGTTAATGGATGTGTAGGTGTAGAGGTAGACGGAACAAATGTTACTTTAGATAGAGAGATTGATGGAGGTGAAGAAAAAGTATCATCTACTTTACCAATGGTGATAGCAGGTCAAAAAGGAATTGTAGAAGAAAAAGATTTACGTATTCCTAATATGAGAGGTATTATGATGGCACGTAAAAAACCATTAAACGTGGTTGAGCCAACTGGAGCACCAGCAGCAACAGCAACTCAAAACTTTGAGAAACCAGCGCCAAAAGGAGCAGTTAAGTTAGTTGATAATGTTGATGATTTAATTGATTTATTACATAACGAAGCGAAAGTAATTTAATCAGTTAAACTGTTTTAATAGAGTTTAAAAGAAAGAATAAAAAAATTTGTTAGTGTTTAAAAACTAAGTGCTAACGACTAAAAAAAACAAATAAATATGTCTGTATTAGTTTTTGCCGATTCATCGGAAGGAAAATTCAAAAAAACAGCTTTTGAAGTTGTTTCATACGGAAAAAAAGTAGCAGAACAATTAGGAAGCGATTTAGTAGTATTAACTATTAATGGAGGAGACGCTTCTGAATTATATACTTACGGAGCAGAGAAAGTAGTAGAAGTAAAGAATGATTTATCCTCATTTAATGCTAAAGGTTATGCTTCAATTATTAAACAAGTTGCAGAAGCGAAAGGAGCAAACACAGTAATTATTGACTCTAGTGTTGACGGATTAACTCTAGCTCCATTAGTTGCTGTAGGTTTAGAAGCAGGATATGCTTCAAATGCGGTAGCATTACCGAGTAGCACAAGTCCTTTTGTTGTTAAGAGAAAAGCATTCTCAAATAAAGGATTCAACAATACTGAAATCTCAACTGAGAAGAAAGTAATAGGAGTTGCTAAAAATTCTTACGGAGCACATGAAAATGCAGTAAGTGGTTCTGCTGAGAGTTTTGATGCTACATTACCTGAATTAGGAGTAAAATCTGAAAATATTAATAGAGCAACGGGTAAAGTTACTATTGCTGATGCTGATATTGTCGTTTCTGCTGGTAGAGGTTTAAAAGGACCTGAAAACTGGGGAATGGTTGAGGAATTAGCGAATGTTTTAGGAGCTGCAACTGCTTGTTCTAAGCCTGTATCTGATTTAGGATGGCGTCCTCACAGCGAACACGTTGGTCAAACAGGTAAACCTGTGGCTTCAAACTTATACATAGCAATAGGTATTTCTGGAGCAATTCAGCATTTAGCAGGAATTAATGCTTCAAAAGTAAAAGTAGTTATTAACACAGACCCAGAGGCACCTTTCTTTAAGGCTGCTGATTATGGTATTGTAGGTGATGCTTTTGAAGTTGTGCCTCAGTTAGTAGAAAAATTAAAAGCTTTTAAACAAGCATAAAATAGTGGTAATTTTTTCTTTTTCTAGAAATTAGAGTACAACTCATAATTTTTAGTAAATTGTGCCCACTTTAGAAGGCTGTCTAAAATTTTAAGCAAAAGGCCTAAATTTAGACAGTTTTTTTGTATTTTATGATGATTGATTGTACATGAGTTTAATTAAACTAACTATAAAAGGGATTTCATATAGCCAAACACAAAGTGGGGCATATGCTTTAGTGCTAAGTGAAATGGAAGGAACCAGAACACTTCCTATAATCATAGGAGCGTTTGAGGCACAATCAATAGCTATAGCCTTAGAAAAAGAAATCCGTCCGCCAAGACCACTTACTCACGATTTATTTAAAACGTTTTCTGATCGATTTTCTATTACTGTTAAGCAAGTAATTATACACAAATTAGTTGATGGTGTATTTTATTCAAGTTTAATCTGTGAACGAGAAGGAGTAGAAGAGGTTATTGATACAAGAACATCAGATGCAATAGCATTGGCAGTTCGATTTGAGGCACCAATTTTTACTTATGAAAATATTTTAGATAAAGCAGGTATTTATCTAAAAATGGATGAAGAGTTAACAATTGAAGAAGACCTAGATTCGGACGAAGATGAAATTGAATTTTCAATAGAAGAGGAAGAGGGAGAAGGCAGTTACTCACACTTATCACTTAAAGAATTACACGAACAACTTAACGATGCTGTAGCCAATGAAAACTACGAATTGGCAGCTAAGATTCGTGATGAAATCAGCAAACGTTCTTAATTTAAAATATTAAAAATGAAGAAACTATTTACTTTCATAATGCTTTGCGTTACGATGATAACTTTTAGCCAAAGCATTGAAAAAAAGTGGAATTTCTCATCAATTACAACAACGGAAGGAGATTCAATTGTTTCTATAGATCCTACAGATATTTTTACATTATCAGAAGGAAACTTTACATACTCTTTAGTAGCAAAAGATAGTTTACAAGCTTCAGGAAATTATATTCATCAAAACAACTTATTAATTTTTAACTACAAGCAACCTAACGATACAGTTCGTTATTACAACGTGGTTGAATTGACAGATGAAGTTTTAACACTTTCAGAAAAAAATATACTTTATAATTTTACAGCAGAGCCAAAAGTAGTTTTAGCTCAAGAAACTGAAAAAGAAGTAGAAGGCACAAGTGAAATAATTCCAAGCCAAGGTTTTTCAATGAAAAGTTTATGGAGAGGAGCTTTAGGAATGATAACATTGCTAATTATTGCTTTTTTATTTAGTGCAAACCGAAGAGGTATTGATTGGAAAACAGTAGGATTAGGATTAGCATTTCAGTTATTAATAGCAATTGGAGTTTTAAAAGTTCCTTTTGTACAAAAAACATTTGAGTTAGTAGGAGGCTTATTTGTAAGTGTGTTAGACTTTACAAGAGCAGGAAGTGAATTTTTATTTAGCGGTTTAGTAGCTGATATGGATTCTTTTGGATTCATCTTTGCCTTCCAGGTATTACCTACAATTATATTTTTCTCAGCACTAACATCAGTGTTATTTTATTTAGGGCTAATTCAAAAAGTAGTAAAAGGGTTAGCTTGGTTACTATCTAAGTTCTTAAAAATTTCAGGAGCTGAAAGTTTATCAGTAGCAGGAAATATTTTCTTAGGTCAAACAGAAGCTCCTTTGTTGATTAAGGCATATTTAGAAAAAATGAATCGTTCTGAAATTCTGTTAGTAATGATAGGGGGAATGGCAACAGTGGCAGGAGCAGTGTTAGCAGCTTATATAGGATTTTTAGGAGGAGATGACGAAGCATTACGCTTATTATATGCAAAACACTTATTAGCAGCATCTGTAATGGCAGCACCGGGAGCTATTATTATTTCTAAAATATTATATCCACAAACAGAAGAAGTAAACACAGATGTACAGGTTTCATCAGAAAAAATAGGTTCAAATATTTTAGATGCCATTGCTAACGGAACAACTGAAGGTTTACAGCTAGCAATGAATGTAGCAGCAATGTTATTAGTGTTTATTGCATTTATAGCAATGATAAATGGGATTTTAGGTGGTATAGGAGGTTTTGATGGAATTGAATATTTTAGTTGGAAATTTACTTCTTTGAACGAATTGATTAAAGGAGCAACACCTTATGAAGCATTATCATTAGAGTTTATTTTAGGATATGCTTTTGCGCCTTTAATGTGGTTAATTGGAGTTGCTAAAGAAGATATGGCATTAATGGGACAGTTATTGGGTATTAAATTAGCTGCAAGTGAGTTTGTAGGGTATATCCAGTTGGCTGATTTAAAAAATGCAGCAAGCGCTACACATTTAACGTATAATAAATCAGTAATTATGGCTACTTATATGTTGTGTGGTTTTGCAAATTTTGCTTCTATTGGAATTCAAATAGGAGGAATTGGTTCTTTAGCTCCAGGTCAACGTAAAAACTTATCTGAGTTTGGAATGAAAGCTTTAATTGGAGGTACAATAGCATCGTTAATGTCGGCAACCATAGCAGGAATGATTATAGGGTAAAATACTTGTAGTTTTTTGTAATTTGTTGTTTTTTAGAGTGATAGTTTTGTTTGTTCACTTTTTTTGATATATTTATACCAATATTAACCCCCAAAATTAAATCTATCATGAACAAACTAAAAAGTTTAAAAGGAATTAAAGTGTTATCAAGAAATCAGCAAAACGAAATTAACGGAGGAGGCTATACCTACTGCAAGGGACCTCGTTTATGTTGTACCAGATTTGCAAATGGTCAAGAGTTTTGTGACTACGGTTACTGCCAAAGTAATGGAACTTGCGTTTGGGCATAGTTATAGTTGATAACTTATTAATATAATTTTAAAAGCATTTACATTTTTTGTAGATGCTTTTTTATTTTTACGTTGTTAAACAATTCAACAATTTTAGCGATTAAACGTAGAAGGATGAAGCAGTATCACGATTTAGTAAAACACGTTTTAGAAAACGGAAACGAGAAAGGAGATAGAACAGGAACAGGAACAAAGAGTGTTTTTGGGTATCAAATGCGATTTGATTTAAGTGAAGGGTTTCCTATGGTAACAACTAAGAAGTTACACTTAAAATCGATTATTTATGAATTATTATGGTTTATAAAAGGTGATACAAATATTAAGTATTTACAAGAAAAAGGTGTACGCATATGGAATGAGTGGGCTGATGACAATGGAGATTTAGGTCCAGTGTACGGACATCAGTGGCGTAACTGGAATAGTGATGAAATAGATCAATTAAAAGAAGTAATTGAAACCTTAAAAAGTAATCCTAATAGCCGTAGAATGTTAGTGTCTGCATGGAACCCTTCTGTTTTACCTGACACATCAAAGTCATTTGCAGAAAATGTAGCGAATGGTAAAGCAGCTCTTCCACCATGTCATGCCTTTTTTCAATTTTATGTAGCAGATGGGAAACTTTCATGCCAATTGTACCAACGTAGTGCAGATATATTTTTAGGAGTTCCTTTTAATATTGCGTCTTATGCTTTATTTACAATGATGGTTGCACAAGTTTGTGGTTATGAAGCCGGAGAATTTATTCACACATTTGGTGATGCTCATATATATAATAATCATATGGAGCAATTAGAGTTGCAATTATCACGTGAACCAAGACCTCTTCCTAAAATGAAAATTAATCAAGCAATAAAAAATATTGAAGATTTTACTTTTGAAGACTTTGAATTGATTGGTTATGATCCACATCCGCACATAAAAGGAGTTGTGGCAGTATAATTTAACTTTATTTTATATATATTGTTTAGTAGCTTTGTAAGAAACCACCAAAAAAGTTATAAGAATGAATATAGACGTTGATGTTTTAAAAGAAGATCTCTACGATAAAATAGCCGAAATTAACGATGAAAATGTATTAAAAGCAATTCATACGTTGGTTGATAACATGAAAAATGAAACTTTTGAAGAGGCTACAACAGAAAAAAGAGATCTTACAGGGTATATTAAAGAATGGGTGAAAAATATGTAAGCCACACAAACTAAACTTATGATTACACTCATAGCTGCAATTGCAAAAAACAATGCTTTAGGGAAAGATAATGACTTAATTTGGCACTTACCTGCCGATTTAAAACGCTTTAAAAAAGTTACTACTGGACATCCTATTTTAATGGGACGAAATACTTTTGAAAGTATTGGGAAACCTTTGCCTAATCGTACATCCATAATTATTACTCGAAAAAATAACTACTTTATTGATGGCTGCTTAATAGCTAATAGTATTGAGCAAGCTATAGAGTTAACTGAAGGAAAAGATGCATTTATTATAGGTGGAGCACAAATTTATAAGGATGCTTTAGAACAAAATTTAGTTGATAGGTTAGATATAACTCTTTTACATCACGAATTCGAAGCAGATGCTTTTTTTCCTGAAATTGATATGGAAATATGGAAAGAAGTAGCAAGGGAAGATTTTAAAGCTGACGAGAAAAATAAATATGACTATAGCTTCGTTTCTTACGAAAGAAGGTAATGGAGTTTAAAGAAGTAAGTAAATTATCCCCACTTTATAAAGAACAGGTTAGATTACTATGGAATCGTGAATATCCACATGTAATTGAACAAAAAAGTATTGAAGACTTTAATCAGTATTTAGAATCGTTAAAGAACAAAAATCATCTTTTAGTTATTGAAAATAATAGAGTATTAGGTTGGTGTTGTGATTTTATTCGTGAAGATGAATGTTGGTTTGCGATGATTTTAGATAAAGAGATTCAAGGAAAGGGAATAGGAAGAAGATTAATTGAAAAGTTAAAAAAAAGACATAAAAAATTAAATGGTTGGGTTGTAATTGGTGAAAGTTATTTAAAAGAAAATAAAGAAACATATAAATCACCAATAGGCTTTTATAAGAAATTAGGATTCACCGTTTTTGAAAAAGAAAAACTCGATTCATCAATATTAAATGCTGTAAAGATTCAGCTGAAATCATAAGAAATAAATGTCAATAGAACTTACCTCAATAGTAAAAACATACGGAACACAAAAGGCTGTAAATAATATTTCCTTTTCAGCAAAGAAAGGAGAAATAGTAGGGTTTTTAGGTCCAAATGGAGCTGGGAAATCTACAACAATGAAAATATTAACAGGTTTTATTAAACCTTCAGAAGGAACTGTATTGGTAAGTGGAATTGATGTAATCTCAAATCCTATTGAAGCACAAAAAAAAATAGGTTATTTACCAGAGCATAATCCGTTGTATTTAGATATGTATGTACGAGAGTATTTACAGTTTCAAGCATCTCTACACAACATAGAAAGTTCTAAGGTTAATGAGACTATTGAAAAAGTAGGGTTAACGATTGAAGCACACAAGAAAATTAATCAATTGTCTAAGGGATATCGCCAGAGAGTCGGTTTAGCAGCTGCTATTTTACATGACCCAGAAGTGTTAATTTTAGATGAACCAACAACAGGATTAGATCCAAATCAATTAGTTGAAATACGTCAATTAATAAAAGAGTTAGGAAAAGACAAAACAGTATTACTATCTACACACATTATGCAAGAAGTAGAAGCAATGTGTGAAAGAGTTATAATTATCAATAAAGGAGAAATAGTAATTAATAAACCTATTTTAGAACTTAAAACAGACAACGAACAAGTAATTAAAGTAACGTTTGATTATAAATTAGAAGAACAGTTTATAAAACGATTACCTAATATAGTATCGTATAAAAACACTCTAGAAAATAACTGGACACTTGTTTTTAATTCAAAAGAAGATATGCGACCTGTAATTTTTGACTTTGCACAAGAAAACGGGTTAAAAATTCTAGGATTAAATACCGAAAACAAAAACTTAGAAAGTTTATTTAGAGAGTTGACTCAATAAAAAATTACAACCTATAAAAGAAAGACTCCTTGCATACATAGTATGTAAGGAGTTTTTTGTTTTACTTACTTGGTATTTCTAAAATTTAAGCTTTACTATTTAAAAAAGTCAGGGTGATTTTCCCCTTTTTACTACCTGTAATTCTATTTAAAAATTTTTAGGAGAAACTACTTTTTTAAAAGAGTTTTTCATTGCGGTTACTCTTCGTAAGAGCAATTAACTTTACAATGTCTGATTGCTAACCCTTCAATCTACAAGCAAAACTAACCAAACTTACTATTAAAATGATTTTTGAGATATTACAAATCATTACCGAAGAATTAAATGACTATTTCGATGAAAAAGCTGTAGACTTATCAAATATAGCTATGGCTGAAGGAGATGGTAATTCTCCAGGAAATAATCCAGATATTTCGCTAACATTAATTAATACACAAGAAGAATTTGCCTTAAAAAACACTTCCAATAACCGTGTAGAGGGTACTTCAGTTAGTTATAGAAACCCAAAGGTATATTTAAATCTTTATGTTTTATTCAGTGTAGATAAATCTAGTTATGCTGAATCGTTAAAGAGTTTAACAAAAATATTAGCCTTTTTTCAAGGAAAAAAAGTATTCACACATCAAAACACCAACTTTGAAGGTATAGATGGGTTAGGAGACTTAAAGACTTTTAAATTTATTACTCAATTATATACACCTTCTTTTGAAGAGTTAAATTATATATGGGGAACCTTAGGGGGTAAACAATACCCGTCTGTACTTTACAAAATAACATTACTAGAAATAGAAAGGGACATCGTAACCAAAGAAGGAACAGTAGTCTCTGGTATTGAGCAACAATCAATAATTAAAAATTAAAAAATTATGTACAAAACATTGTTCAATATCAATATATATCACTCTTACTTTCTAGACGAAGGAGAACGAACTTTTTTCGAATTGAACGGAGGAAATAATGGGGTAACACCTCTTACAGATGAAGAAAAAAAACGTTTAGAAGAGCAATATGATATTGGTAAGTTTTTATCAATACAACCTACTCAAGAAACCAAAAAGAGTTTAAAAAATCATAGACTATTACTTAGAGGCCATAAAAAAGGAGTTCGAGTACTATCAGAAACAATAAAAGTAATTACAGAAGAAGGAAATCAAGAAGTAGATAGATATAGTCCAATAATTACCTTACCTGATTCACTAACGTTAACTTTTTACTTAAAAGTACACCATCCTCATTTTGAAAACTTTTCTAACATAATTGAAAAAAAAGAGCAGCAACTATATTACTTGTCAAACAAAAGTTCCTCAGCAATCAATTTATTTGAAACAATCTCAGAGGTGAAAAAATGGAGCTCATTTTTGATTTCAGATAGTGAAACAAGAAAGCTATTACATCAACTAGAAAGTGAGAAAGAGTTTGATACAACTACGCCAAACTTAGTAACTATAGCAAACACTGATGCTTCTGAATTAGATATTATAGAGTCTAAAATAACAAACGCCATTCCTTTGAATGAAGAAGAGCAAAAGGTTATAGATGCTATCAATTCTTTTGTGAAAAGAATTAAAAATAGTGGGGTAATAGGTGTTGTTCAAATCCAGATATCAGGAGACAATAACACCAATCTGACAGAAGAAGTATTAGCTAAGAACGAAGAAACAGAAGTCTTTGACGTATCACAACAATGCTTGCTAAAAGAGTTCCCTGAGTTTGCTATTTGTATTGAAAATAGAAACACATTTTGGCGTTACATGAAAAGAAGTGAAGAGCTTGTAATGACTACGTCAGAAGAAAAACCTTTAACACTTAATGGGCGTGTAGAGATAGATAAACAAGACGTTGTACCACAGCCACAAGAAGATTATTATTTCCCAAATCCTACTCCAGAAAGTATAAAGAAAGAGTCGCAAGATTATTATTCGGAAATATTTATATAAACAAAAATTAAAATTTAAAACAAGTAATTATGTCAGCGTACAAAACACCAGGAGTCTACGTAGAGGAAATTGTAAAGTTTCCCCCATCGGTAGCTCAAGTAGAAACAGCAATTCCAGCTTTTATTGGTTATACCGAGAGAGCTAAAAAGAAAGAGAATAACGACCTACTGTTAGAACCAACAAGAATAACGTCAATGTTAGATTACGAAACGTATTTCGGTTATGCAAGACAGGAAACAAGTATTGGAGTTAATGTGTCAAATGCAAACCAAGCTAATGAGGAAGTAATTGTAACTGCACCAAGTATCCCATCTCCTTTTAAGATGTATTATCATATGCAAATGTATTTCGCCAATGGAGGAGGTCCTTGTTACATCGTATCTGTAAACACCTATGAAGATGACAGTAACAACGAAAATAGTATTTCTTTCGACGAATTGAAAGATGGATTAGATAAAGTAGCCTATGTGGATGAAGTAACCTTACTTACATTCCCGGACGGAACATCGTTGGCGTCAGATACTGATTTTTATAGTTTATATGCATCAGCACTTACCCAATGTAATAAATTACAAGATCGCTTTACCATTATTGATACTTATTCAGATAAAGAATATGATGATGGAGGAGGGGATGTAGATCCAGTAGAAGCGCTAAGGGATAAAATTTCTTTAGGAAAAGACTACTTAAAATACGGGGCAGCATATTACCCTTTCTTAAATACAATTCTAGACTACTCTTATGATGAAGATAGCATTGAAATAGAAGGATTAGATGAAAGTTTATCTGTACAAGCGGAAGAAGTAATAGATGGAATTGACTTAACAGAATTAGAAAGTCTGTTAACAGCGTTGGTTGACACAAAAAATAATATTGATGGAGCAGGTAATGAAGTAGCATTGTCATTTAAAAAAGATGCCATTTCCAATGTTAAAAATATTGTTGGTTATTTAGAAAATATAACTTCATCAATTAACGATTTGATTTCTGCTGCAGAAGATTCAGAAGAAGCTTCTTTAGCAACACCAAGTGAGGATATGACAACTTGGATGGATGCTAATTTAGAAGCCATTTTGGCCGATTTACATGCTAAGCTATTTAAGTTACAACAAGACGACACAGAAGGAAAGTTAATGGGTAGTTTAACTTCTAATGCTACAAACGTATATGACCTATTAGGCATTACTGATGAAGCTGATATGACTAATAATGGAATCTATACCACTTTGGAAGATCAAAAAAGCACCGATGAATTATTTGTCTTAAAAGGAGCTATCGACGCTTTAGGAGGAGTTACAACCTTACCTTCATTAGCAGATTTAAAAACAGAAAACAACGCACTGTATAACAAAATAAAGTTAGAAATAGGGTTGTTACCAGTAAAATTAGCACCTAGTGCGACAATGGCAGGAATTTATGCTAAAGTTGACGCCGATAGAGGTGTATGGAAAGCACCAGCTAATGTAGGGTTGAATTATGTGTATGCACCGTCAGTAAACATATCACATGACGAACAAAAAGGCTTAAATGTAGATACAGTTGCAGGAAAATCAATCAATGCGATTAGATCATTTGTAGGAAAAGGAAACCTTGTATGGGGTGCAAGAACCCTTGCAGGAAACGACAACGAATGGAGATATGTATCTGTAAGACGTTTCTTCAACATGGCAGAAGAGTCAATCAAAAAAGCATCAGAACAGTTTGTTTTTGAACCTAATGATAAAAACACTTGGGTACGTGTAAAAGCAATGATAGACAACTTCTTAACACAACAATGGAGAGCGGGAGCCCTTGCAGGTCCTACACCAGAAAAAGCATTTTATGTAAGTGTTGGTTTAGGAGAAACCATGACTGCTCAAGATGTTTTAGAAGGAAATATGATCATAGAAATTGGTATGGCAGTAGTACGTCCAGCTGAATTTATCATACTTAAATTCTCTCATAAAATGCAAGAAGCATAAGTAAACTAACTAACCAAAAAAATATAAATAAAAAATAAAGAATCATGGCAGAATCATATCCAATGCCAAAGTTTTCCTTCGAGGTAACCTTTGGTGATACGAAATTTAATTGTACAGAAGTATCAGGGTTAAGTTTTGATAATAAAGTAATAGAATATCGTGGAGGAGCAGATAAAGAATACCACAAATCAAAACAACCAGGATTATTCGAATATAGTAACATTACTATGAAGAGAGGAACCTTCGTAGATGAAAGTAAACAGTTTTACAAGCAATGGGCTAAAACAGTTTATTTCCAAGAAGGAGGAGAGCAGTTTAGAGGAGATTTAACCATCAAATTATTAGATGAGACTGGACAACCAGCTGTAGTATGGGAAGCTCAGAATGCTTATATCACTAAAGTACAGCCTACAGACTTAAAAGCTGATGGTAATGAAATAGCCATTGAAACTGCTGAGTGGGCAATTGAGAAGCTTAAAATGTCATCGTAATGAGCTATCATCCACCAGTAGGATTTAGTTTTAAAGTAGAGTTTGAAGATATTCCAACTTCAAGCGGCGACAATTCATTTCAATCAGTTTCAGGTCTTTCGGTAGACCTTGAAACTGAAGAAATAGCCGAAGGAGGAGAAAATAGATTCAAGCATAAAATACCGGTACGTTCCAAATATCCAAATTTAGTGTTGAAAAGAGGGATGCTTGTCGATTCAGAAGTAATTAAGTGGTGTAAAAAAGCCTTAGTCAATTTTGAGATACAACCTATAAATATCAATGTAATGTTATTAGGTGAAGACGAACAAGCCATACAAACTTGGAATGTAAAACATGCATACCCTGTAAAATGGAATGTAGGAGACTTTAATGCTGAAGAAAGTAAACTGGTTATTGAGACACTTGAATTAACCTATAATTATTTTAAAATAGTATAAGATGCCTATTACTATCAAAGAATTACATATCAAGATTAACGTGGATGAAAAATCAGAATCACAAGGAAAAACAAGTGGATCAAAAAAAGGAAATACGGCAGCTATAGTTTCAGCATGTGTGGAAGAAGTAATGGATATTCTTGAAAGACAAAAACAACGATAATGAGTCAAGGAGAGTTAAAAAAATTAGTAATAAAGGCGTATTCTGACGATAAATTTAAGGAGGAAGTAGCCAATGGAGAATTTACAACACTTATAAACCCAGAAAAGTATATGGTTGCGTATAAGCCAGAATATACTGAAGAGCAAGGGCAAGGTACAAGTGGTTCTCAACCTAAGTTTACAAGAATACTTCCTCAAGAATTAGATTTAGACTTGCTATTTGATAGTAGTGGAGCCATTGATGGTAAAAGTGATTTAAAAGATGGAATCATAGATAAAATAGAAGCATTTAAAAAAATTGTTTTTGAATACAAAGGAGAGGAGCACAAACCCAACTATTTAATGATTAAATGGGGAGCTCTCCTTTTTAAAGGCTCTTTAGTCGATCTTTCTATTGAATATAAATTGTTTGCACCAGATGGAACACCATTACGTGCCAATGCAAAACTTAAGGTAAAAGGTACTATTGATGATGATTTACGAGTAGCAAGAGAAAATAATCAATCACCAGATTTAACACATTATCGTAAAGTAAAATCAGGAGATACTTTGCCACTTATGTGTCATCGTATCTATGGAGACCCAAAGTATTATTTAGAAGTAGCTCGTGTTAATAAAATAATGCAGTTCAGAAAATTGCAACCTGGGCAAGAAATTTTTTTTCCACCCTTACAAAAATTCGCATAAATGAATAATACAGGAACCATACAAACTTCAAAAAGTGCCGATTTAGTCACTTTTAAAATCTTGATTGAAGGAGAAGAACTCTCGAAACAATACGAGGTGAAAAATATTACTGTTTCGAAAGAAGTAAATAAAATACCAATGGCTCAAATTGTTTTATTAGATGGTGAAGCTTCAGAGAGAGATTTTAAATTAAGTAATGAAGAGTTATTAATTCCTGGAAAAGAAATTGAAATTACTGCAGGATACCATTCTGATGAAGAAACCATTTTTAAAGGAATTGTTATTAAGCATAATTTAAGAATTAGAGCCAGTTCAGCACAGTTAATTGTTGAATGTAAAGATGAAGCGGTAAAGATGACCGTAGGTAGAAAAAGCAAATACTTCTATGAAAGTACCGATAGTGACATTTTTGAAGAAATTATAGGAAAATATGGCTTGTCTAAAGAGGTAGAAGCAACCAATTATAATCATGCAGAATTAGTACAATACAATGCTTCAGATTGGGATTTTGTGGTTTCAAGAGCACAAGCAAATGGGAAATTGTGTTTTATAGATGATGGAACGATAACCATAGCTAAACCCAATGTAAGTCAGTCAGAAATAGAAACTGTAACTTTTGGAGGATCCTTATTAGACTTTGATGCAGAAATTGATGCACGTCATCAAGTAAAAAAAGTAGCTGCCTATAGCTGGAATCATGCCGATCAAGAAGTAATCGAAATTGAAGGAAAAGATCCAAATGTAAGTTTAAACGGAAACTTATCGGTTTCAGATTTAAACAAAACTATTGGCTTAGAAAGTATGGAATTACGACATGGTGGTGCTGTAACGGATACTGAATTACAAGATTGGGCAGATGCTAAATGGTTATTTCAACAACTAGCAAAAGTAAGAGGTAGAGTAAAGTTTCAAGGAATTCCATCGGTAAAACCAAACACCATTTTAAAACTAGAAGGTGTAGGAGACCGATTTAACGGAAATGTATATGTAACAGGAGTTCAGCATGTAATTTCAGGAGGGAATTGGGTTGTCAATGCTCAGTTTGGATTGTCAACAGAGTGGTTTTCTGAAACCTTTGAAATATCTGCGAAACCAGCTTCAGGGTTATTACCAGCCATTCAAGGCTTACAAGTAGGAATTGTTTCTCAATTAGAAGAAGATCCAGATGGAGAAGATAGAATTCTAGTACAAATTCCAATTGTAAATAACGAAGAAGAAGGTATTTGGTGTAGAGTAGCTTCACCGGATGCAGGAGAAAACAGAGGTATTTTTTTCCGTCCAGAAATAGGAGATGAGGTCATTGTAGGATTCATCAATCAAGACCCTAATGATGCTATTGTTTTGGGAATGTTACACAGTAGTGCAAAACCATCACCAATAACAGCAACAGACGACAATCATGAAAAAGGAATCATTACCAGAAGCGAAATGAAAGTGTTGTTTGATGATGATAAAAAAATAATCACTATTGAAACACCCGCAGGAAAAATTATTTCGCTGGATGAAGATGAAGGAGCAATAACAATTGAAGATGACAACTCTAATATAATTACGATAAACAGCGATGGGATATCAATGGAAAGTGCAGGAGATATTTCATTAAAAGCGTCAGGAGATGTAAATATTGAAGGAACTAATGTCAGCATAGCAGCCAATGCCGAGTTTAAAGCAGAAGGTAGTGCTGGAGCAGAAGTTTCAACAAGTGCTATAGCTGTTTTAAAAGGCTCATTAGTTCAAATAAATTAAAAAAATGGGAAATCCAGCAGCAAGAATAACAGACATGCATGTATGCCCAATGGTAACAGGAACGGTTCCTCACGTTGGAGGACCAATTTTACCAGCAGGAGAACCTACCGTATTAATTGGAGGGTTACCAGCAGCTAGAGTAGGTGATATGGCTACTTGTACAGGACCACCAGATAGTATAGTGGCTGGATCAGGAACCGTATTGATAGGTGGAATGCCAGCTGCAAGAATGGGAGATAGTACATCACACGGAGGTACCATCGTACTAGGAGAACCAACAGTTTTAATAGGATAATAATGGAAAATAAAAAAGCATTTTTAGGAATAGGTTGGGATTTTCCGCCAGAGTTTTCAAAAGATCTAAGTGAAGTCATTATGATTTCTGAAGATGAAGACATTAAAAGTAGTTTAGAAATACTGTTAACTACTCGATTAGGAGAACGCGTTATGCTACCTAACTATGGTTGCAATTTGCAAGAGCTTCTTTTTGAAAAGTTAGATAGAACTCTAATAACCTATGCCAAAGATTTAATAGAAACAGCAATTTTATATCACGAACCTCGAATAGATGTTATTCATATTGATGTTTCAGAAACAGATCCTTTAGAAGGAATGTTGATTATAAAAATTGAATATAGAATTAGAGCTACTAATAGTAGAACCAATGTGGTTTTTCCTTTCTATAAAGGGGAAGGAACCGATATAAACTAAGATACATTATGAGTAAAATCATTTCTAACATATTACAACGAAACGGAACAGGACAAGAGCTGCGTTATATTGAAGCGTTAAATCCTGAAAATTTCGAACTTCACGATTTTACCATAGAAGATTGGATATTGTTTGCCTATAATTTTGCCAAAAAGCTCAATTATTTTCCTACAGAAAATCACGAAGTGGCTTCAGGAGATTGGCAACATTTTTTCAAAAAGCTAACTACTGAAAATATTCCTTTTAGAGGAACAAGAGAGTACAATAAGTTAAAAGAAAGTATTAAGGCAATTCTTGAGGGATATACCGAAGAAGGGAAATTAAGTCCGCACTTAACTTTATTTGTATGTTTTTTAAAGTTATTAGAACTTTCAAAAGAACGGTTTAACAACTTAACTAAACGTCACTTAGACTTTTACTACAAAGAAATACTTCAAGTTCAAAAAAGAGAGCCCATTCCTGATCAAGCACATGTAATTTTTGAACTAGCTAAAAAAATAACGGATGAACGAATAGAGGAAGGAACTTTATTAGATGCGAAAAAAGACAGTCTTGGTAATCCGTTAGTATACGAAACAGAAGAAGAGTTAATTGTCAATAAAGCATCAGTAGGAGCTATAAAAACAGTTTATAATAACAACACAGCAGAATTAAAAAAGATAAAAGCAAGTAAGGTAGCAAATACGAAAGATGGAATTGAAGAGGAATTACCAGAAGATGCTCCATATTGGTATCCTTTTGGATATCCAGCAAGTGAAAAGAATGCTACTGAGTTAGCAGATGCTGAACTTGGGTTTTCCATTGCTTCACCAATGTTGTGGTTACAAGAAGGAGATAGAACAGTAACAGTTACAATTAAATTTAAAAACAATTTTGAAGCGTCGTCTTTTGAGGTAAGTGAATTAATCCCAACCATTCAACTTTTTGGAAGTGGAAATGAAAAATGGATAACACTAAGGTTAACTGCCATTAACTATGTAAACGAAGGTAATTTGGAAATTACCAACGAAGTAAGTTTTACATTCACATTAGGACTTGATTCAGAAGCGTTGGTAGCATATAATGAAGAGTTTTTACTTAAAAAATATAATACATCACATCCATTAGTTCGTTTTGTTTTTGATGTTTCCAACACGAATGGATACGATTTTTATAGGTTGTTGGCAGGGAATACACTTGAAAAAGTAACTATAAAAACAGATGTTAAAGGAGTAAAATCAGCAACCGTTGAAAATGATAATGGAGCGGTAAGAACCAAAAAACCATTTCATCCTTTCACAACACGTCCTATTGAAGGGTCGAATTTTACTGTGGATTATAACGAAGCTTTTTCGAAAAAATGGAAAGATTTTACAGTAAACCTCCGTTGGAAAAATACTCCAGAAGATTTTAAAGATTGGTATCAAGCGTATGTATCATCATCTAATAATTTATCAGTAAATAGTTATGTTGCCGCACTTGGAGATGATACGAATAAAATAGTTACTGGTGAAGGTTATTTTAAAGTAGAAAAACGATTGTTACATGCTGCAGGAGAAGCTAAAGAGACTATTGGAGAAATAGTAAAACTTTTTAAAAAAGAGGTTGTTGAAGACGGAGACAATGAAGAGGTATTTTACACAGCTGTTTTTACAGCAACAAATTCAGGAAATTCATATGAAATTGATAAGGCAGGACCTTTACAATTATCATTACAGCAATCATTTTTTCACGAATTATATCCTAAATTATATGCATTAGCAGTTAGTTCAAGAAGCAGACTTATTAACCTTCCTAATGAACCCTATACACCTTTGGTGGAATCTATTTCTGTGGATTATACAGCAGAAGAAAGCATAGTAATGAAAGAAATGAATTTGGAAGGGAATCGCATTCAATTGTTTCATGAACATCCTTTTGGGCAACACGAAGAAAACTATGCGGAGAAAAAGTATCTTCAAGAAGAAAAAGAAATTATAGATGTATTTGATAAAGATACCATTCAAACTTTTTTGGTACCTAAATACTGTTTAGGAGGACATTTATTTTTAGGAATAGAAAACTTAGAACCTCAACAAAACCTATCCTTACTAGTTCAGGTGTTAGAAGGAAGTGAAAACCCGCTAGTAGAAAGTTTTGAAGAGAATGAAAAAATCCAATGGTCAATTCTTTGCAGCAATAAATGGAAAACGCTTGAGAATAATATCATTGCAAACAATACCGATAATTTCTTAAAATCAGGAATTGTTAAATTCTCAATTCCTAAAGAAGCAACGAATGATAATACTTTATTACCATCAGGCTATACTTGGATTAGAGCCCAGATGAATAAGTCATATGATGCAGTATGTAAAGCAATTGGAATTCATGCTCAAGCAGTATTGGCTACCTTCAAAAATAACGATAATGAGGTAAGCCATTTAAAAAACGGGTTGCCTAGTGAGACCATCAAAAAAATGGTGACACGCATTCCGCAAATTAAATCGGTTTCGCAGCCATACAATGCATTTGGTGGAAGTACAGAAGAATCTGACGCCAATTTTTATAGAAGAATAAGCGAGCGATTACGTCACAAAAACAGAGCTATAACTTTATGGGATTACGAACACTTAATCCTTCAAGAGTTTCCAGAAATTTATAAAGTGAAGTGTTTAAATCATACTTCAGAAACAAGTTTTACTGCAGCTGGTCATGTTACTTTGATTGTGGTACCAGATACCGTAAATAAGAATGTATTTGATATTTATCAACCAAGGGTTAGCAAAGCTACTTTAAACAGTGTTACTACCTATATTAATTCTTTAAACACCTTGCATGTAAATGCTGAGGTTATCAATCCTAATTATGAAGAAGTAACGATTGGGTTAGAGGTTAGTTTTTATGAAGGATATGATGAGAATTTCTATACCGAACAACTAAAAACAGACATTACAAAGTTTCTATCTCCTTGGGCGTTTGATGAGACCAAAGAAGTAACCTTCGGAATAATGTTACATAAAAGTGTCTTAATTGATTACTTAGAAAAACTGCCTTATGTAGATTATTTGCAAAATGTAACGATGAATGAGGATGCTAATGTGTATAAAATAGAACCAAGTGATCCAAAATCAATATTAGTATCAGCAAAGAAGCATAATGTAAGTACAGTGTTAACCACTTGTAAAGGAACCAAAAAAATCATAGAACAAACATGTCAGCTATAAACGAACATATCAATATTCCGAAGAATATATCTACCAAAGACGATTTAGATTTTTCTTTTTTAAGAAAAGAAGGAATTTCTTACTTAGAAACATTTGGAGGTAAGTTATGGACTGACTTCAATTCGCACGATCCTGGAGTAACTATTTTAGAAATGTTGTGTTATGCTATTACCGATTTAGGAATGCGTATCAATACACCACTAGAAGATTTATTAGCATCTAAAGATCCGAATTTATCACTACAAGCACAGTTTTATAAAGCATCAGAAATTTTTCCAACAAAACCAGTCAATGAATTAGATTATAGAAAGTTGTTTATTGATTTAGAAGGAGTAAAAAACTGTTGGCTGCGAATTTATGATAAACAAGTATTTGTTGATTGTAAGAATAACAAATTAAGCTATAAAAAGTTTGAAGGTATTTTACCAGAGTTTCAAAAAGACTTTAAGTTAAAGGGACTGTATTCATTATTGGTTGATTTAGAAGAGGGTTATACAAGAGAGCAGGTTTTTCCGAATATCAAAACAGCTTATCATAAAAACAGGAACTTATGTGAAGACTTAATAGAAATAAAAGAAGTAGACACTCAACCGATAGCTATCTGTGCGAATGTTGATGTAATTCCTGAAGCAGACGAAGAATGGGTATACGCTAATATTTTATTCCAAATAGAAAACTACCTATCACCATCTTTAAAGTTCTATTCAATCCAACAAATGTTAGGTAAGGGGTATACAACCGATGAGGTGTTTGATGGTCCGGTATTAACAAAAGGATTTATAGATACAGAAGAACTTAAAAAAGCTGAATTAAGAAAAGAAGTACGTCTTTCTGATGTGATGAAAATCATCATGAATATTGACGGAGTAAAGCTAATTAAAGATATTTCTGTAGGATTTTGTGATGAAAACATTGTTCAAGAAAATAAATGGGTGGTTTGTATTGATCCAGATAAAAAACCTGTGTTATGTGAAAAGAGCACTTTTAATTTTAGCAAAGGATTTCTTCCGTTAAACTTAAATTACAACAGAGTAGATGAGTATTTAAAACAATTAAAAGAAGACGAAATTGAATCGCAACAAATAGCAGATGAAGATAAGGTTTTATCGTTGCCAAAAGGAAGTTCTATAGAAGCTAACGAGTACACCACTATTCAAAATGATTTCCCAGATACTTACGGAATTGGTCAAGAAGGATTAGCTGTACATGTTACCAATGAAAGGAAAGCAAAAGCAAAACAATTAAAAGCCTATTTAACGTTTTTCGATCAAATCTTAGCGAGCTATTTCAAGCATTTATCAGAAGTAAGAACGTTACTTTCTGTTAGTGGACAAGAAACACGCACTTTTTTCACACAAGCTGTTCAAGATATTAAAGATTTCGATGAACTCGTTAGTGAATATCCACAATCTGACAATGATGAATTAACAAAGCTATTGCTTAATCAGTTTGATAATAATGTGGAACGCAGAAATTCTATTTTAGATCATTTATTAGCTCGTTTTGCAGAACGATTTGGAGAATACACATTTATTATGAAAGCGTTGTATGGAACAGCTACCGATGAAATTGTGCTATCAAATAAAGAAGCCTTTTTAAAGGATTATAAAGTAATAAGTAGTGAAAGAGGAGTAGCTTTTAACTATTACAAACAACCCCAAGAAAATTTATGGGACACAAATAATGTATCAGGATTTCAAAAACGTACAGCACGTTTAATGGGGATTGCTAATGAGAAGCGAAGACACTTAACAGAAACCAATGTAGAAATATACGAACTAACAGACAGTGATGATCACACAGTATATAGATGGAGGTTGAGAGATAATGAAGGAAACATACTTTTATCTGCTACTGAAAATTATGCGAAAGTAGCTTTCGCTATTGAAGAATTGTATTTCGCAGTATTACAGGTTGTACAAACTAAAGAAAGAGACATAGAAAAAGCTTTTCAGAATGGGCTTGTAGATAATATGCAAGTAGGATTTATAAGAATTCATAAATCTACTCCTTCCAAACCATCCATTCCTGTTAAATACTCTTTCGATGTAATTGACCCAGAGCAACCAGTTAGTAGTTCCAATTATATCATAGCCAAACAGTACAAATATTATGCTAACATCAATGATTTGAAAGAAGCATTATTGGAGGTGATTTCTTTTCTAAAAAAAGATTTCACTGAAGAAGGGATGTTTTTAGTTGAACATATGCTATTGCGTCCAGATGTTACCGATAATGAAGCAGAAAATTTCTTGCCTATTTGTGCAAAAGACTGTGAAGATTGCGGAACTATTGATCCGTATTCTTACAGAATAAGTATCGTTTTGCCAGGATATACTTATCGTTTTTCAAACCCAGATTTTAGACGCTATATGGAAGATGTTATCAGACAAGAACTTCCTGCACATGTTTTACCAAGAATTTGTTGGGTAGGAGAACGAAAAGGAATTGTACCTGATAATGAAAATGACTTGTTACAGTTCGAAAACTCTTATAAAGAGTATTTGTTCGCTAAAACAAATCTAGAGCAAGAACAACCAACAGAAAATGGTGAATTACAAAATTTAATACACGCAATGCATCAGCTAAATACAATTTATCCGGTAGGAAGATTAACTGATTGTAGTGCAGAGGATGAAGCCCTAGACGGAAGAATCATTTTAAATCAATCCAGTATAGGAAGCATTGGAGCAGAAAAAGAAAATAATAACGAAGAAAACTCATAAAAATAGTACGTGTTTATTTATTAACACAGCCAAAACATAATACGTATGGAAACGACTAACCTAAAACTAAAAGAAATTACAACTGAATATAGTAAGTTTAATGCCAATCAAGTATTAACAGAAACACAATTAAACACATTTATTGATTATTTCGATGATCAAAACCGTTTATCGAGGTTAGGTTTGAGTGGTGTTGGTCTGGTTTGTGGTTTTAAAGTAACTCCTCAGTTTACTATAGATAAAGCTGCTGTTACAAGTATTGAAATAACGCAAGGAACTTCGGTAACTACTGATGGAGATTTAGTTCAGTTTTTTGATTTAATAGAAGAAAATTTACAATCAAAAACATTTTCATTCTATAAAAAGTTTGAAGACACTGATGGTAATTATGAGCGTTTTAAAGATTCTCAAGAAAAACAGTACAACTTATGGGAATTACATACGGAAGAAGATGAGTCGCACACCAATTTAGTTGAGTTTCCTGAGATACAAAAAATGGCTGTTTTGTTGTACTTAGAGCAGTACTCGAATGAAGATGAATTGTGTAGTAAGTTGACATGTGATAATCAAGGTATCGAACAAATTAATAAGCTGCGAGTATTACTTATTAGCGTTGAAGATTTAGAAGCAATTACAACAAAGGATACTATATTTTTAAAGCATAATTGGTATAAAATTAATGACGAGTTACCTATTGTAGAAGCAAAAAGAGTCGTATTAAATGAAAATAACACACAAACATTTACAGAATTAAAAGCACAGTTTGATAATGTTGTTAAAGATGAAAGTGTTAGTGTAGATTTAATAAAAGGATTTGATGCTATATTTTCAAAGTTTCAAAAACCCTCAATAGCTACTAAAATAAAATCATTATTTAGTTTTAGTTCTTTGGCTGTTCCATTAGATTTTCAATATCGATATGATGTTATAAAAGACTTGCTAGATACTTACAATGAGATTAAAGAACTACTTCTTCACATAAACGTAAACTGTTGTCCAAACATAGGTGCTTTTCCAAAGCATATCATGCTGGGAAAATTGAAACAAACAGAAGATTATCCAGAATTACGTCACCGATTTTATAAATCAACTATTGTAGGTCATGAAAATGAAAACCTTCAAAAAGTACAATTGTTAATTAATAGAGCAATTGCAATGGTGAATAGTTATATAGGAAAAACAAAGTCTGAAGAAGTTATTATCACGCCATCACAAGCACATACTCCTTTAAGCGATAAAGCAATTCCTTTTTATTACAATGTTTCTTCACAGTTTTTAAAGAATTGGGACTTTAACAAAACAAAAAACTACAGAGCAAATCAAAACTTAAGTTATCATAAAGAGAACCTTTCAAACTCCTTAGCAATTCAAAAACCATTATCATACAATATTGATAAAAATGATTTTTACAGAATTGAAGGACATCAAGGAAAAATGTATAGAGATGCCTTAGCAAAAATCTTAAAACTTAAAAAAGACAACGGGTTAAGTTTTGATGTTAAAACACTTTCTATTAATGCAGTTGAACAAAAAATAAATATAAATAATTACGAATGTGAATTTGAAGACTTAAAAATGTTGTTGAACGCATGGAGAGCTGAACAGAATTGCATTTTATCAGAAGTAAGTAAAACATTTTCAGCATTCAAATTAACTAATCCAAAAGTTAATACAGTAGTAGATAGTGTAGTTAATTATAAAGACAAAATAAATGTTTTAGAAAGAGATCTCATAAAAGAAGAAATTCCATTAGTAAAAGAATACGTAAGTAGAATGGATTTACTTTCTAAAGAGGCAAGTGTTAAAGAAGATTTTACATACAAGTATGATATCGGAACCAAAGAATATAATAGATTTTTAGAGGAAGAAAATATAGTTAAAGAGAGTTTAACAAAAGAGGAAGATTCGATAGGTTTTTTGATTGACCGAGTAATTGATAAAAACAAAGACGGATCAGCAAGCGATATTATTTACGAGTTAAATAGAGAAACGGAATTCTTAAAAGAAAAAGAAGTCTGGAAGGAAGAACCAACGTTGAGTGATTTTATTTTAACAGATCTTACTGAAACGTTAGTACACACGTACATTTTAGATACAAAAATTCCATTACATATAAGAGATATTGATAGCCTTGTATTAACGAATTATAAACTAACCATAGCAGAACTATGTAAAAAGGTAAAAAAACTACAAGCAAAGTATAACAGTACTTCATTAGAGTTATCAACCAAACAGATTTTAGGCCTATTAATTAACCAGTTATCAATTGTTTGTTGCTCTGGAAAAAAGTTAGAAACATTACTTGCAGAAATAGATAAAAGGACGAAAAAAATTTTAGAAAGAATTCAGCTTTCAGAGTTTGTAAAACAACACCCAGGTCTTGAACATAAAGCAGGAGTTGTTCCAGGAGGAACCTTTGTAATGGTATACGTAACAGAAAACGCAGCAGATAAAAATACATTTGATAATGTAGTGTTAGATGTTGTATTTAAAAATCAGCCTATATTATCAGATACAGGGATTATAAAAGATGAATTTTCAGCTTCAAAAGAAATCTTATTAGATAAAGAAACATTATACAAAAATGGTGGAGTTATTAATTTATGGGATAAAAGCTCAAGTATTAATTTTTCATTTGTAGATAGAAGTTACTTTAACTTAGAAAATAGATTGTTTTCTGAACAAGACGTTGTTTTAGTAGGAAAAACATTAGTCGAAACAGTAAGCAATTTTACAGCGTTCTTAAACAGAACTTGGTTTAGAGCAGGTGTATCTAAAATTCTTAATGCAGAAGAAACTACAATGTATAAAGATGGTTCTGTAGGGATGCGTATTACTATCAAAGATCATTTAGTACCTAAAGGCGAATACTTTTTCCAGATCTATAATCCTATTGTTTTAGAAACTACCAAACGTTTATATTTTGACGAAAATGAAGTGATTAGTGAAAACGAAACACTAAAAAATACAGTAGTAGCAGATTTTTCTTTGCCCTATATGTGTTGTTCAGACTGTGCACCAGTAAATTTCATAATCCCTAAAGAACCACCATTTTTAAGTTTACCAGTAAGTACTATATGTTTGAAAAAAGAGACTGTAATTGAACCTTTAATTTTTACTGTGAGACCTGTGGATGGAGAAGTGAAAGCAATTGCTCCAGAAGGAGTAACAACTGGAGTGTTTAAAGATCCAGAAGATGAAAAATGGAAAATAGATGTTACTAAAATTGACAAAAGTCTATTAGGTAAACCTATGAAGTTTACAGTAAACGATGAACCTACCGATTGTGAACTTATTGTATATCCAGCATTAGAGTTGTTGGTTGAAGTAGAACAACCTATAGAATATAATGATGATAAATCACAAGCAAGAGTAACATATGTGTTGCATTGGAAAGACACTGATTTTGTTAATACTGATTTCTTTGCAAGTATCAAGTATTCTTGGGATTTCATGGGAGATGGTACAAGAGTAGAACGTACGCCAATAAACAATAAAGTCTTTCAGAAATATATATTGCCAATTGATGATATAAACAATGAGGTAACCCCGGCATTAACAATTTCATTGGGTCCATGCTCAAAAGAAGTCCCTATAAAACCCATAAAATTTGATACGCTAACACCATCAGAACTAGCCATACGACCAAAATATTGCTTGGATTTTGGTAAAGAAGAGGAGGCAAGAATTCCATTTACCAATGTAAACGGAACCATAACCATAGCAGGAGGTACTATTGAAGGAGTAACCATTGAAAATAATGAATTGGTAATTGATGTAGCCACTTTTAAAAGCTACGATCAAACCATTGAGTTTTTAGAAGACGGACAACCCACCAATGCGCGAATCACGATTCATGAAGTGAAACAAATAAGCATTACAGAACGAAGCGAATCAAGATATATATGGAAAGACGGACAGTTGTTCTATGAAGCAGCTTTCGAGGCAATACTTCCAGAAGATGTAAAACCAGAAGGATTAAAATTCAATTGGAGTGTAAATAACATTGAGTCGGAGACAGAGTTGTTTAATCCCCAGTTACTAGTAAAAGAAGGTGTTGGGAATTCATACACAATAAAGTTAATAGTTACTGATGGCAACGGATGTTTTTCTAAAGCAGATTTTACAAAGAATATAACCTTCCCTGAATTTACAATAAGCTTACCAAATACCACTTTTTGCTTAAGTGATAAAGAATCTTATCCTGTTGTAGTAAGACCACAATTTGAAGGGGTGCAACTTACAGGTGGAAATGTAAAGTTTAATGAAGAAATAAAATTATGGGAGTTTGTACCAGCCAATTCAGGATTAACAGATTCAGGTACTGTAAGTATAAGTCTTGTAGGAACTTTTGTTACACAGACTATTAATTTAACAGCAACACCACAAGCAAGCTTTACTCATAGTTTTGATCCAGAAACTAGAATATTATCATTAACAAATACTTCAGAAAAAGGAGACAAGTATGTTTGGGTAATTAATGGAGTTGAAAGAGAACCTCAAATAAATAGAACAACAATAACAGAAGACCTAAGCAATTTTGATGGAGACTTAGTAAAAGTCTCTTTAACGGTAGCAAGTAAGTGTGGAGAGAACACATCAACAGAAGTTATAGAAATAGGGAAAATACAAGATAAAACCTGTGAGGAAATAACAAAAGGAGAAATAGACAATTACTATAGATTGAATAAATTTAGTATGAATGATGGAGTTGTTGGGAGTAAGGTTAACATGACTGTAGTAGTTCCTACAAATGATGTATATACAAAAATAATAGACGATGAAAGTAACTCTTATTTAATGGGAGAAAACAACAATCAATTAACTGAACTGTTTTTAGATTTATTAAATAATACATGGATGCTTTCTTTACAGGATACTGATAACAGAACTTTACTTGTAAAATATTATAAAGCACAGGTAAGATTATTCTTTAATATTCTTCATTGTCAAAAACAAACAGTTTTAGAGTCAGATGAAATCAGACAAGATATTCAAGATTTATTGGCAGAAATTAATACAGGGTTTACTGAAGGACAAATAAAAAAAGAAGAAGCTTTATTAGAGTTTTTAAGAAAATGTTCAGTAGAAATTCAAGCCGAATACATTTCTAAGTTTATAAAAGAAAACTTAATACAAACCGTATAATGATTGCCAAAGAACATACCGTTCAAAAAGTATTTGTTGAGGTAAATACGAAAAGTAAAAAAGTAGCTGATGAGTATAAAAACTCTATAGAGAGTTTTTTACAAGAAGAAGTATTTCCAGAAATTGAAAAATACTTTAACTCTCAGGAGGTTGACAATGAGTTGTGTATTCAACAAGTAGAAAATGTGAATATTGAAGTAGAGATATCAAGTAGTAATAAATCTATAAACGATAGCAGTACAAAGAGAGAAATAAAAGAACAACTTATAACAAAGCTAAAAGCAATTTTCAAAGCTCCAGAACTACATGAGGTAGCTATAAAAAAGGTTACTACATCAGAATCTAAATTAAATACCTTTTTTCACTTTTTAGAAAACGGTACAACAGCTTGGTGGAATCAAAAAGAAGAGAAAAGTTTTACAAAAAAGATATTGTTTGAAATAACTGAAAGCCAATTTTTTGAAGAACGTTTTTTAAAGTCTTTGAGAAACCCAACTCAAAAGAACCGATTGATTCAGCAGTTTAAATCTGAAGAATTACAAATACTGTTCTTAGGAGTTTTCAATAAACCAGAGGGGTATGAGGCTTTCCTATCAACGATCAAAAAGTTTGATTTTAAGAATTATGAGATAAAGAACAGCGTGTGGGAGTTTTTTATCAAAGCGACAATTAACGGTGATTTTTCAAGAGTAGTAAATGAAGTTCAAGAAGAAATAGAGATATGCAAAAGTACAAAGGCTTTTAATTCTTCAAAAAATCTAACTCAATTTTTACAAGAGCTAACTTCTCAAGAAAGAATATTTAGAAGTCAGTTTAATAGTAAAGAACAGAAAGGGTTAAAAGAGAAAAAAGAAGGAAGTAGTATTGAGGTTGTCAATAAAGAGTTTATAGGTAAAAAAGAAGAAAAAAAATCAAATGTAAGTATTGATAAACTAGATGAAGTAGGGGTCAAAAAAAATCAAAACAAAGCAGAAGAATTAACTCTTCCAAAGAATGAATCAAGTAAATCTAATTCACAAAAAACTCCTGAAAAAGTAGATAAACAAAACAAAAAAGAAGTCTTAAAGAAGAAAACATCATCAAAAGAAAAAAGTAAAGAAGTAAAAGAAGAATTAAGAATAAAAATGCAAGCGAAAAGTAAGAATCCTTATGAAGGTAAAGGAGTAAACTTAAAAACGGAGAAAATTACTGACGACCAAAAGAGAGCTGAATATAAAAGGAGACATCAAGAAGCGTTAAAAAACACTTTCTCAAGTAAAAAAGAAGTTGTAAGTGAGCCTAAATCACATCTTATAAGAAACGCTGGATTAATTTTATTACACCCCTTTTTAAAACAGTTTTTCAATTCATGTGGTTTTTTAGATAAAGAGAATAAAATTATCAAGCCTAATGAAGCAGTTCATTTACTACATTATGTAGCAACTAAAAAAGAACAACAGTTTGAAAACAATTTAATTTTCGAAAAGTTTTTGTGCAACCTACCAATACAAAGTTCTATTGAAAGAAATATAGTATTGAGTGATGAGCTTAAAGAAAAGTCAGAAGAATTGTTAAGCGCAGTACTTCAAAATTGGTCAATTTTAAAAAACTCTTCAAATGACCTATTGCGTAATGAGTATTTACAAAGAGAAGGAAAGCTAGACTTAACTAAGGATAATCCTACGCTAACAGTTGAAAGAAAAACACAAGATATCTTATTAGATACCAAATTACCATGGAATTTAAGTTTATGTAAACTTCCTTGGATGAAGGAATTAATCTTTACGAATTGGTAAAATATAATTAAAACTTTAGAAGTCATGTTTAAAAGAGATAAAAAACCAGAAGCTAATAACGTTCAAGCAAAGGATAAAAAAAAGGATTTGTTTATTCAACCAAAGCTAGCGTTTGGAAAAAAAGGAGATCAATATGAAGTTGAAGCAGATAAAATGGCTGATAAAGTTGTAGGAAATAATAATGAAGTTAATTCAATACAAAAAAAAGAAAATGAAGAAGAGATTCAGCAAAAACCATTAGCTTCTGAAGTAAGCTCTCTTGTACAAAAAGTAGAAGCGTCAGAAGAAGAACAACCCGTTCAAAAGATGGAGGAAGAAGAAGCGGTACAAAGCAAAGAAGAGGAAGAAGCAGTACAAGCCAAGTGTGACGATTGTGAAAAAGAAGAACAAGTACAAAAACAAGAAGAAGAGGAAGTGGTACAATCAAAATCAGAAAATAGCAGTTCAACAAATAATTCTACTTCATTTGAAGGTAAATTAAGAGGAGGAAAAGGAGGCCAAAAAATGGATGGACAAACCAGAAGTGAAATGGAGTCAGGTTTTGGAGCTGATTTTAACCATGTAAACATTCACAACGATTCAGAAGCAGCACAAATGAGTCAAGAAATAGGAGCACAAGCGTTTACTCATGGAAACGATATTTATTTTAACGAAGGAAAATACAATCCAAACTCCAAAGAAGGAAAACATTTGTTAGCGCACGAGTTAACACATACAATTCAACAAACAAAAACAATACAGAAGCAATCAGGAGGATCAGGAGGGTTTAACAGTACTATATCTATTAGACATAGATATTTAAAGTCGCGAGAATTTCAGGTCTCAAATGGTAGTGTGACTTTGACAAGTAATGCACAATGGGATAGAGGTGCAGGTAATTGTGGTTCAGGGAATTATTGGGTTGTTTTACATGAAAAAGGAATAATATATGATTCCAGTTATGACGAAAAAACATTCTCTGTAACTCGATCAAATACAGCTAATTGGAGTAGTTTGCCAGATGGGACTTACTATATTACATTTCATGTCCCCAATACTAATCCACATTGTGTTTTACAAGGGGATGTAAGTGTAAGGACATAAAAAATAATATTACCTAAAAATTTAAAAAGACAAACTAGATAAAAATATGTTTTCACCAAAGATCCAGCATACAACAAAGCCAACTTCTTCGAAACCAAATGGAGGAGGGAGCTTTATTCAACCTAAATTAAATGTTGGGAAACCAGGTGATAAATATGAGGTTGAGGCAGATAAAGCTGCTGACGAAATAGTAGCTAAGGGAAAAGAAACTCCAAACTCTTTTTTCGCACCAACTGTTCAAAAGAAAAACGAAGAAGAGGTTCAAAAACAAGAATCAAACGGGCAAGAAATTCAGCAAAAACCTTTAGTTGACTCCATAAGCCCTGTAGTACAATTAAAATCAGATGATAATCTTCAAAAGCAAGAAGAAGAATTACAACAAAAAGAAGAGGAAGATGTGCAGAAATCTCCCGAAGAGGAAGTTCAAACAAAAAAAGAGGCATCAGAAATACCATCTGTAGGAGAGGGGATTCAGCAACAAACTGAAGAAGATATTCAAGAAAAAGAAGAGGAAGACATTCAGGAAAAAGAGGAAGAAGAAATTCAACAATTACAAATGTCAGGTGGAGATGAAAACTCTTCATTAGAAAGTAATTTGAGTAACTCAAAAGGAGGAGGAATTCCGTTAGGTACAGATACTAGAAATGAAATGGAATCGGGTTTTGGAGCGGATTTTAGTGGTGTGCGTGTTCATAACGATAGCAATGCCGTTCAAATGAATAGGGAGTTGGGTTCTGAAGCATTTACCAACGGGAATAATATTTATTTTAACGAAGGAAAATACAATCCAACTTCTGAATCTGGAAAACATTTGTTAGCACACGAGTTAACTCATACAGTACAGCAAGGAGCATCACCTACTTCAAATAGTGTTCAAAAATCAGAAGGAGAAACAGCTACCGTAACTTTAGTAGCTCCTACCGAAGCAGTAGATATCACGAATGGATTACAGTTGTCTGATGATTGGTTAGCGTATATAGAACAAGAATCAAGAACACGAAATTTTGATGTAAATGTTAAAATAGGAACACAATTCGAAGGAACGATTAAAATCAAAAAGTTAGGAAGACCAGCAGAAGGAGAATCACAAAAATTTGAACTTTCAAATAGGAGAAGAAATAATCATTTAGATGTCCGTGGAATGTCGTTTTTAAATCCTTTGAGAGATGCTGGTGTATTTCCTGTATTAGTATTAAATAGGTTTGGAGAAGAACAAAATACCACGGGTTTTTTAAGTATTCGAACAGGAGAGAACGTTTTTACTAGGGATGCACTAGGGATTATCCATAAAATTAATGAAAATCTTGAGGCAATGAGCTTTTTAGGCTTGAGTCCTATTGAAGTTGCAGAAGGCTTAGAAAACAGATTTGAAAATGGTGGGTTAAACTTTAGAGCAAACAATTTATCAGCAAATATAGATGGCTATATAGAAGCTACAGGTAGTTTAGGAATTACAGATTCTAATTTAAGTTTTGAGCTTAATTCTACCGTAGATATTGCTGGTTTGGCTTCTGGAGAGTTTAATGTAGCAAGAGGAGCCGATGGAAAGTTAAGTGGACAAGCTAATATTGCTGCTGATATAGCGAATGTAAGTGCTTCCTTAACTATAGAATACGATGATGGTGCAGTAACTATTCAAGGTACAGGTAGAATGAATTCAGATAAATTCTCTGGAGAAATTACCTTGTTGGTAACCGATGCAACTCGATCTAGGCAAATGATGCATGCTGCGTTAGGGGTAGAAAGTATGGATCAAGAAGCAGAAGCTCCAGCTCAAGAGCAAGCACCCGTTCCAAAAACAAAAGATAACCAAGTTTTAGCTGGCTGGGGTGAGGTACAAGCAACCATTACACCATGGTTAGAAGGGACTGCTAAAATAGGAATTGATAATGAAGGACACGTAACCATTGTAGGCGAAATAGTGGTTCCAGATGAGATTGAGCTGATGGAGCAACGCGGTAAGAAAGTAGATATTTTCCAAGTTGAAATAAGAGCAGGATATGGTATACCATTGGTAGGACAAGTATTTTTATTTGCAAGTATAGGAATGTTTGCCAATGCTGGTTTTGGACCTTTAGTACTTAAAAATGTTGGTTTTACAGGAACTTATTCTACAGATCCATCCGTATTACAAGAGTTTAGCATTACAGGAACGTTAGGAATCAATGCTTTTGCAGTACTTGGTTTAGAAGCAGAGGCAGGAGTGGGGGTTACGTTGATAGGGCACGATGTAAAAGCAGGGGTAAATGTTACAGCAGCAGCAGGGTTAAGAGCCTATGCAGAAGCGACACCAACTTTTGAATATAAAGAAGAAGCTTCTCCAGAAGGAGGAAAAGTAGGAGAATCAAGATTAAAAGGGCATTTTGAAGCAGCTGCTCAGTTGTTTTTACAACTATCAGGAGCCTTATTTTATGAATTGGATAGCCCTTGGTGGTCACCAGCACCTGATGGTAGAGAAGAATTCCCATTAGGAGAAGTGCAGTACCCAATAGGAGACAGCATAGGTATTGGAGCTGATGTAGATTGGTTAGTTGGAGGAGAAGAGCCACCAGAATTAAAAATGTCTCCTGTAGAGTTTGATCCAGACAAGTTTACAGCTGATGTGATGGCGGATCCACCTCCACGAACGATGGGTGATAGTGAATCAAATCCTGATGGAGAATGGCAAGGAGAAAATCCTAATAGCAGTCAAAATGAAAATCCTGAAATTACAGGAGAAGGAGAAGGATTACCACCAGGAAGAAGAGAAGAAGATTTAAGCAATCTTTCAGAAGAGCAAAAATATATGCGTGCTTTAGATGAATTGTCTCAAATGGAAAATGCCAATCCGAAACCTACTATTGGAGTAGTAGAAGATAAAATCAATACGGTGAAACGCAGATATGGTATCCGTAGAATTCAAACCAGAAACGAAGAAGCTGAAAGAGTAGCTATTTATGTAGAACATGGAGAAGAAAATAATGGAAGACATTTATTACAAATACCATTAATGAGTGAGGCGGAACGTTTGAGAATACTAGAAGAAGCTTTACAAGATTTGAGAAGAAAAGAGAGTCGTGCTGCTAATGAAGATGGGACTATGGAAGAATCTGCTGCAGATTCTATGTTACAATTATGGAAAAGAGAACATCTTGTTATTGAGAATGTAAGAGTTGTAGACGGAGGTAATACTTGGGATTATTTTATTGATTATGGGAATGAAAGTAAAACGGAAACGGGTAAAATAAAATCAAGTAGTTCTGATGAACAAGGAGTTGAAGAGAATGGAGGAAATACAAACTCAGAAGCAGTAGAAAGTATAATAGGTATGTCTAAATCTATTAACGTAGATGGAGGCCACACGTTAAAAATAGAAGGAACAATAGAAAGGGTAGAAATTAATGTTTATAGTGAAAAACAAACTTTAAACGGACTACTTAATGATAAGAGACAAGAGATTCACGAAAATCGTGAATCTGATTCAGAATATGAAGCTAAGTCGAGAGCAATAGAAAACTTGTTCAATGAGAAAAGAGTATTAGGAACCAATATTGGTGCTTATAAAAGAGCAGTAGATAATGCTTACACAGCAGGTCATGGTAATGAACCGATAAGAAGTGCATATAATTTAATAGTGACAAATTTAACTAACATAGCTGCTGATTTAGTAATAATAGGTGTTCTTGAGCATACAATTGAACTCCCAATTTCTCGAGTTTCTTTTGAAACAGACAGTAAGGGTAGAGCATATATATTAAGAGCAGCGCCATTATCTAAAATACCGGGGAATACTAGAGGATCTACGCCTACGCAAGACCCACAAGGATGGACTAATATTCCAGTTTCTTTGAGAAGAAGTGGGGCGTGGGTAAGAGCTCATATGTTGAATCATAGATTACATGGACCAGGGACTAGAGAAAATCTTTTTCCAGGGACTAGAGATATGAATTTAAGAGACATGGAGAATCAAGTAGAACATTTTGCTAAAGAAGCAGTTTGGGACAATAATCAAGTTATTTACTACAATGTAGATGTTTCTTATGGTAATACAGGTGTATTTGAAGATATACCAACTATAGTGGTAATGAGTTTTGGACCTTATAATACAGAGACGAATTTACCAGAAAGTCCTACAAAAACAAAAAGGTTTACCCAAGCACCTCCAACAACAAGTGTAAAAGTTACAATAAATGAGTCAAGTTCTGGAGCTTTGAATTCAAAAGCTCTAGCCGAAGGAGGTAGTAATGGAACAGGTTTATCAGGTTTTTTTGACAGGTTAGTTAGTGGAAGACCATCAGGAGGATACCAAAATATAGTACAGGTAAGATCTGTTGTTTCGGCACTATATACTAATCAAGATGCATTTATGGCTGCCTTTACTAAGTTTAATAATTTAATTAATACAAATGTTTTAGAATATGATTAACATCAAAGAATTGTTTTTATTTAAAATGTTAGAAGAGGTTGGTTATGCTTTTGAACATGGAGTTAGTATAAAAACACCAGTAACATACGCGTTGCCTTCTCACAAAATAGAGAATATTCAATTGGATATACCTAAAGGTTTAATTGATTTTTATGAGCAAACATCAAAGTTAGAACTTTTGTGGGAGTTACAGAATACAGAAGAAAATACAAAACAGTTTAAAGAAAATAAGTATTTAAAAGAAAAATACTTCGAAAATAATTACGATTGGAGTGTTGTACATGAGTATTTAAGTGGATTTATAAATATAACTAAAGTAGAAGATGTATTTAATCCGATTTTTTGTAAAGAGCAAGGATATTACTATACATTATCCAAATTGGAAGAAAATCAAGATGATTTTTATCCTTTTGATATCTGTTGGAGTGTAACAGCCTGTTTAAAAAAAGAAGGAAATAAAATAGTAGATAATATATGGATAGTTCATACAGATGCAAACGCTATTTATAATATGAAAATTACCATAGAAGAATATTTAAATCTTGCATATCAAGCTAAAGCACTCCATTATTGGCAGCTAATATATTTATTTAAAGAGAAGTCAGAATATTTCGAATTAATGAAACGGTTTTTACCAAAAATACTACCTCACATCAAATTGGATTTAAAACCTTTTGGAATAGAGTAAAACTCTTTTTCAACTTAAAATTAAACTTAGAGAGTTATGAATACATTGGTTAATAATATAGAAACAAAAGCAGATTTACAACAAGCAATTTCTTTTTTAAAAGAAATAATTTATGCTAGATTGTCTTCAGAATTTCATGGTAATGATTTTTTAAAACTAGATATGAGTTTTGAAAAAAATGATTCTTATGTAGCTTCTTTCATTCGAGATAATAAACTAAAGTATTCTGATAAAATATTATTACTCTTAAGTATAATACCTCATGTTTTACCTAATTTTTACAGTACTATTATTTCAGATTTTTTACCCAATGGAGGTGAACTACCTGAGTTTGGAGGAGTAAAAGGGAAAAACCATAGAGGAATTATTCCTACAGTAGAGACAGCTTTGTACATATTAGCAGGAAATGATATTGAAGAGCGTAAGCAGATGTCAAACTTCATATTGTGCGAGAGCAAACTAATTAGAAAAGCTGTAATTGAGATAGAAAAAGTTCCTTATGGAGAACCACAAATGAGTGGAAAATTAATTCTTTCAGAGGAGTATATGTACTTTTTTTTAACAGGAAAAAAACTAAAACCACAATTAAGTCAAGACTTTCCAGCTAGCTTAATTACTACAGATTTAGACTGGGAAGATTTAGTATTACAAGAAAAAACATTAAACGATGTAAAAGAGATTGAAAGTTGGCTAGCCTATAAAGAAATATTGATGAACGATTGGGGGATGTCTTCAAAAATAAAACCAGGATATCGTGTATTGTTTTGTGGGGCGCCAGGAACAGGAAAAACATTAACTGCAGGTTTGTTAGGAAAACATACAGGTAAAGATGTGTATAGAGTAGATTTGTCAATGGTAGTGTCAAAATATATTGGAGAAACAGAGAAAAATTTATCCAAACTATTCGACAAGTCTATTAATAAAGATTGGATATTATTCTTTGATGAAGCAGATTCAATTTTTGGAAAACGTACCAATGTGAGAGATGCTCACGATAAGTATGCAAATCAAGAAGTATCGTATCTGTTACAACGAATAGAGATGCACCCAGGGCTCATAATTCTAGCTTCCAACTTTAAGAACAATATAGATACCGCATTTACTCGTCGTTTTAATAATATTATTGAGTTCGAAGCACCAAACTATGATGAAAGGTTAATGTTGTGGAAAAATAATTTGCCTAAAAACATAGAGTTAGAAAAGGAAATTACGATAGAGGAATTAGCAAAAAAGTTCAATATAACTGGAGCTAATATTGTAAATGCGGTTCAATATGCATGTTTAAAGACAATAGCGAATAAAGAAAATAAAATACAGAGACAATATATTTTAGAAGGAGTAAAGAGAGAGTATACCAAAGAAGGAAAAACAATTAATATCAAACTTTAAAAAGAGCAGTAATGAAAACAATCAATCAAATAAATGATATTCCTTTGCATTATGCACGATTAACTAATCATCCTTATGGAACAAGGGGTGAACAACGTAATTTTTTAATTGAAGAAAGTTTTTTGGGTGTATTAGAAAATGCTTTTCAAGAGGTTTTTAATAACTGTCCATTAGGAATTCCCGAAGTGATTACAACAGCAGGGATTTTTGTAGACAAACCAGGGCAGCACGGACATGGAAAAGCATTTGATATAGATGCTGTTTTTTGGAGTAATGAAACGTTGGTAACCGCTAATTTTATACATCAAAAAGAACTGTATTTAGGGATAGAATCTTTTTTAAGAAAGCATTTTGGAATTGTATTAAACTATTACTATCCGAACCATAAAGACCATTGGCATGTAGATATCAGTGTTCCTGTTGATTACAATGAAACATCAAAATCTGAAACATTGTATTTGCAATTAGTGTTGAAATATATTTATAAAGAAGAAATTTTGGTGGATGGTATATGGGGAAGACAAACTTCAGGAGTGGTAAAAGAAGTTTTTGAAAAATTAGGAATAAATACACCTATTACTACAAAGGCAAATTATGTAAAGTTTTTAGATATCACTGGTAAAATAGCATTTAAGTTATATGAAGAAAATACTTCTCCAAAGCATTTATTAAGTAATTTAACAGAAGTTGTAGAAAATTTACCACAACAAAACAGAATAGTTGTTAGGGAAGCATTGAATAGTTTTTTAGATCACGAAGAAACAGCAACTTGGTTAGGAGATTTTGAAGAAACTCATAACTTGGATGCCATTATAGAAGAAATTATAGCCTAAAGTTTTATTTGGAAAACTGATTTTTAAACCAAACCTTTTTCCAAACTCTTTTTAAAATCAAAAAAGTAACATTCTCTATATATGCATCGATATTTGTTGAGTTAACAATTTGTGTGTCTTTTTCAGAAACATCTATACGATATAAAAGGTTGGTATAAGAATTAAAATCATGTAAAATTAATTCCTTTACTGACTTTTGGAGCTTTTCTTTTAACTCTGAAGGAGCATTATTTACAGAAAAATCTAAATCAATTCCAGTTAAACTAAAATCTTTGTTAAGTTGAATTATAAGTTGTTTATATAACTTTTGGTTAGCCACATTTGTTAATAGATCGATACTGTTTTGATAAATAGGTAGCATTTTGGTTATTAATTCAACTTATAATTTATAAACTGTTCATCTAAGGCTTTTAAAAACTCACTAGACACTTTAATTTTAGTTGTTCTACTAGGTAAGTTTAACTCTATTTTTTCTTCGCCATCCCAAATGGTAAAATACAAACTTTGTGAGCCTTTGTTAGTAGCAAACAGATGTTGTAGCTCTTTTATGGTGTTATCTTTTACTTCTTGTAGAGGAATTTTGATAGTGAGTTTTTTACACATTTTATCCATAATATCATGTAATAGTAAAAACTCATTAAATCCAACTCTAGGCTCACCTTTCACACCTTCTTTATTAGTCCAACCAGGTTTGATAGTAGTTTTGATAAATAGGAATGAATTTGGAACCAAAAAGTGTTTAAACTTTAAGTAATCTTCACCAAAAATTCGGAATTCAAAACTATCGTTATAATCTTCCATTGTAAAAGCAGCCCACCCTTTACCTGCTTTTGATACACGATGTTGTACATCAGTAACAATTCCAGCAAAAGAAAGCCCTAAACCTTCATATTGAGCGATGTTTTTAAAATGCGCTAGAGAAGCATTGCAGAATTTTAGTTCGTTTTTAAAATCATCAAGTGGATGTGCAGAAATGTACATTCCTACTACTTCCTTTTCACGAGCTAACAATTCCATAGTTCCCCATGTTTCACATTCAGGAATTAAAGGTTCTGGTAAATCAACTTCCGAAGCTTCTCCAAACAAAGAAACCTGAGATGAATTCTGATTTTCTTGAAACTTATTCCCAAAGCGAATAGCCTTTTCTAAAAAAGTTTGTCCTTTTTCATCTTTCACATAATACTGAGCCCTATGGGTTTCAGTAAAGGAATCAAAACCACCAGCTAATACTAAACCTTCAAAAGCTTTTTTGTTAGCAACACGTAAATCAACACGTTTGGCTACATCAAAAATAGAAGTGTAATGTCCATTTTCTTTGCGTTCATCAATAATTGCTTTAACAGCAGAACCACCTACACCTTTAATTGCTGCCATACCAAAACGAACAGCTCCATCTTTATTTACAGAGAATTTAGCATACGATTCATTTACATCTGGACCCAATACCTCTAACCCCATACGTTTACATTCCTCCATAAAAAACGAGACTGTTTTAATATCGTTCATGTTATTGGAAAGTACTGCTGCCATGTATTCTGCAGGGTAGTGGGCTTTTAAATAAGCCGTTTGATAGGCAATCCAAGCATAACAAGTAGAGTGAGATTTGTTAAAGGCATAGGATGCGAAAGCTTCCCAGTCTTTCCAAATCTTTTCTAGTGCTTTTTCATCATGACCATTGGCTTTTGCTTGATTAACAAACTTAGGTTTCATTTTAGCAAGTACTGCAGCTTGCTTTTTACCCATTGCTTTACGAAGTACATCGGCTTCACCTTTGGTAAAATCAGCTAACTTTTGAGAAAGTAACATTACTTGCTCTTGATATACTGTAATTCCATAGGTCTCTGCTAAATATTCTTCCATAGCAGGAAGGTCGTACTGAATTTCTTCATCCCCATGTTTTCTTCTAATGAAAGAAGGAATGTATTCTAAAGGACCCGGACGATACAGTGCGTTCATTGCAATTAAGTCGGCAAACACCGTAGGTTTTAATTCACGCATATATTTTTGCATCCCAGGAGATTCGTATTGGAATATACCTACAGTTTCTCCACGTTGGAAAAGCGCATAAGTTTCCTCATCATCAATAGGGAAATTCTCTGGGTCGAGTTCTACTCCATGACGTGCTTTTACAATTTTTACCGTATCCTTGATTAGGGTTAATGTTTTTAACCCTAAGAAATCCATTTTTAATAATCCAGCACTTTCTACTACCGAGTTGTCAAACTGAGTAACGTACATGTCAGAATCTTTTGCAACAGATACAGGTACGAATTTGGTAATATCATCAGGAGTAATAATTACACCACAAGCGTGAATTCCAGTATTACGAACTGAACCTTCTAAAATTCGAGCTTTGTTAATAGTTTCAGCTTCCAGTCCATTACCATTAGCAATAGCTTTTAGCTCATTTACCATTTCAATTTCTTCAGAACGAAGCTTTTCTTTTAATCCTTTCTCATCTAAAGAAAAGATTTTCTTCAACTTCATTCCTGGAATTAATTTGGCAATTCTATCAGCTTCAAACAGTGGTAAATCAAGTACACGAGCAGTATCACGTACAGATGATTTAGCAGCCATAGTACCGTAGGTAATAATTTGTGCTACTTGATTAGCACCATATTTTTCAATTACATAATCCATTACACGGCTACGACCTTCATCATCAAAGTCAATATCAATATCGGGCATCGATACACGTTCAGGATTTAAGAAACGCTCAAAAAGTAAATCGTACTGAATAGGATCTATATTGGTAATCCACAAACAATAAGCAACTACTGAACCAGCTGCAGAACCACGTCCTGGACCTACTGACACATCCATGTTTCGGGCTTCTCGAATAAAATCTTCTACAATCAAGAAATATCCTGGATATCCTGTTTTGGCAATTACATCAAGCTCAAAATCTAAACGCTCTCGGATTTTGTCGGTAATTTCTCCGTAACGTTTTTTGGCTCCTTCATAAGTCAAATGACGTAAAAAATTATTTTCACCTCTTTTTCCTCCATCTTCAAGATCTTTTTCATCTCTAAACTCTTCAGGAATATCGAAAGCAGGTAATAATACATCACGTGCTAAGCCAAAAGGTTCTATCTTATCTACAATTTCTTGAATGTTAATAATGGCTTCAGGTAAATCGGCAAAGAGTTTTTTCATCTCTTCAGTAGATTTGAAATAGTATTCATCGTTAGGTAACCCATAACGATATCCTCTTCCTCTACCTTTAGGTGTTGCTTGTTTTTCACCATCTTTTACACATAATAAAATATCATGTGCGTTAGCATCTTCTTTATCTAAGTAAAAAGTATTATTAGTAGCAACAATTTTAATATCATGCTTTTTTGAGAACGAAAGAAGAGTTTCATTTACAACTCTTTCATCTTCTTGCCCGTGGCGCATCAATTCAATGTATAAATCATCTCCGAATTGTTCTTTCCACCAAAGTAACGCCTCTTCTGCTTGAGCTTCACCTACATTTAATATTTTACTAGGAACTTCACCATATAAATTCCCTGTTAATACAATTACATCTTCTTTGTATTGCTCGATAATTTTTTTGTCAATTCTTGGAACGTAATAAAAACCATCAACAAACGCAATAGAAGACATTTTTGCTAAGTTGTGGTATCCTTTTTTATTTTTAGCAAGTAAAACAACTTGATACCCGTTATCTTTTTGACTTTTGTTAGTATGATCTTCACAAATATTGAATTCACAACCTACGATAGGCTTTAAAATACTTTGTGTAGGTTCTTCTCCTTTTTCTATAGCCTCTTTGTTTGCTGCTTCAGCTGCTTTGTTATGACCTAGTATAGCTTGTACAAAATGAAAAGCAGCCATCATGTTACCAGTGTCGGTCATGGCAACTGCAGACATATTGTCCTTAGCAGCAGCATTTACAATATTACCAATTTGAATAGTAGACTGTAAAACAGAATATTGTGTATGGTTGTGTAAATGAGCAAACTTAACACCTTCAAGTTCAGCTAATCCTTCTGCGGTAGAAATAGTATTAGCCTCTTCTGTTTCTGAAGATTTTCTTTTTCGGATTTTATCACTTTCTTTTTTTAGATTTAAGTGAGTAAGTCCGATTACTTGTATCGGGTTTGGATTTACTTCTGTATAACGTTGGAAATAATCAGAAGAAACATCTAACTGTTCTTCTGTATATTGACGTAAACGAATTAATTCTAAGAAACATCTTGTAGTTGCTTCTACATCGGCGGTTGCATTGTGAGCTTCTCCAAAACCAGTTCCGAATAAATGATTGTGTAATTCGGTAAGAGTTGGAAGTTTAAATTTCCCTCCACGACCACCAGGAATTTGACATAATTGTGCTGTATGCTCGGTACAAGTATCTAAAACAGGTAACTCTGTTAAATTATTTTCAACACCTAAACGATGAAACTCACACCCCATAATGTTGACATCAAAACCAACATTTTGACCAACAATAAATTTAGTTTTTTGTAATGCGTTATTGAATAATTCTAACCCCTCACTTAACTGAATTCCTTGTTCGATAGCTAAGTCGGTTGAAATTCCATGAATTCGTTCAGCATCATACGGAATATTAAATCCCTCGGGTTGAATTAAAAAATCGTTGTGTTCAATTAAGTTTCCTAATTCATCGTGTAATTGCCATGCAATTTGTATGGCTCTTGGCCAGTTATCGGTATCGGTTATTGGGGCGTTCCAACTTTTAGGTAATCCAGTAGTTTCGGTATCGAAAATTAAATACATGGGCAAAAATTACTTATTGAAGTGTCTTGGGTAAAACAAAGTGTAAAAATACGAAGAATTTACATTGCTATTAAGAGAAGTTATTAACGAGTGTTTTTGGTTAAGGTAAAGGCTTGAATAGCTGAATGTAATAAAAAACAGGTGTTAAGTGTAGGTTAATTTTTAAAAGAAAAATGAAAAAAAGTAGTTGATAATCAATTAATAAGATTACATTTGCACTTTAATATAATATTTTTTACAATGAAAGAAGGAACAGTAAAGTTCTTCAATGAATCTAAAGGTTTTGGATTTATTACAGAGTCAGGATCAAACACAGAACATTTTGTACACGTATCAGGTTTAATCGATGAGATTAGAGAAGGTGATACTGTTGAGTTTGAACTTAAAGAAGGAAAAAAAGGATTAAACGCAGTTAGCGTTAGAGTATTATAATATATCTCACAATTTATTTTTCTTAAGAGCCTGTTTAACAGGCTCTTTTTTATTGCAATAAAGTTATTTTTTTGCTTTTAAATAAAAAAGATTTTATAAATTTGCGCCCACTTATCACGAGATGATAAGATTTATTAATAATCAAGGTCGCGAACCTTAAAAATTAAAATTATGCCTGTAAAAATTAGATTACAAAGACACGGTAAAAAAGGAAAACCATTTTATTGGGTAGTAGCTGCTGATTCAAGAGCTAAAAGAGACGGTCGTTTCTTAGAGAAAATCGGAACTTATAACCCAAACACTAATCCTGCAACTATTGATTTAGATGTTGACGGAGCTGTAAAATGGTTACAGAATGGTGCTCAACCAACTGATACTGCTAGAGCTATTTTATCTTATAAAGGAGCTTTATTAAAGAATCACTTAGCTGGAGGAGTAAAGAAAGGAGCTTTAACTGAAGAGCAAGCAGAAGCTAAATTTAATGCTTGGTTAGAAGAAAAAGAAGCTAAAGTTGCTGGTAAAACAGATGATTTAGTAAAAGCAGAAGCAGAAGCTAAAGCAAAAGCTTTAGAAGCTGAGAAAGCTGTAAATGAAGCGCGTATTGCTGCTGCAACTCCTGCTGTAGAAGATAGCGAGGATGCTGCTGCTGAATCAGGTGCTGATAGCGAAGAATAAAAACTGTACTACGATGATGCAAAAAGAAGATTGCTTTTATCTTGGCAAAATCGTTAAAAAACATAGTTTTAAGGGCGAGGTAGTTATTAAGTTAGATACTGACGAACCCGATCTTTACGAAAATTTGGAATCAGTTTTTGTCGATTTAGGCAATAATCTGATTCCTTTTTTTATTGAAAAGTCTACCCTTAGTAAAGGAACTATGTTTAGAGTGAAATTTGAAGACGTAGATACTGAAGCAGATGCTGAAGCTATTTTACGTTCTGAAGTTTATTTGCCATTAGATATGCTTCCTAAACTTTCTGGTGATAAATTTTATTATCATGAAGTAATAGGTTTTAAGGTAATTGATACAGTTTTCGGAGAAGTAGGGAGTATAGTGAGTATCAATGATTCTTCAGCACAACCCTTATTTGAAATTGATAGAGAAGGAAAAGAAATTTTTATTCCTATGATTGATGACTTTATCAAAAAAATAGATAGAGGCAATAGAACTATTGAAGTTGAAACACCAGAAGGGTTAATTGATTTATATTTGAGTTAATATATATATTCAAATACACAATCTTCTCCACTTTCAAAAACTTGTTGCATTCCAATAAACTCAAAACCTATATTTTTTAATAGTTTTTGAGATTTTTCATTTTTAGGCATAGTTAAAGCTAACACTTTTTCTTGTTTAAATTTAGTACGAACGTATTCTATAATTAGTTTTGTGGCTTCAGTTGCATATCCTTTACCTCTTCCTTCAGGTAAAAAAGCATACCCAATATCAATAAAATCTAACTTGTCTCTTTGTAGTGCTGTTGAGGCTCCAATGGGTTTGTTGGTTTCTTTTAAAATTACAGTAAAAAATCCCAAAC
This sequence comes from Tenacibaculum litoreum, assembly GCF_964513915.1. Lineage (NCBI taxonomy): Bacteria > Pseudomonadati > Bacteroidota > Flavobacteriia > Flavobacteriales > Flavobacteriaceae > Tenacibaculum > Tenacibaculum litoreum. The sequence goes on along the minus strand of NZ_CAZEQS010000004.1, from coordinate 484,393 downwards.
CACCTAATTTCGAGTTTTTGAATAAAACATCTTTTAAGTAAACGCGAGTTTCTTCAATAGATTTTAAGTTTTTATCACCTATAAATTGAATCCAGTCTGGATCGTTAAATAATTGAAAATAAAAAGGAGCATCATTAACAAGAGCCTCTTTAATAATTAATCGTTCGCTTTCTAATAACATAGCCTAAATATAAATTAAAAATGTACTTTTGCGAAGCAAAAAAAGAATAAAATGAGTTTATTACAAGAATTACAAGATAGAAGCGGAAATCAATGTGAATTATGTGCATCAAAAAACGATTTGTCAATTTATGAAGTGCCACCAATTTCAACAGGAGGCGTTGACGGTAGTTTGTTGGCTTGTGCTACTTGTATTGAGCAGATTGAAGATACTGACAAAACAGAAGCAAATCACTGGCGTTGTTTAAATGATAGTATGTGGAGTGAGTTTAGGGCTGTGAAAGTTGTAGCTTGGAGAATGTTGCATCGTGTTAAAAAAGATGGATGGTCACAAGACTTGTTGGATATGATGTATTTAGAGGACGAGGAATTGCGTTTCGCTGAAGCTACAGGTGAACATTTAGATGAAAGTGAAAAAATAATTCATAGAGATGTGAATGGAGCTATTTTACAAGCAGGAGATAATGTTGTGTTGATTAAAGATTTAAAAGTAAAAGGTTCTAGTATGGTGGCAAAACAGGGAACAGCGGTACGTAGAATTTCGTTAGATCCTGAAAATGCTAAATATATAGAAGGAAAAGTGGGAGCACAAACTATTGTGATTATTACAGATTATGTAAAGAAAATGGCTGAAAAAGAATAATTTTTAGTTTAAATAGGTAGAGTAACAAAGTTTCAAAGTAAGAAGAACTTTGAAACTTTGTTACTAATTACTTCTCTGTATTATAATACACCTTGTAAAACTTCATTTTTTTGTCTTCGTCATACCCTTGTTCTAGGTATTCAGCAGAAGCATCAGGTGCATCAACATCAATTTTAATTTGAATATTGGTATCTAATTTGATTTCTGTTTTAAACTTACTTTTTTCCTTCTTTAAAACAACATCAGATACTTCAAAATTGTTACGAATTAGTACATCGTTTAACTTTTCAAAGTGCTGTTTGTAATCTTCAAAAAGATCTTTATGTTTGTCTTCTTCAAAAATTTCATCTTTAAACCCGTGATAATCTACGCTTTCATGCTCTTTAAAATAATCAACAGTGTTGGCTAAGAAATTGCTTTGTTCTTGTTTTCCAAATTCAGGTTTTATAACCTCTTCAGAAAACTCTTTACACATTTCTAAGTAATTTTGAGTATGTAAGTTACGATCATCAGCATATTTGACACTTAAGAAGTTTTTAATCCAGTATTGTGCATCGTATTGGTTGTTATCTACCGATAAAACTACAGTTCCTTCTGCATCGGTGGAGTTTAAAATTAAACAACCTTTATCTAACCTCTTGGTTGAAATTCCTTTTTGAACTACTACATCAAAACTGTCATCATCTAAATAGGTTTGAAAGAAGTCTACTTTACTTTCAATTTTAAAAATACCAACAGCTTCAGTTAAAACATCTTTGTACTCAATACCTTCAAAATAAGCTACAATTACATCGCCCGTTTTAATATTGGCAGAATTAGATTGTTCATATAAATGATTAACAATGTTTTTAGAGTGCTCAATAAAAACTTCATTACTATCATCTTCAAAAATATCTGAAGTGTACTTGTTAATTTCGTTTAAACGAACATCAGCGTGATGACTAAAACGATAGCTTTGTGTAACTGAACCGAAAGGTTTTAGTAAAAAGGGGAGTAACAGTTCGTAACTCTCTTCATCAAAACGCACTAAACTTTCAGAAAAAGCATTTTGTCCACTATTATACTTATTAGCTACTTTGTGAATAATACACTTGTTAATTTCGGTACGAGTTCTTTTAATCATCTTCTAAAAAATTGGAAGACAAAAATAGAAAAATTAAAGTTCCAATTTTAATTGTTCTGGTAACAATTTAAATGATTTTCGGTGATAGAGAGTTGCTCCAAATTGACGAATAGCTTCGCGATGTTCTTTTGTAGGATATCCTTTGTTTTTCTGCCAGTTATATTGAGGGAATTCTTGATGAATTTTTTCCATATACTCATCACGATAAGTTTTTGCAAGTACAGAAGCAGCTGCTATACTCATAAATTTAGCGTCTCCTTTTACAATGGTTTGATGTGGGATTTCTTCAAATGGTTTGAATTTATTTCCATCAACAATAATAAATTCTGGTTGAATAGATAATTGTTCTATTGAACGATGCATTCCAGTAATAGATGCTTGTAAAACATTCAATTCATCAACCTCTTCTTGATGTATGAAAGACACTCCATATGCAAGAGCGTGTTCTTCAATATAAGGTCTAAGTTTTTGTCGTTTTTTTTCTGAAATTTGTTTAGAGTCGTTTAATAGCTGATGTTGAAAATTGTCAGGTAAAATAACAGCAGCAGCTACAACAGGTCCTGATAAACAGCCTCTACCAGCCTCATCTGTTCCTGCTTCTAATTTACATCCGCTATAATTTAATTGCAACATGCTACAAATTAACAGATTTCAAAGAAATTAATCGTGATTTTTGTCGTTAAATTATTTTACTTTTGCTGTTATGAAGAAAAATATTTTAGTACTTTTTTGTTTGATAAGTGTCCAAGTAATTTTTTCTCAAATTAGAAATGTTGATGGAAGTTTTGGTAAGGTTCCTAGAAGAGGGATAGACTCACTACCAGATAATGAAATAAACGTAAAGCTTAGTGGAAAAACTAAGTATACTGACTATAAAATTATATCACACAAGAATGATACTACAATTGTAGACACCACATTAACAATTCAAAAAGAGTACAAGTTCAATTTCTTAAGAAAAGATAATTTTGAATTATTGGCTTTTCATAATCAGGGACAAACTTTTAACAATTTAGGATACGATTTTACCAATATTTCTAAGTTCCCAAATATAGGTTTTAGAGCAAAGATGTTCAATTATTTTGAAATTGAAGATGTGAACTATTACCATGTGCCTACGCCCACAACAGAAATAATGTATCGTACAGGCTTAGAGCAAGGTCAGGTGTTGGATGCGCTTTTTACAACAAATTTTTCTAAACGATTTAATCTTGCAATAGCTTACAAAGGACTCCGTTCATTAGGAACATATAGGCGCTCTTTATCTAGTACAGGTAATTTTAGAGTAAGTTTTAGTTACGAGACTCCTAAGAGACAATATGCAATTAGAGGACATGCTGTAAATCAAGATTTTTTTAATCAAGAAAGTGGAGGATTGACAGAGACATCTTTAGAAGCATTTTTAGCAGATGACCCTAATTTTAGTGGAAACAGAGGCAGGATGGATGTGAATTTGAGTAGTGCTGAAAGTACTTTAGATGCTAAGAGGTTGTATTTTGAACATACTTTTAAATTACTTTCTTCAAAAGATAGTGTGAGTCAAAAAGACTTTTCCAATTTAAAGCTGGGACATTCATTTACTAGAGATTCCAAGTTTTATCGATTTACTCAAGGTACAGCATCAGATATGTTTGGTGATGCAAATATTTCGAGTAACATTAATAATAAAACTATTTATTTACTGTACAATAATCAATTTTTTTTAGATTTTAATTCAAAATATGTACTAGGGAGGTTCCGTGTAAAAACAGAATTATCAAATTATACATATGGATATGAAAACTTACAGAATAATACAGTTGGAATTACAAAGAATAAGCTGAAGGGAGATGCAATTTCGTTTGGGGCTGATTGGAATGGAAGGATAGGAAACTTTCATGTAAATGCTTCTGGAAGTTTTACACCAGGAAGTGGTCGATTATCAGGAAATCATCTTTCAGGAGAAGCTTTCTATAAAAAAGATAGTGTATTAACAGTGAAAGGAAGGTTAGGAATAAGTAACAAATCACCTAATTTTAATTTTTTACTACATCAAAGTAGTTATGATGATTTTAACTGGGAAAATAATTTTTCTCAAATAGGAACACGTACATTGGGAGGAGTTATTGAGTCTAAATGGGGAAATGCCTCGTTGGATATCACTAATATTAGTAATCACACGTATTTTGATGAAAACGGTCAACCGAAACAATTTTCAGGAGATGTTAATTACTTAAAAGCAAAAGCCTCTAAAGAGTTTACTTTTGGAAAGTTTGCTTTAGATAACACTTTAATGTATCAAAAAGTAGCAAGTGGAAACAGTGTTTTTAGGGTTCCAGAATTTGTTACTCGTAATACACTTTATTATACTGATGAATGGTTTAAAGGAAAACCTTTGTTAGTGCAAATAGGAGCTACATTTAAGTACTTTTCAGAATATAAAGCGAATGCGTATAACCCGTTGTTAGCAGAATTTACTTTACAAAATGACAGAGAAATAGGATACCCAACCGTTGATTTGTTTTTTAATGCTAGGGTTCGTAGAACTAGAATCTATTTTAAAGCAGACAACATAAGTTCTTTTGTATTAAAAAAGAATTATTTTTCGGCACCAAATTATCCGTATAGAGATTTTGTAATTCGTTTTGGAGTAGTGTGGAACTGGTTTATATAAAATGAAAGAAAAGTTACGAAAAAATTGGAAGTTGTTTTTAATAGCAAGTTTAACCTTGGGGTTAGCGCCTTTTAGGCCACCACACATTGTAGGAAAATTACAATGGATAGTAGGAGGAAACGCTTTTTCAGGAGAGCACGCTATGCAGTTTATGGATTGGTTTGATGTTTTTTTGCATGGAACTCCTTGGGTACTTTTAATAGTATCAATTTTTTTACATGTTTTCAGGAAAATATAGCTCCATTTCAGATAAAAAACGCCCTTTAATACTGCTCTCTCGTTTACCAATTATTTCAAAACCATGTTTTAAATAAAAGGTATCTGAGTTTGGATCCGATAAAACATTTAATACAGCACAAGAACCACTTATACAAGATTTTTTGACATGTTCTAGTAGTTTAGAACCAATTCTTTGGTTTATAAATTTAGGAGTAACAAATAAAAAATCTAAAAAACTTGTTCTAATATTAGCTCGATATAAAACGTAAAAACCAGCTGTAATATCGTTAACTTGAAATTTATAAATATTACAATCGGCAAACATTTTAGGGGTGACCGTTAGGTCGTCTTTCCAAAGTTCCATTTGTTCTTTGGAGTATCCCCAGTGTGCTTTTGAACTTATAGCAATTTTAGTTAATAAGTTAGCGTCTTGTATTTGAGCTTTTACAATCATAAAAAAAGAACCTCACGAAAGGTGAGGTTTATAAATGTTATTCTTTAGAAGCTAGTTGTTTTATTTTAATTCTAAATGCAGCAAATAGTAATGTTGTAAAAGGACTTAGCCAATTAAACATGGCATAAAAAGCATAATCTATAACAGGAACACCTAAAACGCCAGAGTGGTAAGCTCCACAAGTATTCCAAGGAATTAAAACAGAAGTAACAGTACCAGAATCTTCTAAGGTTCTACTTAAGTTTTCAGGGGCTAACCCTTTGTCTTTATAAGCTTGTGCATACATTTTTCCAGGTACAACAATCGCTAAATATTGATCAGAAGCGGTAAAGTTTAAACCTATACAAGTGGCAACAGTACTAGCAAATAACCCAAATACTGAATCAAATAAACTTAACATGAAACTACTAATTTTAGCCAAGGCTCCGATAGCATCCATAACTCCACCAAAAACCATTGCTAATAAAATTAACCAAACTGTTCCAAGCATTTTTTTCATTCCACCAGCGGTGAATAAATCTTTTAACACTTCGTTGTCCGTAGCTACTGAAGTTTCAACAGTTATCGCTTGCATTATTCCTTTATAAGCAGACTCAAAACTTAATTTTTCAACTCCAGAAACTTGAGCTACTACATGAGGTTGAAAAATCAAAGCGAAAGCACCACCTAGTATGGTTCCAGCTAAAAGGGCTATTAAAGGAGGTGTTTTTTTAATAATTAAAACTACAACTAATACTGGAACAAGAAACAACCAAGGAGTTATATTAAAAGCTTTATTAATGTCGCTAAGCATTTGTTGAGTATTCGCATCACCAGTAGTCGTTTGGGTAAAACCTAAAATGATAAAAAAGATAATGGTTACTATAAATGTAGGTACAGTAGTGTAAGCCATGTATCTTATGTGTGTAAACAAATCTGTTCCAGCCATGGCTGGAGCTAAGTTTGTAGTGTCTGACATTGGTGACATTTTATCACCAAAATAAGCGCCAGATAAAACTGCACCAGCAGTCATACCTAAGGAAATTCCTAAAGCTTCACCTATGCCAATTAAAGCTATACCTACAGTTGCAGAGGTTGTCCAAGAGCTTCCAGTAGCAACAGATATAACAGCACAAATTATTAAACAAGCTACTAAAAAGATAGTTGGGTTTAAAATTTGAAGTCCGTAATAAATCATTGAAGGAATAATACCGCTTACAAGCCATGTTCCAGCAAGCGCGCCTACCATTAACAAAATTAAGATAGCGCCTGCGGTAGATTTTATGTTTTCAGCAACCTCTTCAATCATTCTTTCATAAGAAACCTTGTTTTTAAAACCTACAATAGCAGCAACAGCCCCACCTAATAATAAAATAAACTGATTGCTTCCGCTTAAAGCATCGTCTCCAAATACGTATACATTATATGCAAGCATACCAATTAGAGCGAAAACAGGAATCAAAGCTTCCCATATGCTTAATTCTTTATTTTGAATTATTTTTTGATTTTCTATTTCAATTTCAGATAGGCTTTTGTTGTCTTGCATGTATGATATTTTTTCGGCTTGTAATGTTACGACTTTGTGAAGAATTACACAAATCGAATTAGTTTACAATATTCTTTAGAAAAAATTGAATAGAAATGGTAGATAAACAAAAATGTCATTTTAAACAATGAGAAATAGTCTAGTGTCTCTCGCTTTGTTTAAAATGACAAGAATGAAAAGATGTTATGGGTGTTTTACAAAACGCCTACTTCTTTCATACAAGCATTCATCATTTGGTAAGTACGTTCTATATCGTTGTCCAATCCAATAGAAAAACGAATCAATCCATCTGTTAATCCCATTTCTTTTTGTTCATCTAAAGGAATTTCTGATGAAGTTGAAGTACCTGGTGCAGAGAACAAGGTTTTGTAAAAACCTAAACTTACAGCCAAATACCCTAAGTTTCTTTCTTGCATTAACTCCATCAAAGCGTTTGCTTTATCTAATGAACCAGTATCGATAGTTAACATTCCTCCAAAACCATATTCTTCATTCATCATTGATTTGAAAACTTCGTGTGATGGGTGTGATTTTAAACCTGGATATACCGTTTTTAATCCGTTAGCTTCAAATTTTTCAGCTAAGTAACTCGCATTTTTACTGTGTTGTTTTACTCGTATATGTAAGGTTCTCATGTTTTTTAAGATTGAAGCAGCTCGCATTGAGTCCATAGAGGCACCTAATAACATACTTGCTCCATCAATCACACTTTTTTGAGAATTGATAAAATCTGTAGTTCCACAAATAACTCCTCCCATAGTATCGGAAGAACCATTAATAAATTTTGTTAAGCTGTGAATAACAATGTCGGCCCCTAATTGAGCAGGTGAAATTGATAAAGGAGAAAACGTATTGTCTACAACTAATTGTAAGTTATGTTTTTTAGCTAATACTGATAGGGCTTTAATATCAGCAACTTCTAATAAAGGATTGCTTACTGTTTCGCAGTAAATCATTTTAGTTTTTTTAGTAATGGCTGCCTCCACTACATCTAGTTTTGTAATATCAACAAAAGAAGTTTCTATGCCTATTTTAGGTGTGAAATTCTTTAAAAAAGCATAGGTTCCTCCATAAATAGTTCTACTTGAAACGATATGATTTCCAGCTCCACATATTTGTAAAATAGTAGGAGTAATTGCCCCCATACCTGTGGCTGAAACATTAGCTGTTTCAGTTCCTTCCATAGCAGCTAAAGCTTCAGATAGGTATAAGTTTGAAGGAGATGAATGACGAGAGTATAAATAACAACCATCTGTATTTCCTTCAAAGGTATCAAACATGGTTTTTGCCGATAAAAAAGTATAGGTTGAGGAATCTGATATAGATGGGTTCACACCACCGAATTCTCCAAAGTATTGTAGATCTTGTATGTTGTTTGCAGGTTTAAATTTCATATCTATTAAAGTTAATTATTAGTAGACTACTAAGTTCTGTTTTAGTTGTTTAAAAATCAATACAAAGCGTTTTTTGTAGAAAATTATACTAATTTTGTGTTTGTATTTAGTTTTTTATTAGTTTGTGTTCAGGTAGGTTGTAATAAAAACAGATTTTTTTTCAGATGAAGTTAGATAAGATAGATAAGAAGTTATTAGGGTTGCTTCAGACAGATAGTAAACAAACAACAAAACAATTGTCATTACAATTGGGGTTGTCTGTTACGGCAGTTTACGAGCGAATAAAGAAATTAGAAAAAGAAAAGGTTATCACGCAATACGTGGCGGTAGTTGATAAAGATAAAATAGAAAAATCGTTTTTAGTTTTTTGCCATGTTCAGTTAGAGAAGCATAATAGAGATCATATAGCGATTTTTGAGAAAGAAGTTAATAGGTTAGAGGAGGTAACTGAATGTTTTCATGTAAGTGGAGATTACGATTATATTTTAAAGGTTTACGTAAAGGATATGGATGCTTACCGAGATTTTATAGTGAACAAACTTACAGCATTAAAATATGTTGGTAATACTAGAAGTGTTTTTACAATTGGTGAAGTTAAAAATTCTATAGCGATAGCGTTATAAATAAAAAGCGAGTAATAACTACCCGCTTTTTTCAACTTCAATAAATACGTCTTGAGGTTTTATTGTTTTTTAACTAATACAATTTTTTCAGTTTGTTTTTTTACTAATTGATTGTAAAAGTCTTTTACGATAGTATAATATTGAGGAGCTATTATATTTGAGTTAAACTGAACTACTGAAGAGAGTTTAATTTTGTTTCCTTGTACCAGTACTTTGTATTTAAATATTCCTAAATTATTAGGTAGCCCTATTGCTAATTCTTCTGGGTACGACTCTACAGAGTAACTATTGGGAACTGTAATGGAAACAGAATATTGATCTTGCCATGGCATACTAAAATCTATGGGGAAGTTTCGTTCTATAGATTTAAAAGGGTTCTCTTTTGTAGCTAGGAAGAATGAAGGAGAAAAATATAGTTTATTGTTTATTTCCTCAATAAAATCCTCGCCTGAAAATTTTAAATTTTGTATAATAGGTTTAGACAAATTTTCTTTGTTCAAAACTTTGAACTCGTCGATTTCTATACCATGGTCACTTTCTATGGTGTTAATAATTTCTTCTTCTTTCTTAAGGTTGTTTTTTTGACGATAAAACATGGCTGAATGACCTGTTAATAATTTTCTATACATTCCAATGACTTCTCCAGATTCATCAATTTTTACATGTAATATGTTATTTTCTTCAGTGTGATTTAAAGGAATTAAATTGATTTTAGTTGACGAACCGTCTTTAAGAACTTCTCTACCATACCAATTTAAAGTTCGGTATGGAAGAATATTTATTGTAGAATATTTTTCAGTAGCGTCTAGTAAAATGTATTTACCGTCTGATAAATTTACTTTAGAAATAAGATAATTGAATCCCTCTAAAGTAGGGAATAAAGGAACTCCGTTGTTTTTAGTACTTACTAACAAAGGGTTCGCATCTAGTCCAGCACTGCGTAACATAGATGTTAGTGTTAAATTAATTTCAGCAGAATTACCCACTCCTTCTTTAAAGGCTTTTTTTACGCCCACATCTGTATATTTAGCATAATAACCATCCCATTTTATTTTAGATTTTACAAATTGAAATATTAAAGCAATTTTTTCAGAATCATTTTTAGCTTGTGTTAAAATACTTTTCAAATCATCTTCAAAATAACTGCTCTTTTCCAATTCATTTCCAAAACTAGATGACTTGTATATCGTTTTACATACGTCTTCCCATGTTGTGGTGTAGTTTTTTATTCCTCCTCCTGTTTTTAAGAAGTTTGTTCCAGAAAGTTCAAACTGAATTCCGCCCCTATAGTTGTCAATATTTCCAGAATATGGTTCATTTTCCTTAATCTCAGGAATGTTAGTGGCAGAAAACTCAGAGACAAAATTAGAGTAATCTATTTTTGTATTGTTAAAAGATGTTTTTACAGTACGGTAACCACTTCTAGTTTTTGAAGAAATATTTATAGAGGCTCTTTTTTTATATTCTTTTAAAGGGATATTGTAATAGCCTTTTAATCTTTTGTTAAAAGTAAAGTATTCAGGGATTTCTACTTTGTAATTTAAATTTTTAACTGGAATTCCATACTGGAAATTCAGAGTTTTGATGTCCCAATAAGGTGAAGTTAAGGTATATTTTAAATCAATAACACTGCCTTCTTTAACGTTGGGTAACGTTATTTTTTTTTGGCTTCTATATTTATTTAGTTTTTCATCAAAAACATCTTTTTTAGAGAGTTTAACTTTTTCAATTTTGTTGTTTTCTAAGTTATAAGTATAAGCTTTTAATGAGCTAATTCTTTCTTGCTCTCCAGAGTCGGGATTGTAGAATTTTATTTTTTTTGAGGCATAATTAAATCCTTCTTTTGTATAAATTTTAATACGTTCATGGTAGTCAGTAACAACTTGAAAACCTTTATTTGAATCATATTCAAAATAAGTTCTTCGTTCTTTTAATAGATAAGCAGCATCTGCTGTTGAGTCTAAAGGATAAAATTTTTCTTCAAGTTCTTCTTTAGAAACATTTCCGAATTTAATTTCCTGTGCATTTAAGTGAATCGTTATAATTAACGTGAAAATAGATAGTATTTTTTTCATAGCTTTTATTGTTTAATTAATTCTATTCTTAAGTTATCGTATTTGACAACTGTTTTTCTAAATTTCCTATAGGCTTTGTAATCTTCTTTTGGGTATATTCCTTTTAAAAGAGAAAACTCTCTTTTATATTTGAAAGTAGTATCATCTATCTTTTCAAAACGAATATTATAAGTTCCAAACTTATTGGTGATATTTCTTTTTTCTGGTAAACTTGTATATTTATATCCTTGTGGGAGTGTAAAAGTAAATTCATCTTTATCAGTAAACCCTCTTTCAACTTCTATAGGCTGTTGTCTATTTCTATATTTTTTAGGCACTCCTGTAATTCGATTAAAAATATTAAGCTTAAATAAATAACTACTATCTCTAACAGTTGCAAATTTTTCTATTTTAATGTCAAGATTCTCAGTAAATTCAATCTGTTCTTTATTGTTAGAAAGCTTAATGTTATCAACTTCTAAATTATTATTGTAATCCCAAACCGTAGATTTGTAATATTTATTGAGCTCTTTTTTAGTAAATTCTTTTATAGAATACTTGTCATAATATTGTGTTCCGTATGATTTCCTCTCAAAATGAGCTGAGATGTTTCCGTTAGGCAGTAACTTAACATCAGCTTTGGTAAGTTGTAAATTGTCTTTGTTAATATAAGCAGGAGTTCTTTTAATTACACCTCCTTCAGGAGTTATTACCAGCACATCTCTATCGTCTGTAAAATCCCCTAAAAAACCAAAGGGCATCGTTTGACTAGTACATTCTACCCAGATGTCTTTTCCATCATTAGGAATATTTAAAATCATATGATTTCCTTGAATAGATGTGAAGCTACTGTCAATGTTTTTTTTATTACCAGCGTAAACTAATGCATGGTATGATTTTATTCCAACAACGTCCAATAAAGCTTTTGTATAGTTGGTTAACCCTTTACAGTCACCATAGCTAACTTCGTCTACTTTGTATGCAGCTATAGGCTCCCAACCACCAATATCTACTTGTACACTAATGTATCTTGTTTTATTTTGCATATAATCATAAATGATTTTAGCTTTTTCTATTGGATTATTAGTGTCTTTAACAAGTTGTTTTACTTTTGAAATAGTGGAAGGAGGTAATTGATTTTTGCCACTAATAAGGTTACTATACATCCATTTTCCAAACTCTTCCCAATTCTTAGCATTCCCTTTAATTCCTTTTAGGCTAAATGAATCAAGTGAGACAGACATGTTTGGAACAAGCTCTTCAAAATTTAAAGTATAGTATTCTGGTCTAATAGCTGGTTGGTTTGTTAATGTATAGTTTATATTATTATTACTGGAAGAGTTTTTAATAGGAAAGTTAACAAAATTTTTATTCCTTTTTCTAAAAGGGATGTTTTGAGGATTATTTATTACATATACACTTTTTTCAATGGCTAAATTGTAATTTTCAATTGGAAACCATTTAGGTATAAATCCTGTAGAGGAGTTTTTATACTCAGATTCAAAAAGAACAGTGTAAGGGTATGAAGTAGGTGTGTGTTCTAGAAATTTAACTCTTGAGTCAGAATATAGAGTTCCGCCATCAATTGCACTAACATCTTGAAAATCACTTTTAGAATATTTTTTTATCTTATTACCTAATGCATCATAGATAGTAGCTGATAATTTGGTTATCTTGGTATCTTTGTTATAGTGCTTGTATGCATTAATGTGTTTTTTACCAAGCTTATTAAAAACAGTAACAATTCTTTGTTGTTCGATTACAAGACGGTCTACGGCTTCTATATTTATGACTGTTTTGTTTAGTCTAATTATAGCATTAGCATTTTCTTTTAGTTTTTTGGGAATAAAAAGAGAAGAAAGATTTTCTTTTTCTTGAGAAAAAATATTGCTACATAGCATAAACACTATTGAAAGAATAGTGAGTTGGTTGGTTTTCATGCAATTAATTAATTTTGTTTTCTAGAAAACGAAAATATAAAAAATAATAGAATATAAAAATTGTAGTTATTATTATAAAATATCTTGTTGATTCTTATAAAAGGAATCGGTTTGTAACTTCATTAGGTTACGAGCCATTTTTTGTTTGTAATTGTACAAATCTTCTTCAGTTTTCAAATCAGAATATACTTTGTCGTTGAGGTCTACATCTGTTTGTAATATAGCTTCTCGTTGATGGATTTGTTGTTGAATCCAAGTTTTAACTATAGATTCATGGTTTTCTAATTTATAATCATACTCACTTTTTGAGCTAATAAGTTTGGTAAAGATAGGAGCAGTCTCTATCGCTAAAAATAATAAGAAAATGAAGAAAGAAGGTAGCCAAGGTAATTTGTTTAAAGCATTAACACGAGCCATTAATCCATCGAAATTAGAAATAATAGGTTGTGTTTTAGATTCAGCTTCTTTTTGTTGTTGAGTTAAATTCCTAATAATTTCTTCTTTAGTTTTAATTTTTTCATTATTAGAAGTCTTTAATTGGCTTAATTCGGATAAAGCAGCATCGTGTTTGTCTCTTTTTTCTTTATAAACAGGACCTTTACCAAGAAGTTTTGTTCCTTTTCTGCCTTCAGCTTCTGCAATATAAGTCTCATAAAGTGTATTTACTTCTTGTTCTTTGGTAGCAATTTCATTTTTTAAAGAAGCAATGTCAGTGTTTATTTTTTCGATTTCAGGAGTAAACAGTTGTGCTATTTGTGTTTTGTTATCTAATGTCATCTGATTTTTCTCTGTCAATAACACTTGGTTGATTTCCTTTTCAAAAATTTTTAACTCCAAAGGTTTAGAAATTACCACAGCTATAATCATGGCAAGTAATAATCTAGGAAGCACTTGTATAAGTTCTTTTCGTTTCGACTTTCTTTTTTTAATAGTAGAAACAATAAATCTATCTAAATTAAAAATGAGTAATCCCCAAATAATGCCAAAGAAAATAGCGGTGTAAATATTGTTAAAAACTGTAAATAAAGCGTAGGCAGAAGCAATGGTAGCCATTAAAGCAGTGAAGAAAACGGTAGCACCAATACCAGCGTATTTGTTTTGTTCACCATTAGCACAATTTTCAAGCAAATTTAAATCTGCTCCAGAACAAATAAGGAAAAATCGTTTTAACATAAAATAAGCTTATGTTTTAATAACGAGTTATTTAGGGTTTTGTTACAAAAAAAGCCTCATTTAAGAGGCTTTTAACAAGTATGTGTTTTGAATATCAGTTATTTATTGCTAGTAATATATACTGATCCTGTGCCATCTTTGTTTTTTTTAACATCAACTTTTTTTATGTCTTTAGGAGCAATTTTGTCTAATTTTTCTTTAGAAATAAGCTTGCCATCTAAGTAATATTTTACATCAGAGGTGTTAATATTACTTGTGTTTTTAGTAACCCTTTTGCTATAAAACTTGATGATTTTTTTATTGTTTTTAGCATGGCTTATGGTTCTTAGTCCCTCTTTATTTTTTGTTAACTTAATAACTTCATTATAACTCACCTTTTTGTCATCGAAATAGAAATCAGCATTTTTGTTTTGATATATATACTCGATAGCGTCTATTGGAGGAGGAGGTGGTATGTTTAAAGCGCCTCCTTTTCTAACAACCCTGGTGGTTGGGCTTGGAGGAGGAGTTCTTTTACTAACCTTTCTTATTGGTGGAGGTGGTGGGAGTTGTTCTTTTTCCTTCTCTGTTAATTCTGAGAACTTTTTAGTTATTTTATTCCCTTTTTCATCATTGTAAGTTATTTCCGCGTCTTCATGATTAACTCTTTTTCTATAAACTGTTACTGATGATGGAATTGAATCTTTTGAAGTTTCAGTAGAGAGTACATGTGTTTTTTCTTCGTATTCCTGTTTTTTTGTTGTTTCTGCTTCTACCTTTTCAGCAAAGAGAAGTGTGAATCCTGCTATTACTGGTATTACTGCCAGTTTTTTTAGCAAAATTTTGGTACGAGAACTTTGTTTTGTCATCATTAATAATCTTTTTTTAGTTAATAAATAATTCAAATTACTGGCCAAGTAATATTCGTTGTTCCAAGTAGCTCTGTTTAATAGTAAATATTGATACTCGGTAATGTTTTTATGTGTAGTAACTACTTTATTGTCTGCTAAAAACTCATGATTTAATTTCACTGCTTTTTTAAGAAATATAAATGTTGGGTTGAACCAAAAAATGATTTGTAAAAACTCAATTAGGAGCACATCAAATGTGTGTTTTTGTAAGGCATGTGTTAATTCGTGTGTATAAAGTTCAGTTTCTATTTTGTTTGTGTTGTACTCTTCTTTATTAATAAAAATATAATTCCAAAAGGTGTGTGGACTAATTAAATCGTCAACCAAAACAAGGGTAACTTTATTCTTATTAATTTTTTGATGTTGTTTTATTTTTAAGACGATATCAAATAGGTTCTTTGTAAAACGAACTACTAAAACGATTGCTATGAATGAATATCCAATGAAAAGATATTGTGTGTAGTTAATCTCTTCAGTAGTACTTATAACTGTAGTAGCATCTGTAATTAAAGGAGATGTTATCCTCGAAGTATTCGGAACTGCCTGAACGTATATTTTATAAAAAGGAGCTAAAAAGGAAAAAAACACGCTACCTAACAGATAAAATCGGTTGAATTGATGCATTTTTTCTCGTTCTAAAACCAAGTGATAGAAGGCGAGCAACAAAGCTAAACAAATTCCTGATTTGATTAAATACGTTACCATTATTGTTGCTTTTTAATTTGCTGATCAATAATTTTTTTCAAGTCTTCTAATTCAGAAACTGATAAATCTGTTTTCTCTGTAAAGAAAGAAGCAAACTGACTCGCAGAGTTGTTAAAAAAGTTTTTAATCAATCCGTTCACATGTTTAGAGAAGTAGTCTGACTTTTTAACCAAAGGAAAATATTCTCTCGATTTTCCATACAGTTTGTAATCAACAAAACCTTTGTCTTTCATTCTTTTTAATAGAGTAGCAACTGTAGTGGTAGCAGGTTTTGGTTCAGGAAATTCAGCTAAAAGGTCTTTCATAAACGCTTTTTTCAATTTCCACAAATATTGCATCACTTGTTCTTCTGTTTTCGATAATTGCATTTTGATAAAAGTATAACATTGCTCTACAAATGTAGAAATAAATTTTAATTCTACAAGTGTAGAGTTAAAATTTATTGCAAAAAAAATAGCCTTGAAACTGTTTCAAGGCTATTTTAGTGGTGTTATTAAGAATTGATTATTTTGATAACTCTGTAAAATACTGATAAAAATACGGAATAGTTTCAATTCCTTTCAAGTAATTCCATACACCAAAATGTTCGTTTGGTGAATGAATGGCATCAGAATTTAATCCGAATCCCATTAAGATGGTTTTACTCTTTAATTCTTGTTCAAACAAAGCAACTATAGGTATACTTCCTCCACTTCTTTGTGGGATAGGAGTTACTCCAAAGGTTTCTTGATATGCTTTGCTTGCTGCTTGGTAACCAATGTTATCTATAGGAGTTACATATCCTTGACCTCCATGATGAGGTTTTACTTCTACTTTTACCGATTTTGGAGCAATGCTTTCAAAGTGCTTTTTAAATAATTCGGTAATTTCTTCCCATTCTTGTCCTGGTACTAAGCGCATAGAGATTTTAGCATAGGCTTTAGAAGCAATCACTGTTTTGGCTCCTTCACCAGTATATCCACCCCAAATACCGTTCACATCTAAGGTAGGACGAATAGAGTTGCGTTCGTTAGTAGTATAACCCGCTTCTCCGTGAACATCATCAATGTCTAAGGCCTTTTTATATTCTTCTAATGAAAATGGAGCTTTTGCCATTTCATCACGTTCTTCACGAGATAATTCTTCTACTTTATCATAAAATCCTGGGATGGTAATATGATTGTTCTCATCGTGTAATGAAGCAATCATTTGGGTTAAAATGTTGATTGGATTCGCTACCGCACCACCATATAAACCAGAGTGTAAGTCTCTATTAGGGCCAGTAACTTCAACTTCAACATAACTTAAACCACGTAAACCAGTGGTGATAGAAGGAATGTCGTTTGCAATCATTCCTGTATCTGAAATTAAAATTACATCGTTGGCAAGTTTCTCTTTGTTTCTAGGAACAAACCAGGCTAAACTTTCTGAGCCTACTTCTTCTTCACCTTCTATCATGAATTTTACATTACAAGGTAAATTCCCTGTGTGGGTCATATATTCTAATGCCTTTACATGCATATACATTTGCCCCTTATCGTCACAAGCACCGCGTGCAAAAATGGCTCCTTCAGGATGGATGTCTGTTTTTTTGATAACAGGATCGAATGGAGGAGAGGTCCATAAATCGATTGGATCCGCTGGTTGCACATCGTAATGCCCGTATACCAATACTGTGGGTAAGTTAGGATCTATTATTTTTTCTCCGTAAACAATTGGGTATCCTGGAGTTTCGCAAATTTCTACTTTATCACAGCCTGCTTTTTCTAAACTTTCTTTTACAGCATCAGCAGTATTTAATACGTCTTGATTAAAGGCAGGATCTGCACTTACTGATGGAATTTTTAATAAATCGATAAGTTCATTAATAAAACGATCTTTATGTTGAACTATGTAATCTTTTACGTTTTGCATGTGTTGTGTATTAATAAGTTTCAAAAATAAGAAAAATAGTATACTTGTTCTTGGTAGTTTGTAAGTATTGTTTATATTTGCATCCACAATTTCAAAAGTACGCGGGCGTGGTGGAATTGGTAGACACGCTAGACTTAGGATCTAGTGCCGTGAGGTGTGAGAGTTCGAGTCTCTCCGCCCGTACTGATTTAAAAACAAAACCTTAATTCGTATAGAGTTAAGGTTTTTTTGATTTGAATACTTTGTTTGTTGTTTGGGAATTAGATTTTTAATTCATCAAATAACTCGATTAATTTTTTATCAGAAGGCCTAGGAGCGTAAGAATTCACAATGTTACCAGAAGGATCGATTAGAATAAAGTGAGGAATTCCTTGGACTCCATAATCAGTGATAAATTTTGAGTTCCAGTTATTGTCTGCCATTAACTGTACTCCTGTTAATTGTTTATCTTTGATCATTTGTTTCCAGATACTGTGATCTTTTTCAGCGTCTATAGAAATACTTACAAATTCAATATTCTTATCATGATATTTTTTTTCTACTTCTTTTAAAAAAGGGATTTCAGCTTTACATGGTTGACACCAAGTTGCCCATATATCAATGTATACATATTTTCCTCTTAAATCAGTTAAAGATGTAGTTCCACCTGCATTGTTTTCGTAATTAGCAAATACTGGAGAAGTCTTTCCTCTAGTTAATTTTTGAATTTTATTAAATTTTTCTGTTAATTTTTCTTTTAAAGCCTTGTCTGAAGAAAGTTTCATGATACCATTGTAAAGTTCTTCTGCATTTGGATTACGAACTGATACTTGACGAGATAAGTCGGCAAGTAAATTGTTGCCAATGACTTTACTTTTTGATTCTTTAATTAGCTGTAATGCTGCTGCTTCGAACGAAATGTTCTCTTTTTCAGCTTTTTCTCTAGCCGAAGAAGAAAAGTAATTACCTACAATACCCTTGTAGGTGTCGAATAGTTCGTAATGTTTTTCATTATTAAGATCTAAGTCTTTTAGAACATTAGGAAAAGATTCAGAAACTTTAAAGTCTTTATTTTTTGTGAAATAACCATGAGCAGGTTGATAGCTTATTACATGACTAATATATTCGTATTTTATATTTGTTTTTTCTTGCTCAACAAAATCAGGAGGTAAGTTTGCTAAAGATTTTTCTAAGGTGCTTTTTTGTTCGTTCATTTTAGCTAAGTAAGCTACTTCATCTAAAGAGTAAAGTTCTGGTGTTGTTCCTGTCCTTTCTTTAATTAAAAATTTTTGAGCTAGAAAGTTGTTGACATCACTACCTTTACCAGCATATATAATACTTTCGTCAAATTCTTTAGCATCCATATTTAAATGAAGATTATAATCATCTTTTAAAAACATAGATGAAGACTCTTTACCATCACTAAATTTATAATATCCATTAGTGTTAAAAATAGTGTCGGAAAAAGTTCCAGTATCAGAAATTTTAATTTCTCGAACAACTTCGTTAGAGCTGTTTTTAATTATTAAATTTTCACTATTAGCATTTTTAATAGTTCCTGTAAACAATGTGTAGTTAACAGGTCTAGATTTGTTACAAGAAATAATTATGGTAGTTAAAATACCAAAAAATAGTTTTTTCATAGTGTTATTTTTAAGTTTAATGTATTTTTTATTAACGTTTTTTATGAGTTAAAATTATAGATAAGATATTGACTTTCAAAATTAACTTGTATTAATATTTTAAATATCTTTAGCAAAAAGATATTTTTATTTTGATAACAACACTACTTATAATTTTATATGTAGCTATAGTTGCTACAGTTGCTGTTATTATTATTAATACCTCAACACCACCAAAAGCAATAGCTTATTTGTTTTTAATTATTTTATTTCCAGTTGGAGGTATTATTATCTATTTAACGATTGGGATAAATCATAGAACATATAAACTGTACAATAAAAAGCTAGAAGTTGACAAAAACATTTTCTTTGAACTTAAAGAAAAACTCAAAAATTATACTGAGAAAACGTTATCAACCTCTAAAAATCATTTAGGACATTTTTATAACCTTACGAAGTTTATACATAAAGAAAATGTTTTAACAAATAATAATAAAGTTAGTTTACTCTTAAATGGAGAATGTAAATTTCCAGAGGTTATAAAGGCTTTAAAAGCAGCAAAAAATCATATACATATAGAGTATTATATTTTTCAAAATGATACTATTGGTAAACAAATAGGTGATGTTTTAAAAGAAAAGGCTAAAGAAGGAATTAAAATACGTTTTATTTATGATGATTTTGGAAGTAAGGATATTCGTAAGTCGTTTGTGAAATCTTTAATTGATTGTGGAGTAGAGGCGTACCCTTTTTATAAAATTAAATGGTTGTTATTAGCCAATAGAATTAATTACCGAAATCATAGAAAAATTATTGTTATTGATGGTAAAGTTGGTTTTGTAGGTGGTGTTAATGTTTCAGAAAGGTATATTAATCCTAATAAGTTTAATTGTTATTGGAGAGATACACATATTAAAATTAAAGGACTTGCCGTTTTAAATTTACAACGTGTTTTTTTAGCAGATTGGAACTTTTGTGCTGATCAAAATGTTGTTATTGAAGAAGAACTTTTTCCTGTAGAGAATCAAGAAAATCCAAGTGATTATCAACAATTAGTACAAATAATTTCTAGCGGACCAGATTCTGATCACCCAGATATTATGTATGCGCTAATTCAAGCAATTTTATTATCAAAAAAAGAAATACTAATTACTACTCCTTATTTTGTACCTAGAGCGTCTTTTTTAGATGCTCTTAAAATAGCTAGTTTGAGTGGGGTTACAATAAAACTATTGGTGCCAAGTATTTCAGATTCGAAATTAGTTAATGGGGTGTCAAATTCTTTTTATAAAGAAGTGTTAGAAATAGGAGTAGAGGTGTATAGATATAAAAAAGGGTTTGTACATGCAAAAACAATGGTGTTTGACGAGTTGGTTTGTTCTGTAGGAACAGCAAATTTAGATGAACGTAGTTTTGATTTAAATTTTGAAATTAACGCATTAGTTTATGATAAAGATTTTGCAAGTCAGTTGAAAAATGCTTTTATGGAAGATTTAAAAAATAGTGAGAAAATAGACTTAAGTCAGTGGAATAATAGACCTGTTTTAATACGTTTTACAGAGAGGTTAGCTAGATTGTTAGCTCCTATTTTGTAGTTGAGTTATAGAAGAGTAACGATAAAACCCCTTAAGAAAAGAAGTTTTACCGTTATTTATTCCTCAAAAAGAGCTTTTGAAGTTATTCTTTAATTATAAACATAGATCTACGGTTGAGTTGATGTTCGTCTTCTGTACACGTAGTTTGGTTGGTGCATTTGTTAATGAGTTCTGATTCACCATATCCTTTTGCTGTTAATCTAGTTATATCAATCCCTTTCTTTAATAGCCAGCTTAATGTGGCTTGTGCCCTACTTTCAGATAATTTTAAATTGTAAGAATCATTTCCTCTTGAATCTGTATGTGATTCGATATGAATTTTTAAAGTAGGGTATTCTTTTAAAGCAGCTAAAATTTTAGCTAATTCAATTTCTGCATCTGGACGAATATTAGATTTATCATAATCAAAGTAAATTGGTTGTAATGTTAATCTACATCCTAAATCATTTGGAGGACAAGGATCTGAGAGTTCTAAAGCTAAAGGCATGTTTAGCTTAATAGGCATTTTTATAGTTTTAGGATTGTTAGGAGTTTCTATAACCTTTTCTTTAGGGTGGTATTTTTCTTTCTTTGCTCTTAAAGTATACTGTTCTTGACAGTTCAATAGAAAAGTAAAAGTAGCATCACTACCTACAGTGACTGTTTTTACTTCTTTATTATTACTATCTATTAAGGTAACTTCTGCATTAGGAATAAGTTCACCTGTTTTTTTGTCGGTTACGGGACCTTGAATAGTAATTTCACAACGTTCCCAAATTTGATAAATGTCGTCGCTCTTGCTTCCTTCTTTACCATCACGATTAGATGTAAAGTAGCCTATTCTATCTTCTTTTATAATGAAACCAAAATCATCTTTTGGACTGTTTATAGGTTCTCCAAAAGTAGAAACTTCTCCATGAGAATTTTCTTCTAATTTTGTTACAAAAATGTCTAAACCTCCCATACCTGAATGCCCATCACTTGAGAAGTATAGGTTGTTTTCATCGCTTACAAAAGGGAATGTTTCTCTTTCAGCCGTGTTAATTTTGTTACCAAGATTTACAGGACTTGTATAAATATCTTCACCCAAGATTTTTACATACCAAATATCGGACATGCCTAAACTACCAGGCATATCTGAAGAAAAGTAGAGTTTATTTTCGTCAGGACTAAGAGTTGGGTGGCCTACAGAGTAGTTGTCATTATTAAAAGGAAGTTCTTGTATATTTTCCCAAGTATTTCCGTGTCTGGTAGCTTTGTATATTTTGAGTCTAACTACATGGTCTCTATCTCTTTTCTTTTTACCATTTATGTAGTTATTTCTAGTGAAATACATAGTGTTTCCATCTTTTGTAAAAACAGCAGTAGACTCATGATAAGGAGAGTTAACATTTTTGTTAAAAGCTTTTACTTTTCCAAAATTCATGTTTTTATCTAATGATACCTGATATAAGTTTAAGAAAGGTTGTTCATCCCACCCAGCAAGCTCATTAGTTTGTTCTTTTGATAAAGTTGGATTTTTTCTACTTGAAGCAAAGACAATATTGTCACCATAAAAAGCTGGTCCAAAATCTGAATATTCTGTATTAACAGGAATTTTTTCTATTTCAAAAAGCTTGTCATGTACACCTTTTTTAAATAAAGTATCAGCGACATTTTTATAAGAATCTAAAGAAGTAATTTTTCCTCCTTTAAATCTATATATTTCCATGAGTTTCTCAGCTTCTTCAGGTTGGTTGATACTCTTTAAACATTGTGCCGCTCTAAAATAATCAACTGTAAGGGCTTCGTTTGGAAATCGATCTATTAAATTGTAATACCATTTTGCAGCTTTTGAATAATCACTGTTAAAATAGTACGTGTTTCCTAGCTTTCTATATATTTCAGCTGAACCGTAGTTCTTTTCAACAACTTTTAAATAGATTTTTCGGGCATCTATAAAGTCGTAGGTACTATACTTTGTGTTTGCCTTTTCAACCAATGCAATTTGAGCAAAAGCAGAGGTGTTTAACAAAGCAAATAAAAAGTAAAAAATTAAATAATGCTTTTTCATGATATTAAGGTTTAGAAGAATCTTGGTGTTAGTATACGTTCAGGATTATTGAAGATATCAAACCTTAAAAAGAATTCGTAAGAACCATTACTGTGGTCTTCGATATCAGTAGTTTGAAAATCATATCCCATTCCTAAGAATAACTGATTAGTTATTTGAAATCCTGCCATGGCGCTAATTGCAGCGTCCCATCGATAAGAGGCTCCAAGGGTAAATTTATTGTTGAATAGAAAATTTGCAGATAAATCAGCTTGTAAAGGAGACCCGTTAACCCATTTAAACATTGTTGCAGGTTTAAGTTTTAGGTTTTCACTAATATCGAAAACATAACCTACTATTAAGAAATAATGTAAACGTTCTATAGCTATAGCGTCCTCATTGCTGTTATTGGTACTGTCTGAATTATAATGTTTAGAATTGAAAAAATTAGGTACTGATAACCCAAGGTAGAGTCTGTCGTTATTATAGTAAATACCTGCACCTATTTGGGGTTGTACTTTTTTATCAATATTTTCTGCAAATTGCCAATCGTTTTCATCATATATATTCAGTTTAGAGTAATCTACATCTAGTATACTCAGTCCTCCTTTAATACCAAAGGATATTCTTGAACGCCCTGATAAAAGTAAGGAGTATGCATAATCTATTGTAATACCTGTTTCGTTAGAAGGACCTATTTCATCATTAATAATAGAAAGTCCTATTGCGTTTCGTTTTAAGGTACCCAAAGGCATGTTAAAAGTAAAAGTTCCAGTATTTGGAGCTCCTTCAAATCCAGCCCATTGTGTTCTGTATAGTAAACCTAAACCAAGAGCATTTTTTGAACCAATATAACCTGGGTTTACAACTTGAGTATTATACATGTATTGAGTGTATTGTGGGTCTTGTTGAGAAAAACACACATTTACACTAATAATTATTAATAGTAATATAGAATAATGTTTCATTAGGTTTAGCGCTTTTTAGTTTCTTTTTAGATATAAATATCCTTTGTTAGTCATAGCTTCTTGGTTAGAATTCCATCGTGTGAGTATATAGAAATATGTACCTGTGGGCAGTTTTTGATCTTTACTAACAGTTGCACGTCCTTCAGATATTCCTCTAAATAAATTTCCATTAATTCCATAAGCATTAGTTTGATAAACTAAAACACCCCATCTATTAAAAACCTTTAGGTTATTGTTAGGGTAATTTTCAATACCATTAATACGGAAGAAGTCATTTGCTCCATCCTCATCAGGAGAAACAGCATTAAAAATTTCAAAAGCAATTTCTTCAACAGGTAAATCTGTAATTGTAGGATCATCTGGGTCACCATCATTATCAATATCAATATCGTCTAGGTTGTTTGGATCGTCAGAAGTATCAGTTACAGAATTTCCTGAGGAATCTTCTGCTGTAATTAAGGCTTGATTAGTAACAGATTCGTTTGTTAAGTCTTGTTCGGTTATAACATAAATGGCAGTAAAGGTTGTACTGTCTACTTCACCAGGTAATAGCTGGGAAATAGTGCTGCCATTAATGGTAATACCAGGTAAATTATCTTGTAAAGTAATGTTATATAAAGTCGAATCTCCGGTATTGTATATGATAAAACTATATGTAATGGTTTCTCCAACATTAGCATATCCATCTCCATTAGTATCATTAAAAACACTTATTTTTTCAAGAGAAATACTATTATTAGGTTGACATAGCGTAGTTTGAGTTTGGTCGTCTTCAAGAGTACTATTATCATCAGATAAATCACTTACATTATTACCGCTAATACTTGTACCTGTAACTGTTGCTTGATTACTTACAGAACCATTATCAATATTGGTTTGAGTAATGGAGTAATTAGCGGAGTAAACCCAGGTTTCATTTACATCAAGTTGATTGTCGTTGTTGGTATCACCTGAGGCAAGGGTAATTGTACCGCCTAACATTGGGTCGGTTAGAATCACATTTGTAATGCTTGTGTTTCCTATGTTTGTAAGAGTGAAATTATAAGTTATTGTTTCTCCTGAATCACTACAACCATCATTGTCTTCATCATTGAAAGTAGCAGTTTTAATTAGGGCAATTTCATCAGACTGACATAGATTGGTTTGTGTTTGATCATCTTCAAGAATACTATCGTCATCAGATAGATCGCTTACATTATTACCACTAATACTTGTACCTGTAACAGTTGCTTGATTACTTAGAGAACCATTGTCAATATTAGATTGAGTAATGGTGTAATTAGCGGAATAATTCCAGACCTCATTTACATCAAGTTGATTGTCACTATCGGTATCGCCTGAGGCAAGAGTAATTGTACCACCTAGCATTGGGTCGGTTAGAATCACATTCGTAATGCTTGTGTTTCCTATGTTTGTAAGAGTGAAATTATAAGTTATTGTTTCTCCTATATCACTACAACCATCATTGTCTTCATCATTGAAAGTAGCCGTTTTAATTAGGGCAATTCCATCAGACTGACATAGATTGGTTTGTGTTTGATCATCTTCAAGAGTACTATTGTCATCAGATAAATCACTTACATTATTACCACTAATACTTGTACCTGTAACAGTTGCTTGATTACTTACAGAACCATTATCAATATTTGCTTGGTTTAAGGTGTAATTAGCAGAGTAACTCCAAATTTCATTTACATCAAGTCGATTGTCACTATCGGTATCACCTGAGGCAAGAGTAATTGTACCACCTAGCATTGGGTCGATGAGTACTACATTAGTAATGGTAGTATTTCCTGTGTTTGTAAGAGTGAAGTTGTAAGTTATCGTTTCTCCTACATCGCTACATCCATCTGTATCTTCATCATTGAAAGTGGCCGTTTTAATAAGTGCAATACTATCGGATTGACACAGTGTAGTTTGTGTTGGGTCGTCTTCAAGTACACTATCATTATCAGATAAGTCTGTGACAACGACACCTTGCGATGATTCTCCGCTTGCGGTAGCTTGATTAGTAATTGACCCACTATCGATATTGCCTTGAGTTAGGATATAATCAGCTGTATAAACCCATATTTCACCTACATCAAGTGTGTTGTTTGTGTTCAAGTCTCCTGAATCTAATGTAACAGGTCCGCCTAATAAAGGATCATTTACAGTTACATTAATTAAACCAGTATTACCTTGATTTGTAACCGTCATTGTGTAGGTTATTGTTTCTCCGGTATTGCTACAACCATCTGAGTTTTCATCATTAAAAGTGGCTGTTTTAACAATAGCAATGTCTGGTGTTTGACATAAATCAATAGTAGTGATATCATCTTCCAGAATACTGTTGTCATCAGATTGATCACTAACTGTACCTCCAGAAACAGTACTAGCTTGTACCGTAGCTTGATTTTGCACAAAAGTATTTGTAATGTCTAGTGGAGTAACAATATAAGAACCTGTATATATCCAAACTTCATCAACATCTAACTCATTATCTAAGTCAGTATCTCCTGAGCTGTAAGAAACTGTAAGTAAAGGGTCGGTTACAACTATTGAGTTTAGTGTTGTGTTTCCTGTATTTATTACAGAAAGAACAAAAGTTATTGTCTCTCCATCATCACTACAACCATCGCCATTTTCATCATTAATAGTACCCTGTTTAATAAGTGCAATGTCTTCAGTTTGACATATATTAATTACAGTTGGATCGTCCTCTAATATGCTATTGTCATCAGACAAGTCACTTACGTTTGTTCCTCCAGTACTTACTCCAGTTACAGTAGCTTGACCAGTAACGGAACCATTGTCAATATCGTCTTGAGTAATAGTATATTCTAGTGAGTATATCCATGTTTCATCAACATCTAATTCATTATCGCCGTCAGTATCACCAGACTCCAATGTTAATGGAGATGGAGAAATAGGATCGGTTAATTCAACGTTTGTAATACTTACATTACCAGTATTGGTTACGGTATACGTATATGTAATTGTTTCTCCTTCATTGGCACATCCATCACCATCAAGGTCATTAAAAACACCTTGTTTTAATAAGGCAATACCTGCTTGTTGACAAAAAGTTGTGTTAGTGGCATCGATATATCCACCATAAACTTCGATTGAATTTACAGCGGCAACTAATGAGTTTACTGTTAATTGAATTTCATCAAAAGTAGTGCTAGTATTAAAAGCTACAGCGTAAAAATTATCTGTACTTGTAGGAGTAATATTGACTAACCCAAGAGCTTCGAGGGCTAATAAATTATTTGCTGTTTGTTGTTCTTGTTGAACACCATCAAGATAAGTTGTAATTGTAAGTGTATTTAATAGGTCTGCTTGAAGTAAGTCGTTTGTGTCTCTAATTACAAATCCTGCTTGTGTACCAGCAGGGTAATCAACAAGTACATCTTGAACTGATATAGAAGCATTTCCAGCGACACCAGCTACAATGTTTATCAGTGCATAATCAGAGTTGTCTTCAGATATAACATTCACAGCATTATCAACCTCACAAGCTACACAAGCAACACCATCAGTTCCTGTATTATCATTGTTTATGATTACGGAGTTACTAGGATTTGATATTACGTAAGGCTCCTCACAATTAATTATTCCTGGACAGAAAGATTGAAGTACCATTCCGTAAACTCTGGTACTACCTAAATCTAAAGAAAGAGTTTGCGTTATAGAAAGTTGTACTTCATCAAAAGGAGCAGTGGTAATAAATCCTAATCTTACCGATTCACTACCTGTTAATAATAAACCAGAATATACAGGAAGTAATTCAGTTGTGCCCGTTTTAGATTCAACAAGTACTCCGTCTAAATAGGTTGAAATAGTTATGGCGTCAAACAGTTGAGTGTTTAGAAGAGTGGTGTTTTCAATGTCAAAACCAGCAAAAGTATTTGAAGTGTAATCGGTAATTTCATTTTTATAGGCTATAGATGCTGTACCAGCCACACCAGCTAACAAGTCTATAGAAGCATAGTTTGAAGTGTCAGAATCGATAGCATTATTAATGTTATTAACACTTCCTAGTGTTAAAAGACCTCCATTTCCTGTGTGTTCCTCTACAGCTCTTACAGGAAAGTTTGGTTTGGTAAGCTGTGTAGCGGTATTACAAACTAACTCAGGTCCTTCACAAAATCTATTAGTTACCGCAGTATAAATATTAGTTGTTGAAGCAACTCCTGCTAAACTTGAAAAGGAGATTTCAACAGCATCATAATTCATTGAGGTGTAAAAACCAACGTAAAATTGATCACCTCCTAAAATAGGACTATCTAAAGCTAGTAATGAAGTACTTGTATTGGTTTCCTGTTGTGCTCCGTCAAGATAAGTTGTTATAGTAATGGCATCTAAAAGGTCTGCTTGAATTACTGAAGTATTTTCTATTAAAAAACCTGCGTAACCACCTGACTCGAGAAATTCACCAGCTGTATTGTCAGTTACGGTTAGTGTATGTGTTACTCCTAGACCGATAAGTGTTGAAACAGAAGCAAAGTTAGAAGAATCTGTATCTATAATGTTGCTAGCATCCGAAATACCACAACCTACTACACAGAGTCCAGAAGTATTTTCACCTACTGTTAAATCTGTAAAATTATCATTTGTTATAGCTACAGGATTTTCTGTATTACAGGGAATAGAGGATTGTACGCCATCTGTATAAATAATATACTCTGCTGTAGATTGACATCCGTTTGCATCTGTTACTGTTACATTGTAACTTCCTTGAGTTAATCCAGAAATAGAAGAAGATGTTTGACCTCCAGGATTCCATAGATAAGTGTAAGGGGGTGTTCCTCCAGATACAGATAAAGAAATGCTTCCGTCTGAAGCTCCGATAGAGGTTTCTTTTATTGTGTTACCTGATATTTTTATGGAGTTGTCTACATAACTACCATAAACCTCAATGCTATTAATAGTAGCAGCGAGTGAACTAACTGTAAGCTGAATTTCATCGTATTCAAGTGAAGTAGAAAATCCTACCAAATAAAAACCATTAGTTGTAGATGGAGTTATATTTATTAACCCTAATGCTTCGAGAGCTAGTAAATTATTTCCAGATTGTGTTTCTTGTATAGAACCATCTAAATAAGTGGTTATAGTCAGAGAATTTAAAAGGTCTAATTCTAATAAGTCGTTTGTATCTCTAATAACAAATCCAGCAGTGCTTCCTGAAGGAAAATTGTTTAAAATGTTTTCAACTGAAATAGAGGCTGTACTGGCAACGCCTGCAGTTACATTTATCATAGCAAAGTCAGATTCACTTTCACTAATAACATTTGTTGCATTGTCTACTTCACAGGCAACACAAGCTACTCCGTTTACACCTGTATTTGTATTGTTGATTATTACAGGATGTGAAGGATTATTTAATAATGTAGCAGTATCACAATTTAAATCCCCTTCGCTAAAGGCTTCTAATATAAGACCGTAAACACGGGTACTTCCTAAGTCTAAAGAAAGAGTTTGTTGAATGGATAATTGAGCTTCATCAAAGGGTAATGAAGTTAAAAAACCTACTTGAGAGCGTTCAGTACCAGTAAATAATAAACCACTGTCTACTGATAATAATTCAGAACTACCTGTTTTTACTTCCTGTTGAACGCCATCTAAATAAGTTGTTATGGTAATTCCATCAAGTAGTTCAAGATTTAAAACAGAAGCATTTTCAATATCAAAACCTACATAAGTTTGTGCAGGATAGTTTGTTAATTCATCTTTTATAGAAATACTTCCAGTAGCTATAACACCTAAAGTAAAGTCAATACTAGCATATGTATTATTGTTTGAATCTATAGCCGAATTGGTGTTTGTAACTGTACCAACATTTAAAACACCACCCATTCCAGTATGTTCATCAACAATACGAGCTGGAAAATCTGGTTTATTTATTAAAGTAGGGGTGTTAGATTCTAAATTAGGACCAACGCAAAAACTATTGGTAACAGGATAATAAATAAAGGTGTTAGAAGCAATACCAGCTAAGCTAGCTATTGATATCTCAATACTATCATAATCTAATGTAGTGTAGAAGCCTACATAAAACTGATCATTATTAAGTAAAGAGCTATCTAGTGTTACTAAGGAAGTTCCAGAGTTTGTTTCTTGTTCAACTCCGTTTAAATATGTTTTTACGGTAATAGCACCGAGCAAGTCTATTTGAGCAACAGAACCGTTTTCTATTAAAAAACCTGCATAACTACCAGCTTCAAAAAATTCATCTGTAGTATTGTCTGTTACTGTTATTGTATGAGTTACTCCTAGGTCTAGTAATGTAGAAACTGAGGTGTAATTTGTAAGATCGGAATCTGTTAAATTATTAAGATCAGAAATTCCACATCCCAATAAACAAAGACCATCAGTATCTTCAGTTACAGTTAAATCGGTAAAACTAGATGAAACAATTGCAACTGGAGAATCGGTGTTACAAGGAACAGTTATGGGTGGAAAATAATTAATATTATTTACAATACTTTTTTCAGAAAAAGAAGAAAGAGTCAAAAACAAGAAAAGTATTGAAGTGAATTTGAATTGTATGCAAATATTTTGCAACGTTAAGTACGTTTGGGTAATTCTTTTCATAATAGTTGATTGGTTAGACATTGTAAAAAGAGCCGTCAAGTCCTAATAGTGGTTTTTGGACACAGGCAGTCATTACATTAGTTTAAAATGTTGATAAATAGCTTTTAAATATTAAGGTGTAATAGCTAGTTTTTTAACAAAGCAATAATTCAGAGTTCATTTTACGGGGGGTATAATTAGTTATGAGTATAAGATGTAGTTGTACGACTACCAAATAATGGTAACCTAATAAGCAACAGCATGGTTGTTGAAATAGCAGTAGGTCGATTTAAAAATCTTGGTGAGAAATAATAGTATTAATTATAGCTAACCTTTTTGATGAGGTAAGAGATAAGTAATCATGGTTTGAGAGACTTAAATTAAAAAAACTTAATTGTGTACCAGTAAAACCAAAATAGGAAATTACTTAGTTTTCAACAATCAGTAGTTAATTACTGACAGTAAATAGCATTTTAACTTTAAGGGGTTTTATTAAGAGAAAAACGCAAGTTATTTTTATTGAATAACTATTTAATCTATTAATCTTTTGTGAATATAGTAAAAAAATAATTAAAATAAAATAGATTAAACTATGTTTGTTTCTTTTTGTTGTTGTTTTTTTATTTTTCAAAACAACTTTGTTTTAATTTAAGGCATCTCATTCAGTAAGAATTATTTAATTCAGAAAGTTACTTAGCTAAGAGTGTTAATATGACTACTTACAATTTTTATTAAGAATGTATTAACATTTTTTTAACTTCGTTTAGTTCGGTTTGTTCCGAACTAAACTTATTTTTGCATAGTAAATTTTAATGAAGATGAATCAAGTAGAAAAGAGAAAATGTGAATTAGTTGAGAAGCTAGGTATTTTTTTAGAGAAAAAAGAACAGCTAGCACCAGTGGCGGCAAGGATATTTTCACATATTATTTTAACAGGAAAACAAGGAACAACCTTTGAAGATTTAGTGTCTGGTCTTTGTGCTAGTAAAAGTACAATTTCAACACACCTTAATCATTTACAAGGGTTGAAGAAAGTAAGTTACTTTACAAAAACAGGTGATAGGAAAAAATACTTTATCCTTAATAGTGACACCATGCTACAAGGAATTAGCAATATGGTAGAAGAATGGGAAGGAGAAAAAGAGCTACACCTAGAAGTTAAAGAATATAAAGAAGATATTAATAGAACATTGAAAGAAGAAGACAGGTTTGATCTAGGTTTTCATGATAGTTTTATTGAGTTTTTAGACGGAGCTATTGAATCTATTACTAAACTGAAAGAAAAAATTATAAACCACAAACACTAATTATTATATATAAAATGAAATATCAATCTATATACGGTATTGCTATTCTTAGCATTGTTGCATTATTTTTTACAAGCTGTGGAAAACAACAACAAAACCAACAACAAATGCCAGCGCTACCTTTTCCAGTAGTAAAGGTTGCTGAAAAAACAATAACAAATTATCAAAGTTACCCAGTAACTATTGAAGGTGAAGTAAATAGTGAAATAAGACCAAAGGTTTCTGGATATGTAAAAAATGTTTTAGTAAAAGAAGGACAAAAGGTTAAGCAAGGACAATTGTTGTTTAAGTTAGAAACACAATCGTTAAGTCAAGATGCTGAAGCTGCAAAAGCGGCTGTAAACACTGCACAAGTAGAAGTTAATAAGCTAAAGCCATTAGTAGAAAAGAATATTATTAGTCCAGTTCAATTAGAAACAGCTAAGGCAAGTTTAGCTCAGGCTAAAAGTACTTATAACAGTATTGTTGCAAATATTAACTATGCAAATATAAAAAGTCCTGTAAATGGATTTGTAGGTTCAATTAATTACAGAAAAGGAGCTTTAGTAAGTGCACAAAGTGCAATGCCTTTAACAAAGGTAGCCTCTATAAAAAATGTATATGCATACTTTTCTATGAATGAAAAAGAGTTTTTAAACTTTATTGCCTTAGCAGAAGGAGAGACAATGGATGAAAAAATTAAAAAATTACCACCAGTAAAGTTATTGTTAGCTAACGGAAAAGAGTATGAGCAAACTGGAGTTATTAAAACCATTGCAGGAGATATTAATCAGCAAACAGGTACTATTAGTTTTAGAGCAAAGTTTGATAATAAAGCAGGTTTGTTACGTAACGGAAGTAGTGGTACAATTTTAATACCTAAAGTACATAATGATGCGTTAATTATACCTTCAGAATCTACATTTGAACGTCAAGGTAAGGTGTATGTTTATACAGTAAATAATGATTCTTTGGCTGAAAAAACTATTGAAGTTGAAGCGCAAGTAGGAAAGCTTTATGTGGTAAAGTCAGGATTAACAAAAGAACAAACCATTTTAGCTAAAGGCTTAAATAAAGTACGTTCTGGAGCAAAAATTAAACCAGTTCCAACACCTTTAGATAGTATAGTTAACTCATTCGATACGGTATTTAAATAATAAAGAAAAACATGTTACAAAAATTTATAGAGCGTCCGGTACTCTCTACAGTAATTTCTATTATCATAGTAATATTAGGGGTACTGTCATTAACACAATTACCGGTAACGCAATATCCTGATATAGCACCACCAACGGTGCAGGTTACAGCTTCTTATCCAGGAGCGAGTGCCGAAACAATTTTAGAAAGTGTTATTGTTCCTATAGAAGAACAAATAAACGGGGTAGAAGGAATGACTTATATGACCTCTACAGCGAGTAATACAGGTACAGCAAGTATTCAAGTATTTTTTGAACAAGGTTACGACCCAGATATTGCTGCGGTAAACGTACAGAACAGAGTTGCTAGAGCTAATGCTTTATTACCTTCTGAAGTTACAAGAGCAGGAGTTATTACAGCAAAACAACAAAACTCGGCACTTTTATATGCAGCTATATTTTCAACAAACCCTGAATACGATGATGTTTTTATTCAGAATTACTTGAATATAAATGTGAAACCAGAATTACAACGTGTTTCTGGAGTAGGGGCTGTAAATGTATTTGGAGCAAAGGACTATTCGATGCGCGTATGGTTAGATCCAGCAAAAATGGCATCGTATAAGTTAGAACCTAGAGAAGTAATAGCAGCAATTAACGAACAAAGTTTAGAAGCAGCAGCAGGATCTTTAGGTCAAAACTCTGGAGAGTCTTTTGAATATGTAATCAAGTATAAAGGACGATATAAAACAGCAAAAGAATATGAAAATGTTGTTGTAAAAGCTTTAGGTAACGGGCAGTTTTTACGTGTTAAAGATGTAGCAAAAGTTGAATTGGATGCATTTTCTTATTCGTCATTGTCACGTACAAACGGAAATCCAGCACTTAACTTTGGTGTTTTCCAAACACCTGGGTCTAATGCACAGGAAATCATTGAAAACATCTATGTAAAACTAGAAGACTTAAAGAAAGATTTTCCAGAAGGATTAGATTACATAATTAATTATGACACGAATAAATTCTTAACAGCATCTGTAAACAAAGTAAAAAGCACTTTAATAGAAGCCTTTTTATTAGTGTTTATTGTAGTGTTTATTTTCTTACAAGATTTTAAATCTACTTTAATACCAGCAATAGCGGTTCCAGTATCAATTATTGGTACATTCTTTTTCCTTAATTTATTTGGATACTCTATCAACCTGCTAACCTTATTCGCTTTAATCTTAGCAATTGGAATTGTGGTAGATGATGCCATTGTGGTAGTAGAAGCAGTACACGCTAAACTGGAAGACGGAGCAGAAAGTGCAAAAAAAGCATCAATTTCTGCGATGAGTGAAATTAGTGGAGCTATTGTATCAATTACTTTAGTAATGATGGCTGTATTTGTACCAATTACTTTTATACAGGGGCCATCAGGGGTGTTTTATGAGCAGTTTGGAGTAACGTTAATGGTTGCCATCTTAATTTCTGCAGTAAACGCATTAACATTAACACCAGCTTTAAGCGCATTGTTATTAAAACCACACAACGACGATCATAAGAAAAAAGGATTGTTACAACGATTTTATGATGCTTTCAATGCTGGATTTAACGCGGTAACTAATAAATATACCAAGTCTTTAGGATTTTTAGTAAAACATAAATGGGTAACAGCAGGTATTTTAGGATTAAGTGTTTTAGCCATTGTATGGGCAAGTAATACAATACCTACAGGTTTTGTACCATCAGAAGATAGAGGTGTAGTGTTTATGAATGCTGAATTACCAGCAGGTTCTTCATTAGATAGATCGTACGAAGTAACAGAAAAACTATACGAAAGCATCAAAGGAATTGAAGGAATAAAAGGTGCATCATTTATTAGCGGAAGAAACTTCTTCTCTGGTTCAGGTAGTTCATATGCAATGGGGTTTATTATTCTAGAAGACTGGAGTGAAAGAGAAAGTGATGCAGAATCAGTTCAAAGCATTGTGGGGCAATTGTTTGGTAAAGCAGCGATGATACCAGATGCAAAAATTATTTTCTTTACACCACCAAGTGTACCAGGTTTTGGTAGTGCGGATGGTTTTGAAATGAGATTATTAGATCGTAGTGCTAAACCATTAACAGAAATGGATGCAACAGCAAAAGAGTTTGTAGGTCTTTTAAATCAACAACCAGAAATAGCATTTGCGTCTAACTCTTTTGATACTGGTTTTCCTCAGTTAGAATTAGATATTAATGTAGAAAGAGCTAAAGAGGCAGGAGTGTCAACAAGTGCTATCCTTTCTGCTTTACAAGGATATATTGGAGGTAACTATGCAGCAGACTTTAGTAGATTTGGAAAACAATTTAGAGTTTTCGTACAGTCATTACCAGAAGATAGGATAAATGAAGCAAGTTTAAATAGCATGTTTATAAAAACGCCAAGTGGAGAAATGACACCAATTTCCCAATTTGCAAGTCTAAAGCGTGTATATGGTCCACAAACGGTAAATCGTTTCAACCTATTTAACTCAGTAACAGTAAACGGAGGTGTAACTCCAGGATTTAGTACAGGAGATGCAATTACTAAAATAAATAAACTAGCAGAAAATAATTTACCAGAAGGATATAGTGTTGCTTATTCAGGAATTACTAGAGAAGAAATAGCATCATCAGGACAATCTACCATTATTTTTATGATTAGTATTTTGTTTGTTTATTTCTTATTAGCAGCACAATACGAGAGTTACTTACTGCCATTATCAGTAATTTTCTCATTACCAATTGGGGTAGCAGGAGCATATTACACAACATATTTAGCAGGATTAGAAAACAACATCTATTTCCAAATAGCCTTAATTATGTTATTAGGTCTGTTAGCTAAAAATGCGATTCTTATTGTAGAATTTGCGATACAAAGACGTAAACAAGGAAAAAGCTTATATGATGCAGCTATTGAAGGAGCAAAAGTTCGTTTAAGACCTATTTTAATGACCTCGTTTGCATTTATTCTTGGATTAATGCCATTAGTATTAGCAAAAGGAGTAGGAGCTGAAGGAAATAACTCTATCGGAACTGGTGCAGCTGGAGGATTACTAATAGGTACTTTAATAGGAGTATTTGTTATCCCTGTACTATTTGTAGTATTTCAATGGTTACAAGAAAAAGTATCAAGCAAGCCAGTTGTTATTGAAACTAAAGAAGATTAATTATGAAACGTATACTAAATAAAACCTTGGTTGTAGCTGTAATGGCTACAACCTTACAAAGTTGTTTTGTTGCTAAGGATTATGCACGTCCTGAGTTAAAGGAAACAGAACATTTGTATAGAACAGATAATTTACCAAAAGACAGTATCTCAATGGCAGATGTGTCTTGGAAAGATATGTTTACTGATGCTCACTTGAAACAATATATTGATGAAGGGCTTAAAAATAACCTAGATATCCGTGTAGCAATACAACAAATGGCTGCAGCTGAAGCTTACATGAAACAAGGTAAAGCAGGTTATTTACCTAGTATTGGTGTAGGAGCAAAAGCGACACACCAAGAGTTGGCAAAAAACAGTCAGTTTGGATCTTTTTTCAATGGAAGTTTACAACAATATGAGTTAACAGGAAATCTTTCTTGGGAAGCTGATATTTGGGGTAAAATACGTAGTAATAAACGAGCAGGAAAAGCCGGTTATTTACAAAGTGTAGCTGCTCACCAAGCAGTGAAAACTCAGTTAGTTTCAGCTATAGCAACTACTTATTATCAGTTAATAGCTTTAGATGCTCAGTTAGAAATTACTGAACAAACTATTGAAACAAGAGAAAGTAGTGTAAACACTATCAAAGCTCTTAAAGATGCAGGTCAGGTAAATCAGGTGGCAGTAGATCAAAATATTGCACAGTATAACAATGCAAAAGCACTAAAAGTTGATTTAGAAGCAGCTATTTTTAAAATAGAGAATACATTAAATCTATTGTTAGGAAGAACATCAGTAGTTGTTGAAAGAAGTAAACTTTCACAACAACAATTAGATGCAGCTATTAAAGTAGGTGTTCCAGCAACATTATTAAGAAACAGACCAGATGTTATGGCTGCTGAATATGGTTTAATCAATGCTTTTGAGATGACAAATGTTGCTAAGAGTAATTTTTATCCATCGTTAACAGTAACAGCAAATGGTGGATTTCAAAGCTTAGAGTTAGATGAGTTGTTAAGTACCAACTCCTTATTTGCAAATATTATTGGAGGCTTAACACAACCAATTTTCAATCAAAGAAAGATTAAAACACAGCACGAGGTAGCTAAAGCACAACAAGAACAAGCATTGTTGAGTTTTAAAAAGACTTTGTTAACTGCTGGAAATGAAGTTTCAAATGCGCTTTTTGATTATAAAGCAGAAACCGAGAAATTTGAATACAGACAAAATGAGGTTGAGGCTTTACGAAGAGCAGAGGTAAATTCAGAAGAACTGTTAAAAAACGGATATGCTAATTATTTAGATTTATTAACAGCAAGAGAAAGAGCATTAAATGCTGAGTTAAATGTTATCAATAACAAACTAAATCAGTTATTAAGCGTAGTAAATTTGTATGAAGCATTAGGAGGCGGTTGGAAGTAAATAAATTATAATGAGTAATAGGTCAAAACTTATTAAAGTAGCCAAAGAAAAGTTTATAGCATTTGGTAGTAAACATACTACTATGGATGAAATAGCTGAGTTACTCGGAATTTCAAAAAAAACTATTTATGCTTGCTTTTCTTCAAAAGAGGAACTAATAATTGAAAGTATCAAAGAATTAATAAATGAATTCAAAATTGATATAGAACCTATTTTAAAATCTGATAAAACAGCATTAAATAAAGTAATAGAGATATATAAAGTAATTTTTAAGTACGTAGAAAAGTTTAAACCTTCATTTATTTTTGGGTTAAAGAAATACTACCCTAATGCTTACGATGCTTATAAAGAAATTACTACAGATGTTGTTTCTATAGATATAATGAATTTACTAGAAGAAGCTAAAATGAATGGAGAAATAAGGTCTGATGTAGATCTTGAATTATTCAGTAAGCTATATTTAAGCGGGCTAGAGAGTCGTTTGTTTGATGCAGATAATTTGTTTAACGATTACTCAAAAGAAGTACTATTAGAGTATATGATTATTAATAATTTAAACTCTCTAAAGCCCGTTAAGTAAATACACAAATTTTTGTGGTTTTTGATAAGAAGTGTCATGTAGTATGTTATCATATCTGCAGGACACTTTTTTTTTGAATAAAGAAATTCAACCTATCTAAAACTCCAATTTTTATAATTAGCAGAAGCTTCTAATTGATTTTCAATGTTATCAGGTAACTCAGGAAAAAAATCAATACCTGTTTTCTGTTCTAATTCATCAATAGAAACTACAAAATCAGATAGAGACTTATTACTTTCCTTATGTGGAAGTAAAAAAGCAATGGCCTTAATTTCAGGCTGAGTATAATCTAATAAAACCTTATAAAAATAATTAGGAACACTTACTTTTTCCTTTCCTATAGTTTTCAAATTAGGTTCTAAAATACCACCAGTAACAACATATAAATGATTATACTTTTTAGCCCAATAACGAGTTTTTTGCTCTAATTTATTCCAAATTCCAGCGTTAAATTCATGGTTTTGAGGAGAAATGTTTGAAGTGTAAAAAGTTTCATCATGAGCACTTTTAGAGGCGCGTCTATCACCTGCAGGACATAAGTGTCCCTTGTCGTAACCAGATCTTTTATAATTCCTCCAATCGGCAGATTTTGTCTTTACCTTTGGGTCTACAATAAAAAAAGGACGTTTACGATTGGTATAAACAATATCACTTTTATTTAAAGGATAAGCAACCCATTCAGCTTGCTCATGCTTTTCACTATATGATAACTGGTAGCCATTATGTTTTATAATGACTCCAGTTGTTGAGGTAGGAAAGTAATTGAAGTTATTAGCTTTATTACTGGCTGTTTCTGTTGTAGGTTGAGAAGAGTTCTTAACTTCTTCTTTTTGTTGTAACCAATAACCTACAAGCAAAGCAACAATGGTAATAACTACTTTTATTTTCCTTGAAGTACTCATTTTAAGCTTTTAAAAGAATTTCTTTGAATTCATCTGTTTTTTCAGCTTCATTAAAAATTTCTTGAAACTTAATAGGAGGTACCGTTAATTTACGCTTAACTAAATCTAACCAAGCACCATAAACAGTGATAATTGCAGAAAGTTTACCTGCTTGATTAAAAACTTCATGTTGAATTTTCCAACGTTCACCTTTGCTAGATAAACCGATAACCTTTAGGTTTACAGTAATATCTTCACCCATATGTATTTCACGTAAAAACTTGGTGTTTTCTTCAAATAAAATAGGACCAACGTTTTCTTTAGTGAAATCTTGAATTGTAATATTATGCTCTTTAAAAAAACGTAAACGTAATTCAGCAGCATAATCATTGTATGCGGTATGACGCATGTGTATGTTGGCATCAAAATCTGCCCATCGTGTTTTAAACTCAACACTAAAACTCATATCAAAAAAATTTAAGAAAGCGAATTTACAAATTTTAAGCTTTCACATCCAAAGCATCACGAAGTGTATTTCCAATTAACATAAATGCCATTACCAAACTCATAATAGCTATTCCAGGAATAAGTGCTAAATAAGGTTTTCCAAGAATAATGTAGTTGTAGTGATTTTTAATCATAGCACCCCAAGAAGGAGTAGGAGGTTGGGCTCCAATACCTAAAAAACTTAGCCCACTTTCAATTAAAATTGCAGCTGCAAAATTAGCAGCAGAAATTACAATTATAGGAGCTAAAATATTCGGTAAAATATGCTTGAAAATAATTCTAAAGTCAGAAAAACCAAGAGCTTTAGCAGCTTCAACATACTGTTGTTGTTTGGTAGTGATGACTTGACCTCTAACTACACGTGCAACTTCTACCCACATAGTTAATCCCACCGCAATAAAAACTTGCCAAAAACCTTTACCTAAAGCCAAAGTGATGGCAATAACAAGTAAAAGAGTTGGAATAGACCAAGTGATATTGATAACCCACATAATAAAATCATCTATCTTCCCACCAAAATAACCTGCAATGGCTCCAATAGGAATTCCTATTAAAAGAGAAATAAACACAGCTATAAATCCAATAAAAAATGAAATTCTAGCACCAATCAACAACCTACTTAATAAGTCACGACCATATTTATCAGTTCCTAAATAAAATGTTTTTTGCTGAATGTATTTTTCGTAGGAAGCAGGAAACTCTTTTGGTAAACCATCAGAGTACTTAATAATTTCTAACTGATTGTTTTCAACAGAAAAAGACTTTATAGGTATTTGTGTTGATGAATTTTGTTTTCCCTCCATAAAAACAGAAAACCACGATTGTTGGTTTTTTGCTTCTGAAGGAATGCTTAATAGTTGAATAGAAAAACCAGGAGGTTTAGAATGAATTTCTAAATGCATTTGATTAGCAGAGTTGCTATTGTCTGGAGCTAAAACATAGCAAAAAACAGCAATAAATCCGCATAAAATAATATACCCAAAACTAAACATACCTGTTTTACTACGTTTAAATTTTTGGATGGCTATTTGCCACAAAGATGTACTGGTACTATTATTCACTCTTTTGTGTTTCTTTCAAGTTGTTGATATCAATACTTGATGGGTTTTGAAAAACTTCCAAATCAAAATATTTTACAGAAGCTAAAATATGATCAAAAATATTAGCCATAACTCGTTCATAATCTACCCAATTTTTTTCTCTACTAAAGGCATAAATTTCTAGAGGAATCCCATTAGGAGTAGGCTCTAACTGACGAGACATTAACAACATATCCTGATTTATTTTTGGATGATTTTCAATGTATTTATCTAAATAAATTCTGAAAGATCCAAAATTAGTAAGGTTTCTACCGTTTAGTATAACTGACTTATCAATATTATTTTCTTCGTTATATCTTTTAACCTCTTTACTACTTTCTTCTATATAATCAGAAATTAATTCAATCTTTTTAAAACGTTCAATATCTTCATCGGAAAGAAAGTGAATGCTATTTATTTTAATTAAAATTGAGCGCTTTATACGTCTACCACCTGAAGTATTCATTGTTCTCCAGTTCTTAAAAGAATCAGATGTTAAGTAATAAGTAGGAATACTAGATATTGTATTATCAAAATTTCTAATAATTACCGAAGTAAGATTAATTTCAACCACATCACCATCAGCACCATATTTTTCCATAGTAATCCAATCTCCAATTCTAACAGTATCGTTTACTGCCACCTGAATACTTGATACAAAACCAAGAATGGTATCTTTAAAGATTAATAATAATACAGCTGAAAAAGCTCCTAAAGCAGTTAAAAATCGAATTAAAGGTTTCCCTGTTAATACTGAAAAAGATAAAATAGCAGCAATCAACCACAATATTACCATAAAGATTTGCACATAGCTTTCTAAAGGTTTGTCTTTGAAAGCATTTGTGGTGCGAAGAAAATCTTTAACACTCAGTAAAATACTGCGTATAAACCAAACAATAGTAAAAATAATGGCAATAGTAGCAATACGTTCAGCGTAATTAAACAAGTGAGGGAAATCAACTAAAAGATCTTCTAAAAAATTAAAAACAATAGTAAGAATAACAATTCTAGAAAGGTTTAAAAACGTTTTGTTTTTAATAAGCATGTCATCAAAACTAGTTGATGTTTTTGCAGCCATTTTATTCACTGTTCTTTTACCAAAATACCTGAAAACCTTGAATAAGATATAGCCTAGAATTCCAAACACAATTAGGTTTGCAAATAAATTTAGATAAATGGCAAGCGTTTCCGAAAGTGAAAAGTGCTCTTTAAAAATTCTGTAAAAAAACTTGTTTAACATAGTAGATGTTAGGTTAAAATTCTGTGATCTCTTCTCCCATTTTCAAGCCAAACTTTTTTCTAAACCAATATACAACAACATACAAAACAGGAGTGTCGAGTGCTGCTATAATGACTTTGAATAAAAAACCGCTAAGTAAAAGGCTACCAAAAATACTCCAAGGAAGTATTTTAAAAGAACTCAATAAAAATAATACGGTAAAAGTATCTATAAATTGTGACAAAAAGGTAGAAAAATTATTACGAAGCCATAAATGTTTTCCTTTAGTTAGTCTTTTCCAAAAATGAAAAATTCGAATATCTATAAACTGAGCAGCTAAGTAAGCTAGCATAGATGCTAATACTGCTAAGGGAGAAAGCCCAAAAACTTTGGTAAAGGTTTCATTACCAATTGGAGAATTGTCAATAGCAGGAGCGTAATCAGCCACTAAAATAATTAACATAGAAAAAAAGGAAGCAAAAATACCTGCTACAACAACTCTATTCGCTTTTTTCTTACCGTAAATTTCAGAAAGAATATCTGTAATTAAAAAAGTAATAGGGTAAGGAAGTATTCCAACAGATACTTCAAAACGGAATAAATTAAAAGGTTCCCAATAAAAAAACTTCTGAAAAATAAGGTTTGAAGTTACAAGAGAGGCTATAAATAACGAAGCTAAAACTAGGTAAATAAGTAGTGCTTGAGATTTTTGTTGTACAGTCATAAAACGAAGATAGTAATTTTAAAAGTTGTATGTTTGCAGGGTTAAATAAACAACAAAACAAACAAATGAAAGCGTATATTTTTCCAGGTCAAGGAGCACAATTTACAGGAATGGGATTAGATTTATATGAAAATTCTCCATTAGCTCAAGAACTTTTTGAAAAAGCAAATAATATATTAGGATTTAGTATTACCGACGTAATGTTTGAAGGTACTGCTGAAGAATTAAAAGAAACTAAAGTAACGCAACCAGCTATCTTTTTACACTCAGTAATTTTAGCTAAGGTTTTAGGAGACG
Organism: Tenacibaculum litoreum; assembly: GCF_964513915.1. Taxonomy (NCBI): domain Bacteria; kingdom Pseudomonadati; phylum Bacteroidota; class Flavobacteriia; order Flavobacteriales; family Flavobacteriaceae; genus Tenacibaculum; species Tenacibaculum litoreum. The sequence continues at coordinate 441,909 of NZ_CAZEQS010000004.1, read as the reverse complement.
ATTTTAAACCAGAAATGGTTGCAGGTCATTCTTTAGGAGAATTATCAGCGTTAGTAGCTAATAATGTATTGTCTTTTGAAGATGGATTAAAATTAGTTTCTAAACGAGCTTTAGCAATGCAAAAAGCATGTGAAATTCAGCCATCTACTATGGCAGCTGTATTAGGGTTGGAAGATGCAGTAGTTGAAGAAGTTTGTGCGTCGATTGATGGAGTAGTGGTAGCAGCAAACTATAACTGTCCGGGACAACTAGTAATTTCTGGAGAAATTGAAGCTGTTGAAAAAGCTTGTGAAGTATTAAAAGAAAAAGGCGCTAAAAGAGCATTACTTTTACCTGTAGGAGGAGCATTTCATTCACCAATGATGGAGCCAGCTCGTGAGGAGTTAGCGGCAGCTATTGAAGAAACTACATTTAATGAGCCTATTTGTCCTGTATACCAAAACGTGGTAGCGAAAGCAGTAACGAATCCTGCAGAAATTAAAGAAAATTTAATAGCGCAATTAACAGCTCCAGTAAGATGGACTCAATGTGTACAGGCAATGATTGCTGATGGAGGTACTGATTTTGTTGAAGTTGGTCCAGGTAAAGTATTACAAGGATTAATGCGTAAGATTGATAGAAGTGTAGCTGCTAGTGGTGCTTCTTTAGCATAAATAGTAAATACAAAATATAATATAGAAAAATCCCGTTCTTTTGGAACGGGATTTTTGTTTTGTGAAAAAGAAAGTTGTTATCTAGCTAAAACACAATCTTCACAGTCTTTAACTTCACCATAGTAGGTTTCTCTGTATTTGTGTACCGTTTCTATTGGTACAATATTTAAAAACATTTTTTTAATGTAGGTAACATTAGTATGAAGTTTACCCATTTTTCTTGAAAATCGTTTTTCTAAACGTGTTTCTCTTTTAATTTTAATCAATTTCATTATTCTATTATCATTAAATTAGGGTACAAAGCTAAAAAGCTTAAAGCGTGATGTCAATTAATAAACGTTAAAACATTAAAAATCAGTCAATAAATATGTGTTCTTAAATTTGAAGTGTACTATTTTAAGAATATGATAATAGGAGGTGGAAACAATTCACAAATTAAAAGTGTAAAAAAAACTGTTTTCTGTTAAAATGAATAAAAAATCACTCAAAATTGATTAAAAATAACCAAAAATGAGTGATTTTTGTCTTTTTTTATAAGAAATATTAGTTTCTGATGTCTAAGGTTTGGAGTATTTGTACTTTTTTTGGAGCTAAGAGAATTAAATAAATTAATAAGATTACTCCTAACAGTAGAAAATCAGGTTTTAAAATTAAAATCAAAAAGCAAGCCCCTTCAATAATAGCCCATCTAGCTATAGAAGCAGACTGATAAATCGCAAGCTTTTCTTCATTACTAGCATCTTTTTGAATTTTTCTCAACATGTTTTTAAACATGAAGTTACTAGCAACATAAGCTATCGCTGGAATAAAAGCATATAATAACGATGAGTTATCAATCACCATATCAAATATAGTTTTAAAATTACCCAGAATTGTAAAAGCAAGAGCAACTCCAGCAACTAAAGCAAGGTGAATAACTTTTAAGGTTTTAATTTTTTGATCCATAAGATTTCAGTCCAAATTATTGAATAAAGTCATTCACAGTTTTTGTGATAAACGCTAATTGTTCTTCATCTAATTCTGTATGCATCGGTAATGAAATAACTTCATCTATCAATTGATTGGTTACAGTGAAGTCATCTTCATTATATCTATCATCTTGATATGCTTTTTGTGCATGTAATGGAACAGGATAATAAATAGCATTTGGAATTCCGTTATCTAATAAATATTGATGTAACTCATCGCGCTTTCCATTGGTAATTCTCAATGTATATTGATGGAAAACATGTGTTGTAAAATCACTTATAGTTGGTGTAATGATATTTGGGTTATTAGCAAACGCGTTTGAATAATATTCCGCAGCTTTTCTACGAGCATCGCAATAACTATCCAATAAAGGTAATTTAGCTTTTAATACAGCAGCCTGAATAGAATCTAAACGAGAATTCACTCCAACAACATCGTGGTAGTAACGTTTGTACATTCCGTGATTAACCATTCCGCGAAGCGTATGAGCTAACTCGTCATCATTAGTAAAAATAGCCCCACCATCACCATAGCAACCTAAGTTTTTAGAAGGGAAGAAAGATGTTGTTCCTACATTTCCAATAGTTCCTGCTTTTTTCTTAGTTCCGTCCGCAAAGGTATAGTCAGCTCCAATGGCTTGAGCATTATCTTCAATTACTAATAAGTTATGAGCATTTGCAACTTCTAAAATAGCTTCCATATTAGCACATTGTCCGAATAAATGAACAGGAACAATAGCTTTTGTTTTAGGAGTAATTGCCTTTTTTAGAGCTTCAATGTCAATATTAAAAGTATCTGGTTCAACATCAACTAAAACGGGAGTTAATTTTAATAAACCAATCACCTCAACAGTTGCAGCAAATGTGAAATCGGCAGTAATCACTTCGTCTCCTGGTTCTAACCCTAAGCCCATCATGGCTATTTGAAGAGCATCAGTACCATTAGCACATGGAATTACATGTTTAACACCTAAATAATTCTCTAAATCTGCTTGGAATCCATGAACATATGGTCCGTTAATATATGCTGAAGAATTTAAAACTTCTTGAATAGAAGTATCTACTGTATCTTTTATTTTTTGATATTGACTTTGTAAGTCAACCATTTGAATTTTTCTCATTTTGACATGATTTTATAATCATCAAAAATACAAACTATCTTTGATTGTTACGAGGTCTTTACAGAAAATAATAAGAGCAATAACAGTATGTCTTGTATAAGATTATACAATATGTTTAATAAATAAAATATAGAGCAACAAAGGTTGATTATTGGCGTTTTGTAGAGAGCAGAAACTAAGGTTAAGTATCACTGAATGAAAACATCTAAACGTAAAATAGCTTTTAAAGTTTTAATAGGTTATGCCACTTTGGCGGTTTTAGCTGTTATTTCAGGAATCTTGTTGTTTTCTGAAATAAAAACATATATAGAAATACAAAAGCAAGGTGTTTCAGATAGAAACAATATTATACAAACAGGAGGCTTAATTGCTGATATATATGAAAATGAAAATTTAGGGAGGGCAGCTATTCAGTTGAATTCTTATAAGCGATATAATGAGTACGTAACGGAAAATAAATCGTTATTAAAAAAGATTGATTCACTTAATTTTCTTGCAAAAGATGTGTCAAAAAAATCGATTTTAGATAGTGTTAAGTTAGTTTTAAATAAAAAGCGGAAAAACATAACCAGTTTAAGAAGGTTAAACCAAAGAAATGCTTCCGAGAAATCTATTAACGAAGCCATAGATAAGCTAGGGTCTATAGATTCATTACTTGGAAAAGGATCAGTAAAAGATCTTGTTGATGATGCCGAGGTTTTTAATAAAAAAACAGGATTGAGTTTAGAAAGGTATCTTAAGTTATTTGATAGAGAAGATGAGGAAAAGCCGGTTAACGCTGAAGAACAAAAACAAATAGACTCTCTAGTTTCTGCTTCTAAAGAAATACTTCAAAAAGCTCAAAGAGAAACAACTATTAAACGAAGGTTTTTACGAATAAAAGAAAGGGAGTTAATAGAAAATGATATCACAATATCAAGAAAGTTACGAGAGGTTTTAAGTGTGCTAGAAAGGGATGTTATTTTTAATGCAAACCAAGCTCATAAAAAGCATGAAGAAACTTTGGGGCGTAGCAAGAATATAATTCTTTTAGCCACGGGAGTCGGTTTTGTGATCATTGTGCTTTTTTCAATAATAATTTTAAATGACTTTTGGAGAAGTCAGCATTACAGGCAAGAATTGGAAAGTGCAAATGCAATAACCTCGTCACTTTTAAAAAGTAGAGAGCAGTTAATATCTATGGTAAGTCATGATTTAAGAACTCCTTTAAGTACAATTACAGGGTTTAGTGAGTTGTTGCAAAAATCAATAGCTAATACTAAGGAGAAAAACTATGTAGTGCATATACAAAATGCATCGGTTTACATGGGGCAACTTGTTGGAGATCTTTTAGAGTTCTCTAAATTAGAGAATGGTAAAATAACTATTGAGGCTATTCCTTTTGATTTAAAGAGAAACATAGAAGAGGTCGCAAATAGTGCTAAAAACCTTGTTCAGAACAAACCAATTTCAGTAGAAGTAAAGCATGATGAAAAAATAAACTCACTAATTGTTAGTGACCCTTTTAGAATAAAACAAATACTATATAATTTAGTAACCAATGCCTGTAAGTTTACAAAAGAAGGTTCAATAACAATACAGAGTAAGTTAAGAAGTGTAAAAGAAAAAAGTTATGTAGAGATAGCGGTAATTGATACTGGAGTAGGAATAGGTAAAGACAAACAAGAAAAAGTGTTTAAAGAATTTACACAAGTACACGAAAAAGAGAATGGACAAAACGGATTTGGATTAGGTTTAACTATTTCTAAAAGACTAGCGGAACTTTTGGGAGGCTCTTTAACTCTACAAAGTAGTTTAGGGAAAGGAAGTAGATTTTCATTATTTGTACCTGTTACTTTTGCCGAAGGAAAACCAAAAGAGAAAGAAGTGGAACCTCAACAGGAAACACTTAGTATTCATGCTGTAATAGTAGAAGATGATGCTTCTTTGAGATCACTTTTAAAGAATGTTTTAGAGGGGTTAGGGGTAATGGTGACCTCTTTTGGTAATGCTCAAGAAGCACTAAATGAAATAGATAATATTACTTACGATTTGGTATTAACTGATATTCAGCTTCCTAAAATGAATGGTATCCATTTTATGGAGACTTTAAAGAAGCATAATTCTTATAAAGGTCAGCCCATCGTAGCAATGACTGGAAGGGCAAATTTATCGGAAAGTGAATATATTAAAAATGGTTTTTCAGATGCATTAATTAAACCTTTTCACTCTAAAAGGTTAAAAGAAATTTTACAACGTTTCTTTGATTTTAAAATCCAAGGTAAAAATGTGGTCGATAATCAGTGTGATAATAAAAAAACGAATAGTTTTGATGTAACTTCCTTGAAAACATTTTTAAATAACGATGAGGTAGAGGTAAATAAAACATTACAATCTTTTTTAAAAGATATAGAAGAGAACTTATTGTTATTAAAGGAGTTTGTAAACAAGAATAACTTAGAAGAGTTCAATAATATCAGCCATAAAATGTTGGGAATGTCAAAACAATTAAAAGCGACTAAACTAATCGTTTTTTTAGAAGAGTTTGAGGTTAGTAACGAGATAGATAAAGTCTCATGGAGGAATTTTGAAAAAGAGGTAAAGACCTTTTTAATTGAACTAAAAGCTTATCTTAACTAATCTTGTGTTCTTTTAATTTATTATACAGGGTTTTTCTGGTAATATTTAAAAGTTTTGCAGCTTTAGTTTTGTTATTTTTAGCCTCATGTAAAGCTCTAATAATAAGTTTTTTTTCATTTTCCTTGGTAGAAAATTCATTAGGTAAGCTGTATTGATTCTCAGTATTCTTTAACTCTTCGGGTAAAACATCTTTTTCTATAATTTCAGTTTGAGATAAAAGTGTAGCCCTTTTTATAACATTGGATAGTTCTCGTAAGTTTCCAGGCCAATTATATTGTTGGAATAGAGCTACTACCTCTTGAGAAAACCCAGCAATTGACTTATTGAGTTGCTTGTTAGCTTTTTCTAAAAAAAAGTCTGCGTAAAGAATTAAATCATCTTTTCTGTCTTTTAAACTAGGAACCTTGATAGAAAATTCATTTAAGCGATGGTATAAATCTTCTCTAAAATTACCTTTTTCAACAGCTAATAATAAATCTTCATTGGTTGCTGTAATCAAACGAATATCTACTATAATTTCTTTACTACTTCCAACAGGCTTAATCTTTCTTTCTTGTAAAGCGCGTAACAATTGTACCTGACTTTCATAGTTTAAGTTCCCAACTTCATCTAAAAAAAGAGTACCTCCATTTGCAGCTTCAAAATGTCCGATTTTATCATTTATAGCTCCAGTAAAAGATCCTTTTTGATGTCCGAAAAATTCACTTGAAGCAATTTCTTTAGGTATGGCTCCACAGTCTACTGCAATAAATGGTTTGTCTTTGCGTAAACTTTGGGTATGAATTGTGCTGGCAACAACTTCCTTACCTGTACCACTTTCACCTGTAATGAGAACAGACATGTCAGTTGGAGCTACTAAATGAATATGCTCGTATAGGCTTTTAGAAGCTGAACTTATACCAGAAACAATATTAGAACTTGAGCTAGAAACTTTATTGTCTTTCTTTTTTGTTTGGGTAACTTCTTCAGGTTTAACGTCAAGAGCATTACTAATCACTTCTAAAACTTCATCAGGGTTAAAAGGTTTAGAAATATAATCGAAAGCACCTTGTTTCATCGCTTGTACAGCTGTTGAAACTTCAGCATAACTTGTCATTAAAACAACAGGAATATTACTGTCGGTATTTTTACTCTGTTTTAATAAATCAATACCATTACCATCAGGAAGGCGTAAATCAGTAAAAATTAAATTATAAGAATGCTTTTTTAAGAGAGCAGAAGCATTTTTAATAGTATAGCTAACCTCTACTGTATACTGATGTCGCTCTAAAAAATGCTTTAACATATTAGAAAAAGTAACATCGTCCTCTACCAGTAAAATCTTTTTCATAAAAAATGTTTATTCTAAATTGTTTGTATAATATAGGCTCTTTGTAAAAAACAAAAAGAGCGTTTTACATGAAAACGCTCTTTCGTCAATAAAATTGAGGAGGGAAATAAAAAAATTACTTTTTTGAATTGCTAACTTCTTTTTCGTCTAATAAGTTACCTTCTTTATCAGTATAAATAGTTTTGGTTGTGTTATTTGCACTAATTTCTAATTTGTACTGCTCTTTTTCATTAACAAAAGCTTTACTTAAGGTAGCTTTAGGGAAGCTTTCCTTAATAGAGTTTACTAATGTTGCTGGTAGCTTATCTAAAGAGATTTCTTGGAATCCATCTGCTACAATTGTATGAACAGGAGTAATAGGGGAAATAGTGTTGTTTACTGTTGCGTAAGTTGAAACACCTGCTAAGATTGCTACTGCTAAGATTAATTTTTTCATGACATTAAGTTTTTAAGTTATAATTATTTAATAGTGTAATACAACAAGGGAAATATGTATGGATTATTTTACTTCTTTAGCGTCTAACCAATTTCCTTCTTTGTCAGCAAAAAGTGTTTTGCTTTCATTTTCTAAACTGATTTCTAATTTGTATTGCTCTTTTTCATTTACAAAAGCCTTACTTAATTTACCTTTAGGAAAGCTCTCTTTTACAGATTTTACAATAGCTGCTGGTAATTTATCTAAAGAAACTTCTTTAAAACCATTTTCTACAACTGTGTGAATTGGAATGATAGGAGAAGTAGTATTGTTTTCTGTTGCATAAGTTGAAGCTCCTGCTAAAATTGCCGCTGCTAAAATTAAATTTTTCATGATATTAAGTTTTTTAAGTTACAATTATTTATTGTTTGCTTGTTGTATTGAAATAAATATGCCATCAACAGTAGTTAAAATATTAAAAGCTTGTAATATGTTGTTTGTTAGGGTTTTGTTGTTTTTGTGGGGTGATGTCAATAATAATTTTATGTGTAAAAAGTGTGTAAGTAAATAACTGAAACTGTGTAAAAATTACACGATTTACTCATAAAAGAAACAATAAATAATTCTGTTATCTTTGAAGAAAATCATCCCTAATGAAGTTATTAAAAAAGTCTTTAAAAATTGTTCTATTACTTTTAGTACTATTAAGTATTGGTGTTTGGTTGTTCACAAAAACCTTACACCCAACGTATAAAGGAGAGTTAGCGTTAGCTGATATTTCAGGTGAAGTCACGGTGTATTATGATGAAGCTGGAGTGCCGCATATCAATGCACAAAATCAACTAGATGCTTATACTGCTTTAGGATATGTGCATGCTCAAGACCGATTGTGGCAAATGGAACTCATTAGAAGAATTGCAGCTGGAAGATTAGCAGAAATTTTTGGAAAAGATTTGGTAAGGGTAGATAAATTTTTCTCTGGATTAGGAATTGAAGAAGCTTCGGAAAAAACTATTCAGGAATTAGATAAAAACTCAGAAGCGTATCAATTAACGCAAGCATATTTAAACGGAGTTAATCAGTTTATAGAAGAAGGAGCAACACCATTAGAATTTTATTTAGTAGGATTGGATAAAGAAAACTATACAGTTAAAGATGTATATAATGTTTTTGGTTACATGGCATTTAGCTTTGCGATTGCGCATAAAACAGATCCGCTACTAACAGAAGTAAAAGAGAAATTAGGAGAACCGTATGTAAATGAATTGCTAAACTCGTTCAACGAAAATTTAACATTGAATAAAACAACCAATAAAAAAACAATTAAAGCAGGGTTGTCTTTAGCGGTGAGTGAAATTATGGATCAACTACCAGTTGCGCCTTTTATAGGAAGTAATTCTTGGGTAATTGCACCACCTAAAACTAAAAACGGAAAGGTGATTTTTGCAAACGATCCACATATTAATTTTTCGCAACCTTCGGTTTGGTATCAAAATCATATAAAAACTCCAGATTTTGAAATCTATGGATTTAATTTAGCATTGATGCCATTCCCATTATTAGGACATAATAAAGACTATGCTTATGGGTTGACGATGTTAGCAAACGATGACTTGAATTTTTATGAAGAAGAAAACAATCCAGAAAATTCAATGGAGTATAAAACACCTCATGGATACCAGAAATATGAGTTGTGGGATAAGCATATAAAGGTTAAGGGAGGAAAAGACACTACTTATCAAGTAAAAGTGAGTAAACATGGTCCTATTATGAACGGATTGATAGAGCATGTAGCAGATGAAAGACCAATTGCAATGAACTGGATTTATACGCAGTTGCCTAATCAATTGTTAGAAGCGTCACACAAAATGTCGCATGCAAATTCGTTAGAAGATTTTAAAACAGGAACAGCAAAAATTCATGCACCAGGATTAAATGTAATGTATGGAGATGCTAAAGGGAATGTAGGTTGGTTTGCATCTGCTAAACTGTATCAATTAAGAGATAGTTTGTCTTCTAAAATGTACTTAAATGGAGCTTCTGGTAAGGATGAAATTATAGAGTATTTAGATTTTGAAGAAAATCCACAGGCTGAAAATCCTAGTTGGAATTATGTGTATTCAGCAAATAACCAACCCGATTCTGTAAGAGGGAAGTTATATCCGGGCTATTATCAACCAGAAGACAGAGCAAAAAGAATTGTACGGTTGTTAGAGTCTAAAAATGATTTCACCAAACAAGACGTAGCTGAAATGATTTACGATGTAACCTCACCTGTAGTTCCAGAAATTGGGAGAGAATTGTTAGCAAGTGTAGATAAGTCGTCACTATCTCCTTCGGCTAAAAAAGCATATTCGGTGTTAGAAAAGTGGGATGGAGAATATTTAAAAACCAACGTAGCTCCGACGATTTACAATCGCTTTTTATATGAATTCTTAACCGCTACTTACAAAGATGAGTTAGGAGATAGTTTTCAGTTGTTTATTGATACGCAATTACAAGATCAAGTATTAGCACAACAAGCTAAAAGACAACACTCAGTTTGGTGGGATGATATTTCAACAACAAATAAAGTTGAAACTAGAAATGAAATAATTACCACAGCTTTTCAAAAAGCTATTGCGTTTTTACAAAACCAATTGGGAGAAAATGTAGATAATTGGACGTGGAATCGCGTAATTTCAGTGGAATACGAACACGCTATTGGTAAAGCAGGTGGTTTGTTACGTAAGTTCTTTAATGTTGGCCCGTTTGAAACTATTGGAGGAAATGAGGTGATTAATAACCAGATTTTTAAATTGGATAGTACAGGTGTGTATAAAATTCACGGAGGGCCTTCAACACGAAGAGTAATTGATTTTTCTGATGTAGAAAATAGCATTGCTATTTTACCAACAGGACAATCGGGAAATGTGTTTAGCCCGTATTACAAAGACCAAGCCCAAAAATATGTCAATGGTGAGTTTGTAAAAATGAATCTTAATGAGACAGCTATCAACAAAAGTAACAATAAATTAGTGTTGTTGCCTAAAAGGTAATAAAGGGAGGTGGTAAATTCCCCTCCCTTATTAGAAGTCTATTCATAATAGCATCTACCATCTCTACATACACCTTCAACGAAGGTAGTACCACTTCCACCAAATCTCCAATCATGGTCTGGATTAACCATGTTGCTACACATTCCTTCGATACACTCATCTCCAGGTAATGGAGCTTCAGTAATTACTGTTCCTTCTCCTCCTCTCACCTTTTTTTGTTGTGCTTTACTTAAAGCTTTTCCTAAGTTTAAAATTGATTTTTTCATAAATAAAAATTTAAAAATTGTTAATTCCTGAACTGTTTAAAGACACTCAAGGTTCGAGTCTATTTTTTCCAATTATAAAGAAGTTGTGAAAAAAATAAACAAACTAATTTTTGCAGAGCAATCTCTATCCTTTATGTATGAAAATATCTTAGCTTGCTATAGTCAATTTTTTATCTTTTTCTAATAACTTTTTCTAACAATGAAAAAACAATATATAAAAATATTTTTAAAATATATCTATGATAAGATAATAGTTTGTCTGAGGTAGATTACATCTCTTTATAAACCTCTTCAAAAGGAATTCTAAAACGTTCACCATACACTCCTTCGGGTTTACGGATTCCGCAGGAAACAATCATATTAATTTCAGCACCAAAAGGTAGCTCCAGCAAACGTTTTACACGCCAAGTATCAGAACCTTCCATAGGACAGGTGTCGTAACCTTCAGCAGCCATTGAGAGCATGAATGTTTGTGCTGCCAATCCACAAGTTTTGTGAGCTACAATGCGCATATCACTATTGCGGACTTCACGATAAATAGGTCGGAAAAGACCAATAATAAGAATCATTAAGTATTTAAGCCAACCAAAAATTCCAAAAATGTCAAAATAGGTAAACGGGATTAATTTTCCGTAGTAGTTACGCGCTACTTTTTCCCTACCGCTTTGTTCCGATTTTGGGTTGTTAGCTCCAAAAGTTTTGTCCATAAAAGCTAAGTTGGCTTTAGCACGTTTGCGCCATAAATCCTTACGAACTACAAAAATCACCAGTTGTTGCGCAGTTTTAGCACCATTTTGATTAAAACACAACGGAGCTATTTTATCGATTGTTTCTTTTGAGGTGATATGGTAAAACTCCCATAGTTGCATGTTGCTACTGGTAGGAGCTAAACTAGCTTGCTCTAAACATTTTTTTACAACAGTAGTGTCTATTGGTTTTTCAGGGTCGTACACTCTTACTGAACGACGATAGTTAACTGCTTCTGATACTGTTTTTTCACTCATTTATTATGGTGTCTTGATTCTTGTGTCTGATTGTCTTTTGTCTAACAAAACTATCCCAGTTTCATTAAAGTTTTTAATTGTTGCAATTTTCCTTTGTATGGAGCATATCGAGTAGAAATGTCTAACCATGTTCCGCGAGAAACCACTCCTTTATGATGAGAAAATGTATCAAAAGTTTTCTTTCCGTGATAACCGCCTATACCGCTTTCTCCTACACCGCCAAAAGGCAATCTGTGATTGGCAAAATGAACCGTAGTGTCATTTATGGTTCCGCCTCCAAATGAAAAACGTTGAATCATTTTTTTAGCAAATGAATTTCGATTAGTAAAAACGTATAAGGCCAAAGGTTTGTCGTATTTTGAAGTGACTTTTTCAATATCCGATTCGTTTTCGTAGGAGATTAGTGGAAAAATAGGTCCGAATATTTCACCTTTCATTACTTCACTATCCAAACTAGGTTCATCAATTAAGGTAGGAGCAATGTAACGATCGTCTCTATCGGTTTGTCCGCCAATCACGCAATTTTCATTTTCTAGCATTAAAGCTAAACGATCAAAATTACGAGTGTTTACTATGCGTGGGAAATCAGGAGAGTTTTGTGGGTTTTCTCCATAAGCTCTAAAAATTTCTTCTTTAAACTGTTGTATAAATTGTTCTTTAACCGATGTATGAATCAATAAATAATCAGGAGCAATACAGGTTTGTCCACCATTAATGAATTTACCCCAAACCAAACGTTTTGCGGCCAATTTAACATTGGCGGTTTCATCAATGATACACGGACTTTTTCCTCCTAACTCTAAGGTAACAGGAGTTAAATGATTGGCAGCGGCTTTGGCTACTATTTTACCTACAGGAACACTACCTGTAAAGAAAATATAATCCCAACGTTGTGCTAGTAATTCTGTGGAAACATCTACACCTCCTTCAATTACAGTAACATGGTTTTTGTCAAAAACAGCTTCAATAATTTCTTTGGTAATTTTACTAGTGTTGGGTGTTAATTCTGAAGGTTTTAGTACCACGGTATTTCCTGCGGCAATTGCGCCAAGTAAAGGTGCAAAAGCTAGTTGGTATGGATAATTCCAAGGAGCAATGATAAGTGCAGTTCCGTAAGGTTCTTTATAAATTTTTGCAGAGGAAGGAAAATTTAGTAAAGACGGTAACACACGTTGAGGTTTGCTCCATGAATGTATGTTTTTTATGGCCATTTTTAATTCAGCTAACACAATAGAAGTTTCGGTCATTACTGCTTCATATTCCGGTTTTTTAAAGTCATCATGTAATGCTTTTATGATGTCTTTTTCTCTTGCAATAAGCTCTTTTTGCAATCTTTTTAAAGTACTTTTTCTAAAGGAAATATCTTTGGTTTGTTGGGTAGCAAAATAGTTTTTTTGCAACTGAACCAGTTCGGGAATATTCATAAGCTATAAGTCTTGTAATTTTTTATTCATTATTGAAAACCATAATGGAGGAACCAATGCTACTAGCATCATACCTGGATATCCTATTGGCATTTGTGGACTTTCAGGGAGTGATTTTAAAAGTTGATAATGCTTACTTCCGTTATAGTGATGATCAGAGTGACGAGATAAATTAAACAGCATTAACATACCAATTCTATGATCTGAATTCCATGAATGTGTTCTTTTTACTCGTTCGTAACGACCTTTTTCGTTTTGTTTACGTAATAGTCCGTAATGTTCTATATAATTTACAGTTTCAAGTAATAAAATTCCAAAAACAGCAGCGGCGATAAAAGCTAGTAATGCTTTTAACCCGAATAAAAAGAAAATACCTACTAACAATAATATGTTGCAAAGTGTATAGATAAGCATTCTGTTTTGTAGGTCAAACCAACTTCTTCCAGAATTTTTTAAACGCGTATTTTCTGCTTCCCAAGCTTGATAATAGCTTTGAAAATGAGAACGAATCCAGAAAAGGTATACTACTTCATTTTTTTTGGCGGTAGCAGCATCTTTTGGGGTGGCTACATTAAAATGATGTCCTGCATTATGGTAGGGTAAAAAGTGAGTATCTAATGAGGTTAATAGTAAAATTTCGCCTAATAATTGATCAAAACGATTATTACGATGTCCTAATTCATGCCCTACATTAATACCAATTACACCACACATTAATCCCATAGCAGAAATTCTTCCTATATACTCTAAGGTAATTAATTGTGCATCTTTCATCATCCATAAAAACCATCCTAGGAAAACTAATTGAATAGGTACTGTTGCGTATAGAATATAGGTGTAAAGCTTGTTTTCTTTTTCTTGCTCCTCTTCTTCGTTGTTTAGATTTTGTTTGTCTGGATTAAAAAGTAATTCAAGTAGCGGAACCAAACCAAAGAAAACTAGTAAAGGGAGTAAGGTTAGCCAACCTGTGCTGGTAAACGAAATGTAAACGGTGACAGGAAGTATTAAAATCGCTAAAAATTTAAGAGCTTTCATCTTGGTTGAGTGAAATTTGTCTAAATATACAAATTACAAACAAGCATCCCAAACGGGATCAGAAGGGGTTGGGGCAGTGATTTTAATAAGCTCTTTACTGACAGGGTGTGTAAATTGAATTTTTCGAGCATGTAAATGGATACTTGCATCTTTATTACTTCTTTTAGCTCCGTATTTTAAATCGCCTTTTATAATAGAGCCAATGTTAGAAAGCTGTACGCGAATTTGATGATGACGTCCAGTTTCTAAGTCGACCTCTAATAATGAATAATTATCTAAATTTTTAAGTGTTTTGTAGTGAAGTATGGCTTTTTTGCTTCCTTCAACTTCTTTAGTAAAAGCAGTTGATTTATTATTCTTAGGGTTCTTTTTTAGATAGTTTGTTAACGTGTCTGTGGCTTTTTTAGGCTGCTGTTGAACTATTGCCCAATACGTTTTTTTGATGGTTTTATCGCGCAACATTTTGTTCAGGCGTTCTAATGCTTTTGAAGTACGTGCGTAAATGACAATACCTGTAGTTGGGCGGTCTAATCGATGAACGGTTCCTAGAAACACGTTTCCAGGTTTGTTGTATTTATCTTTGATGTATTCTTTAACAACATCTGAAAGCGGTTTGTCGCCTGTTTTGTCACCTTGTACTATATCACCTGCACGCTTATTAACCACTATAAGGTGATTGTCTTCGTGTAGAACTTGTAAGTTTTCTTTTGTAGAGTGCATTATTAATACTTCCCTTAAGGGATGGTGAAAATTATTTAAAATTCTCAGCTACATCTTCGTTAACTTGATTGATAAAGTTTAAAAACTCATCACGTCCCATTCCTGTAGAAGACGAGGTGACAAAAGAAATAGGTAACTCCTCCCAGTAATTTAATAACTTCTTTTTGTAAGCGGTAATTTGTTTGTTGAGTTTAGAACTCCCTAGTTTATCAGCTTTGGTAAAAACAATACAAAACGGAATGCGGTTTTCACCCAAAAACTGCATAAAATCTAAGTCTATTTTCTGTGGATCATGGCGAGAATCGATTAAAACAAAGGTGCAAACTAGCTGTTCACGTTCTTTAAAATAGTTTTCAATAAAAAATTGAAAAATTTGACGTTTCTTTTTAGAAACTTGTGCATAACCATATCCAGGAAGATCTACTAAAAACCATTCGTCATTAATTTTAAAATGATTGATAAGTTGTGTTTTTCCTGGTTTACCAGAGGTTTTTGCCAAATCTTTACGCTCCATCAACATATTGATTAATGAAGATTTTCCGACATTTGAGCGCCCTATAAAAGCATACTCAGGTATTCTGTCTTTAGGAGCTTTGGTAACATTGCTGTTACTCATTACAAATTCAGCAGATTTTATTTTCATACTATATTAAGCTAGTTTAGCTGTTATATTTCGCGTTTAGAAAGCCAACCTTCTAAAATTTCATTAAACTCTTGTGGTGTTTCCATCATAGCTGCATGTCCGCATTTGTCAATCCAGAATAAATCGGCATCAGGTAAAAGTTTTTTGAAATCTTCAGCAACTTCTGGTGGAGTAACGCTGTCTTGTTTTCCCCAAATTAAACAAGTAGGTTGTTTCATGTTGGGTAAATCTTTAGCCATGTTATGACGAATTGCGCTTTTAGCAATAGCTAATGTTCTAATCAAGGTGTTTCTGTCGTTAATAACTTCATATACTTGATCAACGAGTTCGTCTGTAGCAATGGCTTTATCGTAAAAAACATCTTGTGCTTTTCTTCTAACAAACTCTTTGTCTCCTCTCTTAGGGTAGCTATCACCCATTGAGTTTTCGTACAGTCCTGAGCTACCTGTTAAAACTAATGCTTTAACATCTTCAGAATAATGTTTTGTATAGTATAAAGCTATATGTCCGCCTAAAGAATTTCCTAATAGAGTAACATTTTTAAGTCCTTTGTACTCTATGAAATCATGTAAAAATTTGGCTAAATTTTTTACGTTAGTTTTAAGGAGAGGTAATGTGTATAAGGGTAATTCTGGAATAAAAACTTGATATCCTTTTTGTGAAAGATGATTAAAAGTGGAGTCAAAATTACTTAAAGCACCCATTAGTCCATGAAGGATGATAATTGGGCTTCCTTCTCCTGCTTCAGCGTATGTAAATTTGTCTTCTTTCTTTAAAAATTCAGTCATATATGTTTCTGATTTGACTTAACCACAAATGTAGTTCTTTTTTATCACTTTTTCATTTTTATTATTTCATGTGTAGTAGTGATATAGAAGTCTTTTAGTATCAGTTTTTTAGCTTAAAAACCAAAACTTATTAACAATGTGGTAAAAAGTGGTAAAAAGTGGTAAATATTTTTTATTTTTGATGCAAACTATAGTTTCTTTACGTGATAAATTTAATTGGAACATATGAGTGCAAGGTAGATGCTAAAGGGAGGTTGATGATGTCATCGGCGTTCAAGAAGCAGTTGTCTTCTGTGTTGCAAGAAGGTTTTGTGATTAAACGCTCTGTGTTTCAGTCTTGTTTGGAGTTGTATCCAATGCAAGAGTGGAATTTGATGATGGCAAAAATCAATAAACTAAATCGATTTGTAAAGAAAAATAATGATTTTATCAGAAGGTTTACAGCTGGTGTGAAAATGGTAGATGTGGATGCTTCAGGAAGGATATTGATTCCGAAAGATTTATGTCAATTTGCGGGAATAGAAAAGCAAGTAGTGCTTTCTTCTGCGGTGAATATTATTGAGATTTGGGATAAGGATAAGTACGAAAAAGTAATTGATGATGCTGTTGTCGATTTTGCTGAATTAGCAGAAGAGGTGATGGGTAATACGGAAGCAGATGAGTTATCATAATCCAGTTTTGTTGAAAGAAAGTGTAGATGCACTTAATATAAAGGAAGATGGAGTGTATGTAGATGTTACCTTCGGAGGTGGAGGGCATTCTAGAGAAATATTAAGTCGATTAGGAGAAAAGGGAAGGTTGTTTGCTTTCGATCAAGATCCAGATGCGCAACAAAATAAAATTGATGACCCGCGTTTTGTTTTGATTGGTGAGAACTTTCGATTCATATCGAGGTTTTTACGTTTTTATGGAGTGAAGAAAGTGGATGGGGTGTTGGCTGATTTAGGAGTGTCTTCGCATCAGTTTGATGAAGCAGAAAGAGGGTTTTCAACTCGTTTTGATGCGGATTTAGATATGCGAATGGATCAGAAATCTGAATTATCAGGAAAAAAAATCATTAATACATATTCTGAAGAAGATTTGGCAGATGTGTTGTTTTTGTACGGAGAGTTGCGAAATGCAAGAACCTTGGCAAAAACTATTGTGGAAGCTAGGGTGGATAAAGAAATCAAAACAAGTTTTGAGTTGAAAGAGGTGTTACAAAGGTTCCTTCCGAAAGCGAAAGAGCATAAGATTCTAGCACAAATCTTTCAAGCAATACGAATAGAGGTAAATCAAGAGTTAGAGGTGCTGAAGGAGTTTTTGCAGCAGATTCCAGATTTGTTGAATGAAGATGGGCGATTGAGTGTGATTTCATATCACTCGTTAGAAGATAGGTTGGTAAAACGATTTATAAGAACAGGGTTGTTTAGTGGTGAGCCAGAAAAAGATTTTTATGGTAATACCAATGAGCCGCTTAAAAAAGTTGGAAAAATGATTGTGCCAACAAAAGAAGAAATAAAAGAAAATAATAGAGCACGTAGTGCGAAACTAAGAATAGCAACATTAAAGTAATGTCTAAAGTCAGGAAGAATATATACGATCTTTTAAGGGGAAGTTTTCTTACAGACGAAAGCTCATTTAAAAACTGGCGGATTCTAATTTTTGTGGTGGTGCTATTGTTAGTAATGATTTATAGTTCGCATAGTGCAGATGCAAAAGTGGTGCAAATAGCAGCGCTTAATAAGAAGAAAAGAGAGTTGCGGGCTGAAGATGTAGATACGAGTACTGAGCTAATGCGAATGAAGTTAGAGAGCAGTATTCGAGATAAAGTAAAAAGTAAAGGGTTGTACCCTGCGAAAAAACCGCCCCAAAAAATAAAAGTAACATATAATAAAGAGTAATATAAAATGGTAATAAAAAAAGGCATATTAAACAAACTCTATGTGATTGTTGTTTTAATGACGCTTTTCTTTGTGGTTATCATTTTTAGACTTTTTAAACTTCAATATGTAGAAGGGGATAGGTATAGAAAACTTTCTGAAGAAAAAACAGTTAAAAACGACACTATTTTTGCAAATAGAGGTAATGTATATGCAGCAGATGGAAATTTGCTAGCTACTTCAATGTCAAAGTTTACCATTCGTATGGATGTAGTAGCGGTAGATTCAGAGGTTTTTGAGAAAAATATTCGCGGACTTTCGGAAGCACTTTCTGATTTGTTGGGGAAACCAGCTAGCTATTATCAAAAGAAATTACGCAATGCAAAAAAACGTAGAAACCGTTATTTATTAATAGCACGTAATGTGGGATACAATGATTACGTGAAAATGAAAAGCTTCCCTATTTTTAACAGGGGGGTATATCGAGGAGGTTTTATAGCAGAGCAAAAAACAGTACGAGTACATCCTATAGGGAAAATAGCAGAGCGTACTATTGGTTACGATGATTATAGAGGAGGTGCAGGAATTGAAGGTGCTTTTGCAGATTATATGCAAGGTGAAAATGGTTGGCGTTTAAAGCAAAAAATAGCTAAAGGACAGTGGAAGCCTATTAATGATGTAAATGAGAAGGAGCCGGTAGATGGTAGTGATGTAATTACTACAATAGATGTAAATATTCAGGATATTACACATCATGCTTTGTTAAGAGAGATGGAGTATTTTGAAGCAGATCATGGTTGTGCTGTAGTGATGGAAGTTGAAACAGGTGAGATTAAAGCAATATCTAATTTAGGAAGAACTTCTAAAGGTAAATATTACGAAAAAAGAAACTACGCTGTTTGGGAAAGTCATGAACCTGGATCAACTTTTAAGTTGGCTAGCTTAATGGTGGCTTTGGAAGATAAGGTAGTAGATACTTCTACTGTGGTAGATTGTGAAAAAGGAAGGATTTACATTAATAACCGTAAAGTAGAAGATAGTAAAAGAGGAGGGTACGGAAAAATATCGTTAGGAAGAGTGTTTGAGGTTTCTTCAAACGTTGGAATTGTGAAAACAATACAAAAACATTACGATAAAAACCCTAAAAAATTTACTGATAAAATTAAGTCTTTTGGTCTAGATCAATTAACGGGAGTTAAAATTAAAGGAGAGGGAAAACCATATATACCAGAACCTACAGAGAAAAGTTGGAGCCCAATTTCATTAGAATGGATGGCTTGGGGTTATGGAGTTTCTCTTACGCCATTGCAAACATTAGCGTTTTATAATGCAGTAGCAAATAATGGAAAATTGGTAAAACCATACTTTGTTAAGGAGTTAAGAGTTGGAGGGAAAGTAGAAGAAAGCTTTGGTACAGAAGTGATAAAAGAAAAGATAGCATCACAAGAAACCATAGATAAGGTTCGAAAAGTGATGGAAAATACCATAAAGTATGGAACAGGGAAAAAAATATATTCCCCAAACTTCTCTATGGCAGGAAAAACTGGGACAGCAAAAAAATATATTCCAAGAACTAAAAATGCCAAGGGAGAGTATGAAGGAGGGTATTATTCAAACCAAAAATATGTAGCTTCTTTTGCAGGCTTCTTTCCGGCAGATGAACCAAAATACTCTTGCATTGTAGTAGTTCATAGTCCTAAAAAAGAAAAAGGATATTACGGAGCTACGGTAGCTGCTCCTATATTTAAAGAAATAGCTCAAAAAATTTATACTTCAACAGCAATCAATAATCAGCTTGTTTCTGATGGAATTTCGGAAGAAACTCTTGATAAAGAGTATCAAGAATATTATCAGAAATTAAGGAAGTATAAAACAATTATGCCTAAAGTAATTGGGATGAGCGGAATGGATGCGATTGCATTATTAGAGAATATGGGATTGAAAGTTAAATTTTCAGGAGTAGGAAAGGTAACAGAGCAATCTGTAGAAAGAGGAGAAAAAGTCTCACAAGGTGCAACGATATATTTAAAATTATCATAGTTGAAGAAATTAAAAGACATATTATATAAGGTAGTTGTAAAAGAAGTTTACGGAAATACTGATATTGGTATAAACAATATTCAGTTTGATAGTAGACATGTGCAGGAAGATGATGTTTTTGTTGCTCAAAAAGGAGTGACAGTAGATGGGCATCAGTTTATAGCGAAAGCAGTATCGTTAGGTGCCAAGACCGTTGTTTGTGAGTTCATTCCAGACGATAAAAATGAAGAGGTTACCTATATTGAAGTAGAAGATTCTAATGCTGCATTAGCAATAATAGCAGCAAATTATTATAACAACCCGTCAAAAAGCTTGCAGTTAGTAGGAGTAACAGGAACAAATGGTAAGACTACAATTGCAAGCTTGTTGTATCAACTGTTTAAAAAAGCAGGATATAAAGTTGGGTTGTTATCAACAGTCCGAGTAATGGTTGATGAAGAAGAATATAAAGCAACACATACAACACCAAACTCAGTAGCGATAAATAAATATTTATCAAAAATGGTAGAAGTTGGGGTTGATTATTGTTTTATGGAGGTAAGCTCTCACGGAATTCATCAAAAACGTACTGAAGGATTAGAGTTTGCAGGAGGAGTGTTTACAAACCTATCGCATGATCATTTAGATTACCATGAAACATTTGCAGAGTATCGTGATGTTAAAAAATCGTTTTTTGATTCATTGCCAAAATCAGCATTTGCTTTAGTGAATATTGATGATAAGAATGGGCAAATAATGTTGCAAAATACAAAGGCAAATAAACAAACCTATGCGCTTAAAACAATCGGAGACTTTAAGGCAAAAGTGTTAGAAAAACGCCTTTCAGGAACCTTATTAACAATCAATGGAGTAGAAGTTTGGACGAAGTTAATAGGGGAGTTTAATGCGTATAATTTGTTGGCTATTTATGGAGTGGCAGAGTTGTTAGGGCTTGAAAAAATAGAAATTTTACGTATCGTAAGTGAGTTAGAAAGTGTGAGTGGAAGATTTCAATACACAGTTTCTGAAGAGGGAGTTACTGCAATAGTAGATTATGCACATACACCAGATGCACTAAAAAATGTATTACAAACTATTAACGATATCCGAACAGGAAATGAAATAGTGATTACAGTTGTAGGTTGCGGTGGAGATAGAGATACAACAAAGCGTCCAAAAATGGCATTAATTGCTTCTCAGTTAAGCGATCAAGTTGTTTTTACTTCAGATAACCCTAGAACAGAAGATCCTCAGTCGATAATTGATCAAATGGAAACTGGAGTTGCGGCAGAAAATTATAAAAAAACATTATCAATTGTAAATCGAAGACAAGCTATTAAAACAGCTTGTAAGCTAGCAACTTCAGGAGATATTGTACTCATTGCAGGAAAAGGTCATGAAACCTACCAAGAAATAAATGGTGTTAGGCATCATTTTGATGATTTAGAAGAAGTAACCAACTATTTTAATCAACTAAAAAAACACTAACGAATGCTGTATTATTTATTTCAATATTTAGAAAGTGAATTTAGCTTAACAGGAGCAAGTGTGTTTCAATTCATCACATTTCGATCTGCGATGGCATTCATATTATCTCTGTTGATTTCAACCATTTTTGGTAAAAAAATTATCAATTACTTAAGAAGACAACAAGTAGGAGAAACAGTAAGAGATTTAGGTTTAGATGGTCAAGTGCAAAAAGCAGGAACACCAACTATGGGAGGTGTAATTATAATCCTTGCAACATTAATTCCTGTACTGTTTTTAGCAAAACTAGAAAATATATACATCATTATTCTATTAATAACCACTGTTTGGATGGGGCTTATTGGTTTTGCTGATGATTATATAAAGGTATTTAAAAAAGATAAGGCTGGGTTAAAAGGGAAGTTCAAGGTTTTAGGACAAATAGGATTAGGGGTAATCGTAGGTTCAATGCTGTATTTTCATCAAGATGTAACCATAAAAGAACAACTGCCAGTTTCAGAACAAGTTGTGCAAGTAGATGGTAAAAAGAAGGTATTTGGAGAAGCACATAAATCGACAAAAACAACAGTTCCTTTCTTAAAGAATAACGAGTTAGACTATGCAAAAGCGTTAAGCTTCTTGGGAGATGGATATGAAAAATATGGATGGATAGTCTTCATTTTTGTTGCTGTTTTTATTGTTACAGGAGTTTCAAATGGTGCGAATTTAACAGATGGTATTGATGGTTTAGCAGCAGGCTCATCAGCAATTATGGTGATAACGCTGGCAATTTTTGCATGGGTATCTGGTAATATCATTTTTGCAGATTATTTAGATGTAATGTACATCCCAAAGTCTGGAGAAATGACAGTATTTATTTTGGCTTTTGCAGGAGCTTTAATCGGTTTTCTATGGTATAACACCTATCCAGCACAAGTGTTTATGGGGGATACAGGGAGTTTAACTATTGGAGGTATCATAGCGGTAATAGCAATTGCCATCAGAAAAGAATTGTTGTTGCCAGTTTTAGCAGGAATATTTGTAGTAGAGAATTTATCAGTAATACTACAAGTTTCATGGTTTAAGTACACAAAGAAGAAGTTTGGAGAAGGAAGACGAATTTTTAAAATGTCACCCCTACATCATCATTATCAAAAATTAAACTATCACGAAAGTAAAATTGTAGTACGCTTTTGGATCGTAGGAATTTTGTTAGCGGTATTTACCATAGTAACATTGAAGTTAAGATAAAGGAGATTTTGGAGTTTTGATTTAAGATATAAGGTTAAATGAAAGAACAGATTAAAAATAGAACAAAACAATTTGCTATCGATTGTTGGAGGTTATGCAAAGAATATCCTAAAACAAGAGAGTTTGATGCGTATTGTAGACAATTGATAAGATGTTCTAGTTCGGTTGGAGCTAATTATAGAGCTGCTTGTAGGGCAAAATCTTCAGCTGACTTTATTCATAAATTAAAAATTGTTGAAGAAGAAGTAGATGAAAGTATGTTTTTTTTAGAGGTTTTTATGTCGATTCATGAAAATAATCAAGAAGAATTGAAAAGACTGCATAATGAGGCAAACGAATTGACTTCAATTATCGTAACTTCTATAAAAACAGTGAAAAGTAAATCATCAATCAATAAATCTAAAATCATTAATTAAAAATGAAAAGATTAGTTGTGCTTGGTGGAGGAGAAAGTGGTGTAGGAACAGCGCTTTTAGGGAAGCAAAAAGGATATGAAGTTTTTGTTTCAGATAAAGGAAGTATAGCAGAACGATATAAGAAAGTTCTTTTACATAATTCAATTGATTTTGAAGAAAACCAGCATACAGAAGATAAAATTTTAAATGCTGATGTGGTGATGAAAAGTCCTGGAATTCCAGAAAAAGTTACACTTGTGCAAAAGTTAGTTTCAAAAGGAATTAAAGTGATTTCAGAAATAGAATTTGCTGCTCAGTTTACAGAAGCAACTATTGTGGGAATTACAGGTTCAAACGGAAAAACAACCACAACCATGTTAATACATTATGTATTAAAAAGAGCAGGTTTAAATGTGGGAGTTGGAGGAAATATAGGTGATAGTTTTGCTGAACAAGTGGTTGAAGATAAATATGATCAATATGTGTTAGAGCTAAGTAGCTTTCAATTAGATGGAATTGAAAAATTTAGGCCACATATTGCGATAATCACCAATATAACACCAGATCATTTAGATCGATATGAATATGAATTTGAAAACTATATAAACTCAAAATTCAGAATTACAAAAAATCAAACAAAAGATGATTTTTTAATATATGATGCCGATGATGAAGCAATTCAAACTTGGTTAAAAAATAACAAAACAGAAGCAACGTTAGTGCCATTTTCAATGGAAAAAGAATTAGAGTACGGAGCTTTTTTAAGACAAGACACGATAATAATGAAATTTAATACAGAAGAAAAATTAATGAAGGTTTCTGAGCTAACATTACAAGGAAAGCATAACACTAAAAATGCAATGGCTACATCAATGGCTGCAAGGTTATTGAAAGTAAGAAAAGAAACAATTGCAGAAAGTTTGTCTGATTTTGAAGGTGTAGAACACCGTTTAGAAAAAGTGCAAAAAGTAAATGGAATTGAATTCATTAATGATAGTAAAGCTACCAATGTCAATGCGGTTTTTTATGCATTAGAATGTATGGATAATCCAACAGTTTGGATTGTAGGAGGTGTTGATAAAGGAAATGATTATACCGATTTACTACCTTTAGTAAGAGAAAAAGTAAAAGCAATAGTTTGTTTAGGGTTAGATAATCAAAAAATCATAGACACTTTTGCAAATGTAGTAGATGTTATGGTAGAAACAGCCGGAGCTGAAGAAGCAGTAAAAGTAGCATATAAAATAGCGCAAAAAGGAGATACAGTTTTATTATCGCCAGCATGTGCAAGCTTTGATTTGTTTGAAAGCTATGAAGATAGAGGAAGGAAATTTAAAGAAGCTGTAAGAAATATATAACGCACACTAAAGATTGATGAAAAACATCTTTCGACATATTAAAGGAGATCGAGCCATTTGGGCTATAGTTGCAGTGTTGGCAATATTTTCATTTATGCCAATATACAGTGCAAGCACCAATTTGGTATACGTAGTTGGTAATGGGTCTACCTTAGGACATTTGGTAAAACATATTGTATTATTAATTACAGGGTTTGCAGTCATTTATGGAGTACATAAAATTCCATACAGATATTTCAGTGGAGGCTCTGTTTTAATGTTACCTGTTGTTGTTTTACTGCTGGTTTTTACCTTAGCACAAGGAACTACCATTGGAGGAGCTAATGCAAGTAGATGGATTCGTATTCCCTTTGTAGGTATTGGGTTTCAAACTTCTACATTGGCAGGTTTAGTATTAATGGTATATGTTGCACGTTATTTGGCAAAAAATAAAGAAAAAGTAATTTCTTTTAAAGAAAGTTTACTACAGTTATGGCTTCCGGTTGGTTTAGTATTAGTATTGATATTACCTGCAAACTTTTCAACCACAGCTATGGTGTTCTTTATGATTTTAATGGTGTCATTTATTGGAGGATATCCACTAAAATATATAGGGTATATATTAGGGATAGGACTTTTTGCTTTTCTGTTTTTCATCTTAGTAGCTAAAGCATTTCCAGATGCAATGCCTAACCGTGTAAATACATGGAAAAGTAGAATTGAAAGTTTTTCTCAGTCAGATGGAGAAGAAGATTACCAAGTAGAAAAGGCCAAAATAGCAATTGCAACAGGAGGAGTAATAGGGAAAGGACCAGGGAAAAGTGTACAGAAAAACTTTTTGCCGCAGTCTTCATCCGATTTTATCTATGCAATTATTGTTGAAGAATACGGTTTTGCTGGAGCAATAGTGGTCATATTTATTTATTTCTTGTTGCTTTTCAGAATCTTAATAACTGCCAAAAAAGCTACTACCATATTTGCAACTTTATTAGTTGTGGGTGTGGGAATTCCCATTGTTTTTCAAGCAATGATTAACATGGCAGTAGCAGTGAATATTTTACCAGTAACAGGACAAACACTCCCGCTAATTAGTAGTGGAGGTACCTCAATTTGGATGACATGTTTCGCATTAGGAATGATTTTAAGTGTAAGCGCTTCTAAAAACGAAACTGAAGAAACAATTTTAGATGATAACCCTTTAGATATTTTGCATGAAACACTTGACTAAAAATACAGGTTTATGGGTTGGAACTATTATGTGTTTTACATACAACCATAATGTTAAAATAAAAAAGATTGTATGAAACAGTCGATTAATGTCATAATAAGTGGTGGAGGTACAGGAGGTCATATTTATCCTGCAATAGCAATTGCTAACGAAATAAAAGTTCGTTATCCTGAGGCAAATATTTTGTTCGTTGGAGCAAAAGATAAAATGGAAATGGAAAAAGTTCCACAAGCAGGGTATGAAATCAAAGGACTCTGGATTTCAGGAATCCAAAGAAAACTGACCTTAAAGAATTTAATATTTCCCTTTAAACTAGTAAGTAGTTTATGGAAAGCATATAGAATTATACGAAAATTTAAACCAGATGTTGCTGTTGGAACAGGAGGGTTTGCAAGTGGACCAACATTAATGGTTGCCAATAGAAAAGGAATACCAACTTTAATTCAAGAACAAAATTCGTATCCAGGAATAACTAATAGATTGTTAGGAAAAAAAGCACAAAAAATATGTGTTGCGTATGATAATTTAGAACGCTTTTTCTCTGAAGATAAAATAATAAAAACAGGAAATCCAGTTCGTCAAGATTTACTATTTATTCATACGAAGATAGAAGAAGGAAAAGAGTTTTTTGAATTAGATACATCAAAAAAGACAATTTTAATATTAGGAGGAAGCCTTGGTGCTCGTAAGATAAATCAGTTAGTTGAATCAAATTTAGATTTCTTCAAAAAACAAGGAGTTCAATTGATATGGCAATGTGGTAAGCTGTATTATGAAGAATATAAAAAGTATGATGAACTAGAAAATGTTCAAGTACATCAGTTTTTGAACAGAATGGATTTAGCGTATGCTGCTGCAGATTTTATCGTGTCGAGAGCAGGAGCAAGTTCAGTATCGGAATTATGTATAGTAGGTAAACCCACTATTTTTATTCCATCACCAAATGTGGCAGAAGATCATCAAACAAAAAATGCAAAATCTATTGCCGACAAACATGGAGCTCTAGTCGTTAAAGAGAGTGAATTAGACACCTTTCCTGTTGTATTAGAAACATTATTAAAAGACAAAGGGAAGCAAGAAAGTTTAAGTGAAAATATTAACGAGTTAGCGTTGCCAAATGCAACAAGTAATATCGTTAACGAAATAGAAAAATTAATTAGTTAGTGAATTTAAAAACGATACATAACGTTTATTTTATAGGTATTGGCGGAATAGGAATGAGTGCTATAGCTCGCTACTTTTCTGTCAATGGAAAAGTAGTTGCAGGATACGATAAAACACCAACACCTATCACTAAGAGTTTAGAAGAAATAGAAATTGAAGTACATTTTGAAGATGCTGTAAAGAATATTCCGATTTCATTCTTAAATAAAGAAAAAACATTGGTGGTGTATACACCAGCAGTTCCTAAAAATCACGTACAATTAAATTATTTTAAAGATAACGGATATACAGTCTTGAAAAGAGCAGAAGTGTTGGGAGAAATCACAAAGAATACTTTTTGTTTGGCTGTAGCAGGAACACATGGGAAAACAACAACTTCTTCAATTTTAGGGCATATTATGCAGCCTGAAAAAGCAACTTCGTTTTTAGGAGGTATTGCAGAAAACTACAATTCTAATTTAATTTTAGGAGAAGATAAGGTTTCTGTTGTTGAAGCCGATGAATTTGACCGTTCGTTTTTAAAGTTGTCACCTAACATTGCGTGTGTAACTTCTATGGATGCTGATCATTTAGATATCTATGGAGAAAACGAATTTTTACAACAATCATTTAGAGATTTTGCAAGTAAAGTTTCAGATACCTTAATTGTAGCAAAAGGATTACCCTTAAAAGGTTTAACATATGCTGTTAATGAAGAAGCAGACTACAAAGCCTATAATGTAAAAATAGAAGAAGGAAAATATGTTTTTGATGTAAAAACACCAACATCAGAAATTAAAAATGTAGTATTTCATTTACCCGGAAATCATAATATGATGAATGCTTTGGCTGCATTGGCTATTGCAGATGTTTATGGAGTGTCACTAGAAAAAATTAAAGAACAATTAGGAAGTTTTAAAGGGGTACAACGTAGGTTTTCTTATAAGATAAAAACAGAAGAAGTTGTACTAATTGACGATTATGCGCATCATCCTACTGAAATAAAAGCAGTAGCGCAATCTGTCAGAGAAATGTATCCTAAAGAAAAAGTGTTGGCTGTATTTCAACCACACTTATTTAGTAGAACAAGAGATTTTGCAGATGACTTTGCAGAAGCTTTATCATTGTTTGATGAAGTGTTATTACTAGATATATACCCAGCAAGAGAATTACCAATAAAAGGAGTTACCTCAAGCTGGTTGTTAGAGAAAATTACCATCGATACTAAAAAGTTAGTATCTAAGGAAAAACTAAGTGACGAAATCATAAAATCAGAGTCAAAAATTGTAGCAATGCTAGGAGCTGGAGATATTGGCTTATTAGTTGATAAAGTAAAAAATAAAATTAAAGAAAAACATAAAATCTAGTATGAAAAAAGTAGCAACATATCTCTCTTTTTTCTTGTTGTTGATGTTTTTGGCGTTTTTGTATGGGTTTACAACCAAAAGAAATGGTCTAAAAAAGGTAAAAGGGCCCATAGTTGAGTTCAAGGCAGGGGACAATAACTTTTTGACACACAGTATGGTTGATAAAATGTTAATACAAAATAATGAATTTGTTAAAAACCAACCAAAAAGATTGGTAGATTTACACTTTCTAGAGGCTAATGTTTCGGCGAATCCGTATGTTGAAAAAACAGCTGTGTTTTTAACCGTAGATGGGGTGTTAAAAACTACCATAAAACAACGAACACCGATAGCTCGAATTGTTGATAAAGATAAATCTTTTTATGTTGATAAGTATGGAGTAAAAATTCCTTTATCAACAAATTTTTCAGCAAGAGTACCATTAGTTTTAGGAGTAAGGGAGCCAGAAGAAATCAAAGAATTAACAACGTTAATAAAGACCATAAATAGCAACAGTTTTTTCGCTAAAGAAATTATTGCTATTCAAAGAGACGCCCAAAACGAATACACATTTACAGTTCGTAGTGGCGATTATAAGATAATTTTTGGAGAGTTAACAGATGCTTCAATGAAGTTTAAAAAGCTAACAGCTTTTTATAACAAAGCATTTACAGACAAAACCATTAATAACTATAAAGCGATAAATGTAAAATACCACAACCAAGTTGTGTGCACAAAACAAAATCAAGATGGAAAACAATAAAATTGCAGTTGGTTTAGATATTGGTACAACCAAGATTGTTGCCATGATTGGTCGTAAAAACGAATACGGTAAGCTTGAAGTTTTAGGTATTGGTAAAGCGAAAAGTTTAGGTGTAAAACGTGGGGTAGTTAATAACATTACGCAAACTATTCAATCTATTCAGCAAGCAGCTGAAGAAGCAGAAAGTATTTCGGGTTACAAGATAGAAAATGTTGTAGTAGGTATTGCTGGTCAACACATACGTAGCTTGCATCATAGTGACTATATAACAAGAGAAAAGTCTGAAGAAGTAATAGATGCAACTGACATAGAAAATTTAGTGAGTCAGGTACATAAATTGGTTATGCTGCCTGGTGAAGAAATTATTCATGTATTACCACAAGAATTTAAAGTTGATAGCCAACCAGATATAAAAGAACCTATCGGAATGTATGGTGGAAGATTAGAAGCTAACTTTCACGTTGTAGTAGGTCAAGTGTCTTCTATTCGAAACGTAGGCAGATGTATCAAAAGTGCAGGATTAAATCTTTCTGATATTACCCTTGAACCTTTAGCTTCAGCATCAGCAGTATTAAGTCAAGAAGAAAAAGAAGCAGGTGTAGCATTGATTGATATAGGTGGCGGTACTACAGATTTAGCGATATTCAAAGACGGAATTATTCGCCATACAGCAGTCATTCCTTTTGGAGGAAATGTAATAACAGAAGATATAAAAGAAGGCTGTTCAATAATTGAAAAACAAGCAGAATTATTAAAAATTAAGTTTGGTTCAGCATGGCCTGGAGAAAATAAAGAAACGGAAATTGTTTCAATTCCAGGGTTAAGAGGAAGAGAACCTAAAGAAATTACGCTTAAAAATTTATCAAAAATAATCCATGCGAGAGTTCAAGAAATTATTGAACATGTATACCTAGAAATTAAGAACTACGGCCACGAAACTCAAAAAGGAAAATTAATCGCAGGTATTGTATTAACTGGAGGTGGAGCTCAATTAAAACATTTACGTCAGTTAGTAGAATATATTACTGGAATGGACGTTCGTATTGGGTATCCAAATGAACATTTAGCAGGAGACTCTGATGAAGCATTATCGAGTCCAGCATTTGCAACAGCTGTAGGGTTGTTGATGGAAGGTTTACAAAAGGAAACAGAAGAAAAAGTAGTTATTGAAGAAGCGCCAGAGGCGTTAGTAGAAGAAGCTATTGAGGAAGAAAAAGAAATAATAGAAGAAATCCAAGAAGAGAAGGAACACAAAGCGAAAAAATCTAAATCGTTTTTTGATAAGTTTACAGAACGATTCAAAGAGTTTTTAGATAACGCAGAGTAATTAGTATATATAAGAAATACTCCTGATTAATCCCCTAAAAAGGAGTGTAAAATTGAATAAGAATTAATAAAAAAGAAAAGTTATTATGAGCGCTGAATTTGATAACATTTCATTCGACATGCCAAAAACACAATCGAATGCCATTAAAGTAATTGGTGTTGGTGGGGGAGGAAGCAACGCAGTAAACCACATGTATAGTAAACAAATTCACGGAGTAGATTTCGTAATTTGTAATACAGATGCACAAGCATTAGAAAACAGTCCGATACCTAATAAAGTTCAATTAGGTGCACACTTAACCTCTGGGTTAGGAGCAGGTGCAAATCCAGAAATTGGAGCACAAGCAGCGGCTGAAAGTATGCAGGAAATTCAACAAATGTTGAGTACACATACCAAAATGGTGTTTATTACCGCAGGTATGGGAGGAGGTACCGGTACAGGAGCAGCTCCAATCATTGCTAAAATTGCTAAAGATATGGACATTTTAACGGTAGGTATCGTTACTATGCCATTTCAATTTGAAGGAAGAATGCGCTCAAAACAAGCTCAAAAAGGAATTGATGAGCTACGTAATAATGTAGATTCACTAATTGTTATCAATAATAATAAACTGCGTGAAGTTTATGGTAACTTAGGGTTTAAAGCTGGATTCTCTAAAGCAGATGAAGTATTAGCAACTGCAGCAAAAGGTATAGCAGAGGTAATTACCCATCACTACAAGCAAAATATCGATTTACATGATGCAAAAACGGTATTATCAAATAGTGGTACAGCAATTATGGGGTCTGCAAAAGAAACAGGAGCTAACAGAGCTAAAAATGCTATTGTAAAAGCATTAGATTCACCATTGTTGAACGATAATAAAATTACAGGAGCTAAAAACGTGTTATTATTAATCGTTTCTGGAGGTAATGAAGTTACCCTAGATGAAATAGGTGAAATTAATGATTACATTCAAGATGAAGCAGGTTATGATGCCAATATAATTATGGGTATTGGTGAGGATGAAACATTAGAAGATGGAATAGCAGTAACAGTTGTAGCTACGGGTTTCGCTGCTGATCAACAAGGAAATATTACCAATACAGAGGTAAAAAAAATAGTTCATACTTTAGAAGATGAACAAAAGGCAACTTATAATTTTGGAGATCAGCAAGTACAAACCTCTCCAGCAATTGACGAGCCTATAAGAAATACACCATCAAATAAAGTTGTTCATGTTTTAGAGGAAGAAAAGCCTGAGCCAAAGTCTGAGATTATTCCTACAACAGAAGCAATAAAAAATATTGATGTAGTATATGATGAGGTTGAAATAGAAACAGTTTCTGAAGACGATTTTATCATCACAAATATAGCTGAACCTAAAGTAGAAGAAAGAGAAATAAAAGAGCAACCGACTCAACAAGACCTGTTGTTTGATTTACCATTAAACTCTTACGAAGAAATAAAACCAGCTTCTCATTTAGTTGAAACAACTAGCGAGATTAAAAATATTGAAGTAAAAGCCGAAGAAGTAAAGTATCATAAAGTTGAAAAACGTTATGTACTAGATGATTTTAGTGCACAACCAACAATTGGTAAAAGTTCTACTCCAACAATTAAGGAAGAGGTGGAAGAAGAGTTACAATTTGAGGTGAAATCTAAAACGCAAGAGGAAATTAATAACATAAACACTTCAAGCGAAGAAGTTTCTCCGTTAGACTTAACAATTTCTGAATTGCAAAAAAGAGCACAAGAAAGACGTGAAAAGATGAAAGGTTTTAACTACAAGTTTAACGACCAGGTTAGTAAAAATATAGATGAAATTGAGCGTCAACCAGCTTATAAAAGATTAGGAGTTGATATTGAAGCAGGATCAGACATTAGTAAGTCAGATACAGCATTAAATACAGATAACAACGATTTATTACGCTCTAACAACTCGTTTTTACACGATAATGTAGATTAATAAAAGAATAACACTTATTTTTAAAATCCCGATTTATCGGGATTTTTTAATACTTTAAAAACATAAAATTATGAGTTTGCAAAAACAGGTAATGGATAAAATGAAAGAAGCTATGAAGGCCAAAGATACCGTAGCTTTAACAGCTTTAAGAGCATTAAAATCAGCTTTTATGCTAGCAAATACTGAAGCAGGAGCAGGAGAGCTTACAGAAGCAGAAGAATTAAAAATTATTCAAAAGCAGGTAAAACAACGTAAAGATAGTGCTACTGTGTTTACAGAACAAGGGCGTGACGATTTAGCAGAACCAGAATTGGCAGAAGCGGTAATTTTAGAACAGTTTTTACCAGAAGCTTTAAGCGAAGAAGAAATTGGAAATATTGTTGAGAAAACTATTGCAGATGTTGGTGCAGAAGGAATGAAAGATATGGGGAAAGTAATGGGAATAGTGTCGAAGCAATTAGCAGGACAAGCAGATGGGAAAACAATTTCAGCAATTGTAAAAGCCAAGTTAGCTTAATAAGATTTTTAGACTCAGTAGTTCAATTGGATAGAACATCAGATTTCGGCTCTGAGGGTTGGGGGTTCGAGTCCTCTCTGGGTCGCAAAAAACAAAATAGCAGATACAAATTGTATCTGCTGTTTTTTAAGGGAAATATTAGGAAAAATTGCTCAACTGAGGTAATATTACAAAAGATTGACATGAACTAATGTAACTTAAATTACACAACTTATATTTGAAGTTTACATTAATATATGTTGATAAATATTATTGAATGTGTAGCGATTGATAATATTAGAATAAATGATACATTTTACCCCAAAAATAAATTTTCAAATGAGCTTCTAGGTATTTATGACTTCTTGTAAAACAAATAGTTTTTCTACTTAATCGCTTAATGTGTGTTCTTAAGTTCAAGTTCATTCGTTCAATTCTGTTTGTGCAATACTGAAATCGTTTATGAATTTCTTTGGGAATTAAACTTGGGTAAATATTCAATTTATCGGTATAAATTTTACTTGGTTGAAGTAAGAGAACTTTATTAATTAACGGTTTTATTGTTTCTTTTGATTTTCTACCAACATAAAAGTCTACAATACTTTTTGTTTCTCTTTCTAATACATAAGTTATCCAAGTAACATTTTTCTTGTTACCAATAAAACTCCACATTTCATCAATTTCAAATTTGCACCCAAACTTATTAAAATACGGAGTTTTTATCTGTTTACTTATTTTTAGAACTCTTGATAAAACAGTTTTACTAGAAATATTCAGAATTCGACTAACACTTCTGATTCCACAACCTTCTTCAAGCAATTTTTTTATGAAATCATTTGTTTCTGATTTGTATGCTTGATATCTATAATCTGATTGAAAATATTTTTTGCAATTTTTACAGTAAAACCGCTGCGTATTATTTTGTAATCCTTTTCTAATATAGTTGGAAGAATTACACTTTGTACAATTCATAGCTTTTTTAGGTGCTAATTTACTACATGAAGCGGAAAGAAACTTAGACTTAATAGTTTCTAATGAATTTTTACTATTTCAAATAACAAAAGATGCCGTCCTTTTTAGAACGACATCTTTATTTAACCTCTTGATTTTTAAATAAAATAAAACCTTATTTTCAATAAGCGCTATTTTACTACACTACCTTGCATCGCTGGTGGCACTTGTGATTCTGTTCAGTGCGTCGTACCTATAGTTAACACGAAAAAAATTTTTTGCGGTCGCTTTTTTTCGGGCAGTGTTCCCCAAAAATGAAAAATTTTGATATGTGGCTGAATATTTCATAGCTACTCTAAATATAAAAAATTAATCTCACTTATCCCCAAAAATATACCTTTAAATGTGCCTCTAAATACTCTAGTTTTTTAGAATAACAAATCGTTTTTCTACTTAATCTTTTTATATGCGTTCGCAAGTTTAAATTCATTCGCTCGATTCGATTGGTACAATACTGAAATCGTTTATGAATTTCTTTCGGAATGATACTCAGATAGATATTCAATTTATCTGTATAAATCCTTTTCGGCTTTAGTAGTAAAACCTTGTCAATAACCTGTTTAAGGGTTTCTGTATTTCTACTACCTATTATAAATCCAATTACCTGTTTGGTTTGTTGTTCTATAGCGTAGGTTAACCAGTTTTGTGATTTCCCATTCGCTATTTTTATAAATAGTTCATCTACTTCAAATTTACATCCAAAGGTGTTAAAGTATGGAACTCGAATTTGCTTACTAATATTTAACATTCTTGACAAAACGGTCTTAGTAGAAATACTCAGTATTCGTCCAATACTTCTAACTCCACAGCTTTCTTTTAATAAGCTTCTAATAAAATTATTAGTTTCAACTTTATATGCTTGATAACTATAATTTAATTGAAAACTTTTATTACACTCTTTACAGTAAAATCGTTGTTTATTGTTTCGCTTTCCTTTTTTAATAGCATTGGAAGAAGTACAGTAGCTACAATTCATAACTTTTTTAAGCACCAATTTACTACATTAAGCGGATACGAACTCAATAATAATGGGTTTTAAGAGGCTTCTACTATTTCAATGAACGTGAATAAGCCTCTAAACAGAGGCTTATTGTCTATTTAATTAACTGATTATCAATATAAAATTTCTGTCATTTTATAAAAGCACCTTTTTACTACACTACCAATTCCCTTATATAGAACAGTTTTTTGTAGAAATATCTCGGAGAGAGAATGGCAACAGTTTGATACACTACCTGCTAATCCGACCCTTTACTCACTACTATTTCATTCAAAACATCTATCATCAATTTATTATTTTTACAGTTATTAAAATCAGATGTAGAAAAGTTTAGAAGATATATTTTTTTTGAATGATTATTAAAATAATAAAACATTGTACTATATAATTTAAACTCTAGACTTGGAGTTACTTCTCTAACCCAATAAAAAGAACTGTCTTGTATTCTTTCCAACCCAAAACGATAGTTTTTAAGTAACTGACGATCTGATTTTAATTTTAAAAAATCCAATAAAACCAAATCTTCTAATGATATATCCTTTTCAGGATATTCAGTAACAGTTAAGATAATGCGACTGTTGTCTATTTTTAAGTCATAAATATAAGATTTGTCTTTTTCGTTTAGGGACTTGTATTTAAGTGTAGAAACAGGTAGATATAAACTAATGCCCTTAAATTGTTCAAAGTATCCAAATTCACTCGCTTTATATTCACACCTATTTTCTAAAATTAGGTTCTCATCAAGATTTAGTTCTAAATTATTAATCTTCAAATTAATTTTTTGAGCTAAACACTGAAAACAACTAATTCCTAGAATTAGTATTATTATTTTTAATTTTATCATTTATTTCATTTAAAAAGGTTGTAAAATCCTCTCTACTTTTAATATTATTACGGAGTTTTAGTATACTAAATAAAAAATCAGAAACCAAATAATATCCCAGAGGGATATATAGATAAATAAGATTATAATGACTAAAAATAAACATAAAAATAATAGTAGGAGTGATACATAAACTTAAGTGCTTAAGCCAAAATTTTGACAAGCTCAGATAGTATTCAATATATATACCTTTATTGTCATTAACAATATTTCCTTTAACTCTGTATGAAAAATCTTTTCCTATTAATATACTTTTTTTGATTTTTTCTAAATCAAAATCAAAATCATTCTTTACATGGCTAGTAAATAGGTGGCTTTGTGCAAATTTTAAACCTATTTGATAGTTAATTTCCTTCTTGATTAAGTCTTGACTACCCTTCATATAATGAAAATTAGCTTCATTCCCTATAAAATTATTAAATAACGATAAATACATAATGAAATTTATTTTGCTCCTTTACCACTTCTTATTGCTCTTAAAGCCTTAGCTAATAGAATCCACTTTCGATTTTCTCTATCAACTCTATTATGCTGCATCATTCTCAAGTAACCATCACGAGCGGTTTTACTTAATGCCATACCATCAGCAGAAGTGCCACCGTACCCTCTCGTTCTAACGTCCACATTTTCTATTGATATTGAACCACTAAAGCTTAACATAGATATAGTTTTGGATTTAGAATAAATTTCAACACCTGCACTTCCTCCAGAATTATTAAGTGTAAGGTTAAAAGGACCTTCATTAAAACCTCCTTCATCCAAAGTGGCTTTACCTGTTGCATCAATTGTTCCTGAAATTTGACCTCCAATTCCCATCGATGAATTGTAACCTAATGTATAGTCACTTTCCCGTTTTAAAAACTCTTCAATACTCTCAGGTAGTTCCACATTCAGTATAAACCCAGTTTTACTACTCCATAATAGCTCTGCTTTTCCAAGTACTTTATATAGTCCTGCATCTACCTTTTCTCCAAAACCTAAAAATTTCTGTCCCTCTCTAAATTGTATCCCCCAAGTAACTTGTCCCTGAATACTTACATGCGGTCCAGCTATTGATTGTGAGTTATTTATGTTTATTTTAAAACTTGGATTCTTTTCTGAATCTTCTCCAAAATGACTTTGGGTTTCAGAGATGGCTCTTTGCCAATTTGTTGTTTCTTCTCCTGTTTCATTATTTCTATATATTCCATCTGAAACATATGTCCAACTGTCTGCACCTGATGGATCTGCAAAATAGACAGGGTTATTATCAAAAGCACTATATGTTGAAAACGAATAATGAGTTATTGGGTCTATGGAAGTCCAACGAGCTATTGTAGGATCGTACTGACGCATATCCATTTCATATAAATCCAACCCTAAAGCTTCTTCTAGTTCTATACTATTGTATTTAAACTTTTGAGCTATATGACTACCAACACCTATATTCTTAGCTGTATTATAACCTTCATGTTTTAAACCAAATGGGTAGTAGTGATTTTCTTCTATAATTTCGGTTGTGCTTGGGTCTGAACTAGCAGTGATAATGCCATCATTATTATTGTCTGTATATGATAATCGTACATTTCCTAAGTGGTCTTTGTATTGATATACATATTTAAACCCTGTATTGTCTTTCTTTACATAACCTTCTGCTGTTGGAAAATATTCCAATGTATTATTCTCATAAGTATACCCATTCGCATAGTCTAAGGTTGTAATATTCCCATTGTCATTAATCACCTTCCTTAGCTTAGTCCCCATAGCATCATAGGTATAGTTTATCTTTTTACTATCGGAGTTATCAACCTTTATTTCTAGAGGTAAGTTTAGATGATTGTAAGTAATGTTGGTAATACCTTTATTTCTATCAATAATCATATTACCATTACTATCATACTCAAAATCATTACCAGATTTGTTACCGTCTATAAAACCGTAATTATTATTACCTCCATCAGTAACATAATTTAATTGATTCGTATTACCATAGTCATAACTTAAAACATCCATATTGGTAAATGTAGCACTGTTTTGCCAACCGTTTCGGGTTAAGTTTTTGATATTACCATTCTTGTCGTAAGTGATTCCTGATACGTTATAATTTCCGCTTGCATCGCTTGTCGCTGCTGTGATTCTGTTCAGTGCATCATACGAAAAAACATAATTAGTACTCACGGGATTACTTGTATTATTCACACTTAATGTATTCCAAGAAGTTTCGCTTATATTCCCATTAAACAGGGGCGTAGCTCCGTTTGTTGGATTGTTGTAGTTGATAGTAAAGTTAAACAAATCGTTATCATTTTTACCATCTTGGTTTATATTTTTTAACCAACCTCGGATATTGTAGGTGTAGTCTACTTCTTGTAAATTACCACCTACCTTTTTGGTTTTTAATTGTCCTAACTCGTCATACTCATTAGCTACAATAGTTTCTGTAGCTTGTGCATTTATTTTTTGTGTTTGCTTGGTCATTCTTCCTACATGGTCATACTCAAAGCTATCTATAGTTACAATGTCAGCTTTACCTGACTTTTTATGCGTAGTTTTGGTTTCTAATACTTTACCAGAAAAATCTAGCTTACTTTCTACAATATCAGTAGTTTCTAATTCATCATTTTTAGAATACACATAAATAGGACGTGCTTTTTCATCGTAATAGGTAACTGTAGTGATCCAGTTGTTTGTGCCTAAAACTCTGACTTTAGACACCGTTGCTAAACCTTTAGTTCGACTAGTGGAGGTTATTCCGTAACTGGTAGTAACAGTTTGTTCTAAACCATCTGGTAAATCAATATACGTATCGTAGTAGTTGATGGTATAAACACCTGTAACCGCATTAGGGATAGCAGATTTTGTATAATAAATATCCGCTCCTCCATAAGTTTGTTTTGAGGTTATTGTCTCAAATTGAGTGTAGTTTCCTGTAATAGCCACATTTTGTAAATAAGGTCTAGTACCGTTATTTTCTGTATAGCTTGTATAAGCCACTCTTCCTAAGACATCATACTTTGTAATTAACCATCTATCATAGCTTAAATCTAAGTTATTTGATTTTCTCATCAGAGCATCTTGAGTAAGTACAGGCCTATCTAATTTATCATAAACAATATATTCCCAACCTTTTCCTGGTATTTTCTTTTCTACGAGTCGGTTTCTGTTATCGTATACATATTGATAGCCTAAATCATCCAGTTTAGATTTTATTACAGCCAAAGTATTTGTTGAAGCATCAATCATTGGTGGTAATACATAGGTTAAGTTTCCAAAATCGTCATATACATAGTAGGTATCGTGAGCTGTTTCAATACCAGATACTAAAGCATACGTTCGTTTTAAAATTACTTGTCCTTGCTTGTTTTTAAACTCTTCAGTTGTATGTAACTTACTTGCACCTCCATCATGGTTTTCATCTTTGGTAATAGATTTAAAAAGTTCTCTAGCTTCATAATACCCATTATTCACTGAGCTAAGCTCTAGAGTAGGAGTATAGGTGTTATCAGCAAAAGAAGTAGTAACATAGTAATTTTTTACTTCTCCTGAAATATTAGAACTATAATCAAATTCAATTTCGTGTCCGTTACCTAATTTCCATGCTTCCCCCGGAGCCGCTTGTTTTAGTACTCTATTGAGTGGTGAGCCATCAAACTGTTTTTCTGAATAAGCATTTACATCAGGTAAGTTTACGCCTGCAAAATCCTCGCTATGCTTTATTTGGTAATAGCTTTTTGTAGCTGTAGCTACATCACCTGTTACAATTGCCCCATTAGCGCTTTCAACAGCATAGGGGAGGTATTCTTTAGTCTGGCGTCCTAATTCATCGTATTCTATATGTGTAACAATGTCATTTGCTTTTGTACTAGTGATTCCTACTATTGCATCAATACTTAATTCTGTACCATCTACAGTTTCCAACACTGGATTCCAGAAATATTGATTAGTATTAACATCTGTTGAGTAGTATAAGTAACTTCTAAAACGAGATGTGGTAGTGCTACTATCCCATACAAATTCAGTTCCATCAATCACTCTTGTTCCATTAATATCATACACACCACTAATTCCTTTATCTGAGCCAGTATATCCTGCTGGGTGAATAATTCCTACTAATAAATACCAAGTATCTAACTGTGGTAAGTCACCACTCCAAAAATAAGGATTGTTATTAGCTGTACCGCTTAAGTTGTTTACATTTTGTGTTCCATGGTATGTTCTCCCATTTTGACTTCCAGTTCGTTTTACCCATACTGTATAACGGTATGATTTAGTATTGTCTATAGCAATATAATCGGTATTCCATCCTCCGTCTGCATTACTTGTTACATCATTTCCACATAACCATAACACCTCTTTTGTTCCTCTTGGACTAGCTCCTAATACTCTTTGGTTTTCAGCTGTAGAACCATTTTGGTTATAAAAAGAAGTGCTACCCATACCTTCTAACCAATCAGAAGCTAATAAATTAAGAGCTGCTGAAGAACTTTGTTTAACTCCTCCTCTAATAGCTATTTGTTGCTTGGCTCTTCCCAATCCATCAAAATATGTGATATTTTCTATTACATCACTATTTTTAGCAATCATACTAGGCGTAGCCTTGGCCTCTTGATACTCTCTAATAAACACATAGTTTTCATCACTTA
This sequence comes from Tenacibaculum litoreum, assembly GCF_964513915.1. Lineage (NCBI taxonomy): Bacteria > Pseudomonadati > Bacteroidota > Flavobacteriia > Flavobacteriales > Flavobacteriaceae > Tenacibaculum > Tenacibaculum litoreum. Next base: position 401,787 of record NZ_CAZEQS010000004.1, on the reverse strand, counting down.
AATTGGGGGCACTATAATTCGTCTGAGTTTCGTCACAACCAAAATAAGTGCCTTTTATAGTAGGGCAATTATCTTCTTTACTTAATACATAGCCACTAGGTTGAGCGCATTGAGTTTTAACTGAATTAGGGTCTCCAAAACCATCTCCATCTGTATCAGCATACCATTTAGTGTTGGGGTGAAGTGCAGCATTACTATCATTACAATCTAAAGAGTTGGTAACATAGCCAGTTGGTGCGCTACTTTGATATACTTTTACAGATAAATTTCCATAACCATCATTATCTATATCTCGATAGTAATTCTTTGGCGCAATATTGGTAATTAAATTATTACTGTCATCATAATCATCATTGTTACTTACGTATCCATTAGGAGCTTGACAAGCACTAGTTGTGGTATTCGCATCACCATAACTATCCCCGTCTGTATCAGCGTACCATATTGGAGGAGAGTCAATACTATAAGTAATACTTCTAACGCCACTCCAACACCCTGAGGTATTATTACGAGCTCTTAGATAATAAACAGTTCCGCTAGTTCTAGTAATACTCGTGTTTGAATTAGAAGTGCTAGTTCCAGAGCTACTACTTTGCCAATACCAAGTAACCCCACTAGGAGAACTTCCTTTAGTTAGCACTGTATTTCCACAGTTTTGAGTGATTGTTGGTGTACTTGGAGTGCTTGGTACCGTATTGATACTATAGTTTACACTTCTTGTGCTACTCCAACACCCTGTTGTATTATTTCTAGCTCTTAGATAATAAACAGTTCCGCTAGTTCTCGTAATACTAGTATTTGAATTACCAGTACTGGTTCCAGAGCTGGTACTTTGCCAATACCAAGTAATCCCACTGGGAGGAGCTCCTCTTGTTAACACTGTGTTTCCACAATTTTTTGTGATTGTTGGTGCTGATGGTGTGCTTGGTAGGGTGTTAATCGTATAACTTACGCTTCTTGTGCTACTCCAACACCCTGTGGTATTGTTACGAGCTCTTAAGTAGTATACAGTTCCACTCGTTCGGGTAATACTTGAATTAGCATTAGCGGTACTGGTTCCAGAGCTACTACTTTGCCAATACCAAGTAATTCCACTAGGAGGAGTTCCTCTTGTTAGCACTGTATTTCCACAATTTTTAGTAATTGTTGGTGTTGATGGAGTACTAGGTACTGTATTGATAGAATAACTTACACTTCTAGAGCTACTCCAACAGCCTGTAGTGTTATTTCTAGCTCTTAGATAATAGATTGTTCCGCTAGTTCTGGTAATACTCGTACTTGAATTAGCAGTACTGGTTCCAGAGCTGGTACTTTGCCAATACCAAGTGATTCCACTAGGAGGAGTACCTCTTGTTAGTACTGTATTTCCACAATTTTTAGTAATTGTTGGTGTTGATGGAGTACTAGGTACCGTATTGATACTATAACTCACACTTCTTACGCTACTCCAACACCTTGTAGTGTTATTTCTAGCTCTTAGATAATAAACAGTTCCGCTAGTTCTGGTTATGCTTGAACTAGAGTTAGAGGTACTGGTTCCAGAGCTACTACTTTGCCAATACCAAGTGATTCCACTAGGTGGAGTTCCTCTTGTTAGTACTGTGTTTCCACAATTTTTAGTAATTGTTGGTGTTGATGGAGTACTTGGTTTAGGTGCTTCATCTATCTGTCCATCACAATCATTATCAATACCATCACATATTTCAAGAGCTCCTGGATGAATATTTCGGTCGCCATCATCACAATCACTTTTATTAGCTACATAGCCAGTAGGTTTTGTAGGGTATTCTATTTGAACATTGGGGTCTCCATAACCATCCCCATCGGCATCTCTGTTCCAAGGATAGGTTGGCTCATCTGGATCATCTGGAGGGGGAGGAGCTTTAAATACTTCTACATTAGAAGATTTTTCTTTCTTATCTTTTTTTGTGTTTTCTTTTTTCTGTGCATGGATAGTAGAAACAGTAAAAAGAAAACATATAATTCCTAATACATAATTTAATTGTATATTTTTCATAGCCAAAATTAGTTTTTGTAGTTATACTTATGTTCTTTTAAAAGATTCCCGTCGGCATCTTTTATAAATTCTAATCGGTTAAAATCATCGTATTGATAGTATATGGTTTGTCCTCTTGGGTCAGTAATACTCGTAACTCCTATTAATGGGTCGTAAGTAAAAGTGGTTACTTGAGCATTTGGAAGAGAGGTTCTTAAGGTATTTAAGGCTGTACGTAAAGCTCCTTCATTTCCTATACTTCCCATCGTTCTGTCATTGTCTGCATTTGACTTAGTTTGTATATCGGAAATAATAGTTGTTGAAATGTCTGACAAAGTAGCATTCTCAATTTTAGCGATAGGCTGAGTTTGATTATACCCCCAGATATATACAATATGGGTACCATCTTTTTTACTTACCTCTACAGGATTACCTTTATCATTATAGGTATGATATATAATTCTGTCTTCTAATATTTGTCCTTCTTTAGCTATTTGAATTTTATTTGGTAAGTATAAGTTTGATGTATTATGGCTACTATCGTAAATTGTTCTTTGATGATTTAATAAATAAGCATCCTTATAGGTTATTACTTCTAAAGGTTCTCCGATACGATGTTCATCTATCAACCTGGTATCATTTACATCATGTGCATATTTAGTTTCTGTTTTTATAACCTCACCTTTGCTGTTTATAACTTCTGTTCTGGTTTGTTGTAAATGATTAGGGTTATCATAAAAATAATTGGTAGTAGTAGTTATTGGGTTTAATCCATTATTATCATATTGCTTTTCTGTAGTTTGTGATAAATAATGCCAGTTTTCATAGTTCCTTGTTTCCATAACATCAAGGTTTTCTAAATTACTTATGTTAGGGCTTGCAAATTGACAAATGATATTAAATTGTTTTTTTATATTTAAACCATACACTACCTTATCTAACCTACTGTCTTTAGTATAGAGGTTTTCTTTTTCGTTTATTTTAAGGATTGTTGAATTATTTTTTTTAAATAATGTTTGTCTTTTTAAAAGACCATTACTCCATCCTGAATTATTAAGTGGTGTTTCATGGATATGGTTACCACGTACAATATATCCCGGACTATCAGGGTTTATTATGTATTCATGCTCTTCTCCTCCGTTTTCAAAATTAACACCTCCATAACTTATTGTAACATTTCGATAATCCGTATTGAAAGAAGAAGAATTATATAAATTATTCAAACTTGAGGAATTTAAATACTGATAATAATTATCGACATATTGACAAGAACCAGTTTCACTACTACCATCACACAATGTTCTTGTGGTTACATTAGAAATATACCAAGGCGTATTTCCTTTTTTTCCTGAAGATACCTCTGGGGTTTCTTTACTACCATAAAAAAAAGCTTTTATTTCTGTCTGACCTGTAGTAGATACGTTTTCTTGTTTTTTTATTCTTAATCCACCTAAAAGGATGTTTTTATTAATTATAGTAGAAGCTCCTTTGTAATAACTGAAATTTAAATTAGAGGAAAGGCAAGGCTTTGTGACAGATAATGTTATTTTATAATCACAGTTTTCTTTTAGGTTTAAATAAGTATTTGGATAAGTGTTAGAAGGAGATATATTTATAGAATTCCCTAATGAATAATTTCCTGTAGTAGTTCTATGAAAGATAATAGCACTTTGTGATTCTGTTAAATTTTCTATTGTAATAGTAGCTTGGGTATGATGGGGAATTTCATTATTAGGGTCACAGTCATAACTATTATAAGATATATTTTTATTTAAGTCAACTTCTTGTGATATTTTGACATCTGTTATGGTTAAAAAATCAGTTTTACTGAATTCACTTGGATTAGTTCCTACAACTAAACTTTTTTGTTCTTTCTCTGGCATTATTTCTTCTGTTCCCCAATAAGAATTATTCTCATATTCAAACATCGTTTTACCTTTAGTAGGATATGTGATTTCTTCTAAAATACCATACTGAGAATGTATAGTACTAATTTCTTTATCAGCTCCAATGTTTTGATTTCCTAAAATCCCCCCTATAATATCTATTTTAGAAGGATTAGGAAAAAAATAAGAATTGTTTTTCCCGTTATAGTACCCCCAATGGTCTTGGCTAAAAGACAACCTTTCAGGTAAAAGTTCAGGACTTATATATTTAAAAGAATATCTTTTATTTATATCCTTAAAAGTAACGTCGTTTAGAAAAACTCTGTTTACTGGAGTTGTTAAGTAGCTTAAATTTAAAGATTCTATTTCCAAACCTTCTTCATTGTAAAGGCTTATTTTTTGTATTAAATTATCTATATTAACTTCTGGATTTGATTTATAGTTTACAACTATTTTGTCAGATGTTAGGTTATTAGTTATTTCTGTAATTTTTTTTGCTCCAACTATTCTAGTCATGTAAGTTGAAACCTGAGTAGGAGAAAAACCGCTAGAAACTCCTTGTTCTGGACAAGACTCTTGAAAAAGAGTTGATAAGCCTTTTAAAGATTGGCTCTTTCCTGAATCATAGGTATGACTACTATCAGATGCATAGCTAAAATATATCTCATCTCCTTTCGGATGACTAATCTTGGTTAAATACCATGCTGTCTTTGCTTCGAGCGTCCATAAGTTATGTCCAGCGCCATAACTTCTATTCATTGTACTTTCATAAGCAGAAAAATAATATTTCACTCCCAATTCATCAGTTATTGTAAAACCATTTATCATTTCTATTTTCAAACCATTAGGTTCTAACTGAACTATGTTTTTATTTTCATCGAGAACAAACTTCCCTGATTTTCCTAGAAAATTATAGTTAAATACATCTACTGAAGTATCTACATCACTATTTCCAATTGAATAACTTTCAAAATATTGAATTGCTTCATCACTATTGTAATTACCAATTATACTTTGTGGTATTTGTGTATTTCTATCTTCATCAGGTGTTCCTCTTACAACTCTTGAAATCACTCCCCCAATATTTAAATTCCATCCTAAACCAACATTTGTAGCAAGTTGGTCTACTTTGATACCATTTGAACTATAACTTAAAGATATAGGAACCTTTAAGTTACTTGTTTTATATTCAAAGGCAGGTATAGATGGTTGTATAGTTCCATTAAAATAACCTACATTAACATCTCCATATTTGCCTAATTCATAACTTGTTGGAGAAGGTGGAATAATTGTAGGTAACTCTTGTGCGTATCCCCATACACAAAACAGCATCATTACAATGCTTAACATAGTTTTTTTCATAAAAAAGAATAGTGTTTAAATTAGCAATTTGTTTTCTTTTCGCTGTAAATTTATGATTATTAGTTTTTTATTACAACTTTTTTTTAAGTATAATTATAAATTTAATAATTTTATAAGGATTTTGTAAAAAGAAAAACTCTTAAATAGACCTAAACTTTAATGTAATAATAAAACTCTATAATAAAAAGCAAAAGTGAGTATAGAAGAATACGAAAACTTAATTATTTGTTATAATACAGGAATATTCATATGTGGTGTAGCTCACCAAAAACCAATCATTAAAAAAACACAACTAAACTGGACATTTTACAATGGCAAAAAAGTAGTAGTTTAATGTCTATTAGGTAGTTTTTATATAGAGGTTATATTGTAAAATGTAATTATAAGTTATATAGGCTTATATTAGAGCTTTTTTAAAATTAGTATGAAACCTGTTTTTCTTATAAAATATACCGCTTTTTTTCTAGGCTTTATAGGGGTTGGAGTTAATGTTGTAGAGTCTATTTATGTGTACATATTTAACAAACCTATTTTCGTGCATTTTTACCCAATAAAGAAGAAATTGCCTAAGAAAAAGAAAGAATTTTTAGTTGAAAATGTAAGGTTCTATAAAAAACTAGACGAAAAACAAAAAGTATATTTTGAACATCGATTGACCAAGTTTATCAGAACCTATGATTTTGTTGAAAGAGATGACTTTGAGTTAACTCCAGAAGCAAAAGTTTTAATAGCAGCATCGTATATTAAATTAACTTTTGGAATGCGTAAATACCTTACAACAACTTTCGATAAAATTATAATATATCCCACTAGTTTTTATTCAACAATAACTAAACAATATCATAAAGGAGAGTTTAATCCAAGACTAAAATCTATTGTATTTTCTTGGGAAGATTTTTTACTGGGAGATATTGTTTTAAACGATAATTTAAACTTAGGTATTCATGAGTTTTCGCATGCCTTAACCTTTCACGGAAGAAAATCAAAAGACGTAAGCGCACGCATTTATTACAGATTGTTTGAAGAAATAACAAGTTTCATGAAAGATGAAGCTAATGTAGAAAGAATTAAAACTTCTAGATATTTTAGAGAATATGCGCTGACAAATAAATTGGAATTTGTTGCTGTAATTATGGAGCACTTTTTTGAAACTCCAGAAGATTTACAGCAACAATTTCCACAATTGTATAAAAAGATTCAACTCATGTTGAATTATTCCATAGAATAAATTAATCTTTTACTTTAAAAACCTTGGTTAAAATATCATCTAGTAAACACCATTTGGTTAATGATGATTGTAATAAGTTGGCTCCTACAAAAGCAGTAAACCATAACCAGTTTATGTTTACTTTGATGGCTAAGATTAAACTGATAAGTATAAAACTACCAGCAATACCACGTACAATTCTATTTTTCATAATTAAATATATTTATCAATAGGAACTACTACAGCTCGTATCGGATTATTTGTTTCTAAGTTTTTATTAAAGGTTTCAATTGAATTAAAAAGTTTGTCTATTTTATCGTTTTCAGTAAATGAAAAATACATATATGATTCTGTTGCTTTTTCATTTCCAGAAAACCAATTATTTACAGAAATTACAGGAAAAGAATTCCGAAAACCTTCAATGTCTGAAGCACTAAAATTATCTATAGCTGCTTCTTTTAAGAGTTTCATTACTTCATTTTGAAGCCCTTCAACTACGGTTATGATTAATAGTTTCATTTTACTTATAGTTTTTACGTTCGATTAAATAGTATACTAATGGTACTACTAACAAGGTTAATATGGTTGCTGTAATTGTTCCTCCCATTAAAGAGATAGCCAATCCTTGGAAAATAGGATCAAATAAGATTACAAACGCACCAATAACTACCGTACCTGCTGTCAATAGGATAGGAGTGGTACGAACAGCACCAGCTTCAATCACGGCTTGTTTTAACGGAACTCCTTCTGCTAAACGTAAATTGACAAAGTCAATCAATAAAACGGAGTTTCGAACCATAATTCCTGCGAGAGCAATCATTCCAATAAATGAAGTTGCAGTAAAGTAAGCACCCATCATCCAGTGCCCTAAAATAATTCCTACCATTGATAATGGAATTGCAACCATCATTACAATTGGAGCTTTAAAGTTTTGAAACCATCCTACAATTAACATATAGATGATAATGATGACTCCTAAAAAGGCAATTCCTAAATCTCTAAACACTTCTAAAGTAATTTGCCATTCACCATCCCACTTTACGGTGTAATCATCTTCAAAATCGGGTTGTTTAATGTATAATTCGTTCAATTCATATCCCTTCGGAAGTGGAATTTCTTTCAACTTTTCTTCCATTCCTAAAATAGCATAGGCAGGACTCTCTAATTCCCCGGCCATATCAGCCATTACATACACTACACGCTTTTGATTCTTTCTGTAAATACTTTTTGCACTGTTCTTTTCTTCAATAGTAACCAAATCACTTATCGAAACCATGTTACCATGTTGCGATTTAATCTGCAATTGAGCAATATCTTGAACAGAAGATTTCTCTTTTTCATCCAAAGCAAACACAATTCCTACTTGATTAGAAGCATCTTCATCATATAAAGTTGAAACCGCTCTGTTAGACAATGCCATGTTTAACGTGTAAGCAATTTGCTGAGGAGCCACACCGTATAACATTGCTTTTTCTTTGTCGATTACAAATTCATATTCCGTTTGATTGTCCTCTACCATCCAATCAATATCTACGACATCGTTGGTATTGTGTAAGATGTTTTGAACTTCGTTGGCAATTTCAATTTGCTTGTCATAATCTGGTCCGTATACTTCCGCAACAATAGTTGATAATACAGGAGGTCCTGGTGGAACTTCGACTAATTTTACATTTGCTTTGAACTTCTTGGCGATCTTTTGAATATCACCACGCATCAACTTAGCTATATCATGACTTTGTATACTTCTATCTTTTTTGTCAACTAAGTTTACCTGAATATCTGCCATATTACTACCACCACGTAAATCGTAATGACGAACTAATCCATTAAAGGTAATTGGTGCAGAAGTACCCACATAACTTTGGTAGTTTACGACTTCTGGTCGTGTAGCTAAGTACTGTGCAATTTCTTTGGTTACAGCGTCGGTACGCTCCAATGTGGTACCTTCAGGCATGTCAATTACTACCTGGAATTCGTTCTTGTTGTCAAAAGGCAGCATTTTTACAGCTACCGATTTGGTAAAGAATAAAGACATAGAACCTAGCAATAAAAGAATAGTGATTCCTAAGAATGTCCAACGTTTGGTCTTGTTTTCAATAAGTGGGCGCTCGAATTTATCATACAACTTATAAATCAATGTACTTTGCATTGCTTTAGCTTCATCTTCTTCTACCTTATCCTCCGCACCATGCTTGTCTTTTTCGCGTAAGAAAATATATCCTAAATACGGAGTAATCGTTAATGCAACAAACAGTGATAATATCATAGCGATAGAAGCCCCAATAGGCATCGGACTCATGTAAGGTCCCATTAATCCAGATACAAACGCCATTGGTAACACCGAAGCAATTACGGTAAAGGTTGCTAATATGGTTGGGTTTCCTACTTCGTTAATAGCATACAAGGCAGCTTGTTTAAATGGTAGTCGCTTCATTTTAAAATGCCTGTGCATATTTTCGGCAATAATAATGGAATCATCTACCACAATACCCGTCACAAATACCAAGGCGAACAAGGTAATTCGGTTTAAGGTATAATCTAACATGTAGTAACTTAGTAAGGTAAGTGCAAAGGTGATGGGAACCGATAAGAAAACGACCAATCCACCACGCCAACCCATGGCTAACATTACCACTAACGTTACTGCGATAATTGCACCGATTAAGTGTAATAATAATTCTGATACTTTTTGAGAGGCTGTTTCACCATAGTTACGTGTAACTTCAACATGTACATCATCAGGAATTAAGTTGGTACGTAAATGATCAACCTTAGCTAAAATAACATCGGCAATTTGCATTGCATCAGCCCCTTTTCGTTTAGCTACCGAAATAGTTACAGCCGGATATTCTGATTGATACGTCGAAGCATTACTACTCGCTTGTCCGTACCCAAAACTTACATAGTTTTTAGGAATTTCTGGTCCGTCTAGTACCTTTGCAACTTGTTTTAAATAAATAGGTTGATTTTGTTGTACACCAACCACTAAGTTTTTTACATCTTCTGCCGATTGTAAAAATTTTCCTGTAGTCACTAAAAACTCTTTATCATTCTTATCATAACTTCCTGCACTTAGTTGCTGATTGCTAGCTTTTAGCATTTCAGTAATCGATAAAAAGTCTAGTCCACTAGCGGCTAACTTATCTTTATCTACGACCACACGTACTTCACGATTTCTACCTCCAATTTTTTGAGTAATCGCTACATCGTTTACCTTTTCGATTTCGTTGGTAAGTTCTTGTGCCATTTGTTTTAATTGATAGTCATCATAGTTTTCACTCCATAATGTCAACCCTAACATAGGTACATCATCAATTGCACGTGTTTTTACCAAAGGCATCGTAACACCTTTCGGCATTTGATCCATATGTTTGTTAATTTCATTGTACAGCTTTACAAACGAGCGCTCGATGTCTTCTCCCACATAAAACTGAACAATGACCATTCCTTGTTCTTTCATCGAAGTAGAGTATACATACTCTATTCCTTTGATGTTAGAAATTATTTTTTCTAAGGGTTTGATAACTCTCGATTCTACTTCTGTAGGGCTCGCTCCTGGATATCCTACAAAAATATCAGCCATAGGGACATCAATCTGTGGTTCTTCTTCTCTCGGAATTAAAAAAGAACTGTACACACCAATTACCATAAACACTACCATTAATAATATGGTAAGTTTAGAGCCTATAAACCCTTTGGCTATTTTTCCTGCTAAACCTTCTTTCATTTTATATAATTTGAAAATTTGTTGATTTGATGATTTGAAAATGGGATGATTGGTTCATTTTCAAATTTTCAAATTGATTTTATTGAATTGTAATGTTCGCTCCGTTGTAAAGTTTACCTTCAGAAGAAACGATATAACTTTCATTGGCAGATAAACCTGATAAAACTTCTACTTGATCTCCAAAAGTTCTTCCTAAGCGTAACCAGCGCAACACAGCAGTATTACTTTGACTTACCGTATAAATTCCTGATAGTTGTCCTTTGTGTACTAAAGCTTCTGACGGAATTAAAACCATGTTAGTGCTTTTTTGTGTTTTTTCAACAGGAAACTGAACAGTAGCAAACATTCCTGATAACAATTTCACATCGGTTTTATCTAGGTTAATTTTAACTAAGTATTGTCCTCCTGTGTTTTTTGCTGAGGTACTTACTTCCGATACTTTTCCTGTAACTGTTTTGTTGATTGATTTGATAGCTACATCAACCTTTGTGTCTTTTTTAATTTGAGAAATTTCACTTTCAGGCACTAACGCAGTTACTTCAAACCCGCCTTTTCCTTCTACAGAAATTAAAGGCATTCCAGGATTCGCCATCGCACCTTTATCGATAAATTTGTTTGTTACTACTCCTGAAAATGGGGCTCTGATATTCGTGTAAGCAAACTGAGAATTGATTTCATTTCTCATCTGTTTTGCAGCTTCTAAATTCGCTTTGGCAACATTGTAATGAACAGTGATATCGTCAAATTCTTTTTGAGAAGCACTGTTCTGCTCAAATAAGTTTTTAAAACGATTGTAATCTTTTTCAGCACTTGAAAATCCTGCTTTCGCTTTAATAATATTGGCTTCTACTTGTGCTTTTTTGGCTTGTAAATCACTGTTGTTGATTGATAATAATAATTGACCTTTATTTACCTTATCACCAACTTTTACGTGTATGTTGGTTACATAGCCCATCATACGAGTACTTAATTCAGCACTGTTGGTAGCTGCTACTTTTCCACTTACGGTTATAAACGGATTGTTATCATTTTCGGTTACTTTAGTAACTTTTACAGCTACTGTTGGTTTGTTGCTATTGTTTGTTGTTTCTTTTTTACCACAACTTATTGCTAAGAGTGATGTGGCAAGAGCGATTGTATATATAGTCTTCATTTGTTCGTTTTTACTGTTGATTATTCTTTAGTTAAAAAATCTAAATAAGCTTTGGTATAATTATATTGATATACAGTTTGGTAATATTCTAATTGTTTTTGCGCGTATTGCGTTTCAGCGGTTAATAAATCGGATGTTTTTTCTAGTCCTTCTTTAAATCTGTTTTTTCTGATTCGTAAGGCTTCTTCCGATTGTTGTAAAGCCAATTCGGTTAGTTTTAACTGTTCCTCAGCATCAGTTAACAATCGTTTAGTATTGTTTAATTCTAATTGACTTTTAGATTTGTACTGCTCGTATTCTAATCTTGATTTTTCATACTGAGCTTTACTTTTTTGCGCTTTTCCGTAGCGTTTAGAACCTTTGAAAATATCCCAAGTTAATTGTGCTCCAACTACATATCCACTAGCATCTGCATTGAAAATTTTATCATCGTATAATTCGTAACTACCAAAAGCATTTAAACGAGGAAGAAAATCCATTTTATCGGCTTTGTGCATTTTTTGATAAGCCTCAGAAGCTAACTCCATTGCTTTAATATCGGAACGATTTTCTGAAATCGTAATATCTACTAACTGATTGGTTAGGTTTACTTGTAAGCTATCTGAAGGTTCATAAATGTTGTTTTGTTCTTCATTCATTAAAAAAGACAAGTAGTTAGAAGCATTTAGCACATTGCTTTTTGCTGCTTGTAATTGATTTTTTACTTCGGTAACTCTAACTTCAACGGCTAGTACATCAGCACGTTGTAAATATCCTTGCTTAAAGCTATTTTCTGCCATTTGTTGGTTTGCTTCTGCAGCTTTTAAGGCTTTTTCTAATACTGAAATTCCCTTGTGAGCTAATTGCAATTGCATGTATGCTTTTTCTACTTCAAGTAATAAGTATTCTTGAGTACGTTGCGTTTGCAAGTTGATCGCCTCCATTTTAGTTTTAGCGGCTTTACGTTGGTAAATACCATCTAAATTCACTAAAGGTTGCTGTACTTCAATTTTAGTGGCAAAATTTTGTGTTCGCTTTGGGTTGTTCAATAAATCTGGATTAAAATCAGCTTGCGTTAAAATTTCTTGATTCAATTTGCTACCAAATGCCATTAGCGGATTCGTAGTTACAATTCCTGTATGAGAAGCGGTAATATTTGGCAAGAAAACAGCATTGGTTTGCTTGTAATCAGCACGCGCTTCTTCATAATTTTGCTCGAATATTTTTAATGAGGTGTTATTTTCCTGAACTCTTTTTAAAACCTCACTTTTGGAAATTGAAGTTTTAGTTTGAGCTTTTATAGTAGTAGCCATTAAAAAGGCCACTATAAATAAACTAACATATGATTTTTTCATCTTAACTATTTTGTTATAGCAAATTTAGTGGCATAAAACACAGTAGTCAGTAACTAATGTTACAATGAAAAAACGCCTAAACAAAAGTCTAGGCGTTCTTCACTAACAATTAAAAATCAACTAATACTTGGAAATGTTTCTGTTAAATGCACTTAGGTGATTGTATGAAGCGTTTAATAAATTGGTATATACATTTATACTGTATTCGTCATTAGTGCTCTTAATAGCTAACTGTAGATCTTTAATATCTTTTTCTTCAATTAACTTACCTACTTCAAGTGCATCTAGTTTAGATTTTTGTCCTTTACTTATTAACTCATCATATAACTTTTGAAGTTCAGAATTTTTAAAAACACCTCTTTCTTTATTTAAGATAAAAGTGATATGATTGACTTGTAGTAAGTTTTTCATAGCGTTCATATGTCGCTTTTCACTTTGATTGATGTTTTCAAAAATACGTAGGTTCCATTTTTCATTAAGAACATTATATATATCAAATGCTAGTTTTTCTTCTTCTAGCATAAAGAGCATTTCGTTTTTTTCTTCTTGAAAAAGAGTAAGTTTTGTGTTGTCTGTATTCTGGCAAGAGCTACTAATACTTGAAAAAAGTAATAAGAATAGCAAGCCTATTGTGTTTAAAGTTTTCATGATAACAGCTTTTAAATTACATACTAATTTAAATATTGTAAAGGCTGTTGTCTGCAACTTTAGTTACATAGGAGTAAGGTTTTAATGGAATGTATTTTAGTTAAGTATAAAGAAGTAGACTAATGCTCGCCATAGTCTACATCATCCATTTTTCCTTTAAAAACTTTATACTGAATAACAAAATAAACAACTACCAGTATTGCAGCTATAAAAAACCAATTCAAGCCTACAGACAACCCATACTCATTAGTAGCTACATTATAAATTGTTAAATCAGGATTTATGTTATTAGTTGAAGGCAAAACTTTAGGGAAAATTGAAGCGACTGTAGTTGCCAAACCTCCTAATAAAAACAAAGAAGAATATAAAAAACCTGTGATGTGCTTTGTATATTTTTTTACGTTGAATAAACCAAACAATCCTACAAACGTTAGTAAAGGAAATATCCAAAGGAAAGGATGCTCTATGAAATTATGAAATGGTTTAGGCTCTATAACATGCCAAGCGATTAATGAAATAATAACTAGCCCCAATAAAACAAAAGAAAGAGCAAAAACAACCTTTTTTAGTTGGTTATTAATACTAGCATTGGTTTTAAAAATGACCCAATTAGCACCGTGAATTGTTAGTGATACTACTGCAATAATTCCCAGAAGTAAAGTAAACCAATCTATAACTCCAAGTGTTTCGGAATGAGGAGAAAATTCCGAATTCCATAAAGGGAGGAAAAAATAATGTGCCTCATGAGTAGAAACACCATCTACAACGTTTCCTAGGTTAACACCACGTACAACATTACCTAGTGCCACCCCAAAAAATAAGGCAAGAAGTAAACTTGCAACTCCAAAAGCTTTGTCCCAAATACTTTCCCATATTCTATTGTGTATTTGTCCTCTAAGTTCTAAACCAATAGCTCTAAAAATTAGTAACCATAAAACCATCATTAAAGGGAGATAAAAACCACTAAAAGAAGAAGCGTATAAAGTTGGAAAAGCAAAAAATAAAACACCACCTGCAGCGATTAACCATACTTCGTTCGCATCCCAAAAAGGACCTATAGCTTTTACGACTTTCTTTTTATCTTCTTCTTTTTTTGCGAAGAATAAGTGAATAATTCCTGCACCAAAATCATAACCATCTAAAATAACATAAACGGCTAACATCGTAACTAATACTATATACCAAAAAAGCTCCATAATTTAATGTGTTGTTTGAGGTCCTTTATTAATAATTTTTCCAACTAAAATTAGAAATAACATTCCTAACAGTAGATATAAACCTATAAACCCTAAAAGAGTAAATAAAGTGTTTCCTGAGGATACTGTAGGAGATGCCCCAGCAGATGTTCGTAATAAGTTATAAACCAACCAAGGTTGGCGTCCTAATTCAGCGGTATACCAGCCAGTAGTGTTGGCAATGTAAGGAAATGGAATCATGAAGAGTAAAGACCATAAGATCCATTTTGTTTGGTATAATTTTTTTCTGAATAATTGTACAATGCTAGCTAACATTAATGCAATAAAAATAGTTCCTAAACCTACCATTATATGATATGCATAATATAGTCCAGGTATATTTGTTGGATAGTTTTTTTCATCAAATTCATTAAGCCCTTTAATCTCTGCATTCCATTCTTGGTAGGTTAAAAAACTTAAGATGTTAGGGACTGCTATTTTATTATCTAATTTTTTCTCCAGCATATTTGGTTGTCCAATTAGCACTATTTCAGAGCCTCCTTTTTCTGTTTCAAATATACCCTCCATAGCGGCAAAGGTTATAGGTTGATATTTGACAACATTTTTGGCCGCTAAATCACCAGTAGGGAAAGCGACTAAAATAGACGCTATAACTCCAAAAATAACCCCAGTTTTTAAAAATAGTTTTCCAAACTCTAAGTGTTTTTTATTCAAGAGATAAAGAGCTCCTATACCAGCTACTACAAAAGAACTAGTAACCAAGGAAGCTGCTTGATTGTGTAAATAAGAAGGCCATAACCAAGGGTTAGAAAATAATGCAGAAAAATTATTTAACACAAACTTGCCGTTGGCCAATATTTCATAGCCTACAGGATTTTGCATCCAAGAATGTGTAGCTATAATTAGAAAACCACTTGCCCAAGAGCCTAAAAAGACTAAAAAACCAGTTAAAAAATGAAGTTTGTGTCCTAGTTTTTTCTCTCCAAATAAAAACAGTCCTAAAAAGGAAGATTCTAAAAAGAAAGAGAACATTCCTTCCATAGCTAAAGTTTGTCCAATAATGCCTCCAGTAAGTTCAGAGAATTTTGCCCAGTTAGTTCCAAATTGAAATTCCATTGGGATTCCAGTAACAACTCCCATAGCAAAATTTAAAGCAAAAATTTTCATCCAAAATTTTGCTGCATCGTTGTATTTTTCAATTTTAGTTCTTAAAAACTTCCATTTAAAGAAAACTATCATCAACGATAGCCCCATGGTTAACTGTGGAAATAAATAATGAAAAGTAATTGTGAAAGCAAACTGCATTCTATCATAAAAGAGCATGTCTTCCATACTAAAGATAGTTTAGGAGGTTATTAAATAAGAACGTTTTTTTAGTAGCAATAAGGAGGAATAAAAATAATGATATTATTTCACATGGCTATTAATAATACCAATCAAATCGTTCTTATATAACATTCCTGATTGTCTCCATAATAACTTACCTTCTTTAAAAAGCATAAACGTAGGAACACCTCTAATTTGGTAGGTATTTGCTATTTGTTGATTTTTATCAATGTCTATTTTTAAAATAATAACATTTTCTCCTAAATCTTCTTTTACCTCTTTTAAAATAGGAGCCATCATTTTACATGGACCACACCATTCGGCAAAGAAATCAACCAAAACAGGTTTGTTTCCTTTGATTATTTCAGAAAATTTTCCCATAATTTTAATTTTTAAATGTTATGCTCCAAATTCCTCGTACCTGATTTACATCATAACCTTGAGCTTTATCGGTAGGATATAGGAGAGTTAATTCTTTTAAAGTTTCAGGTTTTATTTGTGAATTGGGGGTTCCATGGCATTGTAAGCACATACTATTTGTTATAATTGGGTAATAGAATTTGGTTTTGTTATCTGCTTGTTTTGTAACAGGTTTAATTTCTTCTTTGTTACTTACAATTCTTTTGTATCCTTCAATAATGTTTAGTTCTTCAGTGTTTGCAGTATTGTTGGGGTTTCTTGGTTTGTCTGAAACTCTTTTAATGGAAGCATTGAATTTTGTAGCCATACTATCAGTTAACTTGTAGGCTTTTTCATTACAAAATTGTAAAGCATGTAAAGTTCCTTTCTTTTGAATTGCTCCCATTAAGTTTTTACCTAATGTTTTTTTAGTTTTCATGGCGTATTCTAATCCAATTTCTTCAGAAGTTTTGTTAGATTGAATGTCGCTTACTTTTTTACCAGTATTAATATAATTTTTACCTTGTTTAGACTCCCAATGCTCCTTAAACCAACTAGGTTCTTCAATCTTATAATTATAGAGGTAGTTTGCTATTTTTTTAAGGTCTTGTTCTTCAAATTTTTGATAAGGCATTATTCCATATCGTTTAACAGCTCCTCTCATTACTGCATTTTCTTTCGTAGGGTTTAATACAAAATTGAGAAAGTTATTAGTGAACTCTTCTTCTGAAGTATTTTCACCAATATAATGAGCTTTAATAGCAATCATTGGAGGAGCAACTCTCTCGTCGTTTGGAGTAGAGGAGTTGTGGCATACAAAACATTTTGTTTCTAATAATTTTTTACCAGGAGGAATAGTTACTTTTTCAGCTGAAGTGATTTTAATATTCTTTTTAGAAGAATCATTTTTTTTGGCTTGGTTACAACTAAAAATAGATAAAACTGCAAGTAAGGCTATTAATTTTTTCATCGTTCTAATATTTATCATAAAGGTAGAACGATTCTCTTGTAAAAAATGTAACTTAAGTTACAAGGTTAAAGTTCTAACACTTTAATCTGATTTCTATGTAGTTCTATTTTATCTTGTTTTTCTAGAGCTTTTAAAAGCCTTGAAACAACTACTCTAGAAGTATGTAAATCATTGGCGATTTGTTGATGTGTTACACTAATTGTTTCGTTTTGATTTACCAAAGCTTTGTCTTTTAGGTACTTTAATAAACGTTGATCCATATTTAGAAAAGCAATAGTATCGATAGCATCAATAAACTCTTGTAACCTGCTATGATAACTATGTAAGATGAATTCTTGCCAGCTTTTATATTTACTAAGCCATTCACTCATTTTCTGTTTTGGAATCATTAATAGCTTTACATCAGTTTCAGCTATAGCTTTAATTTTACTTTTAGTTTGTCCCATACAACATGAAAGTGTCATAGCACAAGTATCTCCCTTTTCTATATAATATAAAACTAAGTCGTCTCCTTCTTTATCTTCACGTAAGATTTTTATGGCACCACTTAATAATAAAGGAATAGAGGTAATGTAACTTCCAATATCAATAATAACTTCATTAGCTTTAGCTTCCTTAGCTATAGCAACATCAGCTATTTCTTGTAACAGTGCTTTTTCAAATAAATAACCGTAGTATTTCTGTAAATCTTCTATCAAGATAAAATGTTTTTTGTAAAAGTACTTAAATAATTACATTTTAGATAGAAATAAAATAGATGATAATCTATGATTTTAATCAGGTTTATACTTGTTTTTATTGCTGAAATTTGAAGTAGATAAAAACAAAAAACCTTACAAGAATGAAAAAAAGAACACCAGTTTCAGTTATAATGACTAAAGATGTAATTACATTAAGTAGTACAGATGATTTAATAACTGCAGAAAAGATATTTAAGAAAGAACATATAAGGCATATTCCAGTAGTTAGTGGAAATGAAATAAAAGGAATGTTAAGTTATACAGATTTATTGCGAATAAGTTTCGCAGATGCTGTTGATGAAAGTGAGACCGATGTTGATACCGTAGTTTATAACATGTTTACAATAGATCAAGTAATGGCTAAAAACTTAGAAACAGTAAGTTCTAGTACTACAATAAAAGAAGTTGCAGAAATTTTAGCTAAAAAGGAGTTTCATGCTTTACCAGTTGTAGATAATAATGAATTAGTAGGGATTGTAACTACCACTGATTTAATTTATTACCTATTAGAGCAGTTTTAGTCCTTTCTTTAATATAAAAGAATATGGGAAGTTAAAATTTATGGTAAAACCTTACTTTTATTATGGTTTTTTTTGAGTTTAATTGTTTTGTAGAATTTATTTTTGATAAACTCAAAATACTTTATCATGTTAAAAAACATTTCAAATTTAGGTTCAGTTTTAAATAAATCGGAACAAAAAATTATTCAGGGAGGATGGACATATGTAATGTGTACTAAGTGTGAACCTCTTCCTCCAGGTTATATTTGTATGAATGAGGTATATTGTGGAGGAGTATAAAACTATCTTAAACAAGATTACATTAATATTTAGTAACCCTTTTAAGGGATTATAGGGCTGTTAAACTAAAAGCGTATTTAGATTTGTTTCTAAATACGCTTTGACTTTTAGTTTATAATAGATTTTAAATTTTCAATTGTTTCGGTTGGGTTGTCACTTTTGAAAACAAAACTACCAGCAACCAATACATTTGCGCCAACTTCTACA
This sequence comes from Tenacibaculum litoreum, assembly GCF_964513915.1. Lineage (NCBI taxonomy): Bacteria > Pseudomonadati > Bacteroidota > Flavobacteriia > Flavobacteriales > Flavobacteriaceae > Tenacibaculum > Tenacibaculum litoreum. The sequence continues at coordinate 382,836 of NZ_CAZEQS010000004.1, read as the reverse complement.
AGTTTATTAGCGTTTTGATCAGTTACACCACCGTCAATTTCAATTAGAGTAGAAGCTTCACTAAATTCAATCAAATTTTTTAACTGTTGAATTTTTTTGTAAGTATTTTCAATGAATGATTGTCCTCCAAATCCAGGATTAACACTCATAATACAAACTAAGTCTAAATCTTTAATAATATCTTCTAAAACAGCGATTGGTGTATGTGGATTTAAAGAGACACCTGCTTTCATACCAGCAGCTTTTATTGCTTGAACAGTTCTGTGTAAATGTGTGCAAGCTTCATAGTGTACTGTTAAAACGTCGGCACCTAAATCAGCAAAAGTTTGAATATAACGATCAGGGTCAACAATCATTAAGTGTACATCAATAGTTTTATTAGCATGTTTTGCAATTGATTTTAAAACAGGCATTCCAAAAGAAATATTTGGAACAAAAACACCGTCCATAATGTCAATATGAAACCAATCTGCTTTACTATCATTAACCATTTCAACATCACGTTGAAGGTTACCAAAATCAGCCGCTAAAATTGATGGGGCTACAAGTTTTTCCATTAATATATAAGTTGTTGTGTTGTTATTAAGTGCAAATATAGTTAAAACTAAGAGCATTAAAACCAAAAAGAAAGCTCTCAAATTTGAGAGCTTCCATTCATTAATCAAAAAACGAATAGTTACGATAACTATTTGTTGTTGTTTGTATTATTATCCTAAGTAAGTCATTAAAATCTTACTACGAGATGTATGTTTTAATCTTCTGATGGCTTTTTCTTTAATTTGACGTACACGTTCACGAGTTAAGTCAAATGTTTCGCCAATTTCTTCTAAAGTCATTGGTTGGTGCTCTCCTAAGCCAAAGTATAATTTTACAACATCAGCCTCACGTGGAGTTAATGTTTCTAATGCACGATTAATTTCAATACGTAAAGATTCGTGTAATAAAGTTTTATCAGGGTTTGGTGATTCACCTGAGTTTAATACATCATATAAATTAGAATCTTCACCCTCAATTAGAGGAGCATCCATTGATACGTGACGTCCAGAGTTTTTCATTGACTCTTTAACATCGTTAACAGTCATGTCTAATTTCTTAGCAATTTCTTCAGCACTTGGTGGGCGCTCATTTTCTTGCTCTAAGAAAGCATACATTTTATTAATCTTGTTAATAGAACCAATTTTGTTTAAAGGTAAACGAACAATACGAGATTGTTCAGCTAGTGCTTGTAAGATAGACTGACGAATCCACCATACCGCATACGAGATAAATTTAAAACCACGAGTTTCATCAAAACGTTTCGCAGCTTTAATTAATCCTAAATTTCCTTCGTTAATTAAATCAGGTAATGTTAACCCTTGGTTTTGGTATTGCTTAGCAACCGATACCACAAAACGTAAGTTAGCCTTGGTAAGTTTTTCAAGAGCTCTTTGGTCACCTGCTTTAATTCTTTGTGCTAATTCAACTTCTTCATCGGCAGTAATTAAATCTACCTTTCCTATTTCTTGCAAATATTTATCTAAAGACGCGGTTTCTCTGTTGGTAACCTGTTTTGTAATTTTTAGTTGTCTCATCTACTTCAAGTATATTTTTAATTTATCAATCAGTCTACATTATCTTATACGTATGCAATTAGAATAATGTTACAAAGTTTTTTGTATTTCTTAAAAATTTTCGTCTATTTGTTAAAGAAATGTTAAAGTTTGTTATTTAAGCAATAATTAGGTGACCACGTAGGGAAGCAAGTGTCTAATTATTGTATAACTAAGAAGGAAACTAACTATACTGCCCCTTGGAGAGTATTGATGTAAAAAAAATAAGCGACGAAGATTTAGTTCGTAAAATAGTAGAAAAAAATGATACTCATTTATTCGCTGTTTTATACGATCGTTATGCTGGCGTGGTGTATAACAAGTGCTATGGATTTTCCAAAAATAAAGAAGAGGCTCAAGATTTAACACATGATGTATTTATTCGTTTATTTGTTAAATTGAGAACTTTTAAAGGAAAATCTAAGTTTTCTACTTGGTTATATTCTTTTACTTACAATTTTTGTGTTAATTATGTACAGAGAAATAAAGAAAAGAAAAAAGAAAAAGTAACAGTAGTAACAGACGAAATAAAAGAGGAAAGTAATATCAATGATATTGATGACGCAACACTATTCGAGTTAAAGTCAGATAAACTAGCTAAAGCACTCGAAATGATTTCTCCTTCAGAGAAAATGATTTTATTAATGAAGTACCAAGATGAAATGAGTATAAAAGATATTTCAGTGGGGTTAGATTTGGGGGAAAGCGCAGTAAAAATGCGTTTAAAAAGGGCTAAAGAAAAAGTGGTGAAAGCGTATAACGAATTGTAATAAATTATGGATAATCCATTTAAAAAAATATTACATAACGAAGAATTGCCAGAAGTACTAAAAGAAAAAGTACTTAATGATGTGGCAATGATTAAGCTATCAATAGATATGGCTGATTTATTCGTGGTTAAGTATCCTAATGCTATTGTTGATTTGATAGGAGGAGCTACTGAACCAAACGGAAAAAAGAAATGATACTAACTAGTTTAAACTAACCAAATACATACTATATATACATAAAAGTTATGAGTTTTTTAAATATAGATTTTTTAACCCCTTTTAAGGATATTTTTCAAGATATAGTTGATTCATTACCAACTATAGTAGGATTTTTAGCTTTTGTAATTATTTCTTGGCTCGTTATAAAAATCTTTTTATACCTTGTTAGAAAAGCATTAGCCAAAACTAAAATAGATGAATGGTCTAAGAAGCTTAGGAAAACAGAAATTTTTGGTAGTAGCACAATAAATATTGTACTTACTAATGTTATTTTGGCTGTGTTAAAATGGTTTTTGATTTTTGTTTTTGTTATGGTTGGGGCCGAAATGTTTGGCTTAACTGTAGTATCTGAAGGGATTAGAAGCTTTTTTGCGTATTTACCAAAACTATTAACAGCTGTGGGTATTTTTGTAGGAGGAGCTTACTTAGGAACGATGGTGAAAAAAGCAATTCAATCCATGTTCAAATCTCTTGAAGTATCTGGAGGAAATTTAGTAGGTAATATTGCTTTTTACCTAATCGTTGTGTTTTTATCTATAACAGCATTAGACCAAGCAGGTGTAGATACATCAGTAATTAAAAGTAATCTAACTCTTTTAATAGGATCTGTATTATTAGCTTTTACTTTAGCTTTTGGTTTTGGTGCTAGAGATGCAGTTTCTAGATTGCTTTTTGGTTATTATTCAAGAAAGAACATTTCAATAGGAGAAAAGGTTGTAATAGACGATGTAGAAGGAGTAGTAGTTGCCATAGATAATATATGTATTACAATCAATACAGAAGGAGGTAAGGTTATTTTACCAATTAAAGATGTAGTTGACAGTAAAATAGTTATAAAAAAATAACAAAAATTAACAATTTTTTATATCTTTGAAAACGCTAAAAACAATGTTTTTAACAGTACGATAGATTTCGGGGGACTTCTATCCAACTAATAAAGAGAAATCTTTATGAAATAAGGCCGCATTTTTTGCGGTCTTTTTTTTATAAAAAAATGTGACCTAAAAAAATAAAGTGTGTCTAACAAGTATAGAGTAATAAGAATTCGGGGGACTTCATATTATTTTTAAACTTAAAAAGGCTTTCTAATTAGAAAGCCTTTTTTTATTGTAAGTGTGTTTGTTTGATAAATCTTATTCAAAAGCTAAGTGCAAAAACACTCCTCTAGTTCCTAAGAAATTAATAGGGTCTGTCCACTGACTAGGAGATTTGTTATCGTATATAGCTTCATTATTAATAGCAAAAACACCTCTTATAGAAGGGGAGAACTTAAAATAACTTAAGTAAAAATCAACACCAATACCTACTTCATACATGAAATTATTGGTTGTCGTTCTAAATTCTCCAGCAAAATTATCATCACTGTTTCTTTCATTACTTGAAAAGTTATGATCGTATGAAATCCCTCCAATAACATAAGGTCTCATATTATTAAGTCTGTTTGTGCTAAATTTTAAAAGGAGAGGTAAATGTAAGTAGGTGGCACCTACTTCACGAGTGTTTACATTATCCGCTCCAGCTATATGTTTAAAGCGCAATGTTTTGGTGTTAGACATTAATCCAGGTTCAAAACGCAGGTTAATATTGTTATGTAATCTTAAGTCAGCAATTAAACCTACATTAAAACCAATAGAGGATTCTACTTCGATTTCAGCATTGTCAAAATCACTTGGAGCATAAGAAATTTTGTAACCATTATTATTAGCCCCCAGGTAAAACCCGTAGTGAAAAAGAGGTTTGTCAAAACTAGGAAGTTTCAATATTTTTTCTTTTTGCGCTTGTGTAGATAACGACGCTACTAAAATTCCGAAAAGTAAAAGCTTTTTTAACATACTATTTTAAAGCGGTATAAATTGATGCAACACCAAATGTTACAGGTATATTCTTTGCATTCTTAAACCCGTTTTTTTGTAAAATATTGTTGAAAGCCTTTCCAAAAGGAAAAGAATTTGCCGTTTCCGATAAATACGAGTAAGCAACTTTGTCTTTTGAAAAGAGTTTACCAATAATAGGTAAAATATAATTAGTATACAATTTGTACCCTTGTTTAAAAGGGAATTTTGTTGGGTTTGAGGTTTCTAATACTACAAACTTACCTCCAGGTTTTAATACGCGTAATATTTCGGTTAAGCCTTTGTCTAAGTTTTCAAAGTTTCGAACTCCAAAAGAAACAGTAATCGCATCAAAGGTATTATCAGGAAAAGGAATGTTTTCACTATCGCCAACAATCATCTTAATTTTATTAGACAAGTTAGCTTTAGCTATTTTTTGTCTTCCAACTTGTAGCATTCCTTCAGAAATATCAAGGCCTACAATTTTTTCAGGATTTAATTCAGACATCATTAAAGCTAAATCACCTGTACCAGTAGCGATATCTAAAATTTGTTGTGGATTGTTTTCCCCTACTAGTTTTACTACTTTTTTACGCCAGCTTACATCTATTCCTAAAGAAATAACACGGTTTAATCCGTCATAATCTTCAGAGATGTTGTCAAACATTTGAGCAACTTGTTCTTTCTTTCCTAATTCAGAATCTTTATATGGTTTGATCTTTTCAGACATATATTTTGTTTGGTTTGGAATTACCCGTTAATGGCAACTACTTCATTAATTTGATTAGGTAACATTTCTTTAAGCATGGTTTCAATACCATTTTTTAATGTTACTGTTGATGATGGGCAGCCACTACAAGCTCCTTGTAAAATAACACTTACTCTTTTGCTATCAGCATCGTATGATTGAAAAGCGATATTACCACCATCAGAAGCTACAGCAGGTTTTATATATTCATCTAAAATATCAACAATCTTAGTTTCAGTATCTGTTAAATTCTCTTTAGGAACTTCAACATTTTGTGTAGTTTGTTGTTTTGGTAATTCAGATATGATTTTTTTACCTTCTTGAATATAGCTACGAATAAAAGTACGTACCTCTTGGTATACTTCATTCCAATCAATCATATCGTATTTAGTGATTGAAATGTAGTTTTCAGAAATAAAAATCTCTTTTACAAAAGGAAAGCTAAATAATGCTTGAGCTAAAGGAGAAGATTTGCTAGCTTCTTCAATGTTTTTGAACTCAACATCAGTTTGCGTTAAAGCTTTGTTGGTTCCAAATTTCATTACAGCCGGGTTTGGAGTAACTTCGGCATATACTTCAACAGCATCTTTTTTTGTAGTCTCTTCTTTTACTACTGAGTTGCCATCTTGTATATAAGCTTCTATTTGCTCACGAACTTCTTCTTCAACGTCATTCCACTCAACAATATCGTATCGTTGAATAGCGATAAAGTTAGCTGTAACTAATACCTTTTTTACAAAAGGAAGATAAAAAAGTTGTTGTGCTAACGGAGAATTTTTAGCCTCGTCTATATTATTGTATTCATAACTGCCCCCGTTGACTAAAATTTTGTTGCTAACAAACTTTAGAATGGTTTCGTTATTAGTTTCTTGTATGTTTATTTTTATTGAACTCATAAGTTGTAAATAAGAAGCAAAATTACGGTAAAAAACTGAGAAATGGATATATAAAAAGTCCTGCATATAGCAGGACCTTTATTATATGTTTCTATGAATTATAAACTAAAAGTAATTGTTCCAGAAATTCTTGAGGTATTGTTAGTTGTTGGGATATCTCCCAGATTATATGAAGAGTTATAATTAATACTTTCTGAGTTTTGATAAGCTAAATCAAATTTAGTATTCCCAAATTTATAGCCTAGACCAAGACTAAATCCTCTTAAATTATCTTTATTGGTGTTCCCACCCAATGCAGCCAGTAAGTTTGGATTTTTTTCATAATGATAACCTCCTCTAATACTAAAATCATCAAAGCGCCATTCAGTACCAATGTTTAGAGAATGAGTGTTTCTATAATCATTTGCAAATGATCGATTCTCATTTTCAAAGCCATTGCTGTTAAACCTTATGTTTTTATAATCTTTATAGGTGTAATCTACACTAATTAATCCTAGTTTTCCAAAAACATAGGCTCCACTTGCTGTAACTCTACTAGGTGATTTAAATTTGTAAGTAAACAGTTCGTGGTTAAGTTCCTCGTAATAATTAGAAATATTTAAATCTTCTATTGGTGCCATGTCTAAAGAATAAGAAAAATCTTCAAATACTTCTTGATACCAAGTTGGAGTTTCATAGGCTAAACCTAAACGGATATTTTGATTTAATTTGTAGATAAAACCTAAGCTTAATGAAAACCCGCTTCCGTCGTAATAAATATTTTCTATATCTTCTGTGTCTAATATATTTCCGTCTACATCATCATTTATCTCATTTAAATAAGAATATTGATTAAACTCTAAACTATGGAATTTTAATGATCCTCCAACAAATAACTTATTTTGATAAACCGCTGAAAATCCAATATTAAACACGCTAGATTGTCCAAAGGTTTCTCTAGAAATAAATTGATCAATACTTCTATCAAATTGAGTCGGTGTTGCACTTTCATCAGCAAAGTGTTCAGGGTAAAATAGGAAACCACTATTTCCTTGAGATGAATAAAATCCATCAAAATCGCTTTTCAATCTATAATTAAAAGTTAAAGCAAAACGATTCCAGTCAGAGTTAAGAGCAGAGTCAAAAGATAAAATACCACCAGCTTGAGTAATATTAAAAAAATCGTCTTCTGTTTCTGTTGTGTTTCCGTAATAATTAGTAGTGTATGTAGTGTTTCTGTTTCCTAAAGTTACACCAAAAGTACTTTTAATAGCAACGGCACTACCAGCTGGGTTAATTCCAAAGGCAGAAATATCTCCTCCCAAGGCTCCAAAAGCTCCGCTCATTCCTTCAAAGCGAGCAGTTCCGTAATTATCGTCTTTTGAAAATAAAATTCCTAAATCATTATAGCCTAAAGATTGTGAATAGGCAGTATACGTGCTTGCGATAATTATCGCGAAGGTTAAAATTCTTTTCATTTTTTCATTAATTCGTTAAAAACTTATCTTGAAATCTGGTTTAAAGATTATCTTCTAGAGCTTCTTGATGAACTTCTGCTACTTCCTCCCGAGCTACTTCTAGATGAAGAGCTGCTTCTTGATGGAGAAGAGTAACTACGAGAACTTCTAGATGGTTTCGAATAACTTCTAGATTTTCTTGAATTGCTACTCTTACGAGAAGCGTAGTTTCCTCTGTTATTTCTAGTTGATTTTGAATAGCTTTTAGAGTTTCTTGGAGAATATGATTTTTTAACAGCTCTATTAGAACTTTGGTTTTTCTTAGTATAACTTCTAGAGTTTCGAACTGATGAAGATTTACGAACATCATTATTATTGGAAGCTCTATAGTTTCTGGTAGAATATCCTCTTGAACTTCTTGTTGAGCGAGGTGTACCTCTATAGTTACGGGTAGATCTACTGCCGTTAGAATTATAACTTCTTGTTCTAGTTGATCGTTTAATACTTCTGTTGTTAGAGTTGCTGCCCCTTCTTGTATTATACCCTCGTGTACTTCTTGTAGAACGAGTATTTCTGTCATTACGATAGGTTCTACTATTACTTCTTCTGTAAACATCAGAAGAACGTCTAGAAGTTGTAGTTTCTCTGCGACCAGTAGTGTAACCTCTTCTAGAGGTTGTTGCGGTTCTATTACCTCTGTAATAGTTAGCTCCTCTGTATGGACGTCTGTAATAATGGTTGTTATAGTATCTATATGGTCTGTAGTAATTGTATCCGTAATAGGGAGAGTTCCAGTAAGAATTATAATAAAGCCCACCTAAACCAACATAAAATCCAGAATTCCAGTGGTAAGGGTGCCAATGATTGTAACCCCAGTAGTTATAGTATCGAGACCTCCACCAAGATCTGTAATAGTTATAACCATAACCATAATCCCAATCATTATAGTAGCCCCATCTTGGGTAGGTGTTAATATTAATAACAACATCATTATTATCAGTATAACCCCAAGGTTCATTACCATTGTACGTAATTCTTGTTTCAGGCTCCTCTTCATATATAATGTCTTCACCATTATATGAACCATCATTTTCAGACTTATAATTTTCTATATCAGTAAAAATATCAGTCCCATTTAAAGCGTCTAAACGTTCCACTTCTTTAGTAAAATAATTTTCTTGATATTCATCATATGCACGATCATCTGTAACGATTACTCTACGTTGAGGTTGTTCTACTTCATCAGCATAAATACCGTCATCACTACCAGTAACCGTTTGTGCAGAACCACAAGATATAAATGTAGCTGCCATCAAAAATGATAGGATATAGAAAGGGAGTTTGGTTTTGGTGTAATGTAGCTTCATGACTTTTTTATTTTAGGTTATAGCAAATTGTTTTTTAACGAGCTGCAAAAAATTAGTTCTTTGTTGGGCTTGTTACCTTTTTAATGTAGTTTTGCAGACACAATTTACGCATAAAAAATAACAATATTTATGCCAAACTTTTGATTATGAGCAAACATTTAACAAAAAGAGCCGAAGATTACTCGAAATGGTATAACGAACTGATTGTAAAAGCCGATTTAGCTGAAAATTCAGCAGTAAGAGGTTGTATGGTAATTAAGCCTTACGGGTTTGCAATCTGGGAGAACATGCAAAAAGAATTAGATAGAATGTTTAAAGAAACAGGACATCAAAATGCTTACTTTCCTCTTTTTGTGCCCAAAAGTTTGTTTGAAGCAGAAGAAAAAAATGCAGAGGGTTTTGCAAAAGAATGTGCGGTAGTTACACATTATCGATTACAAAACGATCCAGATAATGAAGGGAAATTACGTGTAGATCCTGAAGCTAAACTTGAAGAAGAATTAGTTGTTCGCCCTACTTCTGAAGCAATTATTTGGAATACATATAAAGGATGGATACAATCACATAGAGATTTACCATTATTAATTAACCAATGGGCAAATGTGGTACGTTGGGAAATGCGTACACGTTTGTTTTTACGTACTGCTGAGTTTTTATGGCAAGAAGGGCATACAGCACATGCTACAAAAGCTGAAGCGGTAGCGGAAGCAAAGCAAATGCAAGAAGTATATGCAACTTTTGCAGAAGACTTTATGGCAATGCCAGTAGTAAAAGGAGCAAAAAGTGAAAGTGAGCGTTTTGCAGGAGCAGATGATACCTTAACAATAGAAGCGTTAATGCAAGATGGTAAAGCTTTACAAGCTGGTACGTCACATTTCTTAGGGCAAAATTTTGCAAAGGCATTTGATGTAAAGTATACCTCGAAAGAAGGAAAACAAGAATATGTTTGGGCAACATCTTGGGGGGTATCAACTCGTTTAATAGGTGGATTGATTATGACGCACTCTGACGATGCTGGTTTAGTATTACCTCCAAAGTTAGCACCAATTCAAGTTGTAATTGTACCTATATATAAAGGAGAAGAACAATTAAATGCTATTTCTGAAAAGGTTGATGTCATTGTAAAAGAATTACGAGCTAAAGGAATTTCTGTAAAGTTTGATGACAGAGACACATTCAGACCAGGAGCTAAGTTTGCTGAATACGAATTAAAAGGAGTACCTGTACGAATTGCTATGGGAGCTCGTGATTTAGAAAACGGGACTGTTGAGGTTGCTCGTCGAGATACTTTTGAAAAGCAAACTGTTTCTAGAGACGAAGTAGTTGATATAGTATCAAATTTATTAGAGGAAATTCAAGAAAATATTTTTAATAAAGCTTTAGCATATAGAAACGATCATATCACCGAAGTAAATTCTTTCGAAGAGTTTAAAGATGTGATAGAAAACAAAGGAGGATTTGTTTCTGCGCATTGGGATGGTACCATTGAGACTGAAGATAAGATTAAAGAGTTAACAAAAGCTACAATAAGATGTATTCCTAACGATGCACAGGAAGAGGCAGGTGTATGTGTTTTAACAGGGAAACCATCAACAAAAAGAGTGCTTTTTGCAAAAGCTTATTAAAAAAATAAAAAAAAGCTTTGTGTAATAAAAAACAGTTTTTATATTTGCACCCGCAATCGCAAAAAAGATTGTTTTGGTCCGTTCGTCTAGGGGTTAGGACGCCAGGTTTTCATCCTGGTAACACGGGTTCGATTCCCGTACGGACTACAAGTTCTTTTTCTTTATTTTAGAAGGAAAAATAAAGAAAGAAAAAATAAATTTTAATTGCAAATAACAAAAAGAATTGTATATTTGCACCCGCAATCAGAACGATTGTTTTGGTCCGTTCGTCTAGGGGTTAGGACGCCAGGTTTTCATCCTGGTAACACGGGTTCGATTCCCGTACGGACTACAAGTTTTTTATAAACAATTAACGCATAAGTACAATGGCAAATCATAAGTCAGCATTAAAGAGAATTAGAAGTAACGAAGCAAAGCGCTTAAGAAATAAATATCAGCATAAGACAACTCGTAATGCTGTTAGAAAATTAAGAGCTACAGAAGATAAGAAGGAAGCAGAAGGAATGTTTTCGACTGTTGTATCTATGTTAGATAAATTAGCAAAGAACAACATTATTCATAAGAATAAAGCAGCAAATTTAAAGTCTAAATTGGCTAAACACGTTGCAGCTTTATAAGAGTTTTAAGGTTAGTTAATAGTTAAACGCTTCGATATATTATATCGAAGCGTTTTTATTTTGTTTAAAATTGAAAGGGCTTGTTTTATACTAGATCATTAAAAGAAATAAGTAGAATTATTTGTAAAGATTAGTAGGGGGGAACCTTAAGTAGATGTATATAGGGCTAATTAACTGACTACTATTATGCAGTTTTAAAATTCTAAATAGAATAAGTCTAGAATAACGTTACTTTACCAATCGTATTTTTTATGAGCGTCTAAACGAATGAATATGAAAAGAAGTAAGGTGAAACCCCATAGAGATGATCCTCCGTAGCTGAAAAAGGGTAGAGGTATTCCTACAGTAGGTAATAAGCCTATTACCATTCCAATATTAACAATAATATGGAAAAAGAAAATAGAAGCTACGCTATAACCGTATATTCTTGCAAACTTGTTGGTTTGTGTTTCTGATAAATAAATAACCCTGTAGAGTAGAAACATAAACATAATAATAACAAAAGAACTACCTAAAAAGCCCCATTCTTCACCTACTGTACTATATATATAATCTGTATGTTGTTCAGGAACAAAATTTCCTTGTGTTCTATCTCCTTGTAAAAAACCTTTTCCAGAAAATCCACCAGAGCTAATTGTTTTTTCAGATTGATAAGAGTTGTAGCCAATACCTTTATTGTCTTGTATTTTTCCTAATAAAATATCGAATCGGTCTTTTTGATGCTGCCCTAATATGTTATTATAAGTATAGCTGATTCCTAAAACAAAGAAAATAGCAAAAAGATAAGAACCTATTATTTTTATAACGTTAAAACGAAAGAATCGCTTGTCTTTATAAACACCATAAAGAACAATTAATGTGATTATAAGTAAACATGAAATGAGTACCCACTTTGCCCCAAAATATACTGTTAATAGAAATAGAATAATAGAGATTGTGCCAAATAAGATATAAGCTAGTGTTAAGCCTTCTCTGTTTAAAACAAAAAAGAATGCAAAGTATATTAAGACAGACCCCATGTCAGGTTGTAGTGCTATAAAAAATGCAGGTAAAAAGATAATTATAAAAGCTTTTGCCTGATTTTTTATTAGTTTAAGGTTGTATTGCCGATCACTCATTAATTTAGCTAAAGCTAAAGCAGTAAAAGCTTTTGCAAATTCAGACGGCTGTAATCCTATTCCACCAAAATTATACCAAGAGGTAGCTCCATTAATTTTTTTACCGAATACAAGCACTCCAGCCAATAAAACCAGAGAAAAAATATACATAACACTGGAAAATTGCTCGTAAAACTTCGAATTAAAAAAAAGAATGAATATGATAACTGGTATACTGAGTCCTATGAAAATTAATTGCTTGCCATATTTTGTTGAGAAGTCAAAAATTTCTCTTGATTCTTCTGTAGAGGATGCTGCATAAATATTCACCCATCCAAAACCAACTAATATTACGTAGAGTAGAACAAGTAGCCAATCAATTCCTGCAAAAATATTATTTCGTTCCTGTCGCAATAGTATCGCCTTTTTGAATTAATAATTGATTATCATACCTTTCTTGAAGACTCAGATTAACCATACGATCTTCAAGATATTTTCTAGTGATTGACTTGTTTAAATATTTTTCAATCAGTAAACTTGTAATAGGAGCAGCAATTGTAGCCCCATATCCTCCATTTTCTACAAAAATAGCTATGGCTATTTTGGGGTTATCTTTTGGAGCAAAAGCTATAAAAATAGAGTGGTCTGTTAATTGAACTTTTTTCTTATTTACTCTAATAAAGTTTTCAACTGTTCCAGTTTTTCCACAAATGTCTATTCCTTTAACTTGACTATATCTAGCTGTACCTCTGGTAAATGTTTCATACATCGCCTCAATTGCAATAGGGAAATGTTCAGGAGAAACAGTCGTATTTCTACGAGTTACATATATAGAATCAAGGTTAGATTTACCTTCAATTTTCTTAACAATATGTGGGGTGTAAAAATACCCCTTGTTAGCAATAGCAGCTGTCATATTTGCCAACTGAATAGGTGTCGTCTCCACTTCACCTTGTCCAATAGCATTAGAAATTGTTGTTGTTGCTCCCCATCTAAAATTATAATTTCTGTCGTAAAAGTTTCCACTTGGAATCCTTCCTTTTTGACCGGAAGGAAGATCATATCCTAAATAATTACCTAAGCCAAAACTCTTTGCATGTTCACTCCAAGCGTCAGTTCCTATAGTAGGATTTTCGTAATTGTCAATAATTCTTCTGTAAGTATTAGCAAAATAAGTGTTACAAGATTTAGCAATAGCTGTTTTTAAACGAACGGGTCTACCAACAATCCTACAATGGCACCCCATAAAAGCATTAGGTCGTTTACCATAACGATATCCGTGTTGACAGTAAAAACCAGTGTTTTCATCAATAACTCCTTCTTGTAAACCAATTAAACCAGTGAGGATTTTGAAAGGTGAACCAGGAGCATACATTGCTTGTAAGCCTCTGTCAAAAGTTGGCATGTTAATGCTGTCGTTGAAAAGTCTTACAGAATTAGGAGAACGTTGTCTTCCAACTAATAAGTTAGGGTCATAAGAAGGAGCGGTAACTAATGCTAAAATCTCACCAGTTTGAGGCTCTATAGCAACAATACCTCCTCTTTTTCCAGACATTAATAATTCTCCATATTGCTGTAATTCACTATCGATAGTTAATGTTAAGTCTTTACCAGCTACAGCAAGTGTGTCATATTTACCGTTCTTATAAGAACCAGTAATTTTATTTAAGTTGTTTCTTTTAAAGTATTTTCTCCCTTTAATACCTCTTAATTCTTTCTCATATTGTTTTTCAACACCAAGCTTACCAATTAATTCTCCTTGTTCGTAGTAATCACTATTCTTAGCTACATATTCGTTAACCTCACTAATAAATCCTAATACATTAGCTGCGGATTTTACAGGATAGTTTCTAATAATACGTTTTTGTATATAGAAACCTTTGTATTTAGGTAGTTTTTCTTGTAAAAAAGCATAGTCTTCTTTTGCTAGTTGCTTTAGAAATACCGAAGGAAGCCATCGGGCATAATTTTCAGCTTTTTTAAAACGTTTTATAAAATCTTCTTTATCGATTTTTAAAAGAGAGCAGAATTCTAAAGTATCTAAAGGTTCTACTTCTTTAGGAATGATCATTACATCGTAAGACAATTGGTTAGCGACTAATAACTTTCCATTACGATCATAAATATAACCACGTTCGGGGTAGTCGTATTCAATTTTTATGGTAGCACTATTGGTTAAGCTTTGTTCTCCACCACGTACTACTTGTAATTGAAATAATCGAGAGATATAAACAATTCCAATAAGAGTAATTAAAAATATGAGTAAGAAACTTCGTTTCATGTTAGCTTTTTCCTAAATATAAAACTTCCTAAAAAATACAACAGTAACGTAAAAACACTAGAAAATAGTGTGTTGATAAGCACATTTGAAATGTTATAAAAGCTAAAGTTAGTTAAACTAAATAAAATGAAGTGATGAACTAATGTTAAAATTGCTGTATAATTAAATACTTTATCAAAAGATTCATGTCTTAGATTAAAAAGTAGGTAATCTGATGATGTTTTTTTGAAAATAGTTTTAAAAACAAATAAGCGTATATAAGCCATGAATACAGTAGAAAAAGCATGGATTCCACCAGAGTTAGAAAAAGCATCTACACATAAACCTAATAAGAAGGCAACTAACAAAAGAGAAAATCTATTTTCTTTAATAGGATACAAGAAAATAAAAACGATATAAATGTAGGGGTTTACATACCCTAAAAATAAAATATTATTTAGAACCAACACTTGTAGTAACAAGAGGAAAACGAATAAAAATATTAAGTATAGTGTCTTATTCATTATTGTTTTCTACAGTTTTTATTTCTTCTTTGTTTAGATTGGTTATGATATAAACATTACCTAGGTTAGACATGTCATTGAAGAGCTGAATATTTATGCTATTTACAGCAGATAGCTCTTCAGGTACTTTTACGACTGTTCCTATTGGGATTCCATTAGGAAAAATAGTTGATCTTCCTCCAGTAACTACAGTATCTCCTTCTTTAAAAACAGCTTGACGTGGAATGTCAGTTAGTTGCACAATATTATAATCTTTACCATCCCAAGTTAGTGTACCGTAATGATTGTTGTTTTTAAATTTCGCGTTAATACTACTTTTTGAATTTAAAATAGATTGTACTCTAGCAAACTTATTAGAGACATTGTCAGTAATACCAATAATACCTTTATTATTTATTACTCCCATTTCTTTAAAAACATTATAACTTTTACCTCTGTTAATCGTTAAAAAGTTATCAGCTTTATGAAAAGAGTTTTTAATTATTTTTCCAGAAATGTAATTAAAATTTTGACTGAGATTTACTGTGTCTACTACCTGATTAGCAGAAACACTATCAAGATAAGTATTGATTTTTTCTAATTTATTTTTTAATGCTAAGTTTTCTTCAACAAGTATAGAGTTTGTTTCTTTTAAGTCAAGATACTCCGATATGTTAGATGATTTTTGATATAGTCCGCCTGTAATGAAATTAGTAGAACTAATAAATTTACTTTTATGAAAAGAATGGTTGTTAATGATTAATGCAACAGCTATAACTTCTAAGAATAGAAAAAATAAGAAATACTTATACTTCTGTAAGAAATAAATAAGCTGTTGCATAAATAATCACTCAAATTTATTTGATTAATACAGTTTTGTACTTTTCTAAGTTTTTAAGAGCAATACCTGTTCCGCGAACTACAGCACGTAACGGATCTTCAGCAACATAAACAGGTAAATCTGTTTTTCTTGATAAACGTTTGTCTAAACCTCTAAGCATTGAACCTCCTCCAGCTAAATAAATACCAGTATTGTAAATGTCAGCAGCCAATTCAGGAGGTGTTTTAGATAGCGTTTCCATTACGGCATCTTCAATACGTAAAATTGATTTATCTAATGCTTTTGCAATTTCACGATAAGAAACTTGTATTTGCTTAGGCTTTCCACTTAATAAATCACGTCCTTGTACCATCATGTCTTCAGGAGGGTTGTCTAAATCTTCTGTAGCAGAACCTATTTGTAACTTTATTTTTTCAGCAGTAGTCTCACCAACATACAAGTTATGTTGAGTACGCATGTAATACATAATATCACTGGTAAATAAATCTCCAGCAACTTTTACTGATTGATCACAAACAATACCAGCTAGTGCTATAACAGCGATTTCAGTTGTACCTCCACCTATATCAATAATCATATTTCCTTTAGGCTCCATAATATCAACACCTACACCAATAGCTGCTGCCATAGGCTCATAAATCAAATAGATTTCTTTAGCGTTCATATGACGACCAGAATCAATAACTGCTCGTTTTTCAACTTCGGTAATTCCTGAAGGAATACAAATTACCATTCGTAATGATGGTGGAAATAATCTCTTTTTTATAGCAGGAATTTGTTTTACAAATTCCTTGATCATTTCTTCTGAAGCTTGAAAGTCAGCAATTACACCGTCTTTTAAGGGACGTATGGTTTTGATGTTTTCGTGGGTTTTTCCTTGCATCCTACTAGCTTCGTGACCTGTAGCAATAATTTTACCAGTAAGCCTATTTCTAGCAACAATAGAGGGGTTGTCAATAACTACCTTACCATTGTGGATTATAAGTGTATTTGCAGTACCTAAATCTACTGCAATATCTTCTGTCATGAAATCGAAAAAACCCATAAAGATTTCGTTATTTATATTTAATTTTAATGTATTCTCACAAATCTAATAAAAATCTGTGGGTATTTTACACTTAGTATAATTAATGTTTAAAATGTCTAGTTCCAGTAAAAACCATAGAAACATTATTATTGTTACAATAATCAATGCTTAATTGGTCTTTAATAGATCCCCCTGGTTGAATTACACTTTTTATACCTGCTTTGTCTGCTATTTCTACACAGTCAGGAAAAGGGAAAAAAGCATCACTAGCCATAACAGCTCCATTTAAGTCAAAGTTGAAGCTATTAGCTTTTTCAATAGCTTGTCTTAGAGCATCAACTCTACTTGTTTGACCTGTTCCCCCGGCTAATAATTGTTTGTTCTTTACTAAAATAATAGTGTTTGACTTAGTGTTTTTACATAGTTTAGATGCAAATAACAAATCCTCTAACTCACTTTCTGATGGTTTATTGTTAGTAGGGTATGATAAATCATCTAATTTATCGGTAATATAGTCCTTATCTTGAACTAATACTCCGTTTAAAGCTGTTCTTACTGTTTGTTTAGGTAATTCAACTTCTTTTTGAATTAAAATTACTCTGTTCTTTTTACCTTTTAAAATTTCTAAGGCATCAGCATCATAAGCAGGAGCGATTACTACTTCACAGAATAATTTGTGAATTTCTTCAGCAGTAGCTTTATCAATTTTTGTGTTTGAAATTAAGATTCCTCCAAACGCAGAAACAGGATCGCCAGCTAAAGCGTCTACATAAGCCTGATGAATTGTTTTACGTTGAGCAAAACCACATGCATTATTGTGTTTTAGAATAGCAAATGTTGGGTCTTCTCCCTTAAATTCTTCTATTAAATTAACAGCAGCATCAACATCTAATAGGTTATTATAACTTAACTCTTTTCCATGTAGTTTATCAAACATAGCATCTAAATCACCAAAGAAAAAACCTTTTTGATGTGGGTTTTCTCCATAGCGTAACACTTTAGAGGTAGTTTCACTAGCTTTATATACAACTTCATCTTCATTAAAATAGTTGAAAATAGCTGTATCATAATGAGAGGAGATATTAAAGGCTTTAGCTGCAAACTTTTTTCTATCGTTTAACGAAGTGTTTCCGTTATTTTCAGAAATAATATTTAAAAACTCCTCATACTGCTCCATTGACGAAACAATTACAGTGTCTTTAAAGTTTTTAGCTGCTGCTCGGATTAGAGAAATTCCGCCAATATCAATTTTTTCAATAATATCTTGTTCTGAAGCACCAGAAGCAACTGTTTTTTCAAAAGGGTATAAGTCTACAATTACTAAATCTAATTGAGGAATATTGTATTCTTCCATTTCAGCAATATCACCTTCATGATCTTGCCTGTTTAAAATACCACCAAAAACTTTAGGGTGTAAAGTTTTTACTCTTCCTCCTAAAATAGAAGGGTAAGAGGTGACGTCTTCTACTGGTACTACATCAATTCCTAAGTCTTTAATGAATTTTTCGGTACCTCCTGTAGAGTATATAGTAACACCCAATTCGTTAAGCTTTTTAACAATAGGCTCTAATCCGTCTTTGTGAAAAACGGAAATTAATGCTGATTTAATAGTTTTTGTATTGTTCATTATTGTTGTGTTGTTAAGCTTGCAAAGCTAGTAAAACAGTAGGCGTTACACAATAATTTTTTAAGTTTTTAAGATTGAAAACACCACCAAAAATAAAATAATTTTGGTGGTGTTTTTCTAACAACAAAATTTAAAAGAAAAATTACTCTGCAGTTTCTAAAAAATTACGAAACCAGATAGTGAATTTTTCTACTAAAGATTGTTGAGATTTTGAACGAGCATTAGCATTGCCTAATGCTGCATAAGATGGATGTTCTCTACTGCTCATATTTAAGGGGATTAATGGGGTTGTTAAAAAATCACATCAAATAAAGTAAAAAAAAACTTAATAATCAAGTGATTATGTGAAAATTATATAAAAGTGGCTACTTTTTCACAAATATACTCTAATAAAGCCTCATCATTTTGAGTAAATGGGTTAACTGTATGAGAGTCAATGTCTATTTGACCAATATTTTCTCCATTAACAAAAATTGGGATTACAATTTCAGATTTTACTTTCCATCCGCAAGAGATGTAATTGTCTTGCTCGCTAACATCTTGAACTACAAAATTTTCATTACTAACAGCAACTTGACCACAAATTCCTTTTCCAAAAGGAATAATTGTATGATCTGTAGGTTCTCCGTTAAACTGTGCTAATTTTAATTCTTCTTTATCTCCATTTTTAAAGTAAAAACCAACCCAGTCGTAATAAGAAATTTCTGAAGCTAAATAATCGCAGATTTGTTGTAGTTTTTCTTCTTTTGAAGAATTATTACTAACTATTAAGTCTATATTGTTTTTTAGTTCTTGTATGTTCATAAAAGTGTTTTTATCTTATTCGTAAAGAGTGTTTAAAGCTTACAAAAATAGTTGTAAGGATTGTGATAAAAAACTGAATTCTATTTTTTATAGTCTAAAACGGATGTTTTAAGAGTTTTTTATGAAAAAGATGTGGAAGTTTATTTAGATAAGATAATTGTGGATTGGTTTCTTTAAAAAGATCTTATAAAAAGAAAGCGAAAGTTTTAAATTTAATTTAAAACTTTCGCTCTTATTTCTGCCGTTTTCTATAAAAGAAAACGATTGTGTTCTAGGTTAAGTTACTGTTGAACGTATTCACTATGCCAAACAGCATCTTCAGGTCCATCTCCTTTATGTCCATCCAATTGGATAACAAAACTTTTAGCAGGGAAATAAGGAGTGATGTGGATATCTAATAAAACACGGTCTTTTTGATTTTGATCTTGTTCTATTTTTATAACCTTAAAGCGTTCAATTAACTTAGTAGGTCCTTGAATATCGTCTAAGAATTTAACTATTTGACGACGTAAGTCAGCTTCAGTTCTAGAACTCCAGTTTTCAAATGCTCTTCTGTTTAAGAAATCAAATAATACTTTTGTTATATGATCAAATACTCTTACAACAGAGTAAGTTTGTAATCCTAGGTTGTCTCCATTAAATAAAGTTTTAGCTGAAAAAGCCATTACTTTACTATATTCATTAACCATAGGAACAAGACCCATTTTTTCAATTTCTGAAATTTCACTCTTTTTAAGATCGAATCTTACACTTTCTACTTCATTAAGACCACCAAACTTTTTACCTGCCACTACTTGAGACATTAAGGTGTGGTATATCTTACCGGCTAAAGCAGATGATGGTGGTACGTATAAATTATCTTCTTCACCAACCGTGTCTTCTTTTTTTCTGCCTAAAAGCCAGTTACACGTCATTAAAGTGTTTGATTTGTGAACTTCACCTCCTGAATGGTTTGCGTTAGAAAACATGTCAACAATATCATCTGGAGTTTCTAAATCTTGGAAGTCAGTTAATAAAACAGCTTTATTGTCGTATGCTATTTTAGACCATTTGTCTAATACTACATTAGACCCAAGGTATCCAGGAACTACTAAAATAGAGTAGTTATCTTTTAAGTCTAATCTATCGAAGTTTTGTTTAAGCTCATTTGACACATAGTCTATGAAAAGAGGGTTTTCTAGATCTCTTAGCTGGCTTAAATCTGCATTTAAGATAGTAATATTTTTTACTTTATCTTTTTCAGTGTTTTTGTAGAATAGTGCTACAGATCTGTATGAAGTTTCTAACTCTTTAGTTTTTTCTAAGGTTTTCTTTAAGTTATAATTTAGAACTCCTTCAATACTGGTAGCTTTTTCTTTAGCAGAATCACACATTGATTCGATGCTGTCACTACTTTTTAAAATTTCTAACCAAACAGAAAGTCTGTTTTTTAAGTTTTTTCTTTCTCCTTTCCACTGCTCGTCGTTTAAAAATAGACTTTTTCTAGCTTTTCTTTTTGGGTTTAAGTTTGAATATCCATCAACGATGTTCTCAATAAAAGAGAAACCTCCGTATTCTTTAATACCGTCAATAGCGTTAGCTACTTCTTGACTAGGGGATTGATGTTTTACTTCTTCCGACTGTTGCGTTTTTACTTTTGTAGACATAGCTAATTATGTTTTTGTTTTTATTGTTCAGCTTGATCGATTTCTTTAATAGATTCTTCTAAAATCTTAATAAATGTATCTTTAGTTTCGGGGTTGCTTAGAGCTTTCATTAGAGCTCTGTTAGAAGATAATTGTCTTGAAATTCTTAGGTACTGATCTTTTTCTATATCAAGCTTATTTAGAAAAGAGCTATTAGCCTTAATGTTCTCAACGTTAAAATCACTTAAATTGTTGAAGTTTAAAGATTCTTTAACGTCTGCGCCATTTTCATCGGTGTGTTCAAGTTTCACAGAAGGTGAAAACTTTTCGAATACAGCTTCGATTGTGTCTAAACCATAGATAGCTTC
Source organism: Tenacibaculum litoreum (assembly GCF_964513915.1). NCBI lineage: Bacteria > Pseudomonadati > Bacteroidota > Flavobacteriia > Flavobacteriales > Flavobacteriaceae > Tenacibaculum > Tenacibaculum litoreum. The sequence continues at coordinate 361,585 of NZ_CAZEQS010000004.1, read as the reverse complement.
GGGGGTTGCTGGAGCTTCGTCGGTAAGTTTTTGAATTAGTAAAGTTTTGTTGGAAGGGATGTTTGCAATTGATTCGTTAGCATCAACTTTAACTTCATTGCCTCCAATTCCGTAATTGTACATTGCCATAATAATTTTTTTTTATTCTGCTACGAATCTATTAAATATTTGATAAAAAAAATTATTTTTACAGGAAAAAATTAAGGAAAAATGAATTATTTGAAGATCCCCCTAGACTTTTCCAGCATAACAAAAAGAAATAAAGAGAATGATAGATTGGGGTGTACTCTTGAAGAATCGATAGCCCAGCACCTCATGATAATTGCTACTTCAAAACAGGGCGAAGTTTTTGGAAGACCCAATTATGGTTCCGATATTTGGGACTTAGAGTTTAACCAGTTGGTTAAAATCAATAAATGGGAAGAAAAAGTAAAAGATTCTTTATATTACGCCTTTATTGAATATGAACCTAGGCTTAAGGATGTTAGAGTTAGTGTAAGATTGTCAGAAATAGATGATGATGCAGAGACTACTGATGTCCATGTAAGAAGAAAAGCAGAAATAAAAGTATTTGGAACAATCATTGAAACTGAAGCTCCATTTAGTTTTGCTACACTTTTTTACATCAGCCCTTTATCTCAATAAAAAATAAAAAAATGCAATGAGAGACGAATATTTTATGAAAATAAAAAATCGAATGCTTTTACGTTCGATGGAATTATGGGGAATTAAAGACAAGAGAAGTGTTGACCCTATTTTAGATTTATTACTACATACTTTTGCTTATGAAATATCAAAGCTACATCAACAAGTAGATGTTTCAGATAAAGAATTACTAGATAGATTGTCTAGAATCTTAGTAAGCAATAAATGGTCTTTACCATCACCTTCGCATGCTTTATTAAAAGCTCAGCCAGAGGATGATACAACACAGCTTTATGTTTCAGATCATTTTTATTGTTCAAAAAGAAGATTTGGAGAGGAAAAGCTAGATGTTTTCTTTACGCCAATTATAGCAAAACAACTTATAAATGCTTCTGTTAAATATTTAGGATATGATGATAAGTTGTTGGTATGCGAAAATCAATTTGGAAATATAGAAGATGCTCTTTATTTACCAAATGAGAATAAAATTAAAGACTATGAGCTTTGGTTTGGAGTAGAGATTTCTAATGAATTGCTAAAAGAAACAAACAACTTGTCTCTTTGTTTTATTTTAAAAGACAGCTCGTTATTACCTTTTTTAAAAACAATGAAGGTTTATGACGTTGACGGCAATGAAATGTTCTTGGATAAGGAAGTATTGGTGAATAAGAATAGTGAAGTTCACTATTTTGATGATGTAGTTTCTTTTTATGAAGATTGCTTTTATACTTTAAGTCTGAATGAATCTTGTAAAACAAAAAAAACAATTAATGAATTGTTTGGTGAGCAGGATGATTTTTTTATTGAACCAGAAGATTTAAACCAACAATTATTGTGGTTTAAAGTTAAACTTCCAGAGGTTTTTTCTAAAGATAAGTTGCAAGGAATAGATGTGAGTTTAAACACCTTTCCAGTAGTTAATAGAAAGCTAGAGTACAAGCAACATAATTTTAGGAAAAATGGTAGGATTTTATCAGTACTTAGCAAAGGTGTAGACTACTTTTTAAATATTGAAAGTTTAAACGATGATAAAGGAAATAGTTATGCAAATGTTATAGAAAACTCAACTGAAAGTCTTGAAGGAGGTTATTCTCTTTATTTTGGAGATATAGGTAGGTTTGATACCAGAAGTGCTAAAATGATGTTGAGTAAAACTTCTCAAACAGTTAGAGAAGAAGGTAGTGCTTTTTCTTCTATTGGTTATGATATTATACAAGCATATTTAGATGATTTGCATGAGAAACTAGATGAAATAGACAAGAAAATTCATTTAGAGTTTGGTGAGGTAAATGCAAATAATGATAAAACTTTTTTGTTGACTTACCCGCATAAAGAGGCTTTTAATTACGAGTTTCAATATTGGTTGACTAATGCTAATCATGCAAATGGTATTAATACAAATTATACTTTTAATCAATATAGAACAGGTAAGTTTATTGATAGTAAGATTAAACTAAAAACAGATACAATTGGGGGTTATATTAGAAAAGAAGAACATGATAAAATAAATGGTCTACGCTATGGATTGCTTACAAGAGAAAGAATTGTAACAAGAGAAGATGTAAAAAGCTTTGTAAATAGTAAAATAGGGCGTTTTGTTGATGAAATCTCTATAAAAGATGGAGTTACAATATCAAAAGAAAAGAAAAAAGGGTTAATAAGAACCACAGATATATATATAAAAACTAAAGAAGAATTAATTTCTAAAGAGAAACAAACCCTTTTCAGTTATTATCTAGAGAAGGAACTGGAAAAGAGATCTATATCAAATATAACCTATAAAGTATTTTTTATTTAAAAATGATAGAAAAAGATTACAGCTCAAGTGCTTTGTCAAGCATAAAAAGAGCTAAAAGTATTGCTTACAAAGAAAACCAAAGTACTTACGGTGTTAGCCATTTAATAACGTCATTAATTAATGAGCCTACAGGTTTAGAAGAAATTATTGACGGTATGGGAAAAGATGCTAATTATATTCTCGAATGGTTTGAGGTAATGAAAGAGATGTATAAGTCAACTCCGCTTCAAGCTTCTGGAGATGTAAATCCCGATAATGAGGTTGCAAAGGTTTTTGAAGAATCCGAGCGTTCAAAAATTAAATTGGGAACAGAGAATATTGATGCACTATGTATTTTTACAGCAGTAGTAAGAGAAGGTGTTGTGTATTCTGGGCAACAAATAGAAACACTAGGAATAACCGAGCAAGATATTCTTAATCACTACAATGCAAATACTCCTACTTTTTTAGAGTCAAATGTCAAAGAAAATATTGCTACTATAAGTTCATATATTGAAGAACTTCAGACACAAGAGGTAATTCAAAAAGGGAATTTAATTTTAGGAAGAGAAAAAGAAGTACGATTAATTTTAGAGAATTTTGAAAGGTCTGAAAGTAAAGGTGTTATTCTGGTAGGAGATTCAGGGATAGGAAAAACAGGAACAATAAATTACTTTGTAAGAGAGTTGAGTAATAGTACAGATGAGTATTTGAAAAGTCATTTGGTTTTTAAACTCAATGTTCCAAAATTATTAGCTGGAGCAAGTTCTGAAAATGATGTAAATAAGAAAATATCAGAATTATTTGAGAAACTAGAATCTATAGACGCCCCTTCTATACTGGTGGTAGATGATCTTCATGTGTTACTTGAAAATTCTTCTGGCAAAACAAATGCTATTGTTAATATTTTGAACGCTCAGTTAAGTGAAGGACGAATTAATATGATTTTTACAATTAATTCAGATTCATATAGGAAAAATCTTGAGAGACATCCGATAGACGGAAAGTTAGAGATATTGAAGCTAGAGGAGTTGGGAGGTTTAGAAATGTTAAAATGTTTACATAGGCACAAGAAAAGGCTTGAAGTACATTTTGATATTAAAATTTCTGACAAGGCAATTGAAGAATCTATACATCTTTCAAAAAGGTATTTTAAAGAAAAGAAGTTACCTTATGGAGCAATAGATTTGATAGATAAAACTGTAGCAGCTGTAAAGATGAGTAATGCTACGATATTAGGAGAAGTTAGAAAAATAGAAAAAGAGTTTAATGAAGTTAAAGAGTCGGAAAAATTTGATTTTTCAGATTTACAATTGATATACAATACTATTTACAGAAAAGTTAGTGTTATTCAAACTTCAAAAGTAACCAAGTCATTTAGTTTATTATCTGATAATCCAGATTTACAGGAAGAAATATCTAAGGTAGATGAATTCTTATCAATGTTAAAAGAGCTAGCTAAGACTCCAATTGATACCGTAAGTGAAATAGATATTGAAGCTGTTGTTTCTGAAATTACAGGTATTCCTTTAGGAAAAATTCAAACGGAAGAAAAAGAACGTCTTTTAAATATAGATAAAAAACTAGAAGAAAGAGTTAAGGGGCAATCAAATGCTATTCAAACATTATCTGATGCTATTATAGAATCACGAAGTGGACTTAGCAACCCTAAACAACCTATTGGTTCCTTTTTCTTTTTAGGACCTACTGGAACAGGAAAAACTGAATTGACTAAATCATTAGCAGAATTATTGTTTGACGATGAAACAGCAATGATTCGTTTTGATATGTCCGAATTTAAAGAGGAACATTCAGCAGCATTACTTTATGGAGCGCCTCCAGGTTATGTGGGTTATGAAGAAGGAGGGATGTTAGTGACTAAAATAAGACAACGCCCATACTCAGTAGTTTTATTTGATGAAATTGAAAAAGCACATAGTTCTGTTTACGATGTTTTTCTTCAGTTAATGGATGAAGGTGTAATTCATGATAAATTAGGTAGAGAAGGAGATTTCTCTAATGCAATTGTCATTTTTACATCTAACATAGGTAGTCAATGGATTGCTGAACAAATAACAGAAGGAAGAGTTCCAACTTCAAATGAATTAATTGAGGTAATGGCACAACACTTTAGACCTGAATTTTTAGGAAGGTTGACAGAAGTAGTACCTTTTGCGCCAATTAATCAAAAAGTAGCACAAGATATTTTAGTAATACACTTTAATAAACTAAGAAAGCAATTAGAACAACAAAAGCAAATAGTGTTAGATATTTCTGATGAAGCTTTAGAATTTTTGTCGAAAAAAGGTTTTTCTCAAAAATATGGAGCTAGACCTATTGCTGGAGTTGTAAGAACATATGTGAAAAAAGTAATATCTAAAATGATAGTTTCTGAACAAGTCAACAAAGGAGATCATGTATTATTAGATTATAAAAATAATAATCTTGTATGGGAGCTAGTGTAAAAGAAAATGATGTTGTTGTTGACGATCTTGTTCGTAATATGGCATCTAATTTTATTGGAGAAGTTTTTGTTGAAGAGCTAGAATTTTTGCTGGATAAAGATGTGTCTGAGACCTTAATCGTAAAAAATCACGGTATGAATAGTAGGGCTCAATCTAAAGATGTTTTATCTGTAGATTCAAACTTTATAGCTAAAGACACAGGGTTTGAAGAGAACTTAGTTGTTAACTTAAGTAGAAATAGTATATACCATCAACTACCAGAAATTTTATTTTACCCTCTTTCTTTAGGGGTTAATTCAGATAACAAAAAAGAAGTAGTTGATACGATTCGTAAGAATAGAGAAAAAGAAAAGGGAGATATTAACTTTTTTACTCTTTTTGATACCGAAATATTTAAAGAAAGGGTAAGAATTAATAACAGAAGTTTAAATTTTTTCTCAGATAAAAAATCAAAACAAAATTTGCTAAATATTTTTAAGCAAATTATAGGCTCTGATTTACAAGTTTCAGATGAGTCATTGTATAAGCTATTTCTTAATTTATGTAAATCTGAATTTTTTAAAGAAAATTTAGTTGAATTAGAAAAGTTAATACAAGTAGTTTTAGGCTTAAAAGTAAAACTTAGCTATGTGCCTTGTATTATAAATGAGTCCCCTTTTTTAAGTTTGGGAGATGCAGTTTTAGGAGTTGACCTAGGTTTAAGTGGAGAGCTATACAGCGAGATAGATGATGTGAAGGTGGTAGTAATATTAGAAAAAGAAGTTGAAAATTTTAAGGTTTTAGAAAAGAGTGTTTTACAAATAGAAGAAGTCTTAAGTTTCTTTTTAATTTCCTCAAGAAAAATTCATATTACTTATCAAACAAATTCTGATCAATCCTTTGTTTTATCGGAAAGATTTTTAGGATATGACTCATATTTAACTAAATAAGAAAAGAAAAAGTTATGAACATAATAATAGTATATTTTTTAAAATTTCTTTTAGCACCATTAATAGCCATTATTTCTTTAATGGTGTTAAATAATATAGTAAAAGCTAAAAAGTCTTTTAATATTAAAAAGGCGATTGTTTTAGTTTTGTTACTTACCCTTATTTTGATAGCACCTGTTTTAATCAGTTTATTAAAGTATGAATTTGTGTGGGTAGGATTAATACTCACAGTTTTGTGTTATCTCTTCATAGGTGTATTCTTTATGCTCTTTCAGAACACAAAATTTTACAAGTCTATAGGCTTAGATAACAAATTTCATACATTGTTTTTTGCTTTCATAGTAATGGTTCTTTCAGGGTGGTTGTATTATTTAATTTTTGAAAAAATAAGTGATCTCCCTTATGCACTTTGGGCTATGTTATCAATAATTTGGTTTGTGTTACCATTATTATACTCAATGTCTTTAGGTTACTTTTTAAACATATCAAAACCATTTTATAAAGCTTGGAATGTTTCAGATAACGGAGTTAGTGACATGTATTGGGATAATGTAGATGTTTTTAAACTAATACAAGTTACAGTGAAAATTAAAAGAAACCCTGACGATAAAAACTACAGCTCTTTTTCAGTGAAATTACCTATGGAAGTATCGGTTGGTATGTGGTTTAATCGCTTTATTGAAGATCAAAATTTTAGATTTCCTGATAGAATGATTGACACTTACATAGACGGTCAGCCTATTGGATGGATATTCTATACCAACAAGTGGTTTAACTTCCCACTATTTACAAAGGTTTTAGATGCTGAAAAAGATGGGAAATTTAACAGAATAAGAAATAAACAAACTATATACATAAGAAGAACTGCACTAAATACTATTGATGATGAATAAGAAAAATAACAAAATGGATTATTTACCTATAAACTGGACTGACGGAGTAAAAATATCTGCAGAACATTTTTTTAAAAATTATAATAATACAATTGAAACTATAAAAGATTATAATTCGGTTTCTCTTAAAAATTATGAGTATGGTTTAATTGAAAATGGAGCTGATTTTGAAAACTTACAGTTAGATGTTTTAAGTGATGGAGATAATTCTTTAGTGATAAAGCTTAAATCGTGTAATGCAATTACGGAAAAAGGATACAGAATTATGTATCATCGTGATTTGTATGGAGCGAATTCACCTTCTGTAACTTTAAAAACATCTGATTTTGATAAAACCGAAAGTGAAGAGTTTTATATTATGTTGTCTTTATCTCCTTTTGAGTATTTACCAGTAGGTGTTCCAGATCCTGAGGTTATACCTTTACACCACCCTAATGTATTGCCAAAATTAGAGTTACATACACTTCCAGTTTCAAAAATTAACACCAGTTTTTTAAAAGAACACTTTTTAGTTATAGGAAAAGTTTTATGGACTAATGGATTATTTTCAATTGACGAAGGCTATGTTCCTCCTGTAGTTAACTTATCCTCAAATGAAAGATTAGAAGGTTTTGGTAAAGGGTTGTTACAAGTACTTATTAAATCTAAAAATTATTCTATTAAAATTTTCAAAAAGAATAATGGGCAAAAGAATAGTAACAAATTAGTTGCTAATACTTTTTCAATTTGTGAGAAGCTACAAGAGTATTATAGTGACAATATTTTTAATCTAGAGAATATATCGGTTAGTAGATCTCCTATGTACTTAGTGGATAGGTTAGTTGTGTTAGCAAATAAGCTTTCTATTTGTTTAAGTATTATGGATGATAAAGAAAAAGAACAGCTGTTACAATATTATTACCAGTGGACAGATATTAAGCCTTCTGATTTTCTTGATGCTATAGTAGATGCTGTAAACGTTAAGTACAATCATATAGAAATAGCTGAAACTTTTGACGTGTTAAATAGGTTTGTAGTTATGTTAGAGCGAGTGTTTAAAAAGATGAGCGAGCTAGAGTATATAGGACAAAGAAAAGATAATATCGTAATTAACGAAGAATCAGGTTCACAGTTCAATAGAAATAGAGGAAAAAATAGTACTTGGAGTATAATTGATTAATACTAATTTCTTATGAAAGCTTTAAATTACAAAGAAAGAAAAAAACAAATACTTAAGTTTTTGGCATCGTTTTCTTTAACAGCAGTTGTTGTATTTTTTTGTTTATACGTTACTTTAATTATTGCAGAAAAAGGAGTTGTTTTAATTGAGAGTAAGCAATCTCACTATAATGAAGTTTTTAAAAAACAGGCAATGTTAAATTTTAAAATGGAAGAACTTTTTAAAAATTTATACAGCTTAAAAAACAAAAGACGAAATATAGGAGAGTATAGGCAAATGCAAAAGATTATTACCGAAACTAGAGTTGAGATAAGACAAAGTATTGATAGTACAAAAAAAGAAAATAACTATTACAAAATTTACGGTGAGTTTTTATCGGAAATAAGAAATATACAATCACTTCTTGAAAGTTACAACAAAGAAGTTAATACAAGAGAGGCTAATAAAGAGCAGCTAGAAAAATGTAGGGAAAAGTATAAAGATTTAAATAAGGATTTAAATAAAGATTAAGCTATGGATAATCATGAAATTTTTTGGGAAAAAATAAGGTTCTCTCTTTTGTTTATAATAATATCTACAGTAGTGTTTATAATACTAACAAAATTTATTTTTAAAGTACCTGTAGTAGAAAGTAAAGAGTTATTGAATAGCATTGATGCTTCAGAAGAAATTTTTGATGTTCAAGAAGAGTATACAAAAAGAATAAAAAAAACACATAAAAAAATTCAAGAAATACCTTTTGATGTTATTCAAATTCAAGTATTAGATGAGTTAGATAAAGAAATACAACTATACAAAAAAATATACAGAGATAACGATATGAATAACCGATACATTTTTGGAGTTCAATCATCAAAAACGCTTAAAATGTTTTTCGATTTGAGTGAAGAATACAATGCTTTAAAAAGAAATAATAAAGTTTTGAAAGAGAATTTAGAAGAATGTAAAGCTAATATTTAAATATAAGAGTATGTCTAATAGATTTAAATTATCAGTTTTAATTTTTATAGCCTTATTGGTTTTAATACTAGCAATATTTGCCCCATATAAATCAAGGCTTAGTAACTTAGATTTTTACGTATCTGAGACTAATAGTAATTATCAGTTTGAAGTTGGTGAAAAGCTATTTTTCCTTTTAAACGATACAAGTTTAGTGGAGGGAAGAAAAGTAGTATGGCACATGGGAAACGGAGATTCTATTGTAAAACCAGGTAATATTGATTATAAATATCGTAAAGAAGGAAAGTATCTTGTATCAATTAAAATAAACGATAAATTCACTGTATCAAAACAAATAGGAGTTGTTTCCTTGCCTAAGATTTCAGCTAGAGATTCTTTGGTAACATTACATGGAGTAGATGAAGGTTATGTGGGGGAAGAACTAGTGTTTTTTACCGAAGGAAAAGGAATAAATACTTGGTATTGGGAGTTTGGAGAAACAGGTACGGTTGATGCCTATGAAGAACAAGTGATCTATAGGTATAGTAAACCAGGTGATTATAGAGTAAAGCTTCAAACAAATACACTAAAATACCCCATATTTCATAACATTAGAATTTTACCAAGATTTGAAAAAGTTGAAGAATTAGAAAAAGTAGACTCTTTAGGAGTTGTTCAAAATGACATTAGAAAAAGACTTCAAGCAATAGCAGATAGTAAGGTTACAGATCGAGGAACCTTTTATAAGAACTTAAATTATATAAAGAATAACTACACATGTAATCAAGCTGAAGATATACTTGTAATTGTTAATGGAGGGAGATATAATGACTTTTTTAGTTACTGTCAAGGTTTACACTATCTAGAAAATAAGAAAAGAAGTAAAATAATTATAAATAAAGTTGAAATAGATACAATTAAATGTTTCAAAAGATTAAATGTAACACAAAGTTTATTAAGATAATAATGCAAAAAAAAATAACACTTTTTATTTTTTTTCTGTCGCTATATTCTTTTCCTATTGTATCGCAAACCATAGGGAAATATGAAAAAGTAAAAGAAGTAAAAGGAGATAGGTTCAACTATCTTAAAAAAGTAAAAACTAAGCACGATGCTTCGTTAAAAATGGTTTTTTCAGATAGAGAAAGTAACTCTTTTTATAAAGGACCTTACATTCAAGAAAAGTTTAAGAAAAAAGGAATGTTAACTCCGTTGTATGTGATTGATGAAAAAGAAAATTCGTATGAAGTAGTCGTAGCTAATCCAGATCAAATAGGGAAACCTAAAGGATTGTTTTCTATGTTTTATGGAGATAAATTTAACTTTAAAGATGCGGAACAGGTAGAATATTTAGGCTGGATACCAGCCAATAATGTGATAGAATACAACCATTCTTTTATAGAAACCTGTAACAACAAACCAATAAAATACAAAGTAGGAACAGACAAAACGTCAAGGCTTTTTGATTTAAAACCTTATATGGAAGTAGATTCCGTAAATGTGTTTAAAGACCCTTTTTTTAGAACAAAGTCAAATAAGAAGTTAGTGTCCAATCAAATAGTATATCCTTATAAGTATGATGAAAAAGGAAAAGCAGTATTTGTTTCGGATAAGCCTGTTTTAAAAGACTCTATTTCTCAAACGGTAGGTTGGATACCATCAAATTTAATTACACGCATAGGACAAAATCAAGTGTACGTTGTAAAAAATACCGATAGCTTGTTGGCAGTAAGTAATAAAGATACAATTCAACTTACAGGAGAAGATGTGTTGTCGAAATACTTATATACTGGATATAAAAATTTAAAAATAGATGTTACTAAAGACCTTATAGCTCCAGTACATGTTTGGAATCATGATAAAAACAAACTGATTAATGTAAAAGGAAACAGTTTTTATACAAAAGAAATAAAGTTTATGAAAGAGGAGTCGAAGGTAGTAAACCTTCACTTTATTTCTAAAAATGAAGAGAGTGAACATTTAAAAAAAATACTAAACTCTTTACAAAGCTTATATATATCCTTGTTTCAAGAGCCTAGTGATACTCAATACAGTTTTTCAGCAATTTTAGTTGATAAAAAAGGAACAGTAGTATTAGAAAAAACAAGTTCTTTTTCTGAATGGATTAGTTTTATTGAATCTTTTATAGAAAGTAATCAAAATAACTTAGCTTTAGAGTATACAGCCAAAACAATGTCTATTCCTAATGCAGTTGATTATGCAATAGATAATTTTTCTGATGAGAATAAGCGTTTTGAAAATAACTTTTTTATCATAGCTTCAAGCAAAGAAAATACAAATGATATTAAGAGACAAAAAGATGCCTTTTTTGAAAAAATAGCAAAAAAATCACCTAAAATTATTTTTGCTCAATTAGATAATAATAAAAGTGTAAGATCTCAAAACTATATATTAGGGAGTAAAGAATTCCTGTATAAAACAGGGAGATTTTATAATGAATTTATTAAAAACTTTATTGTAGATAATGAGATTATAGTAGAAAATAATATACTAAAAAAAATACCTGCAGACGAGGATAATATTTATGTATATGATGCTCCAGATAATAGTTTATTCAATGGAGGAGTGATTTTTCCAAGGATAGAAAGTTCCTTAACCCCTTTGTCTTTAGAAAGAGCAATAGATACCGTTTTAAAAAGATCTACTTTAACCAATAATAAGCTAATATCCTCTTTAAATTACTTCAACAAAAAATTAGGAGTTTTAAGAAGTGAACCAAGTGCTACGATAAAAACAAGATATAAAGAGTTAAACACGGATAGTTTACGACTCTTCCAATTAAGTAGAAACAATTTACACGAAGTATTATACCAAAAAGTATCATTACTTAACGATAGTATTATAAAGAAAGGATACGTTTTTGATAAAGATGAAATCATAGAATTGATTGAAAATTATCGCAGTACATTTCCTCAAATGGCGAAACCTATAACAAGAAAAAAACGAAGAGTAATAAAACGCCTTTACCAAAAGCAAATAAAAATATTAAACAAAGCAGCTTATAGATATGTTTTAAGTAGAAAAGCAACAATTGCTGACTTGTTTTATTTTAAGTCAGGAATCCCCTTAAATCATGAAGGGTATTACTGTTTACGAATACATAAACTACCAAGAAAAAGGGTAGGAAAAAATGGTTTTGAAAAATTTTATTTTCAACAATATGAAAAAATAGATAAATTAGAGGAATTATTTTTAAAAAATAAGTTGCAAAAAGTAGAAGAAGGTTATAGAAGTGAAGTATACTTTATACCTTTAGAACTATTGCCCTAGTTAATAGTTAGGAAGAACCCCGAAAATTGCCTAAAAATGAATGTTAAAGCAAAGCTATTTGTATGTGGAGAAGAACGAGAACTTTTCAATACAAATTTAAATTACGATCGACTTATTGATTGGAACGGAAAACCTACCTCTGCCTTAATGGGAGGAACCATCTCGGTTACATTTGAATCGCAAATGTATGACGATAGTTTTTTAGAGTGGATTATTGCCGACAGAACCGAAAACAAAAAAATAGCATATCCTTTTAACTTATATCAGTTAAGAGAAGGAAAAGTTGTTTTTTATCAAGATGATTTTGATGGATTAGAAATCTTTGAATATAGTTTTAAAGATGCGACTCTAATAAATTATCACGAAAAGTTTTGTAACCAATTAGGGATGCAGGTTACTTTAACCATATCTCCAGCCATGCAAGACTACCGATTTTTTAACAACTCTAGCTGGAGTAAAAAAAGTACCACACGCTATATAAAACACTGGCAAGAAAGTTTTATACCAATAAAAGAATCTGCACCATACAAAGCTAAAGAAGATACAACACCACGTTTTACCTGTTATTATACCGACCTTGAAGGTAATAAACAAGCAGAACCATATACGGGAGAAGAAGTATACTTAGTATTGAAAACAGAAAATGCTATAGGACAAACAATAGATATTGATTTAAGTAACCACACAAAAGATTTTGTATACAACGATAAGGTTATAGAAAACGATATTATAAAAGACTTTAAGGTAACTAGTAGTGAACATAAGCTTAAACTAAAAGTTGTAGCACAACAACCAGAGCCTATAAATATTGAATAAAAATAGCTAAGAAAATGATTATCAAACCTAGTAATACATTAAAAATAAGACATCATAAAGTTTTAGATGCTTATTTTGCAGAGAGAATAAATACACCTCAATACAAAAGTAGTGATGAAAAAGAACCTGTAAAGCATAAAGTTGTTTCAGGTGATACACTAAGTAAAATAGCAAAGAAGTATAGTACTACAGTAGCAAAGATAAAAGCAGATAACGGTTTAACCAGTGATACTATTTATGTAGGAAAAACTTTAAGTATTGGTTCACAACCTAAAAAAGAAAAAATAGGAGATAAAGTGACTTTTAAGAGTTTAAAGTCAGCAAATTTGGGCGATGAAGTTTATGTAGTTGTAAAAACATCAAACTTAGCAAATAAAAAAGTTTGGTTGAATGTTAATCAAGGTAAAGAAAAAGGAGTTGTAGAAAAAGATACTCCCATGACTTTACAGAAAGAAGATAAAGAATTGACAAGACCCGAAGCAATTGTAGGAGCCTATGCAAAAGATGATAAAATTACCAACAAAACTGATTTTAAAGATTGGGCAATTTTTAAAATTACGTTAGGAGGAAAAGATACGAAGAAGGAAAGAGAAGCACTGGATAAACTAAAAGGGAAAAAGACATTTATGTATTTATTGATAGATGCTCACAGTCCTAACAATGTAAAAGTAGTATACAATGGCAAAAATCCAGATAAAGAAGGAGAACCAGACAAGCGAAATACGCCTAACTATTGGCTAGATATAGACGGTAAGTGGTTTGAATTGAAGAAAGGATGTGATTGTGGAGAAGAAGATTTTAATAAAAAATTTGAATGTACTAGGTATGGCACAGCATATGGTCCGGTTTATTGGGGTAGCGAAAAATTAGCAGATTATAAATATTGGGATAAATTAATTAAAGAAAGAAAAGTAACTAAAGAGGAAAAAGAAATTTTAGTTGGAATGTCGGAAAATGAAGGTAAGTTAGACTCTGTTCAGTCATATGATAGTGAGATTTTAACTGTAGGGGCAATGCAAAAGACTGTTAACTCCAAGGGTAAAGGAGAATTTACTATTCAAGTAGAGGAATTTAAGAAAAATAACCCAAATAAGTATAAGGAATTATTTGAAAATTGTGGATGGACAGTTGAAGGAGGAATAATGTATTATAAAGATCCATCTGATTCAAACTCAACTAAGATTACAGGAAAAAAATTAAAACTTAAAATTAGAGAAGGCTTCAAGAGTACTGAGTTTAAGAAAATGTTGAAATGTAAACCATTAGAGTCCATAGTTAAAGCTTCTAAAGATGAAGATTTCAAAATAAAGCAAGTTCAAGATTTTATTGATAGACTGAAAAAAAAGGTTTTACCTATAAAGCCTAAAGGGTATAATTATAGCTTGGATAACTATTTAAAGTCAAACCTAGGAAAGGCTACTATCCTGGATCACCATATAAATAGACCAGCCTATGTAAAAACAGATTTTGGAAAGGCCTTAGATAATTTTTTTAGTAAAAAAAATAAGGAAATCGAAGAATTTAATAAAAAAGAAAAAGACAAATCTAAACATAAAACAAAAATCTCTAAAAATCCTATTGAATGGGGAGAGAGTCATTCAGATTATGAAAAAGAAATATTAGATGATTATGGAGTTAATAGAAGAGGTACAGATATGAAAAATAGATATAATAAAATGAAAGATAAGTTTTAGTAGGTATGAGTAATAGAATGTTTATTAAATTGTTTTTAATTGTTTTTACTATTGTTATTTCATGTAAAAAGAGAGACAGTAATTCAGAAACAAAAGTATTAACAAAAGAAAAAAAAACAATAAAGAAAATTTGTAATGTTAGTGGGAGTAATGTTGAAATATCATTATTAGAAGATGATAATGATAAAATATATTTGAGTGTTAAAACAGATAATTCTAGTTTAGAAAAAAAAATTGACTTAGATGAATATAGAGAATTAAATACTATAGATGTAGAGTGTGGCAAAGAAAGTTTTAAGGTAATTTTTATAGAAGAGATAGGAAATAGTTATCAAAAAATAATTCATCTTTTTGAAAAAGATTCACTTTCAAAATTTAGTATAGATAAAGTATATATTCAAACTTCTTCAAGGAATGAGCTAGGGCTTTTTTATTATTCATTTCCACACCTAAATTTGTCAAATTATAATGGAATTTTACCACAAAAAGATGAATATAACGAAATTTATAAGTTTTCAGGTTTTCAAGAGTATAAGACTCCAAATATAGAAGAGTACTATGAAAAAATAAAAAAAGCTAGAAATGAAAAAAACACTCTGAGTAGTATATCAAATGAAATAGTTTTAGCCTTTATTATAAACAATATTGATGTGTCTGAGGGAAATTTATCTAAATATAATGATATAGGTTATTTTCTTGAACAATCGGGTCTATATGAAGAAGCTGTTTATATTCTTGAAGTAATCATAAAAGAGTTTCCAAATAGGACAGTTGCATATATTAATTTAGGAGATGCATATTGGGGCTTAGGTAAAAAAGAGGAAGCTAAACAAGCATATAAAATTTATATCGAACAAATGAAAGCTAAAAACAAAGAAAGTAAAATACCAAGTCAAGTCTTAGAAAGAATAAGTTAGTTATATCTTTTCAGAATATATAAAAGTTAAATTCTCTTAGCTAAGTTTAAGGCTTTCAAATTAATTGAAATATATCTATTAATGTTATTATTTGGGCAGTGGAAATTTTGATTATAAGATTTATTAGGTTTAATGGTGCTAATTGAGATGATGATATATGGTAATAGAGA
This sequence comes from Tenacibaculum litoreum, assembly GCF_964513915.1. Classification (NCBI taxonomy): domain Bacteria; kingdom Pseudomonadati; phylum Bacteroidota; class Flavobacteriia; order Flavobacteriales; family Flavobacteriaceae; genus Tenacibaculum; species Tenacibaculum litoreum. The sequence continues at coordinate 345,890 of NZ_CAZEQS010000004.1, read as the reverse complement.
CTAAAAAAATGATAAAAAACGAAGCCTACAATTTAATAATATTTTTTACATCTACTTTGTTTTTAATAAGTTGTAAAATGTCTAAGGATAACGAAAAAAAGCTTGTTCAAGCTCCTTCAGTAGAAAGTATACAAGCATTTAACTGGGATACTGTTTCTATTAAAAAGTTACCTTATACGTATTCGTATGACTATAATAATGATTTTTTATTTGCTCTTACTGATAGCTTAAAGCAGAAAAATGAAATAAGTGAGAAATCGGAGTTGAATTTTTTGTTTTCTGATAAAACTGAGTTTAAATTAAAAGAGGATTTATACGCTAAAGAGGAAGATAGTTATCCTTATAAAGGAAAAGGATATTTTTATAAGAGGTTTCCAGATAAAAATAAGTATAAAGTGCTTTTATTTATTTATTCAAATAAAGAACAAGATTATTATCTGCCGTATTTTGAGTTACAAACTATAAACAGTAATAACAAAACTGTTGATAAACTGATTGTTGTAGGAGGAAAGAATTATGAATGTGGATGGGATAGGAGCTTTGAAATTGATAAAGATTATACAATTACAACAATTGATGAACAATCTTGTTACGATATAGAAGAAGAAAAAGAAATTGAAAGAGTAATATATACAAATAAGTATAAAATAGATACCCAAGGTTATTTTAAGAAAATAAAAAAATAAGATTATTTATAACTAAAACATAAGAAGTTCCGATTTATAATATTGAGTTAGATATAAATTTTCAACCTCTAGGTATTAAAAAAAAATCTGAGGTAACAATACTACAAGATTAGTTTTTGCTGAGGTGAACCATTGTAATTAGCAACTAAACTTTAACTTCTTTAATTTTATATATATTATTAGTAATTACTGTCAGTCAATATAAAAAACTTACTACTTTTGTGAAGCTGCTAAAAAAGATTAACCTTATATTTTGAAGAAGAAAAAGGCTCCTATAAAATTATAGTATGGTAGCTGCTAATTTATACAATACAATTCTTTCTTCTTACAACCTATAAACGAGTTAATAGCAGTTTTTCAATTAAATTTATATATATGATTTTTAAACTGATATTTAGAAAAAAATTAAAAGAGTTAAGAAAGAGAGAACAAGGAATAGAGCTAGAAAGAACCCGTTTAAAAAAAGTTAAGTATTTATTAGATGAGCGTGTAGGAGATGGAGCTAAATGTGTAATAGAAACAACTAATAAAGGGGTTGCAGTATTAGTAGCAATAAATTCCAAAGAAAATGAAATAGAAGTTTTTGATATTGACACTATGAACATGCCTTCAGTTAAAGAATCTGGGTTATGGGTGAAGATGTGGGATAAAATTAGAAGTAAAGAGGTTTTTTTGCAAGATAGAAATGGAAAAGAAAAGGGCTTCGAAGAAGTTGCAATGATGCATTTATTTAATCTGGTTGATGAAACCACAAAAGAAAAAGTTAGTTGGAAAGTAAAAGATATTAAAGATCATAATGATAAAGATGAGCTTATTACTTTGTATGAAAATATGGGATTCAAAATAAAACACTTTTCAAAGCCCCAATAATTTTTAAATACCATAAAAGCAACTTAACCAGTAATACTCTTTGTTTAGATAATATTGGTGAGTTGTTTTTGAAAAAATAATTTTAAAAAAGTAACAATTTTTTTACATAAAAATTTGGAAGTAAGAAAACTATAATATACATTTACATCACATAAGGCAATATTTGTTATCTTCTTTCTTCTTATAGAATGGCGCCAAAAAATAAAAAAAGAGAAGGTTTTATATTGTTTAAAGCTTTCTCTTTTTTTTATGGAGAAAGCTCTAAAAAGTATTTTAATTTAATTATTTAACCCAAAAAAAAGAAACTATGGGATCATTTAGAGCAAGTTTCGAATTCGGAGGAAAAGAATTCGACGTATTACAAGCTGAGTACAGTTTAAACAGAAACACAGATGCAAAAGGTAAACCATCTTCAAGTGTAAATGGAGGTAGAGTTACTATTACCATCGAATCAACATCAGATACTTCTGTAATTGAAGCAATGGTAAATAGCCAATTTAAGTCTGTAGATGGAAAAATTGTTTTTAAGAAAACTGAAGAAGACTCAAAAATGAAAGAAGTGGAATTTAAAAACGCTTACATCGTTTACTTCAAAGAAGATTTAGATGTAAACAACGAAATTCCAATGAAATTAACAGTTACTTTCTCTGCTGAAGAATTACTAATTGGTAATGCTAACTTAGATAACCGTTGGCCAGTAGCTTAATGAGAAGGACTAAATAACTTTTAGTTTTATATAATTTATTTATTAAAGACCTTCTCTTTTTATAAAAGAAGGTCTTTTTTTGTTTTAAAAAAAGCGTTGATAGTTATTATAACAAAGAAAAAAATACCCCCATGCACAAGATAAAAGAAGAAGCGTTAGATAAGCAAATTACCATAGATGGTGATTTTGTAAAGAGCTACAAAACAATTACAATTAACCAATTTTTATATAAGCATCATACTTTTGAGGTTATAGTAGATATAGAAACTGTAGAAGAAGCAGGAAGCTATACACTAGATAAGTCAAAAGAATGGCTAGGTAAACAGCTTACTACCAATGTTTCTGGTAAAGCTTTTGTAGGAGTTGTGTTAGATGTATCAATGCGTCATAGTGAAATAGGATTACATGGCGAATTAATACTTAAAGGGTTATCTCAAACAGTATTGTTAGAAAATGGAAAGCAACAAAAATCTTGGTTAGAAAAAGACTTAGGAAGTATTGTTTCAGAAATCATAGATGCTACTGCAATTAAAAACAAGGTTAATCCAGCATATACCACAGTAATTCCTTACCAATGCCAATATGCAGAGAGCGATTATAAATACCTTCAAAGATTGGCATATCAGTATAATGAATGGTTTTATTTTGATGGAGTAGATGTCGTTTTTGGTAAACCAGAATCTGAAGGTCAAAAACCAATAGAGCTAGAATACAGTAAAGATTTAAAAGAACTACAAATTAAAACCAAAACGTATAATCCTACTTTAGCAACCTATAGTTACGATTCATTAAATGATCAGTTTTTTGAAGGTGATTTAAAAGCAAATAATGAAGGATTAAACGATTTGGCAAACACAGCACTTAAAGCATCAGAGCAAGTTTATAAAGAAGTAAAAGACTTTGGAGTAAGTGATGTGTTTTTACAAGACAAATCATCATTAGATGAGTATTTACAAAAGCGTTTACAAGGATTAAGTGCAGGAGGGAATGTGCTTAAAGCAAGTGGAGTAAGAAAAGGACTATGCTTAGGATCTATAATAAAAGTAAGCGCAGCAAAATATGACGAAGGAGAATATACTATAAAACAGTATGGGGAATATATTATAACTCAAATAAGCCACTTTGCTGATGTTGGAGGAGCATATTCAAATACTTTTGAGGCTATTCCAGCAAATACAAAAAGTTTACCATTAAACGAAAACATAGTACCAGCTGTAGCTAATAATCAAGTAGCAACGGTGGTAAGTAATAAAGATCCAGAGAGTAAAGGACGTGTACAAGTCCAGTTTTATTGGCAAGAAGCTATTGGAGCAAAAACAGATTTTATTCGCGTAATGACTCCAGATGCAGGAAGCAGTGATCTTACTAAAACTAATAGAGGTTTTGTTTTTATTCCAGAAGTAGGAGACCAAGTAATGGTAGGTTTTGAACACAACGATCCTAACCGTCCCTTTGTAATGGGAAGCATGTTTACAGGTAAAAATGGAGCAGGAGGTGATGAAGAAAATGTAAGAAAGAGTATTATTACACGTGGCGGACACACTATTGAGTTAGACGATACAAAAGATAAAGAGAAAATAACCATAAAAGATAAAGACGGAAGTATCATAACCTTTGATACTAAAGAAAAGTCATTGTTTGTTCAGTCTGCTGAAACTATGGAGTTTTCTGCAAAAAATGTGAAAATAATTGCTGAAGAAAATATCGAACTACAAGCAAAAGGAGAAATTAAAACAGCATCAGAAAAAGACACTTCAATTTTATCTAAAGGAGCAATTAAAGCTCAGGCAGATAAAGACGCTAGTATTACAAGTAGTGCAAATGTAGCCATTGAAGCAAGTAGTAAAGCTACTGTTAAAGGGCAAAATACAACTATTGAAGGTCAAGCGGCAGCCGAGTTAAAAGGACAGCAAACAAAAGTACAAGGGCAAATGACTGTTGTACAAGGAGCAAGCGGTAAGTTTGATATAATGTAATCTTTTTAAAAACTAAAATATATGCCAGGACCAGTAGCAACAGTAGGTAGTATGCATGTATGTCCTATGTGTAGTGGAACAACTCCTCATGTTGGAGGGCCAATAGCACAAGGAGAAGCAAATGTATTAGCTAATGGAAAACCCGTGGCCACTATAGGTAGTATGTGTACCTGTGTAGGCCCACCAGATACCATAGCACAAGGATTTCCTAATATTTTAATTAACGGAAAACCCGTAGCATGTTTGGGAGACCTAACAGCTCATGGAGGAACAATAACAGCAGGAGAAGCTAATATTATAGTAGGTAGTGCTACTCCAGTTCCATCGGTTAATATGCCAGTAAATAAAATACCATTTCCTAAAATTAGTATTGTAGATCGATTAGCTCATAATAACAAAATAAAAGAAGCGGAAGAAAATCAAGAAAAGTTAAAAGAAGAAGAGCAAGGAGAACCGCGAATTTATAACCTACAATGGGTAAAAGAAAAGAAAGTTATACGTAAATCAAAAGTGTTAAAAGAAGTAACATTAAGAGCTTATGTGTATAATATACCAGAAGGAGAAAGTATTACGTTTAAAGTAAAAAAACCTGTTGAAACTACAGATGAAAATGGTAGTACAACCACAAATGAAGAAGAAGTGGTTGAGCTAACAGGTATGGTACAAGATAAAAAAGTAGAAGTTACTTGGGAGGTGGAAGACCCTACAAAGGAAAAAGAAGAATCATCTAAAAATTAAAAGAACAAAAATGGCTAATGATATTTTAGAAAAAAACCAACTAACAGAGTATAATGAAGTAGTTGCTAAGTATTTTTTTGAGTGTACGGGAGGTGGTGTTACAGAGCCTGTAATAAGCCCAGAAAAAGAAGCTTTAAAACCAGGTATTCGCTTACATTTTTTACGCTATGGTTTATTTGATAAGAATTCGGAAAGCCAAACAGAAGAAGATGTAGATGGGCCTAAATATAATGATCCAAGAATAACCAAAGGTGTTTTAGTACAAGAAGATAAAGCAGTATGTAAAAATGTAGCTACTTGTAATTCTAATACCCAGAACACAAATGTAGAAGAAAACAGTACCCTTGAGTTAGAAGAAGTAGAGGTGTTATCACTAAAAGAATTGCCTCAAATCAATAACTTTTATGTAGCCCGAACTGCTCTAAATAAAGGATATATTTATTTAATTAATGATGAAGATCAAGACGATTATCATGAACTTTACGTTGATGAAAGCGGGCAATTGCAACACGTTTTATGGGCATACAACAAAGATGAAAAAGGAAACTATAAAGATATTCGAAAACCATCTGGAGATAAGAGTGAGTATAAATTAATAATAGAACCAGGGAAAAAATATTGGGTAGCATACTCTCCTGTACAATGGAGTAGAAATTATCATAATGAACTGAATACGGATGCTAATAAGCGTAAAGAACGTATGAAGTTGATAGATTGTAGTGGTATAAAAAAAGGAGAAGAAGAAAAGCATGAAAACGCTATACCTTTTACAAACGTAAGAGCAACATTTCCTAGTAATCACCCTAGAGCCGGTGCACTTAAAAACATGCTAGATTCAATATTAGCAGATGAAAAGAGACAAGATGAAAAAGGGGATAATGAGGTTTTTGAAGATATGTTTATCACACTACACGACCCGGCAGGTTGTGCAGCAGATATAAGTGAGGTTGTAAGTGGAAAAGCATTAAAACTTCAAGCATTAACTCAAGCAATACAATCGGGTGAATCGGTACAAGAGGCGTTAGATAGATTAGAAAGAAAAGAAATACAAGCACCTGCACCCAAAGATAAAGAGTATGGACATTTATTTACACTAGCACTTACTTGTTATCAAATGGTGTATAACGATGATAAAGCTATCTTAAAATTTGATGGAGGTTCACCTGGTTGGTTTAATTTTGACGATAGGCATTCATTAGATCCAAGGCCCATGTATTCTGAGTATTACAGTATGGCTGAAAAAGGAACAGTCTATAGAAAAAATAGTGGACATATAGGTTATGGTTTAGATTATGAAAAATTAGTAGGAATTTTAGGAGTTGAGGAACGTAAACAAGCAAGAAAAACCTTGTTAGAATATAGAGAAGACTTAGGTGTTCTATCAAGCTCCAAATACATAAAGGTTTATTTAGATGATTTCTTAGGAAATCATCCAGAGCGTATTGTTAAGGGGAGAGATTTTATGTTAAATATAATAGATCCTTTAAGTTATCACCCTTATAAGTTTGATAAACACTTATTACTTGAAAAGGATTATGTAGAGAATGATAAATGGGTGAATTGGTTGTATGATGTTATAGACGGAAAATACTCTGAACGAGCAAAAAATAAAGAAACTAAAAGTAAAGCAAAAGGATTTGAAGGTTTAGACCCTTTATTGGCTTTATTAGGAGCGCCTTTAAATATTAAAGAAGTAATTAGTAAAGGTGAAAGTTTTGCGCAAAACTTAGCTGGAATTTACGAAAAAAACCTAAAGTATCGTGCTAGCCAAGTAGCAGCGTTTAAAAAAATAGATGGAAAACTTTACCGATCTGTAGAAGAGCGACAAAAGTTTATTGTAGATAAGTTAAACAAAAACCTTGAGGTTTTTGATGAAAAAATGTTTGAAATTCGTGATGGTGATATTCATTTACGATTACAAGAGTTAGGAGTAGAGTTAGATCCAGAATATGTTAAAAAAGGAAAATATACCGGTAAACGTGCCGATGTATTACGTATTTTAAAAGAAAGTCATAGTAAAGATGGCTTTACCTATCGTACTATTAAAAGTGGAAGAAAAAAAACTTATGAAATAAAAGTAAAAGTAGTAGAAAATGTAAGTGATGATACTCGAGCTGTTAAAAACTATAAAATTAGTCAGATGGTTAATGGTAGAGCTTTTAATGGAGTATTTGCTTTGTTGGAATTATATAATTTTAGCATGGCAGTAGTTAAAGTAACAAGCGAAGGGAGTTCTAAAAAAGATAAAGTATCTGCTTTGGGTACTGCTGTAAAGTTAACAGAAGCTAGTGTTAACTTAAGAGTAGCTTTTTTAAATGCTTCTGAAAATGAAATAAAAAAGGGTCTGGCAGAACGTATAGCTGTAAAGTGGGGTAAGCCGTTAGGTGTAGTAGGAGGGATAATTACAGTAGGATGGTGTCTTTATGATAGTTTTAAGGCAATGGATAAAGGAGATATGGATGCTGGTTTTGCTATGATGGGTGCTGGGGTTGCTTTTGGAGTATCTTCAATGGCATCTGTAGGAGTTGTCTTTGCTTCTACAGGACCTGTAGGGTGGATAGCAGCAGCAATAGGGGTAGGGTTATTGCTTGTAGCATCATTGCTTACTGATAGTGAATTAGAAACCTTTTTTAAAAATTTTTTATTAAGTGATTCATATGGAGAAGGCTTTCCTAAGCGCTCAAAAGAATTACCTATGGACTACGCCCGTAGAATTTTAGAAAACAGAAAACTATTAACAGACGATGATTATCACGACACACTTATGAATCCTATTGATGCTCAAACCAAATTGTTTGATTGTATTATATGTAAAGAAATAGGATTTAAACCGATAAATTCAAAGTCTAAAATGATTCCTTCGTTTGGAGGAACAATGCCATCATCAATAGAAACAGCGTCGTATTTTAGTGCTAAAATGGTGTTTAGTCGATTTTTCAACCATCCTGATCAAGTAGAAACTCATATATTCTTTTACCCAAAAGGAGTAAAAAATGGAAATCCCGTAAACATGAATGTCGGTACGGTGAATAAAGTTTACGATGGAGAAAACAGAGAGGCTTTAGAGGTGAAATTTTGGGTGCCAAAATCACATGAGGATAAAATAACCTCGCAGTCTGAAGCAATATTTGCTCTACGATTAAAAGTAGACGAGAGTGAAAAATTATATTTTCCATATTCGTTACAAAAAAAAGAACGTTACTTAGGAGCTAAAATAAGGCTAAGAGCATTAAGTGCAGGGTTGTATATTACAGACTTAAACCAAAATGAAGAAGTTACGATTGCACCGTTACAAGAATTAAAAACAGACAAACCATGGTAAAAGACTTTACCCGAAAAATAACCCATCAAGACTATAAAAAATCGGAAAAACTAAAAAAGTATTATCATAGGGTAGAAAAGAAAATATACGTAAAGCCTAGAAATTCTGTAAATAGTAATTCGCATAGATTATTAAAATATGATTATAAGGATAACAATTTTATTTATTACCATACGAAGGGTACAGTAGTGCCTTTATTAGGAGGTGGAATATCTTTTGCTTTTCTATTAATTTTTCTGTTTCCATTAGAAGAAAAAAGAGATGAAATTGAATGGTTTTTTTTGATAGTAACAGTATTATTAACTATTTTTTTCTTGATATATGGTCTAACGAAACCCAAAAAAGAACATATTTTAAATCGTAAAGATGGATTGATTACTATGACTGGCTTTTTTTGGCAAAAAAATATAACAATGCCATTTAAAAAAGTAGAGTTTGCTTATAGTACAGGGGAAGAAAATATGGTGGGAGCTTTTAGGTTAGAAGTTATTCGCCCAAATAAATGGCAAACTTTTGACTCTTTTGGGTATGGAGGAGCAGAGTATTATGAGAGTATGTCTTTTATTACTTGGTATATGGATAAGAATAGACCATTGCCACCAGGAGAAGTTTTTGATCCGTACCGTCAACAGGATTTTGAACGTAGAAAAGCAGAAGGTTTTCCAAAACCTTTATATCCAAGTAAAATACCAACACCAGAGGCTACAAAAGAACAACAAGCTGAACGTAAACGTATAGGTGGATGGTAGTGCTATACTTTAATAAATAATAGTTTTAATGCAGTACTTATCAAAGATAATTACAGAGAAACCACAAGATACAACGCAAAAAAGTATAGAAAGTAATAAATATTTTATAGAGGAAGCGACTGATTTGTTCTATAAAGAAAAGAGAACAGCAAGAGGTTGGATGTCTTGGGGGGTTGGTATAGTATTAATAGTTGTACCAACGATAATTTCTTTCTTTTTTAAAAGAGACGATTTTTGGCCAAAAATTATACTACTGACGATTTTTGGGCTTCCAGGAATTTTAACGATTATCTATGGCTTTGTAGCCCCTATTAAGTACTTAGTTTTTGATAGGATGAATGGAGTTGTAGTTCTTCCTAGAAATTTTAGAAGTGCTGTAACCATTCCTTTTAGTACAGGATATGCTAAAGTAAAGTATATAAATTCTAGTCCAGGAGTAATTAGTGCCTTATTAGGTTTCGAATCAAGTAAAAAAAAAGGTAAAGTTGGAGGTTTACTAACAGAATACAATATAAATAACTATTGGGCATTTACTGTTTGGTATATGGATAAAAACCGCCCATTACCTCCAGGAGATGCTTTTGATCCTTATCGTCAACAAGACTTTGAACGAAGAAAAGCTGAAGGGTTTCCAAAACCTTTATATCCAAGTAAAATATCAACACCAGAGGCGACAAAAGAACAGCAAGCAGAGCGTAAGCGTATTGGTGGTTGGTAAAAAGATCGAATTAAGTGAAGCTATTTGTTTACAAAAAACTTTAAAAGCTTAAGGTTGTTGAAATACAGAGTTTTAAAATTTTGTACATTTGCAAAACATGAAGAAATTCGTTTCTAAAATAATAGCTACACTTTTAGCACTTGTTGTGTTACTTTCTACATTTTCTTTTAATGTAGAAAAACATTTTTGTGGAGATTCTTTAGTTGCAATTTCTTATGTAGGGAATGTAGCTAGTTGTGATGATGTAGAAGAGGATAGCTGCGAGAGCAAAACAATAGAGCCTTCATGTTGTAAAGACGATGTGGAGTTTTTAAAAGGACAAACTCAAATTCAAAAATCACCTGTTGAAAAAGTAATTTTTACAAAGGTTATAACAGCAGTTACTTCATATACTTATTACAAGCAATTATTTTCAGGCATAGAAAGACGGCTTGTTCCACACAAGTTTTATATACCACCCAAACTGTTTTTTGATATACAAGTACTTCACGAGGTTTTTATCATATGATACTAATAATTCTTTTACAAAAAGTTTAGAATTATATAATTAAGTATGATAAATTAAGAATGAAAAGATTTTTTATTGTCAGTATTTCTTTGCTGATTTCTTCATCACTTTTTGCTCAAAAAGAGTTAAAAGGAGTGATAAAAGATAAAAATGGACCTAAAGATAATTTAGGAGTTTACGGAGCTAATATCCATTGGTTAAATACGGAAGTTGGTACTACTACCAACAAAAAAGGAATGTTTAGTATTCCGTATAAAAAAGAGTATAGAAAATTAATAATAAGTTTTGTTGGTTATAAAACAGATACAATAATTGTTAAGAGTACAAAACCAATCAATCATTATTTAACTGAGAGCAATACGTTAGAAGAAGTTGCTATTACAGCAAAAAAGGATGCTACTCAACGATCTTATTTACAAACACAAAACTTGGTAACTATTAATAGTGAAGAATTGTTAAAAGCAGCCTGTTGTAATTTGTCTGAAAGCTTTGAAACCAATCCGTCTATTGATGTTAATTTTTCTGATGCATTAACAGGAACAAAACAAATACAAATGTTAGGTTTAACAAGTCCGTATTTGTTAATTACACAAGAAAATATACCATCAATAAGAGGAGCAGCACAAGCATTTGGGTTAACATTTACACCTGGAACTTGGGTTGAAAGTATTCAAATAACAAAGGGAGCAGGAAGTGTTATAAATGGTTTTGAAAGCATTTCAGGACAAATAAATACTGAGCTAGTAAAACCATCAACCAATCATAAATTTTACCTTAATGCTTATGGAGCTATGGGAGGTAGGTTTGAATTGAATACTCATTTTAATCAAAAAGTGAGTAAAAAATGGCAAACTGGTTTGTATGTACATGGAAATTATAGAGGAGAAAAGTTTGATAAGAACAATGATAACTTTTTAGATAATCCGTTAGCAGAACAAATAAATGTGATGAATCGTTGGCAATATACTGATGCCGAAAAAGGATGGGTAAGTTTTATTAATTTTAGGTATTTAGATGATTCAAAGCAGGTAGGCGAAGTTGATTTTAAACCAGAGGAAGATAGAGGTTCAAATACAGTTTGGGGAAGTGAAATAGAAACCAAACGTTTTGATACTTCTGTAAAAGTAGGGTACGTTTTCCCTGATTTGCCTTTTCAAAGTATGGGTTTTCAAGCAGCCTATAGCAATCATAAACAAGATTCATATTTTGGATTAAGAGAGTATAATATTAAGCATCAAAGTTTTTACAGTAATTTTATGTTTAGCTCAATTATTGGAGATACTCGTAATAAATTTAAAGCAGGTGCCAGTTTTACGTATGATAAATACGATGAATTTATAAGCACTGTAATGAATTCGAATTTTGATAGAAATGAAAACTCAATAGGAGCATTTTTCGAATATGCTTATGATAATGCTGATAATTTTAGTGTTACTGCTGGACTTCGATTAGATCATCATAATTTGTTAGGGACTTTTGTAACACCTAGGTTACATATGCGTTATGTTCCTTGGGGAAGAGGAGTATTTAGGGGTTCTGTAGGAAGAGGAAAACGAAGTGCTAATATTTTTGCGGAGAATCAACAGTTTTTTGCTTCGTCAAGAACAGTTACTATTGAAAATTCAGGAGGAAACATTTATGGATTAGATCCAGAAGTGGCTTGGAATTATGGAATTTCGTTTTTACAAGGATATAAACTATTTGGTAGAAAAGGAGATGTAACATTTGATTTTTATCAAACAAATTTTTCAAATCAAGTAGTAGTTGATTGGGAAAATCCGCAAGAGATATCTTTTTATAATTTAGAAGGAAAAAGTATTGCTAATAGTTTTCAGGTAGAAGTTAATCAAAATATTATTCCGTATTTCAATACTCGATTCTCGTATAAGTTTTATGATGTTTCTACTGATTATAGATCAGGAAACTTAGCGAAAGCATTACAGGCTAAACATCGTTTTTTTGCGAATGTATCTTATGAAACTAAAACAGAAGATAACGATGCTAGTTGGAAGTTTGATGTAACCTATAATTGGATAGGGGAGCAACGATTACCAAATACAAACAATCAGTTACCAATTTATTCGGATAGCTATAACTTATTAAACACTCAAATAACAAAAGTGTTTTCAAAAAAGTTTGAAGTGTATGCTGGAGCTGAAAACATTACAAATTACAAACAAAAAAATCCTATATTAGGAAGTGATAATCCATTTGGAGCAAATTTTGATACTACTATTATATATGCACCAGTTTTTGGAAGTAACTTCTATGCAGGATTACGATTTAAAATAGATTAACTAATTCAACAAACAATAAATAGAGAAGACATGAAAAATATATTTTTATTAGCAGCAGTTTTACTATTAAGTACATCAGCATTTGCTCAGGACAAGAATGCAAAAGTATCTTTTGAGGTAGATGGTGTTTGTATGATGTGTAAAAAACGTATTGAAAAAGCTGCGTTAAAAACAAAAGGAGTAAAGTTTGCAAAGTGGGATGTAAATACTCATCAACTAAGTTTAATTATTGATGAACGTAAGACCAATACAGAAACAGTTAAAAAAACGATTGCAAGTATAGGACACGATACGAAAGATTTTAAAGCACCTAAAGAAGCCTATGATAATTTACATGAATGTTGTAAATATCGTGATGAAGAGGTGCAGGAAGATCATAAAAAGGCAAAGAAATAATAAAAAATCCCGAGTTTATACTCGGGATTTTTATGTTATAACATATGTAATGTGTTAATTTCTTGTTGTGTCAATTCACGCCATCTACCACGAGGTAAATTCTTTTTGGTCAATCCTGCAAAAATAACACGATCTAATTTTTTTACATGGTATCCATAATGTTCAAATATTTTACGAACAATACGGTTTCTACCAGAGTGAATTTCGATACCTACTTCAGTTTTCTTTTCTCCCTCTACATAAGAAACAGCATCAATAAACACTTTCCTTCCCTCTATAATAACATCACCACGTAATTTTTCTAAATCAGCCACAGTTAATTTCTTATCTAAAGAAGCATGGTATAGTTTACGAACGTTATGTTTAGGATGTGTTAGTTTTTTTGCTAATTCACCGTCGTTAGTAAATAATAATAAACCAGTAGTGTTTCTATCTAACCTCCCAACAGGGTAAATACGTTCTCTAGTGGCATTTCCCACTAATTCCATTACAGTTTTACGACCACGGTCATCTTCCATAGTAGTAATGTAATTTTTAGGTTTGTTTAATAAAACGTAACGCTTCTGCTCCATTGAGATTAAAGTTCCATCAAAACGAACTTCATCAGTAGGTTGTACTTTGTAACCCATTTCTGTAACTAATTTTCCGTTTACAGAAACACTTCCGTGCTCAATGTAAGTATCAGCTTCTCTACGAGAACAAATACCAGAATTAGAGATGAATTTGTTTAAGCGAATTCCTGTATCCTCAGTTTTTTTCTGAGCAGGTTTATTGCTTTTTGGTTTTCTGAAATCTTTTTTGAATTGATTTTTTTCTTGAGGATTGCTGTTGCGTCCAGCTTGTCGTCCTCTCGACGAGTTTTTTGAATTCATAATTAAATTTTAAAAGTCTGCAAATTTACGGTAATTATTTGGTTTTTAATCTAAAACCTCTACCACTTTATCTACAATTAAAGATTTGTCGATAAACAACAAGCTAAAAACACCTATTAATAATAAGATTTTTAAAATATTATGAGCCAATCGATATTGATTGTTTTTTGTTGATTTCCAAGTGTAAAAACCAATAAAAATTAAGGTAACGGCAGCTAAATAAAAATAGTATTTCATGTACTCAATAGCAGGGTAGTTAAATAAAACCCCAATGGGTACTAAGGTTAATACCATTAATAAAATAATTAGCTTTTTAGTATTGCGTTCTCCATATTTAACAGGAAAAGTATTGTAATTATTTGCAATAGCCCCTTTAATATTTTCTAAATCCTTCATAAGTTCTCGAATCATAATGACTAAAAAAAGAAAGATTGCGTGTATAAAAATTACTTTTGAAAAGTTTTTATAGTGTACAAAAATTACAAAAAAAGGAAGTATGGTTAATACTGTAGCTGTTATTAATCCTATTAACGGATATTTTTTTAGTTTATGAGAGTAAAACCAAATACCAAAAATATATACAGAGAAAAACAATGCTGCACGCCATGAAACTAACCATCCAAAGAAAAAACCAATAAAGTTTAGTGTAAAATATAAAGTTAGTTTTGTTTCCTGTTTTACGTAAGAATCTAAACCTGTTTTTATAGGCCTATTAATAATATCGGCTTTTTTATCGTAAAAATTATTGATGATGTACCCGGAAGCAACTACACAAACGGTAGAAATAACTAAATAGAGTAAATGCCAATCAAAAACTACAGGTTTAACTGATTTTGTATCAGAGAAAATAAAAATAGCAGCCAAATATTGGGCTGCTATTAGTACTAGAATGTTATAACCTCTTATGACAGATAAAAGGCTAAATATTTTTAAGAAAAATGTATTGTTTTTAAATGTACTCATAGTAGCATTTTAAAAGCGATACACTAATTCTAATTTATAATCTTTTAAACTGTTTTTTGCTTTTTCGTAATCTTCAGTAAATCCTAAGATGTAACCTCCACCACCAGAACCACAAAGCTTTAAATAGTAATCGTTGGTTTGTATACCTTTTTCCCATACTTTATGAAAAGCAGTAGGAATCATAGGTTTAAAGTTAGCTAAAACTACTTTTGATAGTTTTTTCACGTTACCAAACAACGATTTAACATTACCTTGTAAAAAGTCTTCAATGCAAGCATCTGTATGTGTTGCAAACTCTTCACTAATCATTTTTCTAAAACCTTCGTTCTTCATCTTATTCATAAAGATGTTAACCATAGGTTCAGTTTCTCCAATTTGCTCAGAATCTAATAAGAAAACAGCTCCTTTTCCTTCTTTTTGAGAAGGGATTCCTGCTGGTTCAATATGTTCTTTTGAATTGATTAAGATAGGTAAACTTAGATAAGAGTTTAAAGGATCTAACCCAGAACTTTTCCCATGGAAAAAAGATTCCATCAATGAAAAAATTTGTTTTAAGGTTAAAAGCTTATCTCTTGTTAGATTTTCTAAAATTGTAATTTTATCATTAGCGTACTTATCGTAAATAGAAGCTACTAAAGCACCAGAACTTCCTACTCCATACCCTTGAGGTATTGAAGAATCGAAATACATTCCGCTATCTATGTCACTTTTCAAAGAATCTAAATCAAAAGAAACTAACTCAGAATTTAAGTTAGCCAAATAAGTATAAAACTTAGCTAAGCTTTGATTTGATTTCTCAGCTTCTCCAGTTAAGTTTTTTGCAGATTTTAACGCTCCTTTATAAGAACTAAAGGGTATTGCCAATCCTTTAGAATCTTTAATAATTCCGTATTCTCCAAAGAGTAATATTTTTGCGTAAAATAAGGGTCCTTTCATAGGTGTTTTAATTACAATGCAAACATACGAGTAAAACCACTAGTTTACAAACTAGTACACGTTTTTGTAAAAAGTTTTCCAAACGCCAACTTTTTCGTTATCGCGGTATTTACCTTTTGTTTCTATTTTACCATTCTTATAAAAAGTTTTCCATATACCTTCTCTTTCACCGTCTTCATACTTTCCTTCCTCTTTTAACTCACCAGATTCATAATATACTTTTCGAATTCCGTGAAGTTTTCCTTTTTTGTAATTAGCTCTGTGAAAAGGTTTTCCATTTGCATGATAGTACAGAACTAAACCATCAAATATTTCTTCGTTAGGAATATTAACTGTACTAAAACCTTCCATTTGAATTTGTCCGTTTTTGTAGTAATCTACAATCCAAAAACCGTTATTCATTCTTTTGGGAGCAGGTCTATAAAACTCATGCTCTCCTTTTGTTGTTTCGTGCCAATTTTTATCGAACCAAATAGTATCTTGTGCAGTAACTGAATTGGTTATGAAACCAATAAAAAGGGCAATTATTAATGTTGAAGTTCTCATAATAGTTGGGAATTTAGGTTAAAATAGGTCTCGCGCCAAAACCCACACTATCACAAATATAATGATTTTTTTGGCAGTATGCAGCTAAAATATTCTTAATAAAAGCTTCAATTTCAGTCTTTTCTGAATAAGGATATAATACATGTACATTTGCACCTGCGTCTAGTGTAAAACAAACATTACTATTGTTTTCTTGTCTATATTCCCATATCTTATTAATGATTTCTAAAGTATTAGGTTTCATTAAAATAAAATACGGATTACTAGTTAACATCATTGCGTGTAATGTTAAAGCTTCACTTTCAACAAGGCTAACAAATTCCTTAATGTTTCCATTTTGAAGAATTTTTGAAAGTTTTTCTAAGTTTTCATTAGCTTGAGTAAAACGACTTTCAGCATAAGGATGATTGTGCATTAAATTATGTCCAACTGTACTCGAAACTTGTTTTTCACCTTTGTCAACTAATAAAATAGCATCTTGGTAATCTTCAAAAATAGGATGAACTTTATGAGGGAATTTTACACCAAATAAATCTGAACTTCCTTCGACCTCGGGATGACTTCCCCAAACTACCAATGGTCCCTCTATACTTCTACTAGCACTCCCTGATCCTAAACGAGCTAAAAAAGAGGCTTTTTTGTTAATGTATTCATCATTTAAGCTAGGGGTTAATTCTTTTTCTAAATTCATTAAACACATAGCAATAGCACTCATACCACTTGCAGAAGAGGCAATCCCACTACTGTGAGGGAAAGAATTTTCAGAAGAAATTACCATATTATACTCTAAGATATACGGGCAATATTTTTGAATTCTTTCAAAAAACTTAGCAATTTTTGGTTTAAAATCATCTTTCTTTTTTCCTTCAAAGAACAACTCGAATTCTGCTTGATTTTTAGGTTGCGTCTTTGTGAATTCAATTTTTGTAGTGGTATGGCAATTGTTTAATGTAAAACTTATGGATGCATTTTTAGGAATTTGCGGTTCACTTTTTCCCCAGTATTTTACCAAAGCAATATTACTAGGTGTTTGCCATGTAACTGTTAAGTTATCTACTTTTTTATCTTGAAATTGAAATATAAAATCTGATGTATTCAACGTATAATAATTTTGCCGTAAAGATAGAATTTCGCTTACACTTGTGCTAATGAATTTTTAATTAGGTATTTTTGTTTTATGAGAAAAATTAAACTGATTTGGGATTTTAAAGGACCAGATGGTCTTGAAACAGCAAAGCATCACTGTATCCATCTAAAAGAATTTGCTCAGATTGATAGTTTGCCTTATCATGAAGTAAATTTTGTATCTTTAAACGAAATGCATACCATAGCTTTTATTGTGGTTGATGAGGAATATATGAAAACCTTTAGAGATGCATTAAAACCTCATAGAGGAGAATTAGCATAATATAACACAAAAAATAGATCTATGTTTTTAATTAACGCTTTAGCAAAACCAAAAAAATCTTCTGAACATTACGATGAAGTTATAGGAGCTTACGTAAGCTTGTATATTGATTATAAAGATATTGAAGGAGCTATGCGATTAGCGAAGTTTTATATCAAAAATGAAGACTGGAAAGTAGTAGAAATAGAAGATGAATATTTTACGTTAGACTCTGTAGATGATGTAGAAGACGATGAACAAAAAGAGTTATATGAAGAAGCAGTGGAGTATGGGTACTCTATCATTTTTAACTGCTACGAAGAAGAAGGAGAAGACGAAGACTAAAAAATAAGATCATTTCGAACAAAGTATTCTTAAGCCTTTGTTCGAAATGATTTTTTTATTCAACAATAGCATTTGCACAAATAAAACCACCTGTCCAAGCATTTTGAAAGTTGAAGCCACCAGTAACGGCATCAATATTTAATACTTCGCCTACAAAAAACAAGTTTTTGTGTTTTTTACTTTCAAAACGTTTAAAGTTAATTTCTTTTAAATCTACACCACCAGCAGTAACAAACTCTTCTTTAAAAGTAGTACGGCCATTTGCATTGAATAATCCTTTTGTTAATTGGTTAGCTAAGTTTTGAAGCTGTTTGTTGCTTAAATCGGCCCAGTTTTGGTTGTTTTTTATTTCTGAAGCCGCAACCAAACGCTCCCACAATCGGCGAGGAATATCGCTAAAAGGAGATTTTAAGCTAACTTGTTTTTTAGCTTGCGATTTTTTTAACTCTTGTAATGCCGAAAAAACTGAATCGGTATCTTGTCCTAACCAATTTACCAGTACGTTGTATTGATAGTTCTTGTCAGCTAATATTCTGGCTCCAAAAGCAGATAATTTTAAAATGGCAGGACCACTTAACCCCCAGTGGGTAATTAATAACGGGCCAGAATTTTCTAGGTTTGTTCCAACAAGTGTTACTTCTGCATTTGGTACAGAAATACCACCCAAATCAATAATTCGCTTGTCTTTAATGTTAAAAGTAAATAAGGAAGGAACGGGTTCAATAATTGTGTGATTTAGTGTCTTACATAAATCCCATACTTTTTTACTGCTTCCAGCAGCAACCACTACGAAATCTGCTTCAAAATCTTGATTTTTTGTATTGATAATCCATTTCTCATTTTGTTGATAAACAGAATTCACACCATGATTTTTTAACACCGTAATTCCGAGGTTATCAACAGCGTTTTGGAAACAATCTATAATAGCTTGTGATGTATTCGCTTCTGGAAATACTCGATTATCCTCTTCTATTTTTAAAGGAACTCCGCGATTTTCAAACCATTCAAAAGTATCACCAGTCATGAATTTGTGAAAAGGTCCTAATAGCTCTTTTTCACCTCTTGGGTAGAATTTTGTTAGTTCTTTAGGTTCAAAACAAGCATGCGTAACATTGCAACGACCTCCACCAGAAATTTTTACTTTTTGTAAAACCTCTTTTCCTTTCTCAAGAATAGTAATGTCCAATTCAGGATTGAGTTCTTTTGCATTAATTGCAGTAAAATAACCTGCAGCCCCACCACCAATAATAATGACCTTTTTCATTATAAAATCATTTCTTTATATGAAAGGATAGTGTTGAATCCTTTTTGTTGAAAATAGCTTGTAGTATCTTCATTTCCTGTAACTAAAATAAAATCACCACCCCAAGCACCTAAGCTTTTTACTTCACCAAAATAGTCGGAAAATAATCTTTGTTTTACAGTGTCTTGTTTTATAATTGAACTAATGATTTGTTCATGCTCAATAATGATGTTTTCTAAATTTTTAGAAGTGTTAGTTTTTAAAAACTCTTGAGTTAAATTGTCAATTTCAGGAATTAAGACTTTAGCTTCTTCTTTATGTTTTTTATAGTGAGCAATTCCTTCTCTACTATTTTGTTTTTGATTTAAATGCACAAAAAACAATTCTTCAGAAAAACTTGGATTGAAATTTACTTCTTCAATATGAGGTTGTTTTTCTTCTAGCTTATATAGAATCGGAGTGTTATGTTTTGCACAAGCAATATCGTAACCACTTCCAGAAAAAGCGTTCCAAAGCAAAGTAAACGGATTTGCATTTGCCCAAGTAGCTATATTATTAATTAAGGTTGAAGAACTTCCTAATCCCCAGTTTTGAGGAAATGTTAGGTTTGTCTTTACAACGAAACCGTTTTCAGCAGTTAGAAATTCTGGATTCAAACGTTTCGCTTCTTGTAAAATATCACGTAAAGTTTCAGCTATAAATTCAGCGCTTCCTTCTTTATCAGAATTAAATGTTGCTGAGGTTAATCGTAGTTTTGGTAAATCAAAAGAAGCTTCAAACCAGCATTCTCCAGTATGTGTAAAACTTCCCCAAATAAGTTGTGAATCTTTAATTGGTTCAATAATTAAATCTTGCCCAAACTTGGTAGGAACAGCTAGCGATGTTGCACCATCCAAAACAACATATTCTCCAGTCAGTAATAATTTTCCGTTAGAATAGTGTCGCATTATACCAGCCCAAATTGTTTAAAATGATGTGTAAAATGTTTTACTTGGAATTTTTTCCAATACTCATAATCCAACTCTCCAAAAAATGGATGTACTACTTTTCGGGTTGGATTTTCATTAAAAATAGTTTCGAAATGCTGCACTTGCTCAATCAAATCAGTAATAGCCTCGTTCATAGAACTAAACTTTAATGGAGTTGGATCTTCAGATAAAAATGGAGCTTTAAATCCGATTTGTAATTCACTATCAGAATTTAAAAATGGTTTTCTTCTAGCTGATTTCTCATCAGAAACATAGATGTCAACCTTCCAGTTTCCATTCGCAATTTGAGTAACCAAGCTTAAATGTTCTACCATTTGTTGCCCGCTCATTTTACCAAACAAAGGTTTTGCATCGGCTTTTAAATTTACAAGAGTATCACGTACTTCTTCTTCATTTAAAAAGTCTATCCATTGTACTTTTGGCTTACGAAGCTCATTTAACTTTTCAACAACAGCACTATGTGAAGCTGTTCTGTCTTCAAAATAGGCGGCTACAATTTCTTTTTCTTCATTAGTAGCTTTGTGCTGATTTAAGATGTTCATCAAGTGCATTTTCATATGCCCATGTTGAATTCCTTTGGTTGTTAAAGCACGCAAAGCTGCAAAATTTTGAGCTAAACCAGCAGCAGCAATAATTTGCATTAAGGTGCGTGCGCTTGGTTTTTGCATCATGTCTAACGATAATTTAGCCATTGGGTGTAAGGCAGTTAAACCACCAACAGTTCCCAATGCTAAAGGGATTTCAATCCAAAACCTAAAAATATCGTCTTTTACTTCACAGTGTGTTAGGCTTTTATATTGTCCATCTTTTGAAGCATATGCATGTGCTCCAGCTTCAATTGCTCTAAAGTCATTACCAGTAGCTAATACAACAGCATCAATTCCGTTCATAATTCCTTTATTATGGGTTACTGCACGGTAAGGTTCTATTTCAGCTATTTTAACAGCTTGTTCAAATTTTTGAGCAAACTTCTCAGGATTCTTACCACCTAGTTCCTCTACTTTACAGCTTACTTCAGCTCTAACTAAACATTCAGGTACATAGTTAGAAAGGATGCTCATTACAATCTCAATATCGTCTTTTCTAAAAGCTTTAGCAATAGCCTCTAAACAAGAATTAATAAAGTTAGCCCCCATACTATCTTTTGTTTCAAACGTAACATGTAATTGATAGTAGTTAGCAAGCTTATCAGTTTTGTCAACTAGTTGAATATCTAAAATTCCACCACCACGTTTTTCCATGTTTTTGGTAATGGATGCGGTAGCTGCATATAATTCTGTCTTTTGTTGGTTGAAATAGGTTTCTAACTGTTTTTTGTCACCAGCATACATAAAATGTACCTGACCAATTTTGGTAGTAGAAATTACTTCTGTTTTAAATCCTCCACGAGTACTCCAAAACTTAGCAACTAAAGAAGCAGCAGCAACAACAGAGCTTTCTTCAACTACCATTGGTATTACATAACTGCGTCCATTAATAATAAAATTAGGAGCAATACCGTAAGGCATATAAAAGTTAGAAATGGTATTTTCAATAAAATCATCATGCAATTGTTGTAGCTTGTCATCTACATTCCAATATTGCGTAATAGTTTGTATAATTTCTGGTTGATTGTTAAAGTAAGTTTTTGCCAACCAGTCTATTTTTTCTTCTTTGGTAAGTTTAGAAAAACCAGAGATCGTTTTAGACATTCTCAATTCATTTTTGATGGCTCAAAGATACGTGAATCATGTTAAAATGGTTGTGTTATTTGGTTTTTATGATTTTTTTGAGCGGATTTTTGGCTATTTTTCCGTAAACTTGGCAAACTTTTTAGATAAACAACAACTTAACATGAAGAAATTATTACTATTGTTTATAGGGATATCTTCGCTAGTACAAGCTCAAAAAAAAGATATTTCTTTAGAGGATATATGGCGAAAAGGCACGTTTAGAGCCGATTATATGAACTCTTTAAATTCTATGAATGGAGATTTTTATTCGCTATTAAATTATGAGAATGGAAGTTCTACTGTAGATAAGTATAGTTATGAAACTTTAGAAAAAGTTGCAACTATAGTTGATAGTAAAGATTTAGCAGGATTGAAATATTTTCAATCATACAGCTTTAATAATGATGAGACCAAATTAATTCTAGGAACTAACTTCAAACAAATTTTCCGTCATTCATATTTAGGTACATATTATGTGTATGACATAGCAAAAAAGTCGTTAGATTTAATTGGTACAGATATTCAAGAACCAACTTTTTCTCCTGATAGTAAAAAAATAGCGTACGCTAAAGACAATAATTTATTCATTAAAGATTACTCAGATGCCAATGTGGTAATTCAAATTACTAATAGTGGTAAAAAGAATGAAATCATTAACGGTATTACCGATTGGGTTTATGAAGAGGAATTTGGTTTTGTTAAAGCTTTTGAATGGAGTAAAGACAGTAAAAACTTAGCATATTTACGTTTTGATGAAAGTAAGGTTAAAACTTTTTCAATGGACGTATATGGAAAAGAAAAATACCCAACACAGCATGTGTTCAAATACCCAAAGGCTGGTGAAGAAAATGCAAAAGTAGCCTTACGTATATTTTCATTAGAAACGAACAAAACTGCAGAAATTAGAGTTGGAGACTATGAATACATTCCAAGAATTAACTGGACTAACAATCCAAATATTTTAGCAGTTAGAACATTGAACCGTCATCAAAATGATTTAAAAATGTATTTTGTTGATGCAACTACTTTTAATAGCTCTATCGTTTTAAACGAAACAGATAAGGCGTATGTAGATATTACTGATGATTTAACTTTTTTAGATGATAACAGCTTTATATGGACAAGTGAAAAAGATGGATACAACCATATTTATCACTATGACAAGGACGGTAAGTTGTTAAATCAGGTAACTAAAGGAAATTGGGAAGTTACTTCTTACTACGGATACAATGCTGATAAGAAAACTATTTACTATCAATCAGTAGAAAATGGTTCTATTAATAGAGGAGTATATAGTATTTCTTTAGATGGTAAAAACAAAAAATTATTAAGTAATCCTACAGGAACAAACAATGCTGCTTTTAGTAAAAACATGCACTATTTCATCAATACTTTTTCTGATGCAAATACACCACCAGTGTACACGCTAAGAAATGATGAAGGGAAGGTGTTAAAGACTATAAAAGATAATGCAGGCTTAAAAGAAACTATTGCAGGATATAATTTAAGTAAAAAAGAGTTTTCTACAATTAATGTAAATGGAAACGACTTAAATATGTACACTATTAAACCTGCAAACTTTGATGCTAATAAAAAGTACCCAGTTTTAATGTATCAATATTCAGGACCAGGTTCTCAAAATGTAAAAAATAGTTGGAATGGTTCAAATGATTATTGGCACCAAATGTTAGCACAAAATGGTTACATAGTTGTTTGTGTAGATGGTAGAGGTACAGGTTTTAAAGGTCGTGACTTTAAGAAAGTTACTTACATGAATTTAGTAAAGTATGAAACTGAAGACCAAATTTCTGTGGCTAAAGAGTTAGCAAAACTACCTTATGTTGACGCGAATAGAATTGGTATTTGGGGATGGTCTTTTGGAGGTCATATGAGTACAAACTGTTTATTAAAAGGGAATGATGTTTTTGCTGCAGCAATTGCAGTAGCACCAGTTACTACATGGCGTTTTTATGACACAATTTATACAGAGCGTTATATGCGTACGCCAGAAGAAAACCCAACAGGATATGATGATAACTCACCATTGAATTATCCAGAATTATTAAAAGGAAAGTATTTATTAATTCACGGAACAGGTGATGATAATGTACATGTACAAAATGCTTATAGAATGGCTGAAGCTTTAATTCAAGCAAATAAGCAATTTGAGTGGGGAATGTATCCAGATAAGAATCATGGTATTTATGGAGGAAACACTCGTTTACACTTGTATACCAAAATGACTAACTTTATTAAAAACAACCTATAAAATATGGCAAATTCAACACCTATCAAGCGAAAAGAACTATTTGGACATCCAGCAGGATTATATGTGCTGTTTTTTACGGAAATGTGGGAGCGTTTTTCGTACTATGGAATGAGAGCAATTTTGGTACTTTATTTAGTAGCGCAAACTACAGATGAAAATGCAGGATTAGGATGGTCTAACGGTGATGCTTTATCATTGTATGGGACTTACACGATGTTAGTTTACTTAATGTCAATACCAGGCGGATGGATTGCTGATAAAGTTTTAGGGCAAAAAAAATCTGTTTTATACGGAGGTATTTTATTAGTAGCAGGACACAGTGTTTTAGCTATAGAACAAATGTGGGCTTTTTACACTGGGTTAGGTTTAATTATCGCTGGTGTAGGTATGTTAAAGCCAAATATCTCAACAATGGTTGGAGGTTTATATAAACAAGGAGATATTCGTAGAGATAAAGGATTTACAATTTTTTATATAGGTATTAATGTTGGAGCATTTTTATCCGCTTTGATAGTTGGTTATGTTGGAGAAACTTATGGATGGCACTATGGATTTGGTTTAGCAGGAATTGGAATGGCACTAGGTTTATTACAATATGTTTTAGGTCAAAAACACTTGATAGGAGTAGGAGATTACTTAGGAGGTTCTAAAAATGAAGAGGATAAAGAGATAATGAATAAACCATTGACTAAAATTGAAAAGGATAGAGTAGTAGTACTTTTAATTTCGTTTTTATTAGTAATTATTTTCTGGGGAGCTTTTGAGCAAGCAGGAGGATTGATGAATATTTATGCTTCTGAAAAAACAAGTAGAATGTTAGGTAACTTTGAAGTTCCAGCATCATGGTTCCAGTCTTTAAATGCATTTTTTATAATTGTTTTAGGAACTTCTGTAGCAGCGTATTGGGCTAAAAGAAAACTAGAAGGAAAGTTATCTACAGGTTTGTTCAAAATGATAATGGGATTAATAATCATGGGAGCAGGTTTTTTCTTTATGACAGGAGCTTCTGCTCAATTCCAAAGTGAAGGAACTTCAGCAATGTATTGGTTAGTATTAGCATATTTATTCCATACAGTAGGAGAATTATGTATTTCACCAGTAGCATTATCTTACATAACGAAATTAGCGCCAGTAAAATATGCATCTTTAATGATGGGAGTATATTTTGCTATGACTGGTTTTGGTAATAAAGTAGCAGGACTTTTAGGAGAAGCTTCAGAAAGTTTAGGTGAGTTTACCATTTTTACAGGAATTGCAGTTTTTTGTGTTGCTTTTGGGTTGTTAATGTTATTGTTTAGAAGAAAATTAGAAGCTTTAACACATGGAGCAGAAGATAATGAAAGAGATTTAAAGCACGAGGAAGCAGAAGGATTTGAATTAGCAGATAATAATTAAAAAATAAGCCTTGGTAGTATGAAATTACTACCAAGGCTTCTTCTATTATAAACTATATATTAAAAAGAATGAGTACAGATATCGAAAATTTATTTAAAGACAAAGTTTTAGGGCATCCAGCAGGGTTGTTCGTTTTGTTTTTTACAGAAATGTGGGAGCGTTTTTCTTATTATGGAATGCGTGCCATTTTAGTTATCTTTTTAACAGGAGCTATAACAGGTAGCAACCCTGGGTGGGGGTGGAGTACATCAGCAGCATTATCTCTTTTAGGAACATACGCTTTATTCGTTTACCTAACACCTTTGTTAGGAGGGTGGTTAGCCGATAATAAAATAGGTTATCGAATGGCAGTAGTTATTGGTGCATTGCTAATGACATTAGGACACGCAGCAATGGCTGTTGAAACTCCTACTTTTTTATATATAGGAATTGCTTTACTAATTGTAGGGAATGGTTTCTTTAAACCTAACATGACTTCGATTATTTCAAAAATGTATGCAGGGAAAGATGATAAAAAAGATGGTGCTTACAACATTTTTTATATGGGAGTAAATGCCGGAGCTTTTATTGGAATAATGCTTTGTGGTTGGGTTGGAGAAAAAATAGGATGGTCATGGGGATTCGGTTTAGCTGGTATCTTTATGTTGTTAGGTATGTTGCAATTTTATTTTGCTCAACCTCTTTTTGGAAGCTTAGGTGATAAGCCGGCAAAGAAAGATGTGAAAAATGCAGAGGAAACAGTTGATGTTGATGCTGAAAAAAGAAACCCTTTTTCAATCGTAGACTATGCTTTAATAGCAGTTTTTACCGTATCAGCATTAATATTCATTTTCAATGATCCTTTAAGTAAAATAGGAAACATACAAACGTTAAACTTTACGGTTGCAGGAATGAGTGATTCTTTGTTCTTTGCACTATTAGCAGCAATAAGTTTTATCGTATTGTTAATTGTTAGAATTCCTAGGTACACAAAAATAGAAAGAGACAGAATGATAGCTTTTTCTATTTTCTCTCTATTTACCATATTTTTCTGGGCTGCATTTGAACAAGCAGCTGGATCACTTCCAATTTATACTAGAGATTTTACAAATAGAATTTTGGAAGGTACTGCAGGAACAGTATTTAAAGTAGTAGATTTATTGGTGACGGTTGTACCATTAGGTATAATTACCTATGTGTTGATTAGTTTATTTAAAAAGACGTTTAAAAAAATAGGTTTAGCAAATATTATATTAGGAACAAGCTTCTTAATTGTTTGGGCTATTGTTTTGTATAAGCTTTATGTAGAGTTCAATGATCCTAATACAGAGGTGCCAGTAACTTGGTTTGCGATATTAAATTCGTTATTCATTATTATTTTCGCTCCGTTATTTACCAAATGGTGGGATAGTAGCTATAATCCTCCAGCATCTGTAAAATATTTCTTAGGATTAGCATTGTTAGCTTTAGGTTTTGGTTTTCTTGCATTTGGAGCGAGAAATGTAGCTGCTGGTGCAGAAGGAGCAAGTTTAAGTATGATTTGGCTAGTATTAGCATATTTATTTCATACATTAGGAGAGCTTTGTTTATCGCCAATGGGATTGTCATACTTAAGTAAGTTAATTCCAACTCGTATGATTGCATTTATGTTTGGAGTTTATTATTTAGCCATTGCAATAGGTAATAAATTAGCTCATTATATTGGAGGTGATATTGAAAAAATTACGCAGGAGTATAGCTTATCAGGCTTCTTCTTGATATTTACTATTATACCGTTTGTATTAGGAGTGGTTTCTTTATTGTTACACCCACTTCTAAAAAAATTAATGCACGGAGTTAAATAACTCTAAATAAACGTTAAAACAATATTTTACAACCTGTCAATTTTAAATGTTGGCAGGTTTTTTTGTAAATTTGGAACACTTATTGAGACTTAAGGAGTATGAAAAAAATAATATTAGTAGCAGTTTTAACCTTTATTTCACTTGGAGTAAAGGCGCAAGATAAAGTAAACTGGTTAAGCTTTGAACAAGCGATGGAAATGAGCGAGAAAGAGCCAAAGCCAATTTTAGTAGACATTTATACTGACTGGTGTGGTTGGTGTAAAAAAATGGATAAAACAACATATAAAAACAAAGTAATTATTGAGTATATCAATACTCATTATTATCCAGTAAAGTTAAACGGAGAAACAAAACATGATATTACGTTTCAAGGGAAAACGTTTAAGTACCAAGCTCAAGGAAGAAGAGGATATCATCAGTTAGCTGCAGCTATTATGAAAGGACAGTTAAGTTATCCTTCAACAGCTTTTTTTAATACAGAAAGACAGTTATTACAAAACGTACCTGGATATTTAGAAGAAAAAAAGTTTGAAAAAATATTAGCATATTTTAATAAGGATAATTATAAAAATATGCCTTGGTCAGAGTTTGAGAAAAACTTTAAAAGCGCCATGTAAAGTCTATTCTTTTAAAATATAAGCACCATTTTGACCAGTATACCAAAATGGTGTTTTTTGTTTATAACAAGTTTCTTTCCATCTGGTAATATATGATTTATAATTACTTCCATCAGCAATAATTTTTTGAGGATTTAGTGTCGCAATAAGTCTGTTTAAATTGATTCTCGGACTGTTTTTTAATAGAATTATAGGCTTTTTAAGTCCATCTATTTGATAAATCCCTAAACTATCTACAATTAAAATTTGCTTGCTTTTATATGAGAAAACATTAAAGGTAGAGTCAATAATTTTAGAAGAAGTATGTTCTCCAATTCTATACGATTGTATTAATTTTTGTTGGTGTAAAATACTTTTATTCAAAGAACCAATAATTGATAATTCCTTACCGTTTCTCTTTCCGTAAATTGAGTGACGGCTTTTATGAAATACAATAAACTCATTTTTGTTACTAATTTGATACTTCTGATAAAAATAAACTCCTTGTAAGACTATAATTGAAGTCAGTAAAGAAAGGATGCTTTTTAAGGTTTTTTGGATATAAACTTTATATGAGAAGACAATAAAAATATACCAAGCTATCATCTCCCAAAAAGACATGGAAATTTCTTTGAATAAAAAATCTTCTTGATGCGCAACCCAATTAACAAAATAGTTCATTATAGAAATAATAATTCCATAAATATTAGCTATAAATTGAGGAAGGATGTTCAATGTAGCTAGTAAGATAATAATGATTCCAAAGAGCAATATGCTCCCTAAAAAAGGAATAATAATTAGATTTGATAGAATAAATAAGCCTGGAAATTGATGGAAGTAATATAAACTAATAGGTAAAATACCTGCTTGTGCAGCTATTGAAACTGTAAATAAACCCCAACCTTTATCTAGCAACCAAAGTTTAGGTTTCCAGAGGTTGTAGAGTAATGGTTGTACCCAGACAATACCAAAAACAGCCAGATAACTCAGTTGAAAACCAACATCAAATAAAAACATTGGTTTTATTAAAAGTAAGAAGAACATAGAACTGATTAAAGAATACTCAATAATCTTTTTTCGTTTGAATGATTGTCCAACTGCGACAAAAGTGAACATGGTTACAGCTCTAACTACAGAGGCTGATAATCCAGCAATAAAAGCAAATGACCACAGAAATAAGATTATACAAATGGCTTTAATAATCATTCCTTTAGAAAGTTTTTCCAAAGGTTTGAATACATAGGAGAGTAATAACAATAAAATACCAATATGTAATCCTGAAATAGCTAAAATATGAATTGCGCCAGCATTGGTATAGCTTTCTAATAGCTCTTTAGATATTTCTTGACGCTGACCGAGTAATAAAGCATTAATTACAGTAAATTCATCGTTTGAAAAATGATACTTTTTTAAGGAAGTTTGTACTTTTTCTCTGATGCTAGCCGATAAACCAACTAAAGAAAAATTTGAGTTGCTAAGCTGTTTAAATTCTTGCTTGCTTAAAAACACTTGATGATAAACATACTGTTTTGCTAAATACTGCTTGTAATCAAATTGATGTGGATTTAAAGGTGGAATTAATTCTTTAAAAGGAGTTTTGATAAATACTCGATTACTAACCTTTAGTAAAGTTTGCGCACTATCTTTTTTAATGTTTAGAAGAATATATCCATTTGTTTTGATAGAATCAACTCGAGAAACTTCAGCTAAGTATTTTGTATAGTAATTACCTGGTTTTAATACTTTTTGTATAGTGACTATAGAAGAGGAGGTGTTAGTCAAATGAAATGCATAATAATTCGTATAATTCTTCGGATTACGAATATATGTAGAGCTAACCCCAATAAAAACAAAAAGGAGTAAGCTAACTACGCTAAATATTTTTCGTTTTTGTAATCTTTTTAAAAAATAGAGAATAATTAAAAATCCTAATAAGGAACTGCCTAAATAAAGAAGGTTATATTGCCAAATCTGTGTATAAAACTGGAGTGTTATACCAATAATAAGGCACACCAAAAAGTAAAAAGGAGGGTATTCTAACAATTTTTTCATAGCTCTTTAAAGTTATGAAAAAAGTGTGAATTTGAAAAGTTTGGTTATTGGTCTTGAATAACTGTCAGTTACAGATTTTTATGCATTAATTTGGGGTTTAGCCCCTAGTAATATCAATTCTAACTGAATTTGGATATAGTAGACCCACCTTTATAGATTGTTAGTTTTTATTTTTAATAAGTCAAAATTTTAATTACCAAGAAGATAAAAAGCCCAAATGTTGTAAAAATTGACAATAAAGACCTTAAATTTTGTCGTTTAATCATGTTTCCATATTTTTTAACATCTTTATCTAAGTCTAATTCCCATTCCATTCGTTTCGCAACGTGTCTATAAATTTCCATTTGCCAATATTCCAAAAACATTAAATAAATCAAATTTGCAATAGGCAGGATTGCCATCCAAAGACTCAAGATTGTGTTATCAGTTGGAAATTTACTTAACCCAAGAAATGCAGCTATGAGCATATTATTAAAATTGAAAAGTTTGTCGTGAATCCGATCAAAAGTTGACTGTATTTTTTTAGAAGCGTCTTCTGCTTATCTTTCAGCCTTCTTAATTAATTCATCACCTTCCGCAGTCATTTCATTCGTGCTAACACGAGCTTCATTTCTGGTAAGTAATTCTAAAATTCTTTGTAATATCTTGTTTGTCTCTTTTGATTCGCTCATTTTTCAAATTACATTTCGTTATTGGAGATATGAGTTCGTTTTATTGACTTATATCTGTTTATAGCTAAGTTATCTAAATAAGGATAAAAACCAAACAAAAAAAGCAACCTCAAATGAGATTGCTTTTTAATTCTATTCAATTTCTATATACTCAGATTTTCCTCCTGATAAATATCCATTCAACCAATTCCAATCAAACGATAATTTTAGTTTTCCATTTGGTGTTATTGAAACTGTACCAGTTGATTCTCCCGCTTTCAATTCCCCTTCGGTTGTTAAGCACTGATATAAGAGTTTAATTTCGGAATCTTGAGTTTGTTTCCCAATTATAAAACCTTCTTGTATCGATCCTCCTTTGTATTTTCCGGTAATAGTAGTTCCATTTTGGAAATAATGAAAAATGGTTTCATTTGATGATAATCCACTTTTATTTTCCGTAGCTACAAATTTCTTGTTGTCTAAATTCAATTTGAGTTTTTTTATTAGTTATAGCTTATAAATATCCTTTGATAACGAAGTTCATTAAAAATGAGTTAAAAACCAAACAAAAAAGCAACCTCAAATGAGATTGCTTTTCAATTCTATTCAGTTTCAGAAAAAACTTATACGATTTCTACAAACAAACCTTCTTCTGTTTTTTCAACTTTAGCAAGACTGTTTTTAGTTAATCCTTTAATGGTTTTGTCCCACTTCTTATTAGACAAACCACTTTGAGCTTTTAACTCATTTAAACCTATTTTTTCAGCTTTTTCTATCAATGCTAGCAATGCTCTTTCGTCATCGTTTAATTCAACAGAAGGAGCTTTTTTCTCTGGTTTCATTTGAGGGAAGAATAACACTTCTTGAATTGACGGATTGTTTGTTAAATACATAATTAAACGGTCCATTCCAATTCCTAATCCAGAAGTAGGAGGCATCCCATATTCTAAGGCACGTAAGAAATCTTGATCGATAAATTCTCCTGCTTCATCATCTCCACGCTCAGCTAATTTTAATTGTGCTTCAAAACGCTCACGTTGGTCTATCGGGTCGTTTAATTCAGAATATGCATTGGCAATTTCTTTACCACATACCATTAACTCAAAACGCTCAGTTAATTCAGGATTGTCACGGTGCTCTTTACATAATGGAGACATTTCCTTAGGGTAATCGGTAATGAATGTTGGTTGAATGTAGTTTCCTTCACATTTCTCACCAAAAATCTCATCAATTAACTTTCCTTTACCCATTGTGTCGTCTACCTCGATACCCATGTCTTGAGCAGCTTTACGAATTTCATCTTCTGATTTTCCGTTGATGTCAAAACCAGTAAAGTGTTTGATAGAATCAGCCATCGTAACACGTGCATACGGAGCTTTAAAATCTACCTTATGCTCTCCGAACGTAGCTTCGGTAGTTCCGTTTACAGCTAAAGCACAGTGCTCTAATAATTTTTCAGTAAACTCCATCATCCAGTTGTAGTCTTTGTAGGCTACATAAATTTCCATAGCTGTAAATTCTGGGTTGTGCGTTCTATCCATTCCCTCGTTACGGAAGTTTTTCGAAAATTCATACACACCGTCAAAACCACCAACAATCAAACGCTTTAAGTATAACTCATTCGCAATACGCATATATAGGGGAATGTCTAAGGCATTATGGTGTGTAATAAATGGTCTTGCCGCAGCACCACCTGGAATAGGTTGTAAAATAGGTGTTTCTACTTCAAAATAACCAGCGTCGTTAAAAAACTGACGCATCGCATTGAATAATTTAGTACGCTTTACAAAAACTTCTTTTACCTGTGGGTTTACTACCAAATCAGCATAACGTTGACGGTAGCGCATCTCAGGATCTGTAAATCCGTCAAAGGTATTTCCTTCAGCATCTACTTTTGGTAATGGTAATGGTTTTAAAGATTTACTTAATAATTTGAAATCTTTAACCATTACAGTGATTTCTCCAACTTGAGTTTTAAACAACTCTCCTTCAATACCTACAAAATCACCTATATCTAATAACTTTTTATATACTTCGTTGTACAAAGTTTTGTCTTCACCTGTACAAATTTCATCTCTGTTAAAATATACTTGAATACGTCCTTCACTATCTTGCAATTCAGCAAAAGAAGCTTTTCCTTGAATACGACGAGACATTAACCTACCAGCAATCACTACCTTCTTACCTTCCTTAAACTCCTGTTTAATCTGTTTGGAATTCGTATCTAATGGAAATAAATCTGCTGGGTATGGATTGATACCCAATTCACGTAATTTTGATAGTTTTTCTCTACGTACAACTTCTTGTTCTGATAATTGCATTGACTTAATTTTTAAGTAATTTTAATTTAAAGGTGCAAAGATACAATCAATTACAAAATTAGACAACGGTAGTATAGCATAGATTTTATAAAAAAGTTATTTTTTATTTGTGAGTTTCTAAAAAGAATGTATATTTGCAGGCTGTCTAATTTTAAAAGGACAGCATTTAGTTGTGTTGTTAGATACTTTAAATAGTATCATGGTTTTGTTAACCAATGGAAAGCTTCCCTTAGATGGGTTGCTTTTTTTTTGCATTTTATTTACGTTTATTTTGAAGCTATTTCCCGCTTTCCGCACTCGCTTCCCGAAGTATCGGAAGAGCTCAAACAATTGCTACAATCGGGGCTAAGTGTATTTACTAACTTTTTTAAAACATGAATGTCCATCATCCCAAACAAGGGTGAGAAGTGGAATCTCATGATTAGAAGTAAAACCTAGATATAGTTTACTAGCTT
This sequence comes from Tenacibaculum litoreum, assembly GCF_964513915.1. Classification (NCBI taxonomy): domain Bacteria; kingdom Pseudomonadati; phylum Bacteroidota; class Flavobacteriia; order Flavobacteriales; family Flavobacteriaceae; genus Tenacibaculum; species Tenacibaculum litoreum. The sequence goes on along the minus strand of NZ_CAZEQS010000004.1, from coordinate 312,370 downwards.
TTAAAAGAAAGAATTGCTGTGCTCAAAAAACTTAACAATAAATAACACTAGGAATACCATGGAAATTGAAAATTTAATGGTTGCTGAAGCTAAAAAACCTAAAAAGGCACCAAAAGAAGCTTTAATAGCTCTATTAGTGTCTTTGCTATCATAAATTAATTCACCAACTAAGGCTCCAGTAAAAGCACCAATTAAAATTCCAAAAGGAATAGGGGAGATCAACCCAATAATTAATCCGATAGTAGTACCATATACTCCATATTTTGTGCCCCCAAAACGTTTAGTTCCCATAGCAGGGATGAAGTAATCAAGAAAAAATATAATGACAGCAATAGCTAAAGTGATTCCTAAAAATGTCCAATTTTGAGGAACTACTTTTGTTAAATGTAATAATAACAAACCTACCCAGCTAGTAATTGGACCAGGTAATACTGGTAAAAATGAACCAATAATTCCTAAACAAGCAAAAATAAATCCGAGTATTACTAAAAATATATCCATTAACTTTTTATTGATAAGACGAAGATATAAAAGCTTTGTTACATATTCATTAACTAAAAAATTAGTTTAAACTAATTTTTTAGTTATATTTGTTTCGGAACATTTTACAAAAAGATATCATGAGTAAACAATTAACAAAAGCAGAAGAGCAAATAATGCAGGTATTATGGCAGTTAAAAAAAGCTTCAGTAAAAGAAGTAATAACTGAATTACCTGAGCCAAAACCAGCATATAATACTGTTTCAACAATTATAAGGATTTTGGAGACTAAGGAGTTTGTTGGTCATGAATCAAAAGGTAGGGGATATGTTTACTATCCATTGGTGGAAAAGTCAGAGTATAGTAATGAGAGTTTACACAAGTTAATGAACGGTTATTTTGGAGGCTCATTTAAAAGCATGGTATCATTTTTTATGAAAGAGAACAAAATGGATATTCAAGAGCTAGAGAGTATTTTAAAAGAGGTGAATAAAAATAAAAAGTCATGATAAACTATATTATTCAAGTTGTATTATTTCAAGTTCTTTTTGTAGCGGTGTACGATTTCTTTTTAAGCAAAGAAACTTTTTTCAACAAAAATAGATGGTACTTGTTAAGTACAGCATTGCTTTCTTTTGTATTGCCTTTGTTTAAAATTTCGACAGTTCAAAAAGCTGTTCCTCAAGAATATTACACTTTGTTACCAGAGGTAGTGTTATCACCTCAAAAAGTTATTGAAGCAGCAGTTTGGTATCAATCCATTAATTATTTAGATGTATTGTTTTGGAGTGGATGTATATTGTTTCTTATTGTGTTTTCAGTAAAATTAGAGCGTATTATACGATTAGTTTTACGATACGGAACTACCCGAAAGGACAATTATAAATTGATATTACTTCCAAAGGAAACCAAAGCTTTTTCATTTTTCAACTATATTTTTTTAGGAAATGATATTCCTTCTCAAAAAAGAGAAAAAATTATTCAGCATGAGTTAGTACATAGCGAAGAAAAACACACGATAGATTTATTATTTTTTGAGTTTTTAAAAATAGTAATGTGGTTTAATCCGATGGTGTATGTGTATCAAAATCGTATTTCACTAGTTCATGAATATATTTCAGATGCTGTAGCCAGCAAATCAGATAAAAAAGAAAACTATATAAACCATTTACTCGCTGATATTTTTCAAGTCGAGCATATTTCATTCATTAATCAATTTTACAAACATTCATTAATCAAAAAACGAATTATTATGATGACGAAAACACAATCAAAAAAAGTAAGACAATTAAAGTATTTACTATTAATTCCACTACTAGGAAGCATGATATTATATACAGCTTGTTCAAGTGAAGAAGTTAAAATGAATAAGGTTGAAAAACAGCCTGTAACAGTGTATAAAAGTGAGGATGGTAAAATTGTAAAAAAGCCTTCTACTGGTTACCAAAGTAAATATCTTGATTTATTTTTAGGAAAAGAACTTCCAAATACTAAAGAATACTCTATAGATGAATTGACAGAAGAAGAAAAAGGAGAATATTTAGCTTTATTAAATGGATTTAATAAAGAAGGAATGCCTCAATTAAACATTAGAGTTTTTGAAGCTGAAAATGGTAGAAAAATGGTTGCTTTTGACTTTATGGGAAAAAATGAAAATCAAGAAAAAACTAATTACCAAGACTCAGAGGAGGTTCCTTTCTCTATGATGGATAAAGTACCAACTTTTCCTGGATGTGTAGAAGGCGATAAAACTTGTTTTAATAGAAGTTTACAGGAATTTGTACAAGAGAATTTTGATACATCTATAGCAAATGGATTAGGTTTAGACTCAGGTAAGAAAAGGCTTTATGTTAGGTTTAAAATAGATAAAAAAGGTAATGTTACAGATATTAAAGTAAGAGCACCACACCCTACATTAAAACTACATGTAGAAGAATTGGCACAAAAATTGCCGCAAATGCAGCCAGGAGAAAAAGATGGAAAAATTGTTGCGACTGGGTTTGTATTACCCATCACATTTAACGTAGAATAAATTAATTACGTTGGTCATAAAGAACCAATGAAAAAACCAAAAATAGAAACGTGAGAAATAAAATTTTACTTATTGTTTTTGTAATAGGAATTTTAAAAGTCGAAGCACAAGTTTCGACTTTTAAAACTATTGATAGTCTGGTGAATATAGGACGCTATCAAACAGCATTGACAAAGTTACATGAGTTAGATACTACTTTTCAGTCAATTTCAAAAGTAGCATCGATTTATGCCTCAATAGATAATTATAAAAAGGCCTCTTTATATTATGAAAAGGCATTGGAGTTAAAAGATGATTATTCGGTAAAAGTAAGGTTAGCAAAAGCATATAAAAAAGAGAAAAAACTACAAAAAGCTATTGATGTTTATGAAGGTATTGTAACTAAAGATGCTGAAAACTTACTTATTCAGTATCAACTCGGAAAATTGTATGCACAAACAAAGCAACCAGCGAAAGCAATAGATACTTTTAAAAACATTATTAAGCAAGATAGTACAAATGCAAATTACCATTACCGATTGGGAATTGCTTATGGAATGTTGAAAAAGAGAAATCTAAAAATTAATAGTTTTTTAGAGGCTTATAAAAATGATACAACTCACATTAAATCTATTCACCACTTAGCATTAGCTTATACTTTATTAAGAGATAAAGATTCCGCAAACATTTTTGTAAATAGAGGTTTGGTAGTCAATCCAAATCATATCAACTTAAATAAGTTGAAAATTAACAAATTATATAGAGAAGAGAAGTTCACTGAAGCCATTCAATATTTACAAAGAATAGATACTCTAGAGCCTAACGAACACTACACACAAAAAATGTTAGGACGTTGTTATTTTAATCTAAAGAAATATGACGAAGCAAAAAAGTACTTTAATAAAGCTATAAGAATTGATAGGTCAGATTTTAAAGCGTATACCTATTTAGGTGATATCAATTTTGAAAAGAAAAAGTTTTATAAAGCACAGCTAGATTATATGGTGGCAACTTTTACAGGTAAAGAACCAAGAGATATTGAGTATTACCAACTAGCTAGAGTATATAAAGAATTGGGTAACCCTAAAGAAGAGGTAAAGTCTTATAAAAGAGCTTTTGAAGAGAATAGGAAAAACTATAAAGCCTTGTATCAACTAGCTAAAACTAGTGAAGATTATTACAAGGATAAAAGAATAGCTTACAAACATTATAAAAATTATGTAAATCGTTTTAAAAGAAAAGATTCTGTATTAACAAAACATGCAAAAGAAAGATTAAAAGAAATTAAAAAGCACTATTTCTTACAAGGAGAGATTTTACAATAGTATTTAATTTTGTATATTCATCTTAAAATCAATAAGATGAGTTTTCGCTATGTAGCTTTTTTACTTTGTGCTTTACTATGTTCTTCTTGCGACTTCTTTTCATATTCAAAAAAAGATAATGGAAAGGCTGTAGATACTATTGTAGATTTTACAAAAGTAGATGAGTTTCCATCTTTTGGTAAGTGTAAAAACTTACTTAATGAAGCAAGAATTAATTGTTTTAGAGAAGAAATTCATAAAAGAATAACAGAGAGTTTACAACAATATAATTTTGTGACTAAAAATAGCCTAGATGAAGAGGTGTTAATTGATGTTTTAATTAATAAGGATGGAAAGTTTGTTTTAGGAAAAGTTACAGCCTCTGACATAGTTACTAGTCAATTACCAGAATTAGATAGTATTATAAAACTAACATTAGAAAAATTACCAATCATTAACCCAGCCACAAAAAGGGGAATTCCTGTAGTAACAAAATACCAACTACCTATTAAGATTAAAACAGAATAGTAAATTATAGCTTCAAAAGCTCCTCAACAAAATCACGACTATTAGACAAACGAGGAATTTTATGTTGTCCACCTAACTTTCCTTTTTCTTTCATCCAATCATAAAACAAACCTTTACGGGCTTGATGTATTTTAGGCATTGCTAAAGTCATATTATTATAACGTTTAGCCTCATAGTCAGAATTACAATTTTTTAAAGCATTGTCTAACTCTTCAGTAAAAAAGACAAGATCTTTAGGGGGCTTTTTAAACTCAATAATCCATTCATGAGCTCCATTTTCTTTACCATTCATAAAAATAGGGCCAACAGTATACTCTTTAATTTCACAGTTACTTTTATCACTTGCTACTTTTAAAGCATCTTCAGCATTTTCAATAATTAACTCTTCACCAAAAACGTTAATATGGTGTTTAGTACGTCCAGTAATTTTTATACGATAGGGATCGGTTGAGGTAAACTTAACAGTATCTCCTATCAAATAACGCCATAAGCCGCCGTTTGTGGTAATAACAATGGCATAATTAACATCTTTTTTTACTTCAGAAAGAGGGATAGCCTTAGAGTTTTCTCCATTGTATTCACTCATTGGAATAAACTCATAAAAAATTCCGTAGTCTAACATTAATAGCATTTCATCAGAATCATTTCGGTCTTGAATGGCGAAAAAACCTTCTGATGCATTATAGGTTTCATAATATTTAAAATCGTCTCTTGGAATGAGTTTTTTATACTGTTCTCTGTATGGGTTGAAGTTTATTCCACCATGAAAATAAACCTCCAGATTAGGCCAAACTTCTAAAATATTATCCTTCCCTGTTTTTTCTAATACTCTATTTAATAAAACCAACATCCATGAAGGAACACCAACTAAGCTTGTAATATTTTCATGAATGGTTTCGTTAATAATAGCTTCCATTTTTGTTTCCCATTCACTCATTAATGCTGTTTCTTGTCTTGGAGCAGAGCTAAAATCTGCCCAAAAAGGCATATTTTCAATAATGATAGCAGATAAATCACCAAAGTAAGTATTGTTGTCTTCGTATACAGCAGAACTTCCTCCTAAACGGAGTCCTTTACCAGTGAAAAGTTTAGCGTTTTCATTATTATTAATATATAAACACAACATGTCTTTTCCTGCTTTGAAATGACAGTATTCAATAGCTTCATCACTTACAGGAATAAACTTACTTTTTGCATTGGTAGTACCACTTGATTTGGCAAACCAACGTATAGGTGTAGGCCAAAATAAATTCTGTTCTCCTTTTCTACAACGTTCAATAAGTGGTTCAATGCTTTCATAACGTTGAATGGGAACATTGTTGGCAAAGTCAGTATAACTTTTAATTGAAGAGAAATTTTGTTGTTTCCCGAACTCAGTATTCTTAGCGGCACTTATAAGTTTTAGTAATAGCTCATTTTGAACATCAATAGGGTATTTTAAAAATAGCTCTACTTGATGTTTACGCTTTTTTAAGAACCAAGAAATGATTGAATTTATAAATGGAAACGTCATAGATTAACTCTTAATTCAATTTTTTTACTGTAATTTTGTGAAGCTAAATGTAACAAAATTTAAGACATGCAATACCAAGGAGTTTTAAAAAAAATGCCTACCGAAAATTTAAATACAGTTCAATACTATTTAGATATGGGAGCTGATTTTTTGAATATGAATCAGTTATTGAATAAGGAATTGAGGTTGAGTTTTGTTACTTATGAGTGTTTAAATTGCCATTTAGAAAAGAAAATATACCGTCAAGGGTTTTGTAAAAAATGCTTTTTTGAAATCCCAACTGCAGGAGATTGGATTATGCGTCCTGAATTAAGTAAAGCGCATTTAGGAGAAGAAGATAGAGACTTAGAATATGAGAAAAAAGTGCAGTTACAACCTCATATAGTGTATTTGGCAAATTCAAGTAATGTAAAAGTAGGAGTAACAAGAAAGCAACAGGTACCAACGCGTTGGATTGATCAAGGAGCGCATGAAGCTATTGAAATTGTAGAGGTGCCGAATCGTTATTTAGCAGGAATTACCGAGGTAGCTTTAAAAGAGCATGTAGCTGATAAAACGAACTGGAGAACCATGTTGAAGAACGATATTAAAGATGAAAATTTGGTTGAGTGGCGTGAGCGGTTACAAGAGTTTATTCCTGATGAAGCTAAAGAATATTATATAGCTAATAACACTGAAACTAATATTAAATTTCCTGTTGAAAAGTTCCCTAAAAAGCCTAAAAGTTTGAATTTAGAGAAAGAAGAAACGTATACAGGTAAATTGGTAGGAATTAAAGGACAGTACTTAATTTTTGAGGACCAAATAGTGTTTAATGTTCGTTCTAATGAAGGATTGGTAGTTAAAATCGAGCTATTATAATAGTTCAATTTCTTTCTGAATATTTTTTCGTGCCGTTTCCTCGAACTTTTGATAAAAGTATTCTGTTTTGAATATATTTTCCATAGTTAAAAAATGCTGTAAAGCTTTTTTGCGTCCTGAGTTATAGACTATATTAGGATAGACTGCGTATTCTTTTCGAACATTTTTATAATACTTAGTATATACTTCCCCGCTTTGACCCAAGATCGATAAATCAGCATCTATAAAGTAGTTGGTGTCTGAATTTTCAGATGTTTCATGAGATTTAGTGGCTAAAACCTGAGAAAAACAATTTTCTATAATTTCTTTAGGAACTGAAAGTTGTTTCATTCTTTTAGCAGCTAACTCTGCACTTTTTTCTTCATTGTTATTTTTTAAAGAATTATAGATAATATCATGATAAAACAGCGTGAATAAAATTGTGTTCCAATGACTTATTTTGGTTTTTATAGGAGTTAATTGAAAAAGTAAATTTTCAAGATGTTCTAATGTATGATAATGTCTTTTTTACTAGTATAATGCTCTTCTATTTCTTGCCATAATAAAATATTGAAGCTGTTATTGTTTGAATAGTTGGCTAGCAGATTTAAAAAAGTATTTTTTAGCATAAAAAGAAGTAAAAAGAAAAAGGGTTCATTTGAACCCTTTTTTTAATGTTTTACAGCTACATGATTATTGTTCATTTTCAATTCGCTAAGAACGTTTAATGCTTCATTTACATAAATGTCTTTTTGAAGATTTTTATGCCATGCAACTCTTTTTTCTTCTAAAACAGTATCCTTTTTAAATAAGTTTAACTCATATTTAGGAGACACAAAAGTTAGATGAGAATCAAATTTAAAAATGTCTTTAAACTGTTCTCCTTCTTTAGTTTTAGCTTTGCTTTCTTCTTTAAAGGCTTCGTAGTTTAAAGAATAAACTCTTTCTTCTTGGTTTTTCTTTAACCATTTAGCATAGTCGTTTATTCTATTAAATTTTTCGTTATTCACTACACGTTGCTTACTGTTGTATACTACATCAGCAAAGTTACTATATGAATTCGTAGCAGTATATTTTGCTTGTTGTACCTTATCCCAAGGTAAAGCACCATCTAAATCACGTTCTCCAAAATCCATATAACTATACCTGGTAGGTAAAGAAATATCAGAATAAACTCCTTCTATTTGAGTAGACCCACCATTGATTCTATAGAATTTTTGAATGGTCATTTTTAAAGCACCTAAATCGTTAGGGTATTGTTCATAAAAACGGTTTATAGGTAATACATTTTGCACAGTTCCTTTACCATAAGTTTGTTTACCACCAATAATAACACCACGCTTATAGTCTTGCATTGCAGCAGCAAAAATTTCAGAAGCTGAAGCAGAAAATTCATTAACCATTACTACCAAAGGTCCTTCCCATTGAATTTTTGGATCAGTATCAACCTTTACTAAAGGATCTTCACCACGGTATTTTACTTGAACAATTGGCCCTTTGTTGATGAATAAACCACCAATTTCAATAGCTGTTTTTAATGATCCACCACCGTTATCACGTAAATCAACAATTAAACCTTGAACATCTTCTTCTTTTAAACGTTCAATCTCCTTTTCCATGTCTTTAGCAGCATCTCTACGGCTTAAATCATTAAAATCTATGTAAAATCTTGGAAGATTGATGATTCCGTATTTTTTACCATTTTTTTCAACTATACTAGACTTTACAAAAGTTTCTTCAAGCTCAACTACATCTCTAATAATTGGGATTACTTTAATAGAACCATCAATTTTTTTCTTTACAGTTAAACGTACCTCTGTTCCTTTTTTTCCTTTGATAAATTTTATAGCGTCATCTAAACGCATTCCAACAATATCTAAAGGCTCTTCATCACCTTGTGCAACTTTTAAAATAATATCGTCAGCTTCTAATTCACCTTGTTTCCATGCAGGACCTCCAGAAATTAATTCAACAATATGTGTGTAAATTCCTTTTTTCTGTAAACGAGCTCCAATACCTTCTAGTTTACCAGACATTTCTTGATCGAAACGTGTTTTAATTCGTGGAGACATGTAGGTTGTGTGTGGGTCAAAGCCACTCACTACACTATTTAAAAATGTAGAATACCAATCAGAGTTCTCAAGCTCACCAATACGCATGTATAAATCGTCCATATTTTTTAGGACTTTCTTTCTTGCTTCAGTCTCTAGTTCTTTAAAGCTTTTCTTTTTAAAACTTTTATCTTTTTTAGCTTTTTCGTTTTGTTGGTTTTCAGCATCTTCAATGTTACTTAAAATCGATAACTTTAATTGTTTTCTCCAGTAGTTGATTAATTCGGTTTCGTTTTTAGCATACGGAACTTTGTCATAATCAATATCAATAGTTTCCTTCTTTTTATAATTGAAAGGTTGTTTTAATAAAGAACGATAGGTCTTTTTACCCGACTCCATTTTTTCTAGAAAACGCTGATATACTAACTTATAAAAATCAATGTTAGATTCTCTTAGTTGATTGTCGATTTGATATTTATATTGAGAAAATTCTTTTAAATCTTCTTGAGTAAAATAACGTTTACTAGGATCAAGTCCATCGATAAATGTATTATATACATGTTCAGAAAAATCGTCGTTTAAATTTTTTTGAACGTAATGGTATCGACTTAAAATATTTTTTAAAACGTAAACAATTACACGATCTTTTTCTGGATCGTTATTAGGAACAGTATTTGAACTAACAGAGTTAGAAAATAAAAGTGTGATTGCTAAAAATGGTATAATAAACTTCGTCTTCATAAAACCTTCTGTCTTTTTAATTTGTGTTGAGTCGTTGTGTTGCTAAGCTACTAAAATAATGCCAATTTTTTAGTTTTATTACTTTTTATAAATGCCTCTAAAAACTTCTTTAATCTTTTTATGGTCTTCGTTGAGAAAATTCCAAACTTGAGTTACAGAACCATCTTTGTTTTTTGTCCAAGTAATTTGGTTATAATAATTGCCTTTATCATTTTCTATAAGATCACTTTTTAAAGTCATAGAATTATCTTTAAAACTACCTTTTAAAACTAATGAAAAACCAGTGTTATCAATCCAAACCTGATTCCAAGTATTATCTTTTTTATTGTAATAATTGTAACTAGTCCCTTTGCTTTTAGATGTTTTTGAATCCCAATTTTCTTGAATAGCACAAGCATTAGACATTTTTATAACGTTATTATGACCAATTAATTTTCCTTCAGAGTTATAAACATTCCAATTTCCGACCCAAAAATCAAATTGAGTGTAACCTATTTCATTACATGGTGTTTTGGGGTTGTTTTGTGCTGAAATAATTGAAAAAAATGAAGAAATTATAAAAATAGTTACATAAACAATAATCCGTACCATAATGCTTGGGTTTGATTACCACAATTTTACACATAAAATGAACCAATCTGTCTTTACAAAATGTTAAAAATAGAATCCATTTTTTATATTACATTTGTTGTAAAACTTACTTACTATGCAAGATAAACCTTTGATTTTAGTTACAAATGATGACGGAATTACAGCTCCTGGTATTCGTATGTTGATCGAAATTATGAACAAAATAGGGGATGTAGTAGTGGTGGCTCCTGATAGCCCACAGAGTGGAATGGGACATGCTATTACGGTGAATAATGTGTTACATTGTAATCCTATTACCATTGATGAAGGTCCGCAAATTGAGTACAGTTGTTCTGGTACACCAGCAGATTGTGTTAAAATGGCAAAAAATGAAATTTTAAATCGTACACCTGATTTATGTGTTTCAGGAATTAATCATGGAGCAAATTCATCAATTAATGTAATTTATTCAGGAACCATGAGCGCCGCTGTTGAAGCTGGTATTGAAGGGATTCCTGCAATAGGCTTTTCATTGTTAGATTTTGATTGGCATGCTGATTTTAGAGCTGCACGTAAGTTTATAGAAAAAATAGCGTTAAATGTTTTATTAAACGGATTACCTGATGGAGTAATTTTAAATGTAAACATTCCGAAGTTAAAAGAAGACGAAATTAAAGGAGTTCGTATATGTAGACAAGCGAATGGTTATTGGAAAGAAACGTTTGATAAACGTAAAAGCCCATTTGGAAAAGAGTATTATTGGCTTTCTGGAGAGTTTATTAATAGAGATAAAGGACAAGATACTGATATTTGGGCATTAGAAAATGGTTTTATATCAGTAGTGCCTGTTCAATTTGATATGACAGCGCATCACGCAATTCAAAAATTACATACATGGGACATATAAAAAAAGAAATATTAATAGGAATTATAGTCTCGTTGTTGGCAACAACTTGTGGCTTTTTTATTTATTTAGAGTACATTTCAGAACTTAGTATTTCAGAAACTATTACTAAAATAAGAGAAGGTGGGGTGTTAGGATCTGTAATAGCTCTAGCAGCAATACCTAACTTATTTGTTTTTTGGGTGTTTTTAAAGAAAAAACAAGATTATAGAGCTAGAGGAGTATTAATAACTACAATTGCTGTAGCTTTATTAACAGCATATTTAAAGTTTTTCTAATTTTAATACATGAAATATTACATTCTTGTAGGTGAAGCTTCGGGTGATTTGCACGGAGCTAATTTGATGAAGGCCTTGTTAAAGGAAGATCCGAAAGCAGATATTCGTTTTTGGGGAGGTGACCTAATGCAAGAAGTTGGCGGTACACTTGTTAAGCATTATAAAGAACGTGCTTTTATGGGTTTTGTTGAGGTATTGATGAATTTACGAAAGATTTTAGGAATGATTTCTTTTTGTAAAAAAGATATTGCTCAGTTCAATCCAGATGTAATAATTTTTATTGATAACTCAGGTTTTAACCTTCGCATAGCTAAGTGGGCAAAAAAGCAAGGTTTTAGAACTAACTATTATATTTCACCTCAAGTTTGGGCAAGTAGAGCAGGGAGAGTAAAAGATATTAAACGAGACATCGATCAAATGTTTGTAATTCTCCCGTTTGAAAAAGAGTTTTACAAAAAGTATGATTATAATGTTCGTTTTGTGGGGCATCCTTTAATTGATGGAATTGCAGGAAGAGAGCAAGTCTCTATAGAAAAGTTTAGAAAAGAACATGATTTAGGACATAAAGAGGTTATAGCATTATTACCCGGAAGTAGGAAGCAAGAAATAACAAAAATGTTATCGATAATGCTTTCCTTAGTGAAGGATTTTCCTAAATATCAATTTGTAGTGGCTGGTGCACCGAGTCAATCGTATGAGTTTTATAAAGAAATCATTGGAGATACGAATGTAAAATTCATCAATAATAAAACCTATGATTTATTAAGCATTTCACATGCAGCTTTAGTGGCTTCAGGAACAGCCACTTTAGAAACAGCTTTGTTCAAAGTTCCTCAAGTAGTGTGTTATAAAGGAAGTAATATATCATATCAAATAGCTAAAAGAATTATTACTTTAAGATACATATCATTAGTGAATTTAATAATGGATAGAGAAGTGGTAAAAGAATTGATACAAAATGATTTTACCCAAGAAAACTTGAAGCACGAATTAACACGTATTTTAGAATCAGAACATCGTCAGCAATTGTTTTTGTCATACTTTGATTTGGAACAAAAGTTAGGAGGGAAAGGAGCTTCTGAAAAAACAGCAAAGTTGATTGTTGCTGAATTAAAAAAATAAAAAAAGCATGATAAAAAGAATCTTCTTCATATGTGCAATATCATTTTTAATGATTTCTTGTGGATCATCTAAAAACGTTAGTACTACTTATCAAAAAAGAGTTCCACCGGTAACTCCTAAAGAAGTAGAAGTTGTTAGTACTAAAACAAATGGAACATTAACAGAAAAAGAGGAAGTAACTGTTGCAGATAAGATTGTATGGACTGCCGTTACTTACAAAGGTGTTCCGTATCGTTTTGGAGGGATGACGAAAAGAGGAATGGACTGTTCAGGATTAATTTTCACGTCGTTTAAACAACGAAATGTACCCATTGCACGAACATCACATCAAATGTATGTACAGGGAGAGAATATTTCGTTACGAGAAGTTCAAAGAGGAGACTTACTATTTTTTAAAACTTCAAGAAAAAGAGGTAGGGTAAATCACGTTGGGTTAGTAACGTCGGTAGATAATGGAGATATTCGTTTTATTCATTCTACTACATCGCAAGGTGTTATTGTTACTTCACTACATGAAAATTATTGGAAACGAGCTTTTATTAAAGCAAAGCGAGTGTTGTAGATAAAATAATTGTAAGTTTTTTATAGTTATATTAATAATATCTTAAAATCTATAACTTAACCTTATTTGTAATGAAAAAAGTCACTGAAAATGAAATATTGAATCAATATTCTATTTAAGGAAAATAAAAAAGGCTGTTTTTCAAAACAGCCTTTTTTATTGAAAGTAATTATTGTTATTAACAATCGCTACTTCTAAGAACCATGTGTAGTGTAGTTTCTTTTACAACATTATAATCGCTTAAAGTTCTCCCATCCTCAAGTTGTTTTCCTGCGTAAATAATTCTCATACATTCAGGAGGCACACCACTTTTATCTTGAAGTTTCAATTTAACATTCTCAATAGTATCACTAGATTCAACTTCTATAGTGTATGTTTTACCTGTTAAAGTTTTGACGAAAATTTGCATCGAGAAAGCATTAAAAGAAATGGCTAAAAAAAGTAGTGTGGTAAATAGTTTTTTCATTACAGTTTTTATTTAAAATTATGGACTAATATATAGTTTATTTTAGAGAGTAGTAAATAAAAATAATCAGGTTTTATACAATCTATCTTGCATGAAGTTATTAAGAGATAATAAAAAAAACAATCTCATTTGAGATTGCTTTTTTAATACTATTTAGTTGAATAATTAATTCAACATTTGCCACAATTTATCTTTTAATTCCATTAAGCCTTGTTGAGCTACAGAAGAAATAAATAAGGCTTCAATACCTTCTGGTAAATCTTGTTTGATTTCTTCTTTAAGTTCATCATCTAACATATCCGATTTTGAAATGGCTAACAAACGATCTTTATCCAATAATTCAGGATTGTGTTTACGAAGTTCATTTAGCAAGATTTCATATTCCTTTTTTATATCCTCGCTATCCGCAGGAATTAAAAAGAGTAGGGTAGAGTTACGTTCTATATGACGTAAAAAGTGATGCCCTAAACCTTTTCCTTCAGCAGCCCCTTCAATAATTCCAGGAATATCAGCCATTACAAAACTTTGATGATTACGATATTCTACAATCCCTAAGTTAGGTTTTAGGGTAGTAAAAGCGTAATCAGCAATTTTAGGTTTTGCAGCTGTAATTACTGATAATAAAGTAGATTTTCCAGCATTAGGGAAACCAACTAAACCAACATCTGCTAAAACTTTTAATTCAATACGGTACCAACCTTCCTGTCCATCAATACCTGGTTGTGCATAACGAGGAGTTTGATTGGTAGGAGATTTAAAATGCCAGTTACCACGACCACCTTTACCACCTTCTAATAAGATGATTTCTTGTTCGTCTTCAATAACTTCATATAAAATTTCGTCAGTATCAGCATCACGGATAATAGTTCCCAATGGAACAGGAATGATAACATCAGCACCATCATGTCCAGTACTTCTACTGCTACTTCCATCACCTCCGTGTTCAGCTCTAAAATGACGTTTAAATTTTAAATGGAAAAGTGTCCACATATTTTTATCGCCACGCAATATAATGTGACCACCTCGACCACCGTCACCACCATCAGGTCCACCTTTCGCAATGTATTTTTCGCGATGTAAGTGTGCAGATCCACGACCACCTTTACCTGATGATGCGTAGATTTTAATATAGTCGACAAAATTTCCTTCAGTCATTGTTTGTTATTTATTTGTTGAATCGTTAAAAAGCGATAATTGTTATTGCTTTAACAATTAAACAAGTGTTTGTTATAGTGTATCAAATACGTCTGATAAACGTTGTGTAATTTCTTCAATAGAACCAACTCCGTTTACTCCGTAGTAGTTGTTTTGCGTTTGGTAATAGTCTTTTAAAACAGCTGTTTTAGTGTTGTATTCATTAAAACGATTACGGATTTTACTTTCATCCATATCATCAGAACGACCACTAGTTTTCCCTCTTTCTAAGATACGTTCAACTAATAAGTCTTCTGGCACTTCTAGAGCAACCATTCCGTTAATGCGTTCACCTTTTTCAGCTAAAAAAGTATCTAAAGCTTTAGCTTGTGATTCTGTACGAGGAAAACCATCAAAAATAAAACCTGCTGAATCAGCATTTTTGTTAACCTCTTCTTTTAACATATTAATGGTAACTTCATCAGGAACTAAATCTCCGGCATCAATATATGTTTTTGCTAATAATCCTAATTCAGTTTTATTTTTAATATTAAATCGGAATACATCTCCTGTTGAAATGTGTACTAAATTGTATTTTTCTTTTAAAACTTCTGCTTGAGTACCTTTTCCTGCACCTGGAGGGCCGAATAATACGATGTTTTTCATTTTTGGTGGTGTTGTTAATTGATAAATAGCAGGCAAATTTCTACCATAGCCTTTGTAATCTAATCCGTAACCTACGATAAATTTATCTTCAATACCTTTTCCGATATAATCTATATGTAGCTCTTTACGGTAAACATCAGGTTTGTAAAAAAGTGTTACTATTTTTAGTTCTTTTAAATTTTTCGTTTTAAAGATTTCATAAATCTCTTGAAGAGTTGTACCAGTATCAATAATATCTTCTAAAATAATAACGGTACGACCAGATAAATCTTCATTAAGACCAATTAAGCTCTTTACATTTTCTGTTGAAGAAGTGCCTTGATAAGAAGACAATTTAACAAAACTAATTTCACAGTTTCCTTTATATTCACGTAAAAAATCGGCAGTAAAAACAAAGCACCCGTTTAAAATTCCTATGAAAATAGGAACTTCATCAGAAGGTAAATCTTTTCTTACTTGCTCAGCTAATGAGTTAACAATTTTAGATATTTCATCACCTGAAATAAATTCTTTAAAGTATAAATCGTGGAGTTTTGTAATTTTCATCAGAATGCAAAGATAGTTGCTTGATATTAAATGAAAAAACCGTTTTGAATAAACTTCAAAACGGTTTTATGTATGTTTTTATTTGAGTTACTTATTTTCTTCTTTTTTAGAAACGTCAAACATAATTGGCGTTGCAACAAATAAAGAAGAGTAAGTACCTACTACCACACCTATGATTAATGCGAACATAAATCCTTTAATACTGTCCCCTCCAAAGAAGAAGATAGCTAACATTACTAGTAATGTTGTTAAAGAGGTATTGATAGTTCTTCCTAATGTACTGTTTAATGCTTTGTTTACTAAGCTAGCAGTAACTGAGTTCTTACTTTCTGTAAACTCTCTAATTCTATCAAAAATTACCACGGTATCGTTCAATGAGTATCCTACTACTGTTAATATAGCAGCGATAAACGATTGACCAATTTCCATATCAAATGGCATAAATTTGTATAGTAAAGAGAATACACCTAATACAACTAAAACATCATGGAAAACAGCAACTACCGCACCGATAGAGTATGCCATTTTTCTAAAACGTAATAAGATATATAAGAATACTACGATTAACGATCCTAATACCGCCCATAAAGCAGCTTGCTTAATATCATCAGCAATAGTAGGTTCTACTTTCATATAGCTCATAATTCCGTTCCCTGCTTTTTCAAAACCTGGTTTGAAGTTTTCATAAGAAGTATCACCTAGATATGGTTTTAAACCATTGTATAGAGCATTTTGTACTTGCTCGTCTACATCAGTACCTTCTTCATCAATTTTGAAGGCAGTGGTAATTTTTAATTGATGATCAGAACCATAAGTTTTTACTTCTGGAGCTGTACCAAATACATCTTTTAATTGTTCAGCTACTTCGTTACCTTTCATAGCTTCGTCAAAACGAACTACGTAAGAACGACCTCCTTTAAAGTCAACCCCTTGCTTCAACCCTACAGTAAAAATAGAAATTAAACCAACAGTGATAAAGAAACCTGAAATGATATACGCGATTTTACGTTTTTGTAAAAATTCAATAGAAATATTGTTAAACCAGTTTTTAGAGAACCCAGTATTGAAAGTTAAATTAGTTCCTTTTGCAACTGCTCCGTCAATAAATAAACGAGTAATAAAAATAGCTGTAAATAATGAAGTCCCAATACCTAACATTAAAGTGTAAGCAAAACCTTTAATTGGTCCTGTACCAAAAATAAATAAGATAACACCTGTTAAGAACGTAGTAATGTTAGCATCAATAATTGCCGATAAAGCACCTTTAAAACTAAAACCTTCTTCTACTGCTTCTCCTAAATTTTTACCTCCACTTAAAGCTTCTTTAATTCTTTCAAAGATAATTACGTTTGCATCAACCGACATACCAATGGTTAAAATAATACCAGCAATACCAGGCAACGTTAAAACGGCTCCAAAAGAAGCTAACCAACCATAGATGAATAAAATGTTAACTACTAAGGCTATATTTGCATAAATACCAGCTCTTCCGTAGTATAAGAACATCCAAACTAAAACTAAAATAATAGCTAAACCAAAAGACCACATACTTGCATCGATAGATTCTTTACCTAAAGATGGACCAACAACTTGTGCTTGGATAATACGAGCAGGAGCAGGTAACTTACCAGCTTTTAATACCGTTGCAATATCTTGAGCTTCATTTACAGTCATTGTGCCTCCAGAAATTTGAGTACTACCACCTGTAATGGCTCCATTTACTACAGGAGCTGTATAAACATAGTTGTCTAAAACTACAGCAACGAACTTACCAACATTTTCGCTAGTCATTTTTGCCCATTGTTTAGTTCCTGAACCATTCATTAACATAGATACAACAGGCTTACTTAGCTGGTCGTATTCTTGTTTGGCATCAGCAATCACATCACCATCAATAGGTGCTTTGTCTTTTCTGTTAGACTTGATAGCGTATAAACCAATAATCTCAGTTCCATCAGCACCAGCTTGAGACTTGTAGTCCCATAAAAACTTAGTGTACTTTAAGTTGTTAGGTAATAAAGCTCTTACCTCTTTGTTATGTAAGAAACTATTTACTTTTGCTGTATCCTGAACTCTAGCTTGAGCAACTAAAGAACTTACTTGTTGCGGACTTTGAGCTACATTAGGATATAAATAAGTAAATAAATTCTTTTGAGTTTCAACTTTTGTTGAATCAGCAGATTCACCTAATAAATCATCAATATCATTATCTGCTTTAGCAGTATCTTTAACTTGTTCAGTAGCAGAATCATCTTTTAACATTTCAGCAACTTTAGCGTTAGCTGTAAAGAAAAAGTTTTGAACATCTGCATTTGTGTGTACTTCCCAGAACTGTAATTCAGCAGTACTCTGTAATAACTTCTCTACACGATCAATATCTTTGGCACCTGGTAATTCTACTTGAATTCTACCAGAGTTTCCAATACGTTGAATGTTTGGTTGTACAACTCCAAATTTGTCAATACGGCTACGTAATACTTCAAAAGCAGTGTTGATAGAAGTGTTGATTTCTTCTTGTAAAGTCGATTTAACCTGCTCGTTTGTTTTGTTGAAGTCTATTTTATCACGTAAAGCTTTTGTTCCAAAAATGCTTGGGTCGCTTAACTTAATGCTACCGTTACTTAATTTTTCGAACTCTTTGTAGAATAAATCTAAGTAATTCTCCTGACTGTCTTTTTGAGCTTCATCAGCATTCGTTAATGCTTGCTTAAAAGTTGTGTTTTGAGAATCGTCAGATAATCCGATTAAGATATCTTTTACTGATACCTGTAAAATTGCATTAATACCCCCTTTTAAATCAAGACCAAGGTTCATCTCCTTGTTTCTGATGTCGTTGTAAGTGTATTGTGTAAACCACAAATCTACTACCTCTTTGTTAGCTACGCTATCTAAGTATTTTCTTTCATATCTAGCCAAAGCTCTACCATTGTTATCACTAACATTAGCCTTAGCATACTGTTTCGCACTATCTTCTACCTTATTGGCAAAGAACGTAAACGATAATTGATAAATACTTACTAAACCAAAAAGTATAGCAAATAATTTAATTAATCCTTTGTTTTGCATTGTAAATAATTTAAATCGACTTCATTTTAAAAACGTGCAAATATAGCGTTTCATTAAAAGAAAAGCCAATTCTTTTACCATATTTATGTCTTTAGATAATAATTAAGGAATATTTGCTAACAAATGTCAGTTTTTGTGGGGATTATATTATGTATATTTACCTGCTTTTTTAGTACAACAAATAACTTAAAATTTTAAACAATTTGCCATGGCGCATTTAACCGATATCGAGATTGCTCAAGCAAAAGAATTACAACATATAAAGCATATAGCTAATAAGTTACAGGTAAGGGAAGATGATTTAGAAATGTATGGAAAATATAAAGCTAAATTACCCTTAAATTTAATAGATGAAAACAAAATAAAAGAAAACAATCTAGTGTTGGTAACAGCATTAACTCCAACACCGGCCGGAGAAGGAAAAACTACTGTTTCTATAGGTCTAACAGAAGGGTTGAATAAAGTAGGTAAACAAGCAACAGTGGTGTTAAGAGAACCTTCATTAGGTCCTGTTTTTGGAATCAAAGGAGGTGCTGCTGGTGGTGGTTACTCACAAGTTGTTCCTATGGAAGACATTAATTTACATTTTACGGGAGATTTTAACGCTATTGAGAAAGCTAATAATTTACTGTCAGCTTTAATAGATAACAATTTACAAAGCAGAACTAACAATTTAAATATCGATCCACGTACCATTTTATGGAAACGTGTAATTGATATGAACGATCGTTCGTTACGTCAAATTACAATTGGTTTAGGAGGAACAGCAAATGGAATACCACGTGAAGATGGATTCAACATTACACCAGCATCAGAAGTAATGGCTATTCTTTGTATGGCCACTTCTTTTAATGATTTAAAAGAACGTTTAGGAAATATTTTTATCGGATTTACTTTTGACAAAAAGCCAGTTTTTGCACGTGATCTAAAAGCGCAAGATGCAATGGCAATTTTGTTGAAAGATGCGGTAAAACCAAATTTAGTACAAACCTTAGAAGAAAATCCAGCGATAATTCATGGAGGACCTTTTGCAAATATTGCACAAGGAACGAATACAATTATTGCTACAAAAATGGGATTGTCTTTATCAAATTATGTAGTAACAGAAGCTGGTTTTGGAGCCGATTTAGGAGCCGAAAAATTCTTGAACATAAAATCACAATATGCAGGATTAAATCCTAAATGTGTGGTACTCGTTGCTACAATTAGAGCTCTACGTCATCATGGAGGTTCTTCAAAAGAGGAATATAATACCCCAAGCTTAGAGCGTGTACAAAACGGATTTAAAAATTTAGAAAAGCATATTGAAAATATTAGAAAATTCAATATTGAGCCTGTAGTAGCAATTAACTCTTTTATATCTGATTCTGATGAAGAAGTACAGTTTGTTATTGACGCTTGCAAGAATTTAGGTGTACAAGCTGTTGTTTCTGAAGGATGGGCAAAAGGAGGAGAAGGAACTAAAAACTTAGCCAAAGCTGTAGTTGATGTAGTTGAAAATAAAGCTACACAATACAAGCCCTTGTATGATTGGAAAAGTCCTGTAAAAGAGAAAATAGAAAAAATAGCTAAAGAAATTTACGGAGCAGATGCTGTAACCTATGATAAAAAGGCTGAGTTAAATTTACGAAGAATTGACCGTTTAGGATTTAATGATTTTGCTGTGTGTATGGCTAAGACACAAAAATCATTTTCCGATAACGATAAATTGATAGGAAGACCAGAAGGATTTACAGTAAATGTTAGAGAAATTGAAATTGCCGCAGGAGCACAATTTATAATTCCAATTTTAGGAAAAATGATGCGCATGCCTGGGTTACCAGCAACACCTGCATCTGAAAATATGACGATTGACAATAACGGAGTAATTTCAGGGTTGTCATAAATAATAGAATTATACTCAGAATTTTTGAGTAGAAAAGAATGTTGTGAATCAATAGATCTTATAGTTTTTACTTTAAAATAAAATTGTTCATCCAATTGATTACAACAGTTTTTAGCGTAAAATATAATCCCGAGTAATGAACTCGGGATTTTTTGTTAAAACTATTAGAAATTAAAACCTATTCGCTGATAAGGTTGTTTAGTTTTATGTCCTTTAGAGTTTCTAAGTCTCCTTCTATAGAATTTAAAACTCCTTTTAAGTCGTAATTTCTGCCATTTATCGTGACAAGTATACCAATCGCATTAACTTTACCTTCTTTGCTAGTTTGATAGATTTGATAAGTAGCATTTTTGTTTTTAAAGGTTAGTGTATTTTTTGTTTTATTGAGCTTAAAATTAGAACCTTCTTCCATCATTTCAATAGGAAATGAAAATTCAACAGTATCATTAGGTTTAATCAAAGCGTAATTAAGTGCTAGACCATTCATGCTAAATAGAACTACTCGCTTTTGGTTTTTAATAAGGTTAAATGATAGTATTTCAGAAAGACCATCATACTCTAAATCTAGTGTTTTAGTAGTTTTTTTGTTCTTTTTATTCCCGTTCCATTCTGTTGTAGTAGTTGCATAAAAAGGAGCAAATCCAGCGTCTTCTTCTATGGTTAGAGTAGGAGAGGGAATGTTGTTAACTACTTTAAAAGTTGAATATTGATGCCAGCAACAACCACTTTTAGTTATAGTGTGGATAGTTTTTGTTTTATCATTCGTTTGAAACATACCACAATATTCTTGTGCTAATTGAGTAAATTTAGGGCTAAATGTTAGTTTGTTGTTAATTTCGAGATATATTCTAAAAGATGGTCCATGATAACAGCTGAACTGTCCATCCATGATAGCTAAGTCTTTAATGCCATCAAAATTAAAATCTTTATAGATTAAAATGCTCTGTTTTCCGTAAGGAAGGTTTAATATATTTGTTTTAACATGCTCATTTTTTTCTAATTCAAAAGTTAATTCATCGGAATGAATCTCTATTACTTTTGTTTTAGAATCAAAGACAGTAATAGTTCCTTTTTTAAAAACGTCTTTTTCATAGCCTTTTTCTATAGTTAATAGACCTCTATATTTTTCTGAAAAGCCCTTGATTTCGTATTTGGTCTGACTGAATACATTTAAGAATGTTAAAACAAGTAGAAGTGATAAATTTCTTTTCATATTTTTTTGTATTAAATATTCGTTTAAGTAACGAGTATTATATGTATAACGAATTTATTTAGAATAAGATTAATAATCAAACAAAAAAAGCAACCTTATTAAGGTTGCTTTTTTATGAGTTATAAAAATTGTAGGTGTAGGCAGCTTAACTTACACCACGTTGTTTGTTAATTTCGTCTTGTAACTGTCTACGTAGTTTTTGCTCTTTCTCAATAGATTTTCTCTTGTACTGCTCAAACTCTTCTTCGGTTTCAGTTAACAAACTTTTTGTTTCTTTAGTAACCACATTGCTGTTTTTAAACCTGTAGATAAAGAAAGCTAACCCAGCAAGTAAAACAAAAATAATACCCCATACTATAGAGTTGTAGGTAGATTTGTTTAAAGGAATCCCGATAAAAGCAATAGCATCTTCCTTATCAATAGAAGTAGCTAAATCCTTGTTTAGTGTATCTATCTTAGTTTGTAATTCAGTAATACTTTTTTGCTGCTCATCTATTTTTACCTGTTTAGCAGCAGCATCTGTTTTAATAACTTTTATACTATCTAAAATACTATTCTGTAGCCTTATGTATTCGTTCTTTTTTACAACCTTGTAAATTTGATAGTTGTTTGATTTTTTATAAAGCTCTTTAAATTGGTTTTCAACTGTATTAGGTTGATCAGGAGAACTGGTTTGAGCAATAATACTTTGAGTAAAGATAAAGATGAATACTATTTTAAAAAATTTCATAGGATTGATATTTTAGTTCAATTGATGAATATGGGTGGTTTAAAAAAACCCAAACGTTAAGGTTTGGGTTTTTAGTATAAGCAAGGTTATGAAACTTATTTTACTTTTTCTACAATGGCCTTAAAAGCTTCTGGGTTGTTCATAGCTAAATCAGCTAAAACCTTACGGTTTAACTCAATATTATTAGCTTTTACTTTCCCCATAAACTGTGAGTAAGACATTCCGTACTGACGAGCTCCAGCGTTAATACGTTGAATCCATAATGAACGGAAGTTTCTCTTGTTGTTTTTACGGTCACGGTATGCATATAACATTCCTTTTTCAACCGCATTCTTTGCTACTGTGTAAACGTTTTTACGACGCCCAAAGTAACCTTTTGCTTGCTTCAAGATTTTTTTTCTTCTATTTCTTGAAGCTACTGAATTTACTGATCTTGGCATAATTCAAATGTGTTTTTGTAGTAGGCGACTTACTTAAAAGTTCTTTAATGAGCCTAACTCCATGGTTAATAATTAAATTCCCTGTGCTAACAATTATTTTAAAACTAATTGTTGCTTAATGTTTGCTTCATCAGACTTATGTACTAATGTAGCATGTGTTAATGCAAGCTTACGTTTTTTAGACTTCTTTGTTAAAATGTGGCTTTTAAACGCGTGCTTTCTTTTGATTTTTCCAGTACCAGTTAACTTGAAACGTTTCTTAGCACTAGATTTTGTTTTAATTTTAGGCATCTTTGTTTTTTAGTTTTATCTTGCTTATATTATTGTTGTATATATTATTTGCTCTTTTTTGGAGCAATAAACATAATCATACGTTTTCCTTCTAGCTTCGGCATTTGTTCTACCTTACCGTATTCTTCTAATTCTTGAGCTAATTTTAATAGTAAAATTTGTCCTTGTTCTTTAAATACAATCGAACGCCCTTTGAAGAATACAAAAGCTTTTAATTTAGCTCCATCTTGTAAGAACTTAATTGCATGCTTCTTTTTGAATTCGTAATCATGTTCGTCAGTTTGAGGTCCGAAACGAATTTCCTTAACGGTAACTTTAGTAGCTTTAGCTTTTAAAGCTTTTTCACGTTTCTTTTGCTCATATAAGAACTTTTTGTAATCAATAACTTTACAAACAGGAGGAACAGCTTTAGGTGAAATTTCAACTAAATCTAATTCTAACTCTCGTGCAATCTCTTTAGCTTTAGCTAATGGATATACACCAACTTCCACGTTATCGCCTACAAGACGAACTTCATCAACATGTCTAATTTTTTCATTAATTCTATGTTGATCTTCTTTAATTACTCTCGCGGGTCTTCTACCGCCTTTTCTTCTAATTGCTATGACTTATAAATTTTAAATTACTATCTATTTTTTTTAACTTCCAAAAGGAACTAATGTTTTACTAACTTCTTTCTGTATTAGAGAAATGAACTCTTCTATAGTAAATGTTCCTAAATCACCTTCACCATGTTTTCTTACAGATACTGTGCCATCTTTTTCTTCTTGTTCACCAACAATAACCATAAAAGGTATTTTGCTAACTTCTGCATCACGTATCTTTCTTCCTGTCTTCTCGTTACGGTTATCAACGAGGGCGCGAATTTCGGAATTTTCTAACAAAGTTAAAACTTTTTCGGTATATTTTTGATATTTCTCACTGATTGGCAGTACAATAACTTGTTCAGGAGTTAGCCAAAGAGGGAAATTACCTCCTGTATGCTCTAGCAGAACCGCAATGAAACGCTCCATAGAGCCAAACGGTGCACGGTGAATCATTACTGGGCGGTGTAATTGGTTATCGGCACCTTTATAATGTAAATCAAAACGTTCTGGTAAGTTATAATCTACTTGAATAGTTCCTAATTGCCAACTTCTACCTAAAGCATCCTTTACCATGAAGTCTAACTTCGGACCATAGAAGGCAGCTTCACCTTCTTCAACAACATAATCTAAACCTTTATCTTCCGCTGCATTAATAATTGCTTGTTCAGCTTTTTCCCAGTTTTCAACTGAACCAATATATTTATCAAGGTTCTCCATGTCTCTAATAGATACCTGAGCAGTAAAATCTTCAAAACCTAAAGACCCAAATACATATAGTACTAAGTCAATTACATTTTTAAACTCTTCATCTAATTGTTCAGGTGTACAGAAAATGTGTGCATCATCTTGAGTAAAACCACGAACACGAGTTAAACCATGTAATTCACCACTCTGTTCATATCTATATACGGTACCAAATTCAGCAAAACGTTTAGGTAAATCTTTATATGAATATGGTTTGTGATTATATACTTCACAATGATGCGGACAGTTCATAGGTTTCAATAAAAACTCCTCGTCTTCTTTTGGGGTAGTAATAGGTTGAAAACTATCTTCACCATATTTTGCATAGTGCCCAGAAGTTACATATAGTTCTTTCTGCCCAATATGTGGAGTCATTACCATTTCGTATCCTGCTTTCTTTTGAGCAGCTTTTAAGAAATCTTCTAAACGACCACGTAAAGCAGCACCTTTTGGTAACCATAAAGGTAAACCTTGTCCCACTTTTTGAGAAAAAGTAAAAAGCTCTAACTCTTTACCAAGCTTTCTATGATCACGTTTTTTAGCTTCTTCAAGTAATTCTAAATATTCTTTTAACTCTTTTTGTTTAGGAAAAGAAATTCCATACACACGAGTTAACTGGTTATTCTTTTCATCACCACGCCAATAAGCACCAGCAACATTCATGATTTTTACAGCTTTGATAATTCCAGTATTTGGAATATGACCTCCACGACATAAATCGGTAAAATCACTATGGTCACAAAAAGTGATGTCACCATCTTCTAAACCTTCAATAAGTTCTACCTTATATTGGTTGTCTTGTGCTTGGTAATATGCTAAAGCATCAGCTTTGGAAATAGAACGCATTTTAAACTCTGCTTTTTCGCGAGCACGTTCTAAGAATTTCTTTTCTATTTTATCAAAATCTTTTTCAGAAATAGTTTCATCTCCAAAATCAACGTCATAATAAAAACCATTTTCAATAGCAGGTCCAATAGTTAATTTTGCATTAGGATAAAAATCTTGAATAGCTTGTGCTAATACGTGAGCAGATGAATGCCAAAAAGCCTTTTTACCAGCTACATCATTAAATGTATATAAAACCAACGAGCCGTCTGAGGTTAAAGGAGTAGAAGTTTCAACAGTTGTTCCATTAAAACTAGCAGAAATAACATTTCTAGCTAAACCTTCACTAATACTTTTAGCAACATCCATTGGAGTGCTATTCATTTCAAATTCTTTGACGCTCCCGTCGGGTAATGTAATCTTAATCATTATATATATGTTTTGTATAATTTCCTTACAAGTGGAAATTTTGAATCGCAAAGATATTGTAAAAGGCAATTACCTACAATATATATATAATGTATTTCGAATATGGTTTTATTAGTTGAGCGTTTCGCTTTACAATTTAGTTATTGCTAGGTAATAACATTGTAAAGAGTCGGGCTTTCCGCTGTATCTTTTGCTTTAAATGCTGTGCATTGAACGAAACAAACAAATAAATAAAGTAATAACGATTGAGTTAATTCCTAACGCGATTTGCTACCATATATATAGTATGTACAAACCCCTTCAGTGTTAAGGGAAGTAGTTAAAAGGTGTGTTTAGAGTAAAAGGGTAGGTATTGTTTTGATTGGTTAGAAAAAACTTTACGGTATAAAGAGGTATAAGACAAAGAGTTAAAAAAAGGTTTAGAAAAAAGGCAAAAAAAGTCATTGTTGTAAAGAAAAAGGTATCTATATTTGCACCCGCAAACGGAGAAGCGGTAAGCTAAGAAGTTAGTAAGAGTTCATTAAAATAGGGTTTAAGATATTTAAAGAAAAGGTTAAAAAATAGTTTAAATTTTTCTTGTTTAATAAGAAATAAAGTGAGTATCTTTGCAGTCCGATTTTTAGGGAAACAGTTCATTAAAATAGTGTAGCGAAACAAACGAAAAAAAACTTTAAAAAAAGTTTTGTCAGATTAAAAAGAGTTTGTAGTTTTGCATCCGCTTTGAGAAAGCGACACGATCACAGAAATTTTGGAAGACGGTAAGGTCACTAGTTCGAGTCTAGTATTTCTACAAAAGGTTGGATTGAAAAGATGAGTTAACGCTTATTGTTAGAGATTCACCAAGTTCATTGAAAATATTGAAATTGACAGCGTAAAACAAAGAGTAGAATAACCATAACTTCTACGAAGTTAAAAATTCTTTTGGAACTTAACATTTATAATATTAAAGATTATACAATGAAGAGTTTGATCCTGGCTCAGGATGAACGCTAGCGGCAGGCTTAACACATGCAAGTCGAGGGGTAACAGGGAAAAGCTTGCTTTTTTGCTGACGACCGGCGAACGGGTGCGTAACGCGTATAGAATCTGCCTTGTACAGGAGGATAGCCTTTAGAAATGAAGATTAATACTCCATAATGTTGAGAAATGGCATCATTTTTTAATTAAAGATTTATCGGTACAAGATGACTATGCGTCCTATTAGCTAGATGGTAAGGTAACGGCTTACCATGGCAACGATAGGTAGGGGGTCTGAGAGGATTATCCCCCACACTGGTACTGAGACACGGACCAGACTCCTACGGGAGGCAGCAGTGAGGAATATTGGTCAATGGAGGCAACTCTGAACCAGCCATGCCGCGTGCAGGAAGACTGCCCTATGGGTTGTAAACTGCTTTTATACAGGAAGAAACTTAGTTACGTGTAACTAACTGACGGTACTGTA
>NZ_CAZEQS010000004.1:0-282500 GCF_964513915.1 Tenacibaculum litoreum | reverse complement strand
CTGATTGGATGCGGGGGCTTCACCGCCTACCAATTCCTGACAAACTCCGAATGCTATAAAATGTTTCTCAGCAGTGAGGGCATGGGTGCTAAGGTCCATGTCCGAGAGGGAAAGAACCCAGACCATCAGCTAAGGTCCCCAAATATATGTTAAGTTGAAAAAACGAGGTTTGACTGCCCAGACAGCTAGGATGTTGGCTTGGAAGCAGCCATTCATTTAAAGAGTGCGTAACAGCTCACTAGTCGAGCGGTCGAGCATGGATAATAATCGGGCATAAACATATTACCGAAGCTATGGACTTATTAAAGTGGTAGGGGAGCATTCTATATGTGCTGAAGGTGTGCTGTGAGGCATGCTGGAACGTATAGAAAAGAAAATGTAGGCATAAGTAACGATAAAGGGGGCGAGAAACCCCCTCACCGAAAGACTAAGGTTTCCTCAGCGATGCTAATCAGCTGAGGGTTAGTCGGGACCTAAGGCGAATCCGAAGGGAGTAGTCGATGGACAACAGGTTAATATTCCTGTACTTCTTATAATTGCGATGGGGTGACGGAGTAGTGAAAGCACCGCGAACTGACGGAATAGTTCGTTGAAACATTTAGGTATTAGACTGGTAGGCAAATCCGCCGGTTTAGCTGAAGTGTGATAGTACCACAAGTCTTCGGATGCGTGGATAGTGTGCCTAAAAACTTCCAAGAAAAACCTCTAAGCTTCAGATTATAAGAACCCGTACCGTAAACCGACACAGGTAGTTGGGATGAGAATTCTAAGGTGCTCGAGAGATTCATGGCTAAGGAACTAGGCAAAATAGACTCGTAACTTCGGGAGAAGAGTCGCCCTACTCCGGTAGGGCCGCAGTGAAAAGATCCAGGCGACTGTTTATCAAAAACACAGGGCTTTGCTAAATTGAAAGATGATGTATAAGGCCTGACACCTGCCCGGTGCTGGAAGGTTAAGTGGAGTTGTTAGCTTCGGCGAAGCAATCAAATGAAGCCCCAGTAAACGGCGGCCGTAACTATAACGGTCCTAAGGTAGCGAAATTCCTTGTCGGGTAAGTTCCGACCTGCACGAATGGTGCAACGATCTGGATACTGTCTCAGCCATGAGCTCGGTGAAATTGTAGTATCGGTGAAGATGCCGATTACCCGCAGCGGGACGAAAAGACCCCGTGAACCTTTACTATAGCTTCGTATTGACTTTGGATAAGTAATGTGTAGGATAGGTGGGAGACTTTGAAGCAGCGTCGCTAGGCGTTGTGGAGTCATCCTTGAAATACCACCCTTTGCTTATCTAGAGCCTAACTCAGCAATGAGAACAGTGCGTGGTGGGTAGTTTGACTGGGGTGGTCGCCTCCAAAAGAGTAACGGAGGCTTCTAAAGGTTCCCTCAGCACGCTTGGTAACCGTGCGTAGAGTGCAATGGCATAAGGGAGCTTGACTGAGAGACATACAGGTCGATCAGGTACGAAAGTAGAGCATAGTGATCCGGTGGTTCCGCATGGAAGGGCCATCGCTCAAAGGATAAAAGGTACTCCGGGGATAACAGGCTGATCTCCCCCAAGAGCTCACATCGACGGGGGGGTTTGGCACCTCGATGTCGGCTCGTCACATCCTGGGGCTGGAGAAGGTCCCAAGGGTTGGGCTGTTCGCCCATTAAAGTGGCACGCGAGCTGGGTTCAGAACGTCGTGAGACAGTTCGGTCTCTATCTGCTGTGGGCGTTAGAAATTTGAGTGGATCTGACTTTAGTACGAGAGGACCGAGTTGGACTGACCTCTAGTGTATCTGTTGTCTCGCCAGGGGCACTGCAGAGTAGCTACGTCGGGAAGGGATAAGCGCTGAAAGCATATAAGCGCGAAACCCACCACAAGATGAGATTTCTTTAAAGGGTCGTGGAAGATCACCACGTTGATAGGCTATAAGTGTAAGTGCAGTAATGTATGTAGCTGAGTAGTACTAATAACCCATAGGCTTATGTACGTATCCCGGTCCTAGTGGCCGGGAGCAAACTCTTTGATAATTTATGATATGATTTTACTAATATGTTAACTTATACAGTTGAAATATACTGAAACGATTTAAGGTGATTATCGCAATGGGGCTCACCTCTTACCATTCCGAACAGAGAAGTTAAGCCCATTAGCGCCGATGGTACTGCCACTGGTGGGAGAGTAGGTCGTTGCCTTTCTTTTAAACCTCAATCTTTTATTAGATTGAGGTTTTTTTTATACCTAAATTTTGAGGTTTTCTGTATCTCGTAGTTTTTAATCCTTTGCCCGTTATTTTTATAATTTTAAAAGAAGTAATTTTGCCTTAAAAGCAAGAATATGAATAAATCAATTTATATAGCGGCAAGTGATGCCAACTCAGGGAAATCTATGTTGAGTTTGGGATTGATGCAGCTATTACTTCGTAAAAAACCTAAAGTGGGTTATTTTAGACCTATAATAGACAATCCAATAGGAAATAAGAAGGATAATCATATAAATACAGTTCTTAATTATTTTAATTTAAAAAGTAGCTATGAAGATTGTCATGCTTTTACCAGGTCAGAATTAATTAGAATGTTGAATGATGACGAAGAAGATGAAGTAATTAACAAAATCATTGAAAAGTATAAGAAACTAGAAGAGGAAAATGATTTTGTAATTATAGAAGGAACTGATTTTTCTGATCATGGAGCTGTTATAGAGATGGATTTGAATGTTCTTATAGCGAAGAATATTGGATCGCCTGTAATTATCGTTTCAGGAGGAGTAAATAAATCACTTGAGGACTTTATACAAAGCTTACGATTAACCTATGATTCTTTTATAAATAAAGATGTACAGGTCATTGCAGTTGTGGCAAACAAAGTCCAAGAAAAAAACATTCCAATTATAGTAGAAGAAGTTGGTGCTAACTTACCTAAATCAGTTTCTATTAATGCTATTCCAATAGATCAAAAATTAAATAATCCAACGATTAAGGAGTTTTTAATGGAGATTGAAGGAAAAGTTTTATTTGGAGAAGAGTTTCTAAATAATACAACTGGTGATATTAAAGTTGGGGCAATGCAATTATCACATTTTTTACATCATTTGACTGATGATAGTGTTGTAGTAACTCCAGCAGACAGATCAGATATTTTGCTAGGAACGTTACAAGCTAATATTTCTAGTAATTACCCATCTATATCGGGGATTATTCTTACTGGTGGAATGGAATTAAATTCTTCTATTATTAAATTAATAGAAGGGTTGGAAAAGATAGTACCTATTCTCTGGGTAAAGGATGGAACATTTAGTATTGCATCAAGATTAGGTGCCGTTCGTTCTCACATTTATGCTGAGAATATTAGTAAGATAAAAATGTCTATCAATATGTTTGAGAAGCATGTTGATGTTGCAAGTTTGAATGAAAAATTGGTTAGTTATAAAGGTTCAGAAGCGTTAACTCCAAGAATGTTTCAATATAACTTATTAAAAAAAGCTAAAGAAGTACACAAACACATTGTATTACCAGAAGGAAACGATGATAGGATTTTGATAGCTGCTTCTCAACTACAAAAAACAGGTGTTGTTAAGTTAACAATATTAGGAAAAAGAGTAAATGTAGAAGCTTCGGTAAAACGATTAAACATTCCTTTTGATTTTGATAAAACAGAGATTATCAATCCAATAGAATCTGAATACTTTGCAGAATTTTCCAACACGTTATATGAATTGAGAAAACACAAAGGATTAAGCCCTGCGATGGCGGAAGACTTGATGGCAGATGTTTCTTATTTCGGAACTATGATGGTATACAAAGGGTTAGCTGACGGAATGGTTTCTGGAGCAGCACATACTACTCAACATACTATAAAACCAGCTTTACAGTTTGTAAAAACGAAACCAGGATTTTCAGTAGTTTCATCAATTTTCTTCATGTGTTTAGAGGATAGAGTTTCTGTATTTGGAGATTGTGCTATTAATCCGAACCCGACAGCAGAAGAATTAGCAGAAATTGCAATTTCATCAGCAGATTCTAGTATTGCTTTTGGTATAGATCCTAAAATAGCTATGTTATCATATTCATCAGGTACTTCAGGAAAGGGAGAAGATGTAGATACTGTTAGAAGAGCTACTGAAATTGTGAAGGAAAAGCGTCCAGATTTAAAAGTAGAGGGACCAATTCAATATGACGCAGCGGTTGATCCTTCCGTAGGAAAAAAGAAATTACCAAATTCAGAAGTTGCAGGTCAAGCAAATGTGTTAATTTTCCCTGATTTAAATACCGGAAATAATACTTATAAAGCTGTACAGCGTGAAACAGGAGCTTTGGCAATCGGACCAATGCTACAAGGGTTGAACAAACCTGTAAATGATTTAAGTAGAGGTTGTACTGTTGATGATATTTTTAACACCGTAATTTTAACTGCAATTCAAGCGCAAGAATAGCTTGCTTATTAATATAAAAACATGAAAGTTTTAGTAATAAATTCAGGAAGTTCCTCAATAAAATATCAATTGTTTGAAATGCCTCAGAAAGAGGTACTTTGTTCAGGATTGATAGAAAGAATTGGTTTAGAAATAGGAAAAGTTCACTATAGATCTAACGATAATAAAGTAGAAGAAGAGGTAGTAATTGCAAATCATAAATCTGGTTTAGAAAGAGTAGTTGATTTATTGTTAGATAAAGATGTGGGTATAATTTCCTCTACTGATGAAATTAAAGTTGTTGGACATCGAGTAGTTCATGGAGGAAGTACATTTACAAAAACAGCTATAGTCACTGAAGAGGTTAAAAAGAAAATAGAATCGTTATTTTCATTAGCTCCGCTACATAACCCAGCAAATTTGGAGGGAATTACAGTTTCTGAATCTATTTTTAAAAATGCACAACAAGTAGCCGTTTTTGACACAGCATTTCATCAAACGATACCTGTTGTAGCTTATAAATATGCGATTCCTAATAAATTCTTAGATGAACATAGAATTCGTTTATATGGTTTTCATGGAACTAGTCATAAATATGTGTCAGAAAAAGCTAACGAATATCTTCAGAAAGAACATTCAAAAATTATTACAATTCATTTAGGTAACGGATGTAGTGTTACTGCGGTTGAAAATGGAAAGAGTATTGATCACAGTTTAGGGTTTGGTCCTGTTACGGGTTTAATTATGGGGACGCGTTCTGGAGATATTGATCATTCTTTGATTTTCTATTTGATAAACAACTTAGGGTATGATGCGGATTATATAAACGACATGTTACAAAAAGAAAGCGGAATGTTAGGTTTAACTGGTTTTAGTGATTTACGAGATATCGAAGCAGCGGCAGCAAAAGGAGATAAAAATTGTCAGTTAGCTTTAGATATGAATGCTTATAGAATAAAAAAATATATAGGGTCATATGTTGCTGCAATGAATGGTTTGGATGCAATTGTATTTACAGCGGGTATTGGTGAAAATTCTGATGTGATTAGAAGATTAGTTTGTAAAGATATGGAGTATTTAGGAATCGAATTGGATACTGAAAAGAATGCTATTCGAGCTAAACAGTTCACTGAAATACATAAAGAGACTTCCAAAGTTAAAGTGTTGGTAATTCCAACAAATGAAGAGTTGGAAATAGCAAAACAATCATACGAGTTATTATAGTATGAATTATAAGTATGCTTATTTAGTACAGTTTCAATATTTAGGATTTCGTTTACACGGTTGGCAAAAACAACCCAATTTAAAAACAGTTCACTTTTTTGTTGATAAGACACTAAAATTTGTTTGTAAAGGAATTCGATGTAAGTCGGTAGGGGTTGGGAGAACGGATGCAAAAGTTTCATCGACTGACTATTATTTTCAGTTGTTTATTGATGAAATATTAGATGAACCTTTTTTTGTTGAAGACTTTAATCGCAATTCACCTTCTGATATTCGAGTGTTAGCTGTAGAGCAACTTCATAATGAAGAGTTCAATATTATTCAACATCCAAAAATTAAAGAGTATCACTATTACTTTTCTTTTGGAGAGAAAAATCATCCCTATTGCGCTCCTTTTTTAACAGGATATTTAGATGAGCTAAATGTAGAATCGATGAAAGAAGGTGCCCGACTGTTTGAAGGTTTTCATAATTTTAAACATTATTGCACCAAGCCGTCAGCAGAAACCAAAGTTGAACGTATGATTGATGTATGTAAGATTGAAGAAAATACTGAGTTGTCAGCTTCTTTTTTTCCAGAGAAAAGCTACGTTTTAATTATTAGAGGAAGTGGTTTTTTACGTAATCAAATCCGTTTAATTATGGGAGCCTTGGCTGAATTAGGTAAAGGGAATTATGATTTGGAATTTATCAAAAAAAGTTTAAGACCTGAAAATAGTGATATAGATTTTATGAAAACCATCGCACCAGCTTCTGGACTACATCTGCATAAAGTAGAATTTAAAAAATAAAGCTTGTCAATTGACAAGCTTTATTTTTATGATATATGTTTAATTAGAATTAATCTCTAATTAAACTTCTTGAGATTACAATTTTCTGAATTTCTGAAGTTCCTTCATAAATTTGAGTAATTTTAGCATCACGCATTAAACGTTCAACATGGTATTCTTTTACAAAACCATTACCTCCGTGAATTTGAACTGCTTCAACAGTTTGTTCCATAGCTACTTTAGAAGCGTATAATTTAGCCATAGCACCTTCGCGATCGTAGTTTTCACCAGCATCTTTCTTGCAAGCAGCAGCCATTACTAAGTAACGAGCAGCAGCAATTTCTGTATACATATCAGCTAATTTGAATGCGATAGCTTGGTGATTGCAGATTTCAGTACCGAAAGCTTTACGCTCTTTAGAGTATTTTAATGCTAACTCATATGCTCCAGCAGCAATACCTAATGCTTGAGCAGCAATACCGATACGTCCGCCAGATAAAGTTTTCATTGCGAATTTGAATCCGAATCCATCTTCACCAATGCGGTTTTCTTTAGGAACTTTTACATCGTTAAACTGCAACGTGTGAGTATCAGAACCACGGATTCCTAGTTTATCTTCTTTTGGTCCAACGTGGAAACCTTCCATACCTTTTTCAACAATAAAAGCATTGATTCCTCTATGACCTTTAGCTCTATCAGTTTGTGCAATAACTAAATAGGTGTCAGCACGTCCACCGTTAGTAATCCAGTTTTTAGTACCATTCAATAAATAGTAATCTCCTTTGTCTATAGCAGTAGTTGCTTGTGAAGTAGCATCAGAACCAGCTTCAGGTTCACTTAAACAAAAAGCTCCTATTTGCTCACCAGTAGCTAATTTTGTTAAGTATTTTTGTTTTTGTTCTTCAGTACCATAAGCTTCTAAACCATAACATACTAATGAATTGTTTACAGAAACCATTACTGAAGCAGAAGCATCAATTTTAGATAGCTCTTCCATAATTAATACGTAAGAAACAGCATCCATCCCGCTTCCTCCGTATTTAGGATCTACCATTACTCCCATAAACCCTAACTCACCCATTTTGCGAACTAGTTCATTAGGAAACTCTTGTTTTTCATCTCTTTCTATAACTCCTGGCAATAATTCGGTTTGAGCAAAATCACGTGCAGCATCACGAATCATTAAATGCTCTTCTGTAAGATTAAAATCCATTATCTATTTTATATTTTGTTAAATTCGTAAAAAATGTGCTCAAAGATACTTTTTTAATAGCAATTTTTCAATAGACTTACTATTTTTACTTTATGCGAGACAACTATATTTATTGTATTGGATTAATGTCTGGAACTTCTTTAGATGGAATAGATTTGGCATATATAAAAATGCATGAAAACTTATACGGAGATTTTAAAATTATACAAGCAGACACGGTATCATATTCTAATGAATGGAAAAATAAACTGCAAGAGGCTATAAATTATGATAAGAAAGATTTACAAATTTTAGATGTTGATTATGGTAAATTTCTAGGAAAGACATTAAATGATTTTATAAGAGAACACCGTATTTCTAAATTAGATTTCATAGCTTCTCACGGACACACTATCTTACATCAGCCAGAAGTAGGAATAACGTTACAAATAGGCAATGGTCAAGAAATATCGAATATAACCAAGAAAGAAGTTGTTTGTGATTTTAGAACTCAAGATGTAGCGTTAGGAGGACAAGGAGCTCCTTTAGTACCTATTGGAGATAGACTATTATTTGCTGATTACGATTACTGTTTAAACTTAGGAGGTTTTGCTAAC
The DNA here is from genome assembly GCF_964513915.1 of Tenacibaculum litoreum. Taxonomy (NCBI): domain Bacteria; kingdom Pseudomonadati; phylum Bacteroidota; class Flavobacteriia; order Flavobacteriales; family Flavobacteriaceae; genus Tenacibaculum; species Tenacibaculum litoreum. The sequence goes on along the minus strand of NZ_CAZEQS010000004.1, from coordinate 274,302 downwards.
ATTTCTTATGAAGAAAATAAACGAAGAATAGCTTTTGATATCTGCCCTGTAAATATTGTACTAAATTATTATACACGTAAAATAGGTTTAGAATATGATAATGAAGGAAAAATAGCTTCAGAGGGAAAAATTAATGTTGAATTATTAAGGAGATTGAATGAGCTTTCTTTTTATCAAGATATCCCTCCTAAATCGTTGGGACTGGAATGGGTACACGAGAATATATTTCCTTTAATAAATCAATATGAGGTAGATATTCATACTGTTTTGAGAACTTTTGTAGAACATGTAGCGATGCAAATAGGTAATGTTGTTAAAAAAGAGGCTACTATTTTAGTAACAGGAGGAGGAGCGTTCAATACGTTTTTAATGAAGAGAATAGAGTTTTTTGCACAGACAAAAATTAAGCAAGCAAGTACAGAACTTATTGATTACAAAGAAGCTTTGATTTTTGCGTTGTTAGGAGTGTTAAAGGTCCAAAACAAAATAAACTGTTTACAATCAGTTACTGGGGCAAAGAAGGATCATTCTTCAGGCAAAAACTTTTATCCGCAGAAATAATTTAAAGTATTTGAGTAATGTTGTTTTTTATGATAAATTTGTTCGGTAACAACTACACATTAAAACCTATATTATAATGAATCAACTTTAGCTTCCCCACAGGGGAATAATTACAACGAATTTTTTGAATATGAAAAAGAAACAGGTAAAGTTGAAAATCATCTATTATAACATTAAACAATGAAAGAATTATTAAAGCAATACGAAGAAAAGCAACCGGAAATAGTATTTAATTGGAAAGACCCTGAAACAGAAGCAGAAGGTTGGACAGTTATTAATTCATTAAGAGGAGGTGCTGCTGGTGGTGGTACACGTATGCGTAAAGGATTAGATAAATACGAAGTAATGTCACTTGCTAAAACCATGGAAGTGAAATTTACTGTATCGGGTCCAGCAATTGGAGGGGCAAAATCAGGAATTAATTTTGATCCGCAAGACCCTCGTAAAAAAGGAGTTTTAGAGCGTTGGTATAAAGCTGTTGCTCCATTATTAAAAAACTATTACGGAACAGGAGGAGACTTAAATGTTGATGAAATCCATGAAGTAATTCCGATTACAGAAGATAGTGGTGTTTGGCATCCGCAAGAAGGGGTTTTTAACGGACATTTTAAGCCTACTGAAGCTGATAAAATTAATCGTATTGGTCAGTTACGTCATGGAGTTATCAAGGTGTTAGAAGATGAAAACCTATCGCCAGATATTTCCAGAAAATATACAGTAGCTGATATGATTACAGGGTATGGTGTTGCTGAGGCAGTTCGTCATTACTATGATATTTATGGAGGAACAGTAGAAGGAAAGCGAGCAGTAGTACAAGGTTTTGGAAATGTAGGTTCAGCAGCAGCTTATTATTTAGCACAAATGGGAGCTAAAGTAGTAGGTATAATTGATCGTGTTGGTGGAGTTATTAAAGAAGAAGGGTTCTCTTTTGAAGAAATTCAAGAAATGTTCTTAAACAAAGATGGTAATACTTTAGTTTCTGAAAACATGATTCCTTTTGAAGAAATTAACGAACGTATTTGGGACTTGCCATGTGAAATTTTTGCACCATGTGCAGCTTCAAGGCTAGTTACTCAAGACCAAATTAATAGCATGATAAACTCAGGGTTAGAAGTTATCTCATGTGGAGCAAATGTTCCGTTTGCAGATAAAGAAATTTTCTTTGGATCTATTATGGAAGATACTGATAAAAAAGTGAGTTTGATTCCAGACTTTATTTCAAACTGTGGTATGGCAAGAGTATTTGCATACTTTATGGAGCGTAGAGTAGAAATGACAGATCAAGCTATTTTTGAAGATACTTCAAATACTATTAAAAAAGCGTTACAAAGAGCACATGCTAAAAGTGCAGCAAAAACTCAAATAAGTGAAACAGCTTTTGAAATAGCATTAAAAGAACTAGTGTAAAATTATTAGTCTTTATGATTACAAAAATGCTGTTTTTGAGTAATCAAGTATAATAAAAGTAAAAGTCTTCCTTCATTCTTAAAAGTAAGGAAGACTTTTTATATCAAACAATTTTAAACAAAACAAATCGTTAGTTAAATAGCGAAAACATAATATAAATCCTAATTTAGTATTCATGCTATTATTTCAAGAAACTCAGGAGTTGGTAGAGGAAGTACCTCAAGAAAAAACTTTATCAATCTATAATTTAATTATGGATGGAGGTGTAGGCGGTCAAATCATTATCGCTTTGTTATTCGTGTTATTAGCCGTAGCTCTTTATATTTATTTTGAACGTTTTTTTGCTATTAAAGAAGCATCAAAAGTTGATGTTAATTTTATGGATCAAATTAGAGATCATGTAACCAATGGAAGAATAGATAGTGCTAAATCACTTTGTGATAATACAGTAACACCAACAGCCAGATTAATAGGAAAAGGAATTTCTAGAATAGGAAAACCTCTTGAAGATATTAATACAGCAATAGAAAATGCAGGAAAACTAGAGGTTTATAAGCTAGAAAGAAATGTATCAGTATTGGCAACAATAGCAGGAGCTGCTCCAATGATAGGTTTTTTAGGGACTGTAATTGGAATGATTGTTGCGATTCATGAAATAGCAAACTCAGGAGGACAAATAGATATTAAAATGTTATCGGATGGTTTGTATACAGCTATGACAACTACAGTTGCGGGATTAATTGTAGGGATTATTGCATATATAGCTTACAATCATTTAGTAGTTCGTACTGATAAGGTTGTTTATCAAATGGAAGCAAAATCTGTAGAGTTTTTAGATTTATTAAACGAACCAGTATAATGAATTTACGAGGAAGAAATAAAGTCAATCCAAATTTCAATATGTCATCAATGACTGATATTGTTTTTTTGTTATTGATATTTTTTATGTTAACATCTACACTTGTTACGGTAAGTGCCATTGATGTACTGTTACCAAAAGCTGGAGGTAAAACCGAAAATAATACATCAATAGCAGTAACCATAACAAATGATGCGTCATTTTATATAGATAAAACAAAAGTTAGTAACGTAAATTTAGAAAGAGAGTTGTTAACTAAAGTAGGTGTAGACAAAAAGAAGACAGTGGTTATTCGAGGTGATCAAAATGTGCAGTATAAAAATGTAATGCAGGTTATTGATATTGCGAATAGAAACAAGTTAAAAATGATTTTGGCCGTTAAAGGCAAATAAATGAAAGTTTTAGATACACAACATAAACGTAGATCGGCTGTTATTACAGCAATTATTCTGATATTATTCATTATTGGGATATTCAATTACGGAATGAAATATCTCGATCCACCTATTGAATATGGTCTAGCGATTAATTTTGGTACTTCTGAAGTAGGAAGTGGGGAGCCTGTTGAAAAAACAAAAGCGCAAGAAACTTCACAACAAGAAGAAGTTGTTGAAGAACAAATAGAAGAAACACCAGAGGAGACAATAAAAGAAGAAATTATTACAAATGATACGGCTGAAGAAGTTCCAGTGGTTGAAAAAAAAGTTGAAAAGAAAGAAGCTGTAAAAGAAACTCCGAAAGAAGAAAAACCAAAAGAAAAACCGAAGCCTAAACCATCAAAAGAAACAACAGATGCGTTAAATAGTTTATTAAACGGAACTTCAAAAGATGGTGCAAATACAGGAGAAGGAGATGATAAACAATCAGGTGTAAAAGGAAATGAAAAAGGAGACCCTAATTCAGATAAATATTATGGAAATTCTGGAAGTGGTTCAGGAGGTAATTATAACCTAGCAGGAAGAAAAGCTTTGTCAAAACCTATTCAAAAACCAGATTGTCAAGAGGAAGGCACAGTGGTGGTAATTATTGAAGTAAATCAAAGTGGGCAAGTAACCAAAGCAACTCCTGGAGCTAAAGGAACTACGAATTCAGCATCATGTTTATACGATGCAGCAAAAAAAGCAGCTTTAAAAACAAAATGGAATGCAGACGGAAACGCACCATCAAAACAACGAGGAACAATTATCTACAAGTTTTCTCTTTCAAAGTAAATACACCTATTTTTTACACTAAGATATAAAGATGACTTATCAACAAGTATTAGATTGGATGTTTGCCCAGTTACCAATGTATCAACGTCAAGGACAAACAGCATTTAAAAAAGATCTAACCAATATCATTGCATTATGTGATGAGCTAGATAATCCACAAAAAAAGTTTAAAACCATTCATGTTGGAGGAACTAATGGTAAGGGGTCTACTAGTCATATGATTGCCTCGATATTACAAGAAGCAGGTTATAAAGTAGGATTGTATACCTCACCTCATTTAAAAAACTTTACTGAACGAATTCGAATCAATGGAGAAGAGATAACAAAAGAGTCGGTAGTTACATTTATAGAAAAGAATAAGGTTTTTCTAGAGGAACAAGGTTTATCTTTTTTTGAAATGACTGTAGGGATGGCGTTAGAAGAATTTGCGAACCAAAAAGTAGATATTGCTATCATTGAAGTCGGTTTGGGAGGAAGATTAGATTCGACAAATATTATTATGCCAGAAGTTTCTGTAATTACTAATATAGGATTAGATCATACACAGTTTTTAGGAGAAACATTACCTGAAATAGCATTTGAAAAAGCTGGAATAATTAAAAAGAATATTTCAGTTGTCATAGGCGAACGTCAAAAAGAAACGGAAAAAGTTTTTATTACTAAAGCGGAAGAGTGTAATGCTCCAATTGTTTTTGCTTCTGATGAAGAAAAAAATTATAGAACTGATTTATTAGGAGACTATCAAAAAAACAATGTAACAACGGCGGTAATAGCTATTCAGCAATTAAAAGGATTTACAATTACTGAAGAAAATATTAAAAGGGGGGTGTTGAATGTGGTAAAAAACACCAATTTAAAAGGGCGTTGGCAGGTGTTGCAAGAATATCCCAAAGTGGTTTGTGATACAGCACATAATAAAGAGGGGCTATTTTATACATTGAAACAATTAAAAAAAGAAAATTATAAGCAATTACATATTGTTTTAGGGGTTGTTTCAGACAAGGATTTGAATGAAATTTTACCAATGTTTCCTGAAAAAGCAAAATATTACTTCTGTAAACCAAATATTCCTCGAGGGTTATCAGCAGAAGAATTACAAGAACAAGCAAAAGTGTTTGGTTTGAGAGGAGAAGTGTTTTGTTCTGTAAATGAGGCTTTTGAAAAATCAAGAGCACTTGCTTCTAAAGAAGATGTGATTTATGTAGGAGGGAGCACATTTGTAGTAGCAGAAATTTTATAGAAAAAAAATAAAAAAAGTTATTGTCAATCTCTAAAACTGTTATATATTTGCACCCGCAATTAACAAGTAAGGGCGCGTAGCTCAGTTGGTTCAGAGCACTTGGTTTACACCCAAGGGGTCAGGGGTTCGAATCCCTTCGCGCCCACAACTCTTACAGAAGTTTAATTGCAAACGGGCGCGTAGCTCAGTTGGTTCAGAGCACTTGGTTTACACCCAAGGGGTCAGGGGTTCGAATCCCTTCGCGCCCACTGTAAAGTCTCATCTTTTTAGATGAGACTTTTTTGTTTTATACTCTCTTGTTCATACTATTTTTTGTAGTTTTGTGAACTTGAAAAATCTTTAAAAGACTACGTAGTGGATAAGAAAATAGCAATAATTGGATTAGGGTATGTAGGATTGCCATTAGCGAGGTTATTTGCGACAAAGTATTCTGTGGTTGGTTTTGATATAAATAAAACAAGAGTACAAGAGCTTAATAAAAGCATTGATATTACTAAGGAAGTAGATTCAGAAGAGTTGTTATCTGTAATACAAAGTGAAAAAACAGAAGAGAAAGGTTTGTTTTGTACTTATGAGGTTGATGATATTAAAGATTGTACTGTTTTCATAGTAACAGTTCCTACACCTGTGGATAAAAACAATAGAGCTGTATTGACGCCGTTGATACATGCAAGTGAAACTGTAGGAAGGGTTTTAAAGAAGAATGATGTTGTTATATATGAGTCGACAGTGTATCCAGGAGTTACAGAAGAAGTGTGTGTTCCTGTGTTGATGGAGACTTCAGGTCTAGAGTTTAATAAAGATTTTTTTGCAGGGTATTCTCCAGAGAGAATTAATCCTGGAGATAAAAAGAATACCATTGAAAAGATTTTAAAAGTAACTTCTGGTTCAACTCCCAAAGTAGCTAAGTTTGTTGATGATTTATATGGTTCGGTTGTTATAGCAGGTACTCATTTAGTTTCTAGTATAAAAGTAGCGGAAGCTTCAAAGGTAATTGAAAACTCTCAGAGAGATATCAATATTGCTTTTATGAATGAATTAGCAAAGATTTTTGGTTTTATGAATATTGATACTCAGGAAGTTCTAGAAGCTGCTGGAACCAAATGGAACTTTTTACCATTTAAACCAGGGTTAGTAGGGGGGCATTGTATAGGAGTAGATCCATATTATCTAGTGCAGAGAGCTGAAGAATTAGGGTACCACCCTGGGATTATTTTAGCAGGAAGAAGGATGAATGACGGGATGGGCGAGTATGTAGCTTCCCAAGTGATTAAATTAATGATAAGTCATGATATCAAAATAAAAAGTGCCGATGTCTTAGTTTTAGGTATTACGTTTAAAGAAAATTGCCCAGATGTTCGTAATACTAAAGTGGTAGATGTGGTCCGTTCGCTAAAAGAGTATGGAGCAAAAGTGACAGTTTATGATCCTTGGGCAAATGTTGATGAAGTTCAAAAAGAATATGGATTACAATCAATAAATGAATTACCAAGGAAAAAGTATGACGCTATTGTATTAACAGTAGCGCATGATGAATATAAAAAGTTAGATGTTATTTCTTTAAAGAAAAAGGAGGCTGTGGTGTATGATGTTAAAGGGATATTGTCAAAAAAAGTAGTAGATAAAAGTTTATAGTGAAGAATTTTGCACTCATAGGGGCAGCTGGTTATATTGCTCCACGCCACTTAAAAGCCATCAAAGATACTAGTAATATGTTGATTGCTGCATTAGATAAAAATGATAGTGTAGGAATTATAGATAGTTATTTTCCTCAAGCAGATTTTTTTGTGGAATTTGAACGTTTTGATCGACATATTGAAAAGTTAAAACGACAACAGAATATTCAGTTGGATTATGTAAGTATTTGTACGCCGAATTATTTACACGATTCACATATACGTATGGCATTACGTAGAGGTGCAGATGCCATTTGTGAAAAACCTTTGGTGTTAAACCCTTGGAATGTAGATGCCTTAGAAGCGATTGAAAAAGAAACGGGTAATAAAATAAATACGATACTTCAGTTACGATTACATCCTAGTATTATAGCATTAAAAAATAAAATTGAAAGAGAGAAAAAGGAAGAAAAGTACGATGTAGACCTAACTTATATAACCTCAAGAGGAAATTGGTATGATATTTCTTGGAAAGGGGACGAAAGTAAGTCAGGAGGGATTGCAACAAACATTGGAGTTCACTTTTTTGATATGCTCTCATTGATTTTTGGAAATATACAAGAGAATAAAGTACATCTCAGAGAAAAACATAAAGCTTCTGGTTATTTAGAATTTGAAAAAGCACGTGTGCGTTGGTTTTTATCAATTGATGAAACCACCTTGCCAAAGCAAATTCGAGAAAAGGGGCAGCGCACCTATCGTTCTATAACTGTGAACGGAGAAGAAATTGAATTTAGTTCAGGTTTTACAGATCTTCATACTACAAGCTATCAAGAGATATTAAAGGGTAATGGTTTTGGTTTACGAGAAGCAAGACAATCAATTGAAATAGTACATGATATTCGTAATTCTAAATTAATAAATACTGGAGAGAAGCATTATCTTTTGTAATATATATATTTGTACAAAAAATAAAAAGAAATGAAAGTAACTGTTATTGGAACAGGATATGTAGGATTAGTATCAGGAACATGTTTTTCAGAGATGGGGAACAAGGTGATTTGTGTTGATATTGATCAAGAAAAAATAAATAAGCTTCATCAAGGAATCATTCCCATCTATGAACCAGGCTTAGAAAAAATGGTGTTGAAAAATGTAGAAAAGCAGAACTTATTCTTTACTAATGAATTAGAAGGAGCAATTAATGAATCTGAAATAGTTTTTATAGCAGTTGGAACTCCAATGGGGGAAGATGGGTCTGCAGATTTACAGTATGTGTTAGCTGTAGCTAAAGAGATAGGTCAGAAGATGAATAACAGATTGATTGTTGTTGATAAGTCTACTGTACCAGTAGGAACAGCTGATAAAGTGAAAGCAACAATACAAGCAGAGTTAGATAAAAGAAACGCAACGCTTGAATTCGATGTAGTGTCTAATCCTGAGTTTTTAAAAGAAGGAGATGCTATCAATGATTTTATGAAACCTGATAGAGTGGTAATAGGAGCAGAATCTGATTATGCTTTTGACAAAATGCGTCAATTGTATACACCTTTTACTATGTCACATGAACGTTTTATTGCTATGGATGTTCGTTCAGCAGAAATGACAAAATATGCAGCAAATGCAATGCTGGCAACAAAGATATCCTTCATGAACGAAATGGCAAATATCTGCGAGCGAGTTGGAGCTGACGTAAATAATGTTCGAGCAGGAATTGGTTCAGACTCAAGAATTGGTTATAGTTTTATTTACCCAGGAGCAGGGTATGGAGGTTCTTGCTTCCCAAAAGATGTAAAGGCCTTAAAGAAGATAGCTGAAGAAAATGGGTATGAAGCAAAATTGATTACGTCAGTTGAAGAAGTTAACAATCGTCAGAAGTTTGTGATAGCTGATAAAATCATCAATAAATTTGGAGAAGATTTATCAGGAAAAACTTTTGGTCTTTGGGGATTGGCATTTAAGCCAGGGACGGATGATATGCGTGAAGCACCAGCAATTTATGTGGTAAAAGAACTAGTAAAGAGAGGGGCTAAAGTACAAGCATATGATCCTAAGGCTATGGAAGAGGCACAACACTTTTATTTAAAAGATGTAGAGAATATTGACTATAAAAATGCAAAGTACGAGGTACTAGATAATGCAGATGCGTTGATTTTATTGACAGAATGGAAAGAGTTCCGTTCACCAGATTTCTCTGAGATTGAAAAACAACTGAAAGCACCAGTTATTTTTGATGGAAGAAATCAATATACTACCTATGGATTGGAAGAAAAAGGATTTGAATATTATCAAATAGGAAAAAACTAATGAAAATTTTAGTTACAGGAGCAGCAGGCTTTATTGGATTTCATTTAAGTCAAAAACTATTAGAATTAGGACACGTAGTTGTAGGGATAGATAATATCAACGATTATTATGATGTCAATTTAAAGTATGCTCGATTAAAAAAGTTAGGAGTTGAAAGAAAAAGCGCTGAGATATACTACAAAGAAATAACTAGTAGTACTAATGAAAAATTCAAGTTTATCAGACTAAACTTAGAAGATAAAAAAGAATTGTTTCAGTTATTTACTACTGAAAGCTTTGATGTTGTATGTAATCTAGCTGCACAAGCAGGGGTTCGTTATAGTATTGAAAACCCTAATGCTTATATTCAAAGTAACATTGTTGGTTTCCTGAATATTTTGGAATGTTGTAGGCATCATGAGATTAAACATTTAGTGTATGCAAGTAGTTCAAGTGTTTATGGAATGAATAAAAAGGTGCCTTTTTCAGAAGAAGATATAGTCGATAATCCTGTGAGTTTGTACGCTGCAACAAAAAAGAGTAACGAATTGATGGCACATACCTACAGTCATTTATATAAAATACCAACAACAGGATTACGTTTTTTTACGGTATACGGGCCTTGGGGAAGACCAGATATGGCACCGATACTATTTGCAGATGCCATTTCAAATGATCGTCCAATTAAAGTGTTCAACAATGGTGATATGGAGCGCGATTTTACTTATATAGATGATATAGTTGAAGGAGTCAAAAGAGTAATAGAAAAGCCTGTTGAAGAAAGAGACTTGTATAAAGTTTATAACATAGGAAATAATGATTCTGTAAAATTATTAGAGTTTATTACTCAGATAGAAACGAGTATAGGAAAAGAAGCTACTAAAGAAATGTTACCCATGCAGATGGGGGATGTGAAAAAAACTTGGGCAAATGTTGATGGGTTAATTAAAGATTATAATTACAGTCCTAATACAAGTTTAAGTACAGGAATAAAAGAATTTATTAATTGGTTTAAAGATTTTTACATTGAAAGTTAAAATGTTATTTAAAAGAGTTTTACTGCAAATATTTCTAGCCACTTTTTTGGTGTTAGCTAGTACTGAGGGACAAGCCCAAAATATTCAGAATCAAATGAGTCAAATACAAGTTGATGATTTATCTGATGACCAAGTAGCTAAATACTGGGAGAAAATAAAACAAGAAGGATATACTTTAGATCAAGCTTTAGCAATAGCAAAAACTAGAGGAATGTCCGAATTACAAGCTCAAAAGCTTAGAGAAAGAATAAAAAAGCTTAAAAGTAAACCACTAAATAAAGAGGAAGAGAGTCAAGAAGATAGTTTGGAAGAAGCTGACAGTACTCAACTTCTTTTTGGATTGACAGGAGAAGAAAATAATGAAGAAAATAAAGAAGAACTCTTCGGATATGGTTTTTTTAATAATCCAAATATTTCGTTTACACCAAATTTAAATATAGCTACACCAGAAAACTATATAATAGGAGCGGGAGATGTAATTTCAATTGATCTTTGGGGAGCAGCAGAGGTAAATTATGAGAAAAAAGTAAACAAACAAGGAGCTATAAATGTAGAAGGTGTTGGCTATATTCAATTAATAGGGTTGCCTGTTAGTGCTGCAAAATCTAAAATAAAAAATTACTTGAAAAGAATCTATGCGGGAATAGGAGCTTCTTCAAATAGTTATAATAAGGTCAATATTGCTGTTTCTATAAAAGAAGTAAGAAACGTACAAGTAAATATTGTAGGAGAAGTAAAGGTGCCTGGATCATATTCTGTTAGTGCTTTGTCTACGGTATTAAATGCCTTGTATGCTGCAGGAGGACCAACAAAGAATGGTACTTTTAGAAGAATTCAACTTTTTAGGAGAGGAGTGAAGGAAGCTGACTTTGATTTTTATCAGTTTCTAGTAAATGGTTCAGAAGAAGGCAATATAACGGTTCAAGATCAGGATGTGATAATAGTAAGACCTTATGAAAGTAAAATTACTATTGAAGGAGCTATCAAAAGACCTGGTATTTTTGAGATGAAAGCAGAAGAAAGTGTAAAAGACTTATTAAATTATTGTAGTGGTTTCACCTCAAATGCATATAGACAAAAAATTGTTATAGAGAGAATTAAAGGGGTTCAAAAAGAGATTGTGGAGGTTTCACAAGATAATTTTGATTCAGTGAAAATTAAAGATGGAGATTATATCAAAGTAAACGAAATAGTAGATGAGTTTTTGAATAGAGTAAGTGTAGGTGGGGCTGTTTTTCAACCTGGTAACTATGAATACAAAGAAGGAATGACAGCTTCTAACTTGTTACTTAAAGCTGAAGGGGTAACCAAAGAAGCCTTTTTAGATAGAGGAATAATTGTAAGAACACACGATAAGAGTGATAAGGAAACATTATCCTTTTCTCCGAGAAAGGCAATGGAAAATAAAGAGCATATACTTTTAAAGGAAAGTGATAGTATTTACATTTTCACGAAAGAAGAGTTGAAAGAAAAAGAATTTATTACTATTAACGGAGCAGTGAATAAAGAAGGAGAGTTTGACTATATGAAAGGAATGCGTGTTGAGGATTTAATAGTATTGGCGGGAGGATTAAAAGATGGAGCAGATGCAAGTATGATTGATGTATCTAGAAGATTGAAAGATGGAAGTTTTGAAACTGTTAGTGAAAATTTTGATTTAAGTGCAAGTAAAAATCTAGGTACCGATCATTTAGATAATTTTGTGTTAAAACCGTTTGATATTGTTTCTGTAAGATATTTAAAAGGATATACAGAACAAAAAAGAGTAACTATTACTGGAGAAGTTAATTTTGAAGGAGAGTATTCAATTGGTCAAAAAAATCAAAGAATTTCTGATTTAATAGAACAAGCTGGAGGTTTAACAAAATATGCTTATGAAGAAGGAGCCTTTTTAACTAGAAAGAACAACGAAGAGGAAGATGAAAAGCAATCAGACTTTATAGCTGACTTTGCCCAAAGAGATTCATTATCTGGTAATGTTGAAGAGCGTTTAAAGAAGAAGAAAGATTTTAAGATTGGAATAGAGTTACAAAAAATCTTAGCATCAGGAGGGAAAAAATCAAAATATGATATAATTTTAGAAGAAGGAGATGAGTTGTTTATTCCTTCTGAAAGACAAACTGTAAAGGTTGAAGGAGAGGTATTGTCACCATCATTGGTGAGATATGAAAAAGGTAAATCATTTAAACATTACATAGAAAACTCAGGAGGATTTTCTGCAAATGCAAAAAAGAGTAGGACATATATAGTGTATGCAAATGGAGATATTAGAACAACAAAAAAGTTTTTGTTTTTTAAATCATACCCAGATGTTAAACCTGGGGCTGTTATACTAGTGCCCAAAAAGCCAGAAGTTAAAAGTAAAGTAACTACTCAGCAAGTAATAGCTATTACAACAGGGTTAGCAACATTAGGAGTGTTGGTGAAAACGTTAACAGAGAAGAAATAATTTTTTAAAATTATGGAAAGTAAAGTTAAACAAGATTCTCAAGAGGAGATAGATTTATTAGAGGTATTTAAAACCGTTTGGGAAGGTAGAAAGATAGTAGCCAAATTTCTTATAGTTTTTGGACTAATAGGTTTATTCATAGCAGTTTTTTCAGCTAAAGAATATACGGCCTATACTACCTTAGTACCTCAAACGAGTGACTCAAAAGTTGGAGGTAGTTTAGGTGGTTTAGCTGCCATAGCAGGAATTAATTTAGGTGGAGGAGGAACAGAAAGTATACCCCCTACTTTATATCCAAAAATAGCTCAAAGTGTGACCTTCCAAAGAGACCTTTTAAATACACGATTAAAACTTTCGAATGTTGAAAAGATAGTTACCTATCAAGAATACTATGACAAACACACAAAATTTAATTTACTAAAAACTATTAAAGAATATACTATAGGGTTGCCAGGGAAGATTATTACATTTATTAAAAGTGATAATGAAGGAATAACAGAAGTTGGTAACGATTCAATATACCGGATTACTAAAAATGAAAGTATACTATTTAATAAAATACAAGAACAGTTAGTAATTGATAATAATAAAAAAGATGGTTTTGTTAAAATATCGTTTTCAATGCCAGAAGCCTTAGCAGCTGCGCAAATGACTAAAAAAGCACAAGCGATTTTACAAGAAGCTATTACAAACTTTAAGATAGAAAAAGCAGAGCAAGAGCTTAATTTTATCCAACAACGATATAATGAGGTGAAGTTAGATTTTGAGAATAAACAAGCCGCATTAGCTAGTTATAAAGATAGAAACCAAGGGTTAATTACCTCACGATCTCAATCGTACCTTAGAAGAATAGAGTCAGATTATAATTTAGCTTTTAATTTATATTCAGAACTATCTAAACAACTAGAAACTCAAAAAATTAAAGTAAAAGAAAATACTCCAGTATTTACTGTGATAGAGCCTGTGAGTGTACCTGTAGAAAAATCAAAACCTAAACGTATTTTAATTATAGTTGTTTGGGGAATATTAGGAGTGTTTGTCGGTATAGCTATAGTTTTTTTTAGAAAATGGATTAAAAAAATTAGAGAGAAATTATAGTAATAATATATGCTAACACGTTTATGAATTTCATAAAGCACACACCTAAATAATATAATAAGCAAAATGAAAGAAAGAATATTTTACAACGTGTAGATAAAAGTGAACTAGCTAATATAAATGGTTACTATGTCTAATATTACATAATAAGACAAGAGGAAATCGATACAGTTAAAAAAGTACTTAAAAAAATAGTGATAAAAGCTTTGTTAACACTAAAAAAGGAAATGTTACAAAAGGATATATTCATTTACTTTATAGTGTTTTAATTTATGGAGTAAAAACATTTTTAAGCAATGCAGGGTATTTATAAATAGAAAGATCTAGCTGAAGACTAATTGTTATTGATGGAAAAGAACTACAAATTTTAGTGTTGAATGAAATAAATGTTTTAATAGAAAAAATAAGAGTAATAATAAGTGATTAGTAAAATAAAAAATATATACCAATCTATAAATAATCCTTTAGTATCAAAAATCGTAAAAAATATCTTATGGTTATTTTTTGATAAATTATTCAGAATGGGAGTTGGTGTAATTGTAATTGTCTTACTAGCGAGGTATTTAGGTCCCAGTAATTTTGGATTATATAATTATATAACATCATTGGTTGCCCTTTTTTTAGCTTTGGCTTCTTTAGGGTTAAATGCAATAGTTGTTAAGGAGTTGGTTGAAAATAATAATAAATTAGAAACCTTAACAACGTCATTTTATTTGAGATTATTTGGTGGCCTTATTTCATATATCTTACTGGTTGTTACTATCTTCATGTTAAAGCCTAATGATGAATTGAGTAAATATTTGGTAGCTATACTTGGTTTGAGATTATTCTTCACCTCAAGTGATATAATTAAATATTGGTTTGAATCACAAATTAACTCAAAATATACTGTAATAGTCGAGAATAGCGTTTTTTTACTTTTCTCTATATTAAAAATCATTCTAATCTATAACAAAGCAAGATTTGAAATATTTGTATATTTATTTACGTTGGAGTCTGTTTTTGTTTTTTTTGGTATGCTTTATGTTTTCAAAAAGACAGGGAAATCTTTTAATAATTCAAAATTTGATTTAGTTAAAGCTAAATCCTTACTATCTCAAAGTTGGCCTTTAATAATTTCAAGTTTTGCTTGGATTGTTTACACAAAAACAGATCAAATTATGATTGGGCAATTTTTAGGAAATAGTGAGGTTGGTTATTATGCAGCAGCCTCAAGGTTAAGTGAAATAGCAAGTTTTTTGCCAACAATTATTACGTTTTCTATTGTTCCGTCAATAATAAAATTAAGAACTTCTAATGAAGATTTGTATAATAGAAGATTTCAACAAATATACTATATTGTTACTTCATTAATGGTATTATTAGCTATTATAGTTACATCATTTGCCTCTCCTATTATACTAATAGTTTATGGGAAGCTTTATACGTCCGCATCTTCGGTTTTAGTTGTGCAATTTTGGATTGTGGTTGCTATTGGTTTAGCAATTGTAAGTGGTAAATATCTTGTGAATTCAGGACAACAAAAGATTACCATGAAAAGACATATTTTAGGAGTGATGTTTAATTTCCCTTTAAATTATGTATTGATCCCGATTTATGGAATTAACGGAGCAGCAATTGCAAGTTTGATTTCTCTCGCATTTTCAAATTATTTGTTTGATTATTTTAGTAAATCTACTAGACTAATATTTATACAGAAAACCAAATCTCTTTGTTTTTATTGGGTGTTAAGTGTTTTTTTAAAAGATAAAAATTATGAGTAAAATAATTAAGAAATTAGATTTAACTAATTTGATTGAAAAGCATTTTATAGATGATTTAGTTGAAGACTATTTTCATATAAAAAAAATAAGAGCTAAAGATTTATTGACGTATACGAGGTTTGATTTAGGGTTTAAGCTACTATATCTTGAAATGTTGAGTAATGATTTAGATTTTTCTAAAGAAGTTTATAAGGAACATATTCGAGCTTTTAGCCTTGGTAAATATACAGAATATGGAAATGAAGATAAAATAGGTATAGACAGGTTTATATCTGATTTTGATAAAACATTTAAAGATATCAAAGAAAATGGGTATGATGGATCAAAGTCACTTATTCCTTTATCTGAAAATGGTTCTATTTTAAATGGAGCACATAGAGTTGCAAGTTCTATTTTTTTAGATAAAGATGTTGAGTGTATAAATATAGATTTACCTAATCAAGTGTATGACTATAAATTCTTTTATAATAGAAATGTTTCTAAAAAAATGCTTGATATAGCAGCTACAAAGTTTGTAGAATATGCAGAAAATACTTTTATTGCTTTTTTGTGGCCTATAGCAGAAGGATTTGAAAAGGAAATAGAAAAAGTAATACCTAATATTGTTTATAGAAAAAAAATAACACTTACCCGAAACGGTGCGCATAATTTAATTTCTAAGGTATATTTTGGAGAAAAATGGTTGGGGAATATAGAGAATAATTTTAGCGGCTCTCAAGGAAAATTAAAGGAATGTTTTCCAAATTTTAACCCTGTCAGAATTATAGTATTTCAGGCAGAAAACCTGAAAGAGGTATTAAAAATAAAAGATAGTATAAGAAATATTTTTAATGTAGGGAAGCATTCAATTCATATAACCGACACAAAAGAAGAAGCAGTTGCAGCTGCTAGAATGGTTTTAAATGATAACAGTATACATTTTTTAAATTATGCAAAGCCTAATAGATACATTTTAACACATAAAAAAATAGATAAATTTAAGAACTTTTTGTATAAGAATAATTTAACTCCTACAGATGTTGTCTTGGACTCTGGAATTATTATGTCTATATATGGTTTAAGGGAATGTAGTGATGTTGATTATTTAATAAATGATAATAATAAAATTAAACATGATGTTTCTGAATTTGATTATCATGAAGGTTCTCTAAAATACCATGAAGAAGATAAACTTAGTCTTATCTATAACCCAAAAAATTATTTTTATTTTAAAGAGTTGAAGTTTTTATCTTTTTACCAACTTTATAAGATGAAAATAAATAGGGATGAAGAAAAAGATCAAAATGATTGTAAAATAATGGATGCGATGATAGAAAAAAATACTGTTAAGGAACTTTTTTATCATATTAAGCAAACTTTATATTATGAAAAAGTAAGATTAAAACCAAGAGTTAAGAATCTATTGAAGATTCTAAAATTAGAAGCATTGGCTAGACGTATATATAAAAAAGTAAGAAAAAAGAAATGAATGCAAAAATTTAAAGAAAAAAATAAAACATCCATATATTTAGTTTCATTGGATGAAGATATCCAACGAAGAGAGACTTTGGAAAAGTCTTTCCCACTATATTACCCTAAAATTATTAAGGTTTCTGCTGTTGATGGTCGTAAAATTACGGCTAAATCTTATTATAATTCAATTATTAATACTTACCATACAACAAATAAATTACTATCGCCAGCAGAGCTTGGTTGTACACTGAGCCATATTAAGGCGTTAAAAGAATTTTTAGAGAGTGATAATGAATATGCGTTAATTTTGGAAGATGATGTAATGGGAAACGATAATAATATTGATAAGATTTTTTCTTTAGCACAGAATATTTCTTCTAACACTTTGCTAATTTGTGGAGGACAAGAAGGGTTGAGTGGGCGAAAATATCAGTTTGGGAGAATATCTAAAATGGATGGTTTAGTAGAAGTAAGTCCCTTTTCTTATCGTCATGTTTTTAGAACTTGTTGTTATTTAGTTACAAAAAAAAGCGCAAAGGCGATTGTAGATCATCAGGGAAAAAATCTAACGTTGGCTGATAAATGGGATGTGTTTTTTAAAGGTACTGATATAAAAATTTATTATAAGAATATCTTGTCGCATCCAAAGGAGTTAGTAAATAGCCATATAGAACAAGATAGGGCATATTTAAAAAGCAAGACATTTTACGAGAAGTTGTTAAGTAAAGATATATTCAAAATAGTAGCGAGAAAATTATTCAATGAATCACAATATATTTTACACAAATTAAAAGGGTATAAATCATTATGAAAAGTTTATATTCTATAAAAAATATAGATGTCTTTTTGATGTTTTTATTGCTACACGGATTTTATATAGTACCACCTATTAATAGTTCTGTGTTAGCAGTAGTGATAGTCCTGTTTTTAGGAGCTTTTTTAAAACCCAAATTTATAAATGATAGCTTCAAATTATTTGTAAATAAGAAAATAGCACTGATTTTTGTGTGGATTTTTGTATTGATTACCGTTAATATGATTATTTCTTTAATTCACTCTACTTATGATCTTTCTTATATTAAGAACCTCATATCACAAATGATACAAATAGTGATGATTATTTTTGTTATTAGCTATATTTTTTACGAATATCAAGGAGAGAACTATACTGAATATATTGGGTATTTAATTGTATGGGCTTTTTTTTTACAATCTATAGTAGAAATAGTTGCATTTATTGTTCCAGCTTTTGCTGCACTGGTACATTTAACGTATAAACCAGAGGTAAAAGAATTAATGTATGAAGGTTATGAGGGAGTGAGAGGTTTAGCGCTTACAGGTTCTCCAGGTTGGGGACTAGCCGTAGGGTTTGGTTTGGCATTTTTGTTTTTTGTTAAGTTGTATA
The DNA here is from genome assembly GCF_964513915.1 of Tenacibaculum litoreum. Classification (NCBI taxonomy): domain Bacteria; kingdom Pseudomonadati; phylum Bacteroidota; class Flavobacteriia; order Flavobacteriales; family Flavobacteriaceae; genus Tenacibaculum; species Tenacibaculum litoreum. The sequence continues at coordinate 255,918 of NZ_CAZEQS010000004.1, read as the reverse complement.
TCGTAAACAAGAGAGTAACTTTTTTTGCAATAATATTAGGTTTAACCCTAGTACTTGGCACTTTTTTTGCGGGTAGATCTGCTTTTTTAGGAGCAGTTTTAGGAGTAGTTTACTATCTTTTTTCACAAGGAAAGATATTGAATAAAATAAGAAACTGTTTTTTTGCTATTGCCATATTAATTTTTTGTTTAATAATTGTTTATTTTTTATTTCCTGATTTTTCAGAATTATTAGTAGAGCGTGTCTTTCCTTTTGTGTTTGAGTTTTACTATAAATATGAATCATCAGGTGTTGCACAAACAGGCTCTACTAATAAGCTAATGGAAATGTGGTCGATTCCAATTTCACCTACAACTTTTTTTGTAGGCGATGGCTTGTTCACTGACCCTATAAGTGGAAAATATTATATGTTAACAGATGTAGGGTATCTTCGAAACCTGTTATTTGGTGGCGTGTTTTGGGTACTTTTAGTTGTAGGTTATCATTTTTATATCAGCTCGGTAAGTATCTTGTTTAATAAAAAAGTAGATTTTAACAATAAATTGTTTATAGTTTTTTTACTTCTTTATATGTTAGCTTTAGAAGCTAAGGCAATGTCTTTGGGCTATAATAAGTATGCGTTTATAATATTAGTAGCGTATCTTATAGCTTGGATTTATGAAAAAAAGTATAAAAGTTTTAAGTATGATAGTTATGAAAAATGAATTAATTTCTGTAATTGTACCAACTCATAATAGAGATAATTTGTTAGGAAGAGCTTTAGGTTCTATCAAAAATCAAACTTATAAGAATTTTGAAGTATTAGTTGTTGATGACATTGGGAATGAAAGCACTAAAGAATTGGTAGATTCCTTTGCTGATGGCCGCTTTCAATATATTCATAATGAAGAACATCAAGGAGCAACGTATTCGAGAAATCTTGGTATAAAAAAATCAAGGGGTAACTATATTGTTTTTTTAGATGACGATGATGAATGGTATGAAAAAAAACTAGAACTTCAGTTAGAAAAGTTTTATTCAGATAAGGAAATAGGGTTGGTATATGGAAAATTAAAGATTGAAATTTCATCACTGAATATTGATTATATTACAGCACCTTCTATAAAAGGGAATATTTATAAGGATTTAATAATTGAAAACTATGTAGGAGGGACTATAATTCCAATGATAAATCTAAATCTTGTATCCAAAGAAGAATGTTATTTTGATACAAAGTTTCCTGCAAGAGAAGAATATGATTTATGGATTAGGTTATCAAGAAAACACAAGGTTGATTTTGTAGATGATGTATTGGCTGTTGCTTATAATGATTTTGATGAGAAAAGAATAAGTTCGGATATAAAGAATTATGAAGAAGGTATTTCATTGCTTAACAATAAATATCAAAAAGAAGTTGAGAAATTATTGACAGAATCAGAGCAGTTAAATAGGAAGATTCTTCAATTGAGGTTTTTAGCAGCTCAAGCAATTAAAGTTAATAATACAAAAATAGCTAGAGAGAAGTATTTAGAAGTACTAAAACTCAAATTTTCATTAAAAAATTTAGTTTTTTACTTAATGTCTTTTTTAAGTGCAAAGAACATTTTTCTATTAAGAAAATATTTAAAAGGATAGTTAGTTTATGGCTCAATACAGTGGATTTGAAAGAAAAATAGCACTTTTTTTAACTAAGTTTCCAGATATAAAGACTGGTGTGAAAAAAATGTATCAAAAAATTAATTTTTTAAGATACAAGAAACCATATACATTTAAGACTAATAAATCTATTAGAAAATTAAACTTAGAAAATAAAGAATCTTATTTTGGGTACTATGATAAGTCGCCCATAAATAAAACAAATGAATATATTATTTTTCAAAGTACAAATAGTGAGACTACATCAATGCCAAATATAAAATTTCCTGTTGATATAGTTGTGTATGATGTTAATAAAGACTGTTATAAAGAAGTTGGTAAAAGTAGTACTTATAATTGGCAACAAGGTACAAAGTTGATGTGGATAGGAGATTATAAATTTATTTATAATGATTTTGATAATAGTCAAAAAAAGTATATCGCTAAAATTTACGATATAAAAACAAAAGAAACAAAGGTTATTAATTATCCTATTTATGATTGTTACGAAGATAAATTTGCTATTAGTTTAAATTTTGAACGTTTAAATATTGCAAGAGCAGATTATAGTTATAGCAATTTAGGAAGTAAAATAGATTGGGCTAATAATACAAGTGATGGTTTGTGTTTTATTGATTTAATAACTAATACTTCAAAGTTAATCCTTTCGATTGAAACCATTATTCAGTTGAATTTTAAAGAAACAATGAAAGGAGCAAAGCATAAGTTTAATCATATAATGATTTCCCCAAACGGTAAAAAGATAATGTTTATGCACCGATGGTTTTTAAAGGATGGTAGACGATTTGACTCTCTTTATATAGCTAATGTCGATGGTTCAGAAATTCAGCTAGTTGCCGATGATGATATGGTTAGTCATTGCTTTTGGTATGATAATACACATATTTTAGCTTATCTTCGGGATAAAACATCGGGAGATAAATATTATAAGATAGACATATTAACAACCAAAAAAGAAATAGTGGGAGAAAATGTTATTGACAAGTTTGGTGATGGACATCCTCATTGTTACGGCTCAAAAATTATTTTCGATACTTATCCTGATAAATCAAGGATGAAATCACTTTATTTATTTGATTACGAAACTAGTCAATTAGAGCAGTTAGGTGAGTTTGTCGAAAGTTTTAATTACTATGGTGAAACACGTTGTGATTTACACCCTAGATTTAGTTTTGATGGTAAAAAAGTTTTTTTTGACAGTGTTCATGAAGGAAAAAGACATTTATATATGATGGAATTATAAAATGGAAAAAATAGCGTTCATAATAACAGTGTATAAAAAAGATAATCCTGTTTTTTTTAAAGAATCTATAGATTCTATTATTAATCAAAATTATGGGTTTGATAATATTAATATTTATTTAGGAGTTGACGGTGAACTCACTGACGAGCTGAATGAATATATCCTGAAAAATCAGTCAAAATTTTATAAAATTGTTCGTAATACTGAAAATAAAGGATTAGCATTTACATTAAATCGTCTTATTGAAGTTTTAGAAGACGAGGTATACGTTTTTAGGATGGATAGCGATGATGTTTGTACAGTTAACAGAGTAACCGAACAAGTTAATTTTTTAGCTTCTAGTGAAGCTCTTATCGTAGGTAGTAACTTAATAGAAATAGATGAAAATGGATCAAAGATTCGAGAAAAAAAAATGCCTATTAGCAATAAAGAGATAGTAAACTATTCGATATCCAGAAGTCCTTTAAATCACCCTACAGTAGCTTTTAAAAAGGTTTTTTTTGATAAAGTAGGAGTCTATAATGAGTCGTTTATCAAAGCTCAAGATTATGAATTATGGGCAAGAGCTTTAAAAAAAGAAATTGTTATAGCTAATATAAGTTCTCCTTTACTGTACTTTAGAATAACTAAAGACTATTTAACAAAAAGGAATTCAGTTTCTAATTTTTTTAATGAATTTAAGGTGTCTATATCCTTGATGAATCATTACAGGAAGTATATACAGCTTCCTAAAATATTAACAAAATTATTAATAAGGCTAATGCCACCAGTAATAGGAGCATATTTCTACAATAAAGTTAGAAATTAAACCTGTAAAAAAAATTATACTGGCTGGTTAATGAGGAATAATATTAGATACCGTTTGTTAATTAAAGGAGAATTTAAATTGCTACTTTTGTATAAGGAAATCTTATGATTTATTATCTGTTATAGGTGTTAATGTTAGATGGGATTCAAGATGTTTTGATTATTCCTGTACCAAACGATGTTTTGAGTTTTTAAAAATTATCAAGAAAAAGGAAGGTAAGAGAGAGTAGTGAAATTAATCTAATTAAATTATTGTATTATTTTCTTCACTATTCAGTTATTAGCTTTTGTAAAAATATTTGAAGTAAATCAGATTGTAGAGGTGTAAAAAAGGTGTGTTTTTCTTAAAAAATCCTTAATATTGCGTAGTGAATTGAAAAGGTGATTACATATTAGAGGTTTAACACCTCTCTTTTTAAGTGTTCACTTGTTAAGATGAAATAATGATAAAAAGAAAAAAGGAAAAATGTCTGTTTGTTAATGTTAGCAAGTCACTAGATAAGCTGTTGTCTAGCAGTAAAATTGCAGATAAATATGAGATTGTTTTTTATAAAGAGTTAGAAGCATCTGAAATAACATTCACAAACTATATAAAAGAAAACTATATAAAAGTTGTAGTTTTTGAAAATTCACAATTAAATGAACTTTCTAAGAAACAAGTTAATGAATTAATTAAATTGAGGTTATCAGGTGTTGAAATTCACGATTCAGAAGACTTTTATGAATGCATAAATAAAAGGGTACCAATTATAAAGACACAGGACAACCAATATTTTTCCGATGAGATTTTTAGTTTAAAGCGTAAGCGTAGATTATTGTTTTTTAAAAGGGGCTTTGATATTTTATTTTTCCTATTGCTTTTTCCTATTGCTTTACCGCTAACAATAATTGGTTGTTTTCTTACCAAGTTTACTTCAAGAGGAACGATGCTTTACTCTCAGATAAGAGTAGGTAGAGGAGGGAGACCTTTTAAAATTTATAAAATAAGAACCATGAAGACCAACAATGGAGGGTATACGGTAGCTAACGATAATAGAATTACTCCAGTAGGTAAGTTTTTACGATTTTCTAAAATAGATGAATTACCTCAGTTATTTAATATTTTAAAAGGAGATATGAGTTTAATAGGTCCAAGACCAGAACAACCTAAATATGTTGAAGAATATAGTGAAGAAAATCCTTTTTTTAACTTAAGACATATGATACGGCCTGGTGTTTCAGGTTGGGCTCAAATACATTTACCCAAAGCAACTCCTGAAGAAAACCTTGAAAAATTAGAGTATGACTTATATTACATAAAGAAGTATTCTTGGAGGTTAGATATTCAGATTTTAATAAAGACAATAAAGATTGTTTTAACTATGAATAGTCATTAGTAATATTATATGGTTAAAAATTTGTATTTGTTTTAAATATGCATTAAAACAAAAGGTAGAAAATATCAAATAAGTTGACAAACTATATATTGTAATCTAAGTAGGATTAATGAAAAAAATACTAGTAACAGGAGGTTTAGGGTTTATCGGTTCACATGTAGTGGTAGAACTGCAAAATGCAGGTTTTGAGGTGATAATTATAGATGATTTATCAAACTCTAAAATAGAAGTATTAGAGCAAATTACTGAGATTTCCAATGTTAAACCAGACTTTTATCAGATAGACTTACGAGATAAAAAAGCAGTGCATAGCTTTTTTAATGAGAATGTAATTGATGGAGTAATACATTTTGCGGCTTTTAAGGCTGTAGGAGAAAGTGTTCAAAAGCCTCTAGACTATTACGAGAATAATATCAATGCTCTAGTTTACTTATTACAAGAAATGAAAGAAAGGAGTATTGATCATTTTATTTTTAGTTCGTCATGTACGGTTTATGGACAAGCAGATGAATTACCTATTACAGAAGATGCCCCCGTAAAGATTGCTGAATCTCCTTATGGTAATACTAAGCAAATAGGAGAAGAGATTATTAAAGATAGTTGTAAGGCTTATGATATGAATGCCATAGCTTTACGATATTTTAATCCTATAGGAGCTCATGAGTCTATAAAAATAGGAGAGTTACCATTGGGAGTTCCTCAAAATTTAATTCCATTTATCACACAAACAGCAGCTGGAATTAGAAAAGAACTATCAGTTTTTGGAGATGATTATCCAACACTAGATGGAACTGCCATTCGTGATTATATTCATGTTGTAGATTTAGCAAAAGCGCATGTAAAAGCTTTACAACGATTGTTGAAAAAACAAAATGAAGAAAATTTTGAGTTTTTCAATGTGGGAACTGGTAAAGGAAGTTCTGTGATGGAGATTATAAAAACTTTTGAAGAGGTTACTAAACAATCGTTGAATTACAAAATAGTAGCAAGAAGAGAAGGAGATATCACAGCAGCGTATGCAGATACAACTAAAGCTAATGAAGTTTTAGGATGGGAGCCTCAAGAAAAACTAGAAGAAACATTACTTTCCGCATGGAAATGGCAGCAAAAACAGTAATAATTTAGAATTCAAAGCTCAGGTTTTCCTGAGCTTTATTTTTTCTATAAATTAGCGTACTTATAAACGTTTAATAAATGAAAGGTATCATATTAGCAGGAGGTTCGGGAACACGATTATATCCAATAACGAAAGGAGTATCTAAACAATTACTACCGGTATATGATAAACCGATGATTTATTATCCGTTATCAGTATTGATGTTGGCTGGCATTCGAGATATTTTGATTATTTCTACCCCAGATGATATACCAAGTTTTCGAAAGTTATTAGGAGATGGTAATGACTTGGGGATTCATTTAAGTTATGCCGAACAATCTTCTCCAGACGGATTAGCGCAAGCGTTCATCATTGGTGAAGAATTCATTGGAGGTGATGATGTTTGTCTTGTTTTAGGAGATAATATTTTTTATGGTCATGGATTACCTGAAATGTTACAATCCGCAATTGATAATATAAAAGAAGAAAAAAAAGCCACTGTTTTTGGCTACAATGTAAAAGACCCAGAACGCTATGGAGTGGTAGATTTTGATGTTAATGGAAATGCTATTTCTATTATAGAAAAACCTGAGATTCCAAAATCTAATTATGCGGTAGTTGGTTTGTATTTTTATCCCAATGATGTAATTCAAGTAGCCAAAAATGTAAAGCCTTCAGGAAGAGGAGAGTTGGAAATTACTTCTGTAAACCAGTATTATTTAGATAACGAACAACTAAAAGTTGAATTGATGGGACGTGGTTTTGCTTGGTTAGATACCGGGACGCATGATTCTTTATTAGAAGCAAGTCAATTTATTGAAACTATTGAAAAACGTCAAGGTTTAAAAGTAGCATGTATAGAAGAAATAGCGCTCTATATGGGGTATATTAATAAAGAACAAGTTAGAAATTTAGCAGAACCTTTGAAAAAAAATAGCTACGGAGAATACTTATTAAACTTAGCAAAAGAGAAATAATGATTTTTAAGAAGACTGAAATTCCTGAAGTCGTTGTTATTGAACCAAAAGTTTTTGGAGATCAAAGAGGGTATTTTTTTGAATCTTTCAATCAAAAAGAATTTGAAAATAATATTGGGCACATAAATTTTGTTCAAGACAATGAGTCAAAATCAACTTATGGAGTTTTACGAGGTTTGCATTTTCAACAACCTCCCTTTGCACAAGCAAAATTAGTACGCTGTATTCAAGGAAAAGTGCTGGATGTAGTGGTAGATACCAGAAAAAAGTCTCCTACATACGGTAAGCATGTTACTGTTGAATTATCCGAAGAGAATAAAAAACAGTTATTTATACCAAGAGGTTTTGCACATGGATTCGTAACCCTATCTAAGGATGCTATTTTTGCTTACAAAGTTGATAATTGGTACGCCCCTGAATATGATTCAGGAATTATATGGAATGATACTACATTAAATATTGATTGGAAGATAGCTCCTGAAGAAGCGATACTTTCTTCTAAAGACAAACTACTATCTACTTTTAAAGATTTAGATACTCCGTTTATTTATTAGTAACTTTGAAAGGTTTATAAGTGTAAACTTTTATGAAGCATATATTAATTACTGGTGGAGCTGGTTTTATTGGTTCACACGTTGTTCGTCTGTTTGTGAATAACTATTCTGATTATCATATTTTAAATTTAGATGCATTAACCTATGCAGGGAATCTAGAGAACTTAAAAGATGTTGAAGGTCAACCGAATTATACCTTTATTAAGGGGAATATTTGTGATGAAGACTTGGTAAAAGAATTGTTTTCAACTTATAGAATTGATGGAGTTATTCATTTAGCGGCAGAATCACATGTGGATCGTTCTATCACTGATCCCTTATCGTTTGTTAAAACAAATGTTTATGGAACTTTAAATTTATTAGAAGCAGCTAAAGATAGTTGGAAAGGTAATTTTGAAGAAAAATTATTTTATCATATTTCTACAGATGAGGTATATGGTTCTTTAGGAAAAGAAGGCTTCTTTATAGAAACAACAGCGTATGATCCGAATTCTCCTTATTCAGCATCAAAAGCTTCTTCAGATCATTTTGTAAGGGCATATCATAATACCTATGGATTACCAATCGTAGTTTCTAACTGTTCAAATAATTATGGATCACATCAGTTTCCTGAAAAATTAATTCCGTTATTTATCAATAATATTTCTAATAATAAACCTTTACCTGTGTATGGTAAAGGACAAAATGTAAGAGATTGGTTGTATGTAGAAGATCATGCCAAGGCAATTGATATTATTTTTCATAAAGGGATAACTGGGGATACGTATAACATTGGAGGTTTTAATGAATGGAAAAATATTGATTTGATTAAAGTTTTGATAAAAGTAGTAGATAGATTGTTAGGGAGAGAAGAAGGAGCATCAGAAAAACTAATTACTTATGTAAAAGACAGAGCAGGTCATGATTTTCGTTATGCAATAGACGCATCAAAGCTTAAAAATGAGTTAGGATGGGAACCTTCTTTGCAGTTTGAAGAAGGAATAGAAAAAACTGTTAAATGGTATTTAGAAAATAAAGATTGGGTTAATAATGTTACAAGTGGAGAATACCAAAAATATTATAAAGAAATGTATGAGTAATAAAAAAAGCCAAAACTTTTAGTTTTGGCTTTTTTTATTATAGGATTAAGATTTATCTAAGTCTACTTAAACTTAAATCTTTATTGTATTTAACAATAAATAAACCTTGATTTCCACTGCTTCCAAACATTTTTTTATGATAATCAAATTTATTTTCAACACGTAAAGAAACTCCTTTTTTAAAGGTGTCTGTAAGTTCATTTCCTGAAGCTAAACGCATTAAAACATCATATGTTATATCAAAACCTTTAATAGCATAGTCTGAAGGAATAGTATTGTTTTTTTGTAAATATTTGTTGTTGAAATCCTTCGTTTCTATGGCATCTTCGTCTGAATAAGTGTTAGAAACATAAGTGAAATTGATACTGGCAAGCTTATTATTATCAATCTTATCATAAGCGTCACCTTTGCTAGTAGCAAATACTTGAACTTTAGTTTCGTCAGGTAAGCTAATCATACTATTTAATGCATCAGCAACTACTACATTGTCTTCTGAAGCTAGGATTACCCAGTTATGTCTTTTAGAAGACATTTTACTTGTAAAACGTTCTCTTTTTATATAGCCTTTTTCTGGTTTCAAAACATGTATGTTATTAATACTATCATGTTTTTTTAGCTCAGAAATAATTTTCGAAACACTTATGTTAGTATCCTTTTTTTCATCACTTACAATAAAAATTTCTTGATCTTTATAACTATCTTTTAAATAAGATGCTAAATATCCAGTGTAATTGTCTTTTTCAGGAGAAGTTTTTACTAATTTAGATGAAGAAAATTTACTTTGTTTATTAGAGTAATGAGGGAAAACAACAGGAGCATTTACATCACGAGCAACAACTTCTGCTTTGTCAGAGTAAAAAGGACCAATAACAACATCAGTATTTTCTAGTTTTTTATTCTTTAAAATGGTGGCGATATCTTTCCCTCTATTTCCTGTGTCAAAAACATTAACATTTACTAATACCCCTTGTTTTTTAATAGAGTCAATAGCGATTTCAGCTCCTAAATAAAAATCAGTAACCATGTTTGCTAATTGGTTTCCTTCAAAAATATCTTTACTCGATTTAGTATTGTATTCATCCGTTTTAAACGGAAGCAAAATAGCAAGGTTTATAGAGGTGTCAATTTCAATAGAGTCTTTATAAAAAGTATAGTTCTCTTTTTTACTAACCTCTTCAATAGGCTTGATTTTTAATAATTGGCCTATTGATAATTTGTTATCAGCTAAATCTGGATATTCAGGGTTCAAACGCAATAAATCCTCTTTAGATACATTGTAAAAACGAGTTAAACTGTACATAGTTTCTTTGCTCTTTACAGTATGTGTTAAGAACTTTTCTAAGACTTCCTCTTTATCAATGGTAATGGTTTTCTTGATCTCTTTAACCTTTAATATTTGACCAATACTTAAATTATTACTTTGAATATTAGTGTATTCAGGATTGAATCTGATTAAGTCATCTTTGGTAATACCATATTGTTTTGTAATACGATAAACAGTTTCTCCTTTTTGAACTTCGTGAGTTTCATATTCAATAATTGTTTGTTGAAATTCAGTATTGTCATCTTCAGTTTCAGGAGTTGTGTCTTTATCCTTATCAGTGTCAGTAGTATCTACGGTTTCTTCTTCAGGAGAAGAAGTAGTAGATGGAGAAGTACTATTTTTAATTTTAGGATTAGGTATAACAATTACTGTGTTAGCTTCAGGACGTCTTCCAACATCAGGATTTAAGCGTAATAAATCTTTCGTTCTCATGTCCAAACGGTCTGCAATGTCTCGCATCGTCTCACCTTCTTGGGTTTTGTACGAAACGTAACGTTTTTGCTGACCGCAAGAAACGGTAAAAGTTAAAATACAAACTAATAGTAAAAATTGTAATTTCTTCATCTACTCTTTTTTTATATTAATGATGGATTTTTATTCCCATTCAATTGTTGCTGGTGGTTTAGAGCTAATGTCATATACAACTCTATTTACACCTTTTACATTATTTATTATTTTATTAGATGTTTTTTGTAAAAACTCATAAGGTAAATTAACCCAATCAGCAGTCATACCATCAGTACTTTCTACTGCTCTCAAGGCAACTACCTTTTCATAAGTTCTTTCATCTCCCATAACTCCAACAGAGTTTACAGGCAACAAAATAGCACCTGCTTGCCATACTTTATCGTATAATCCGCTTTCTTTTAATCCGTTGATGAATACAGCATCCACTTCTTGTAAAATACGAACTTTTTCTGCGGTGATATCTCCTAAAATCCTAATAGCTAAACCAGGGCCTGGAAATGGGTGACGACCTAATAACTCTTTATCGATCCCCATAGAAGCACCTACACGACGTACTTCATCTTTAAAAATCATACGTAAAGGCTCTACTACTTTCAATTTCATAAAATCAGGTAATCCACCTACGTTGTGATGACTTTTTATAGTAGCTGAAGGGCCACCGTTTACAGAAACTGATTCAATCACATCAGGATAAATCGTTCCTTGAGCTAGCCATTTAGCATCTTCTATTTGATGTGCTTCATCATCAAAAACATCAATAAAAACTTTACCAATAGCTTTACGTTTCGCTTCTGGGTCACTTAATCCCGCTAATTCTCCCAAAAAACGTGCCGAAGCATCTACACCTTTAACGTTTAATCCCATACCTTCGTATTGCTTTAATACGTCAGTAAACTCATTTTTACGTAACAATCCGTTGTTAACAAAAATACAGTGTAAATTACTTCCTATAGCTTTGTGTAGTAAAACTGCAGCTACAGTAGAATCTACTCCTCCTGATAATCCTAAAACAACTTTATCATTACCTATTTTTGCTTTTAACTCAGCAACCGTTTCGTCAACGAATGAATCTGGTGTCCAAGTTTGGGCTACTCCTGCTATATTAACTAAAAAGTTTTGTAATAATTGTTTCCCATCAGTAGAATGATATACTTCTGGGTGAAATTGAATAGCATAGGTAGTTTCGCCCTCAATTTTATATGCTGCATTTTCTACATCATGAGTACTTGCTAACAAAGTTCCGTTAGTTGGTAACTCTTTAATTGTATCAGAATGACTCATCCAAACTTGACTTCCTTCTGAAATATTTTTAAAGAATTCCTCTCCTTCTTTAATAAAAGAAAGGTTAGCTCTACCATATTCACGAGTGTTGGAAGGAGCTACTAAACCACCAGAAAAATGAGCTAGATATTGTGCACCATAGCACACTGCTAATAATGGTTTCTTACCTCTTATTTCAGATAAATCTGGATGAGGAGCCTTTTCTGAACGAACCGATGATGGACTTCCAGAAAGGATTACAGCTTTGAAATCGTTTAAGTTTTGTGGTATTTTGTTGTAAGGGTGAATTTCACAATAAATGTTTAATTCTCTTACGCGGCGCGCAATTAACTGTGTGTATTGCGATCCGAAATCTAATATAAGTACGTTGTGTTGTTGCATGCGCAAAAATAGTACTTACATTTTAGATTTGCGAGAATATTTAGCAAGAAATTCTTCTGCTTAACAAACTATTAATACTTGTACACAATTGCATTGATGTTCATTCCTGCACCAACAGAGGCAAGTATAATAACATCGCCTTTTTTTACTTCTTGGTTTTCAATATTACCTTTTAAAACTAAATCGAGTAGAGTAGGTACTGTTGCTACTGAGCTATTTCCTAATTTATGAATACTCATAGGCATCACACCTTCAGGAATTGGTTTTTTGTACAAACGATAAAAGCGTTTAATAATGGCTTCATCCATTTTTTCATTGGCCTGATGAATAAATATTTTTTTTACATCATCAATAGCTACACCACTTTTATCTAAAGCATTTTGCATTGCTTTTGGAACATTATTTAGCGCAAATTCATAAATTTTTCGCCCATGCATTTTTATATAACGTACATCATTATCCTTACTTTTATCATTAGAATTTCCGAAGAATAGATAATAAGCTTCTTCTTTAGTGAAAGTTTGTGAAGCATGGCTCAAAATTCCACTGTCTCTTTTATCAGTAGCTTCAACGATAGAAGCACCAGCACCGTCACTATAAATCATAGAGTCACGATCATTTATATCTATAACTCTTGATAGAGTTTCACCACCTATTACTAAACATTTTTTAGCAATACCTGCTTTTATAAAAGCTTGAGCTTGAATGACTCCTTCAATCCAACCTGGGCAACCAAATAAAATATCGTATGCTACACAATTTGGGTTTTCAATTTGGAGTAAATGTTTTACACGAGTAGCTAAACTTGGAAGAATGTCACTTTGAATAGCATCTTTTTTAACATCTCCAAAATTATGAGCAAAAATGATGTAATCTAATTCTTCTGGATTAATATTAGCATCTTCAATTGCTTTTTTAGCCGCAAAATAGCCAAGGTCAGACGCTTTATATTCTGGCTTAGCGTAGCGGCGCTCTTCAATACCAGTTATCGATTTAAACTTTTCAATAATAACAGGATTGGTGTTGTTAATAGTAGTTCCATCTGCATTTAAAAATACATTTTCGTCAAATTTATAATTCTCTTTTGTGATTGACGGGATGAAAGAACCTGTTCCTGTAATTACTGATGACTTCATTGGCTGTGCTAATTTTTTAGGGTTGAATAATTACAAATAAAACATTTTTATTGACTATAACCTCTTTATTTATAGTCAATTTTGTAAAATTATGATATTCTTAAAAAATAAAGGTTATTTTGGAGTATTTCAAAAATAAAGCCTTTTTTTTAGTTTTTATGTTGTTAGTGTTATAAATAAGAACTATCAAAAGAAAAAGGTAATAAAGAAAGCAGTGATTCAGTTTTTATAATTTTGCCAACTTCACCCATAAAAATAATCTCAATAGGTTGTTGTTGGTTTATTTCGTATTCTGATAATGTTTGACGGCATGCACCACAAGGACCAACAGGTTTATCTACTGTGGAGTTTTCAGAAGCTGCAGTTATAGCTATTTTTTTTACCTTCATATTTGGGAAATCAGAACCAGCTTTCCAAATGGCAACTCGTTCTGCACACATACCAGAAGGGTAGGCAGCACTTTCTTGATTGTTGCCTAAGACAATCTCACCATTATCAAGTAATACAGCAGCTCCAACATTGAATTTAGAGTAAGGAGCGTAAGCTTTTTGTCTTGCTTCAACAGCTTTTTCTATTAAAAAAGCATCTTCGGTTGATAATTGTGAAATATTATCAAATAGAGTTGCTGTAGTGGTTACGTCAATTTTCTTCATCGTAAATAAATTAGTCAAAAAAAGCAGTCGGTAAGACTGCTTTTATATTCTGATACGAATTTATAAAAAAAAATACTATTTTTTAATATACTTCATATAGTTCTCCCAAATCAAATGATAAAGAAAAACGTAATGTATTTTCTAACGGGTTATTTACAGCCGCTGTGTTTATTAAATATGATAAATCTAAAGTAAAGGCTCTAGCAGTAAATCCTGTACCTAAAGTAAAGTACTGGCGTTGACCTTTTTCTTCACTTTCGTGAAAATAACCAGCTCTTAAAGCAAAGGCATTGTTATATAAATATTCAGCGCCTAAAGCCCATGTGGTTTCTTGTAATTCTTCACTGAAACTTCTGTCTCCTAAAGATGTAAACATTCCTTCAAACCAACCTCTTTCTGAGTTAGGGCTAGATGGAATTAATAATTTTGTAAATTCTAAGTTAAGCCCTAAAATGTTTTTGTCATCAAAGATAAAATCAAAACCACCACCAATTTTAGCATTGGTAGGAATAAAATTTGGAACACCAGGGCTATACTCTACTTTTGGACCTATGTTAGCGATGTTAAAACCTAATCTGTAGCGTCCGTTAAAGCTTCCAAAGTTTTTCTCCTTAGATTGGTAATAACCAGAAACATCAACAGCAAAAGAATTAACAGCTTCTAAATTGGAATCGTTACTTCTTATTTTGTAATTAGAGTGGATGTACTTTAAACCAATCCCCATAGAAAAAGTTTCACTTAACTTTAATGAATAAATACCAGTAATAGCTAATTCATTAGGGTTTTCTGTACCGTTAGAAACACCACTGTCATTAGTTAAAGCTACTTCTCCAAGAGAGAAATACTTTAAATCAACTCCCCAAGCTGATTTTTCACTATACCTATTAACATAAGAACCTCCACCAACAAAAATATCGTCAGTTAAGTTTCTAAGCCAAGGCGTATAGTTAAGTCCTATGCTTATTTTGTTTTGATTAAATGCAGTTTTTGCAGGGTTGTGAAAGATAGAAAAGGCGTCTGAAGACGTAGCAACTCCGATATCTCCCATACCACCAGCACGAGCATCAGGTGTAATCAATAAAAAAGGCATTGCCGTGGTATTTATTGATGTTTGGGCTTGCGCTTTATTTTGAAGGGTAAAGCACACAAAAAATAATACGATTGATAATTTTTTCATGTAAAATTTGATTAATTGTTTAGCAAATATATAATTTTTCTTGGGGGAGTTTATAACTAACAGCTTTTTTTAGACTTCTTTGTAATACTAACTTTATTAGTTTAATAAGGTAACGGTATTACTAAGATAATATTATATGTGTTCTCAGAATTAAGGAGAAAATTATTTTACACACTAAAAATATTAAACTTTAACAGCCTATATTTTAATCTTTTTCTTAGATTCGTAATAATAAAGTACAAAAACTGTCGTTTGTAATCTTGCATAGACAAGGTTACTAAATGTGAATTTATAGATAAATTAGTTGTAAGAAATTAGAAATATTGTAAATTGCGACACCCTTAAAAAACAGTTAAAAATACATGAAAAGTACGTTGAAATTATTTAGTTTATTAGCGATCACTGGTTTATTAATTACTTCTTGTAAGAGTAATGGAGCTAGATCGGGTAAGTCTTCATTAACTGGTTGGAACTTTAATGATCCTAATTATGGAGGTTATTTGAAGGGAGAGTACAAAGAAGGAAAAAATGTGCCGCCAGGAATGGTTCATATTGAAGGAGGTACCTTTACTATGGGATTAGTGCAAGATGATGTTATGTTTGATTGGAATACAACTCCACAAAAAATGCATGTTCGTACTTTTTACATGGATGAAACAGAGGTGACCAATGCAGAATATGGATTGTTTATGCAATATACTAAAGATGTATTCCCTCCAGAAGACCCACAGTTTAAAAATATTTATCCATCAGTATTACCAGATACACTAGTATGGAGAAAAGGTTTAGGTAATACAAACTTGTTGTCTGAAAGTTATTTAAGACATCCTTCATATGCAGAATATCCTGTTGTTGGAGTTAGTTGGATACAAGCCAACAAATATTGTAAGTGGCGTACTAATGCTGTTAACTTAAAGATATTAATGGACAAAGGAGTTATTAAAAATATCTTTAAGGAAGATTCAATAAGCTTTAAAGGTGAAAATAACTTTGATACTGATACATATTTAACAGACCCTTATGCCATTTTTGATGGAGATTCTACAATCTATAAAAAAGGTATCCCAGTACCAAGATCTAAAGGAGAGCCTAAACCAGAAAAAGGGGCTTTTACAGGAAGACAGGTAACCTCTTCTGATGGTATTTTATCTCAAAAGTTTAGATTGCCAACAGAGGTAGAGTGGGAATATGCTGCAAAATCTATTTTTGAAAACCGTGAGTATAATAACATTAGAGGTAGAAAAAAATATGCGTGGAGTGGAAAATATACTCGTGATAGAGACAAGAGAAGAAGAGGAGATCAGTTAGCTAACTTTAAGCAAGGTAAAGGAGATTATAGTGGTATTGCTGGATGGAGTAGTGATGGATCAGATATTCCTAATGCTGTAAGAAGTTATCCTCCAAATGCCTTTGGATTATATGATATGTCAGGTAATGTATCTGAATGGGTGCAGGATGTATATAGACCAATTATCGATTCAGAAGCTAATGATTTTAATTATTTTAGAGGTAATATTTTTACTAAAAAACTAATTAACGAAGAAGGTAAAGTTGTTATAGTAGGTGATGGAGAAGTTCAGTATGATACTTTAGAAAATGGTAGAATAGTGCCTAAAGATTTACCAGGAAGTGTTAAGTATATTCCAATTACAAAAGAAGATACTTACATGAGAAGAAACTATAACTTGGCGAATAATTCAAGTTTAGGTGATGGTGATCAAGCTTCTTCTAAGTTCTACGGATTAGATAAAGACCAATTAGATCGTACTACGAGAATGTATAATTCACCTCAAAAACCTGAAGCAGAGGTTGATACTTTAGGAAACGTTGTCAATAACTATAAATATGATGACAAGAGAAGAACTACATTAATTAGTGATAAGTCGAGAGTTTATAAAGGTGGTTCTTGGGCAGATAGAGAGTACTGGTTAGACCCTGCACAAAGAAGGTATTTCCCAGAATATATGGCAACTAACTATATAGGGTTTAGATGTGCTACTGATAAAATGGGACCAATGGTTTTAAACAAAAGAAAAACTGCTACACCAGATAAAGTGAAATAATAATTGAACTTAAAATTATATTAGAACCTCATTGAATCTCAATGAGGTTTTTTATTTTTACAATATGAAGATAGAAGATTTATACAAACTGTATATCACTCATGGTTTAGTAGATACAGATACTAGAAATATTAGAAAAAACACACTTTTTTTTGCTTTAAAAGGAGAAAACTTTAATGGAAATAAATTTGCTGAAGAAGCTGTTGATAAAGGCGCTAGTTATGCAGTAATTGATGAAGCGGAGTATAAAACTTCAGGAAAACTAATTTTGGTTGAAGATGTTCTAGAAACACTTCAAGAATTAGCAAATTATCATAGGAACCAGTTACAAATACCAGTTATCGCTTTGACAGGTAGCAATGGAAAAACGACGACAAAAGAATTAATAAATGCTGTTCTTTCAACAAAGTATAAGACTACTGCCACTCAAGGTAACCTGAATAATCATATTGGGGTACCATTGACTTTGCTTTCGATGAGTAAAGATACAGAAATAGGTATTGTTGAAATGGGAGCTAATCATGCAAAAGAAATAGAGCTTTTGTCTGAAATAGCAAACCCTGATTATGGATATATAACAAATTTCGGAAGTGCTCATTTAGAAGGTTTTGGTTCTTTAGAAGGTGTGGTAAAGGCTAAATCAGAATTATATGATTATCTAAGAACTCAAAACAAAAAAGTATTTGTTAATCCTAATGATGAAAAGCAGATAACTAAAACAAAAGGGATTGAAAAAATTACTTTTGAAGAAAGTATAACGTTTATAGAGGCTAATCCATTTGTAAAGTTGTCATATAATAATATAGAGATATTAAGTAATTTAATAGGAGTCTATAATTATGCTAACATATCTGCAGCAATAACAATTGGGAGTTATTTTAATATATCATCAGAGCAAATAAAAAGGGCAATTGAGAGTTACATTCCTTCTAACAACAGGTCTCAGGTAATTAATACATATACTAATAAAATAATTCTAGATGCGTACAATGCTAATCCTACAAGTATGAAAGCAGCCTTAGAGAGCTTTAGTAAGCTACAAGCTAACAATAAAACAGTAATTCTAGGGGATATGTTTGAGCTAGGAGAATATAGCTCAAAAGAGCATCAGAGTATCGTAAATTTGATAGAAGAATTAGATTTAGACCAAGCTTTCCTTATAGGTGAGAATTTTCATAAAACAATTACCAAGCATAAAAAGTTTAAGGACTTTTATGAGTTTGAAGAATATATAAAGAACAACCAAATAGAGAGTAGTACAATTTTAGTAAAAGGCTCTAGAGGTATGGCTTTAGAAAGAGTTGTAGAGTTTTTTTAAAAAGAATTATTTCGATGAAAGTCAACTAAATTATCAATAGGACGTTTAATTACATCAGTAATAGATAAATTGTTTTTTGAGGCGACTTTGTCTAATATATCTTGAAAGTAATAAGCAATTGATCCAATAAAATAAATTGGTGTTTGGTTATCCTTTTTAAAAGGAAGAATGCGGTATTTAAAAAAATCTTGGATTCCTTTTTTTATTATTTTTCTAACATACTTCTCATCTTTATACTCTAACATGAATTTAGCAAAAGAAGCCAAATACATATTAGGATAAGGTTTTTTATACAAATTCATTTTTACAACATCAGTATCAAGATCAAAAGAAGTTTTGAATGCTGAAGCTATTTTTTTAGGCATTTTTTTGTAGTAAAAATCACGCAACAACAGTTTGCCAAAATAATTACCACTTGCTTCATCCATAATAGTGTAGCCTAATGACGGGGCTGTAGTAATCATATTTTTTCCATCATAATAACAACTGTTAGAGCCTGTTCCTAAAATACAGACAATTCCAGGGTTTTTACCAGTACTAGCATAAATAGCAGCTAAAGTATCTTCTGAAACAGAGACTGTAGCTTTTTTGAAGACGGATTTTAGAACATTTTGTAAACTTTCTGCAGCTTTAGGACTTCCACAACCAGCTCCATAAAAATGAACCTGTAAAGCATTGTTTTGTACTTTTAATAAATCATTAGCACTATTAATTGTGCTAAGCATTTCGTCTTCAGTAAGAACCGATGGGTTTAATCCAAGTGTAGTTGTTCTAAAAAGTTCTTTTTTAGTATTGTCAAGAGCAATCCAATCAGCTTTAGTAGAGCCACCATCGGCAATTAAAATCATTTTTTGTTTTTTATAAGCCAAATATAGGATTAAATGATATTAAAGAAATTTTAAATAGAAGTGTTAAATCTTCTTCATTTGTTGTTTCATCATCTGCATCTGCTCTTTAAGCATTCCATGTTTATCTAGCTTTTTAGCTTCTGCCATTAAATTTGTAGCTTCTCTTTTTCTACGTTTAGTCATAGCTATCCCTGCTAATTGTAATTTAGCCATGGCTAAATCATGGTCCATAGCTAAGCCTAACTTAACAGCTTTTTTCAAATACTTTTCAGCCTGAGTTATGTTCGTTTGAGATAACATAATTCCGTGTAAGTAGTTATAATAACCTTCTTGCTTTTTTGTTAATGCAGCAGAAGGATTTTTAATATACCCTAACCACTTTTGAGCTCCTGCAAAGTTTTGTTTACGAAGTTGTAAAAAAGCCAAAAGAATAAACTCGTTTTTAAAATAAAATAAAACAAATAGTCCAGCAAGTAGTAGTATTGATATTCCATTCATGATGTGTCCTTGTGTAAACTCATACACAGACCATATAGTTACTAAAGCTGCTAAAACTAATTTTATATTTTTATTGAACATAATTGTCTTTTCTTTTTATCGGTTTGCAAAAATACATTTTTTTAACAGAAAAACTGTCAACTTATTTTTTGTAATACTTTTTGTTCTTTATCCAAGCTAGTGTTCCTAAAAGAGCAACAAAAGCTATAGAATAATATACTGAAGTAGGTGTAATTACTTTATCGCCACTAGCGTAAGAGTGTAATCCTGATAAGTAGAAGTTTACTCCAAAATATGTCATCATAATTGATGCGAAAGCTAAGATTGACCATAAATTAAAAGTAAAACGTCCTCTTAAACCTGGAATCAAACGCATGTGTAACACAAAAGCATATATCATAATAGAAATTAATGCCCAAGTTTCTTTAGGATCCCAACCCCAGTAGCGACCCCAACTTTCATTAGCCCACATACCACCTAAAAAGTTGCCAATGGTAAGCATTACCAAACCAACGGTTAAAGCCATTTCATTAATAACAGTTAACTCTTTAATATGTAAGTCCATTTTCTTTTTATTCTTTTTATTGGTGAATATGATTAAGAATAAAGAGAAAATACCTAAAATCATTCCCATCGCGAATGGACCATAACTAGCAACAATTACAGATACATGAACATATAACCACCAAGAGTTTAGTACAGGCTGTAAGTTGGCAATTTCAGGGTCTAACCAGTTTTGATGTGCAAACATTAATATAACAGAAACTAAAAATGTTGTTGCAGCAATAGTTAAAGACGATTTCTTTCCAAGAATTAACCCAAATAACATGGTAGCTAAGCCAACAAAAATAATAGACTCATAAGCATTACTCCAAGGAGCATTTCCACTAATATACCAACGAGCAGTTAGCCCAAGGACGTGAAAGACAAATAAGAAAATTACAATTCCTATTAAGACTTTTACAATATTGTTAACCCATGTTTTGTTGTTGAAAATCTGTAAGAATACGAATACAATTAAAAGTAAGCTTACATATCCATAGTATTTAGAAAGCTTAACAAAAATGTTTAATTTATTATATGCTATTTCTAAATCAATTTTGTCTTTTGCAGGAATAACTTCTGATCCAAATTTTCGTTGAAACTTCTTAATTCCGTCTAAAACTTTATTAGTTTCTGTATAGTTTCCTGATTTCTTTGAAGCTTGTAATAATTGTAAATACACAGGTAATGATTGACGCACAAATACAGAATCAGTCCCTTTGAAATTAGCTTGTAATGTTTCAGGTTGAGATACCCATTTGTTGTTTTCATCATTTGGAATAGGGTAGATACGTAACATACCGCCTCCTAAAGCTTGAGATAACAACCATACTCTACGTTCAATTTTTATAATGTCTTTTTCAAACTTGTTTTGAATTTTTTTCTTTTCAGCTTCAACTACTAATTTGCTAATTTTTGAAGAGCCATCTTTATTATAGAAATCGATAAAGCGAGCATATTCAGCATCTTCAGGAACTCCCAGAATTTCTCTAACTTGTGTATTCCCATCCTCTAGATAAACAAAAGGAACATTAAGCCAAAGCATTGGGTTTTCTGTAATAGAAAGTAAAATTTGGCTAGGATCCATGTCTTTAAATTTATCCACATGTGCCACTTTTCTAACTAATTCCGAAGCAAAGGTATGAGCAGGTTTCATACGTCCGCCAGCATCTTGTATAACTAAAGAACTGAATAAATCAGCGTGTTTATTGTCTACTTTGTTAGCGATTAAAATAGAGTCAATTTGAGCTTCAGTAATTTGTTTAGGTTCATGTTGTTTGTGTTGACTAAAGCCCGCTAAAGAAATAAATAAAGCGATTACTGATAATTTGGCTTTTTTATTTCGAATTTTGACTAATGATTGTTTTAAATCATAAAAACGAGTGCCTTTTACAAACAAAGCAGCGGTTAAACCAAAGAATAATAAAAAGTAACCGATATAGGTAATCCAAGTTCCCCAAAAATCATGGTTTACAGATAGATGTGTTTGTTCATGCTCTCCTTCAATTTTATAACTTGATTGGAAAAATTTATATCCTTGATAATCTAAAATATGATTCATAAAAATCCTGTAGTCAAAAGTTTCATCAGGTGCTATTACAGTAACTTCACTAGCGTAAGCAGCAGCACTTTCCGAACCAGGGTATTTTTCTAACTGAAAGTCATTTAGTTTTATGCTAAAAGGAGCTTGCAGCAATTTTGAACCATACCAAGCTCTAAAGTTTAAGTCACCAATACTAAATTGTTGTTGGTTGTCAACGTTAAATTTCCCACCGTAAAACTCAACACGCTTAGTTTCTCCGTTTGTAGTAACATCAAAAACTACAGTGTCATATTTTTTATCATCTTTTTCACCTCGTACAGTTTTTATTTCTCCTTTTTCTGGAGATTTTGGAACTACAAATTGTAATCCGTTTACGTTATGAAGTGTTAAGAGTTGAAAATGTTGGGCGCTATCTTTAACTATTAAGCCTTTCTTTTGATCAGCCATTCTAAACCAATCTCCATCATTTTTAGAAATCATTTTTAGGCTACCGTCTTCGTAAAAGAAGTTAATTGAAGCTGCTTCTTTATTAGGGGCTTCAAAACCTACTAAAATGTTGTGAATGTTTTCTATAGTCCCTTTTTTAATGTAGTGCTCATGTCTGCTTCCGTCAGAACTTTCTACAAAGAATAAATGTTCTGTTCCGTTTTCGTCTAAAACCATTTTTGTTTCAGACCAAGGAATATAGTCTACTAAATTAAAAGTAACTTCATGGTTTTTACCTCCTTTTTCAGGTTGGAAGTTTTCTTCAAAAGTTACTGAGTTTTTACCCCAAGCAGATAAAAGTAATTTGTTAGCAGTGTTTTTTTGAAATTTACTATTATCAATAATTACATTTAAATAAGTATGTTCTGAGTAGAATTGATTGGTTGTTTCTCCTTCATCAATAACCATTAAACCTTCATAGCTAATGTAACGAGTGATACCAGCGCCAATTAAGATTAAAAGAAAGGATACGTGAAATAATAATACAGACCATTTTTCTTTTTTATACAACCTATACCTAAAAATATTTCCGAAAAAATTGATAACAAAAAACACCATTATTAACTCAAACCACCAAGTGTTGTAGACTAGTGCTTTAGAAGTTTGTGTTCCGTAATCGTTTTCAATAAAAGTGGCAACTCCCATGGCAATGGCAAAAGCAAAAAATAAAACAGCCATTAAACGGGTAGAGTAGAGGGTATCTAAGATTTTTTTCATCAGTAAATCTGCTAAGTATAAAACGACGCAAATTTACGGATTAAAGCTCTAATCACCTTATGAAATCAATCATTTTTAAAAGGTAAAATGTTAAATTTATGAAGGTTAATTTCCAATTCGCTCTCCCATTTTAACAAAGGTTTCCATCTTGTTTTTGGTGTTGGTTAAAATATCTTCATCAATAGTGATTTTAGAACTATTAACTAACAATACAATAGTTGAACCTCCAAAAGCAAAGTAACCCATTTCGTCGCCTTTTTTTACTTCAGTGTTTGGTGTGTAAGTTTCAATAATACTTCCAACCATGGTGGCGCCTACTGGAGCAATAATAATATCTCCCTTATCGTGTGTTTTTAAAGTGCAGTATTCTCTCTTGTTTTCACAAAATACTTTAGTAAAGTTAGCAGCTAAAGCGTAAGGAGATACTGAAAAATAGCGTCCTTTAATTTTTGTTACATCGGAAGGAGTTCCGTCGTATGGAAAATGATATCTATGATAATCGTTAGGGGCTAATCGAAGTATAATTAAAGAATCGTCTTTATGTTTTGTGGCTAGTTCTTTATTACCTAAAAATTCTTCTAAGGTGAATTTTCTTCCTTTAATAAAGAAGTTATGAATGTCAGAAATGTTTTTAAATGCTAACATTTTTCCGTCACCAGGAGAAACGAAGCCTTCTTCAATAGGGCGAGCATCTGACTTTAATTTTCGATAGAAAAAATCATTGAAAGAAATATAGTCCTCAGAAGGTCTTTCTGCCTCATTCATGTCAATTTGAAGCTCTCTAACAAAACTATTTATTTTATTAATAGAACTGGGTTTGTTCATGAGTTTACCATACCAAGATGATAAAAATTTACGTTTAACTAACGGCAATAAAGCCATTTTACCAAACGGATTGTTGTATAGCAATTTTAAATATCCTTCTCCAGGAGGGGTTTCGGTAATTATTTTACCTGTTTTTCTATCAATGAATTTTATTTTCATAACCGTTATTCTTCGGTACTATCAATTAAAATGGTTAGCATATCAATAGCAGCTTGTGCAATTTTAGTTCCAGGGCCAAAAACACCTACAGCGCCTGCATCAAATAAGAATTGGTAATCCTGTGCAGGAATTACTCCTCCTACAATCACCATAATGTCTTCACGACCATATTTTTTAAGTTCGGCGATAACTTGAGGAACCAAGGTTTTGTGTCCCGCAGCTAATGAGGAAATTCCTAAAATATGTACGTCGTTTTCTATAGCTTGTTTGGTAGCTTCTTGTGGTGTTTGAAATAAAGGTCCTATATCTACATCAAAACCTAAGTCGGCATAACCAGTAGCAACTACTTTGGCCCCACGATCGTGACCGTCTTGTCCTAATTTAGCAATCATAATACGAGGACGACGTCCTTCTAATTCAGCAAACTTGTCGGCTAATTCAGTGGCTTTTTTAAATAATTCGTCGTCTTTTATTTCTTTACTATACACGCCAGATATGGTTTTATGTACTGCTTTATGACGTCCAAAAATGGTTTCAAGAGCGTCAGAAATTTCACCTAAAGTAGCTCTGTTTCTTGCAGCTTTTACAGCTAAATCTAATAAATTTCCTTCACCCGTTTTAGCAGATTCAGTTAAATCACGTAAAGTTTTATCTACTTCAGTTTGATTTCTTTTTGATTTTAAGTCGTTTAATCTGTCGATTTGAGATTGACGAACGGCTTCGTTATCTACTTCTAAAATATGTAAAGGATCCTCTTGATCTAATTGGTATTTGTTAACACCAACAATAATATCTTGACCACTATCAATTTTTGCTTGTTTTTTAGCAGCGGCTTCTTCTATACGCATTTTAGGAATTCCTTTTTCAATGGCTTTAGTCATTCCTCCTAATTCTTCAACTTCTTGGATTAGCTCCCATGCTTTATTGGCAATTTCTTCAGTAAGTTTTTCTACATGATAACTACCCGCCCAAGGATCTACAGTTTTTGTAATATGGGTTTCTTGTTGTAAGTATATTTGTGTGTTACGAGCAATACGTGCTGAAAAGTCGGTAGGTAAGGCAATTGCTTCGTCTAAGGCATTGGTATGTAAACTTTGTGTTCCTCCAAAAGCAGCGGCCATAGCTTCAATTGCAGTACGGGCTACATTGTTAAAAGGGTCCTGTTCAGTTAAGCTCCATCCACTGGTTTGACAGTGGGTTCTTAATGCTAATGATTTTGGGTTTTTTGGGTTGAATTGCTTTACTAGTTTTGCCCATAACATTCTTCCTGCGCGCATTTTGGCAATTTCCATAAAATGATTCATTCCAATAGCCCAGAAGAAAGATAAGCGAGGAGCAAAGGTGTCAATATCCATTCCTGCTTCTAGCCCTTTTTTGATGTATTCTAATCCGTCAGCTAGAGTATAAGCTAATTCAATTTCTGCAGTAGCACCAGCTTCTTGCATATGGTATCCTGAAATAGAGATTGAATTAAACCTTGGCATATTTTCAGAAGTATATCTAAAAATATCAGCAATAATTTTCATTGATGGAGTAGGTGGGTAAATGTAAGTGTTACGCACCATAAACTCTTTTAAAATATCGTTTTGAATAGTTCCTGATAATAGTTCAGGAGCTACACCTTGTTCTTCAGCTGCTACAATATAAAATGCCAAAATAGGTAATACAGCTCCGTTCATTGTCATGGAAACGGACATTTTATCTAATGGTATCTGGTCGAACAAAACCTTCATGTCTTCCACAGAATCTATAGCAACACCTGCTTTTCCAACATCACCTTGTACACGCTCATGGTCTGAATCGTAACCACGGTGTGTAGCTAAATCGAAAGCAACTGATAATCCTTTTTGACCAGCAGCTAAATTTCTACGGTAAAAGGCATTACTTTCTTCAGCAGTAGAAAAACCTGCATATTGACGAATTGTCCAAGGCCTACGAACATACATGGTAGAATAAGGTCCACGTAAGTTAGGTGCAATACCTGCAACAAAATCTTCGTGTTTAAAGTTTTTGTTTTGCTGTTCTTGGCTTTTATCTATTTGTATGTTTGATATATCTTTTCTACTCATTTTCTAAACGTTCTTGTTCTAGCTTTTCAGCTAATCGTTTTTGAATAATAGGTTGAATTAGTGTTTTTTCGTTACGAATTTTCAAGAAAGGAGAAACCTCTAAGTCGTTTTTCATCTTGTCATTTTCGTTTTGAATTTTGTTTGTTCCAAGTAATACTAATTCTCCTGAATCAAATAATTGTTGTTCTTTATTTGCAGATTCTTTTATTTTTCGTTGAATGACTCCTTCTTTTAATTGTTTTAATAAGCCACCACCTTTCTCTATTAATTTAAAAACTTCTAGCGCTTTTTGGGTAAGTTGTTGAGTGATTGTTTCAATGTAGTATGCACCGTCAGCAATATTTTGGGCTTCTGCTAATTCACTTTCTTGTTGTAAAATTAATAGTTGATTTCTTGATATACGTTCTCCAAACTCATTTGGTTGATGGAAAATCTTATCATAAGGACTATTAGCTACAGTATTTGTTCCTCCTAAAATAGCACTCATACATTCAGAAGTAGTACGTAGCATGTTTACATTGTAGTCGTATATAGTTTTGTTACGTGAACTTGGTTGTGTAAAAATATGAGCAGTTGCTTCGGTATTGTATTCTTTTAAAAGAGCATTCCATAAAATTCTAAAAGCTCGTAGTTTGGCAATTTCAAAAAAGTAATTACTTCCTACAGAAAAAATAAAATGAATATTTTTTGCAGCTGAACCTCCGAAGTGGTTCAGGTATTCATTTGCCTGCGCAAGAGTATATGCTAATTGTTGAACGATAGTTGCTCCTGCATTTTGATAAATGGAAGCATTAACACAAATAGCATTTTGAGTAGCTTTTGCTATTTCTTCTAATTGTGTATGATCGTTTTTAAGATTAGAATACCAGTTTCCTGAGCTAGCTAAGTTTCCTATAATGTCTATATTGAAGTAACACTTGTCCGAGTTTGTGAAATCAGCTAGTTTTTTAACAAATTCTGATGATAAAAAATTAAAAGTAAAGTAAAGTAAAGTTTTTTGAGTGTCAATTCCTTTTAATAAGGTTTTGTAGTCAAACTCTTTTTTTGCGTTGAATTGGATGGCGTTTGCTCCTCTTTGAATTGAGTCGATAGCAAATGCATTTGCTTCTTCTTCGTTCTCAATCTTAATAGATTGACAAATAGCAAAACCTTTATTGGGAGTGTTAATCTTAATATTGGTTCTGTCTTCTTTAGTGTAAAAAGGTTTTACGGTAATGCCTTCTTCAGTTTTCCATAAAAGTGTATCGTTATAATCGGCACCTTTAAGGTCTACTTGTATTTTTTGTTTCCATTCTGCAGGGGTAACACCTTGAAATTCGTCAAATAAATAGTTACTCATTACTTTTTTATGGTATCAAATTCAATAATATAAATATCTTCATCTTCTTTCTTCATTAAGTATTTTTCTCTAGCATAGCGTTCTAGTTGAAGAGAGTCTTGTAGTTGTTGAATCGTTTTTTTGTCTTTTTTGATTTTTTTTTCATGATAATCAATCCAGCTCTTTAATTCATTAATTTCTTTATTAAACTCTCTATGGGTAAGGTAAGAATTTTCATCAAAAAAAAGCATCCAAACCACAAATACAGTGAGTATAATCACGTAAATATTAGTGGCTATTTTAAAGGAAGGTTTGTTTTTTATTGATTTAAAACTCATGTTATAAACGGTCGTTAATTACAGTTCTTACAATGTCTATAGCTACAGTATTATATCTATCGTTAGGTATAATAATATCAGCGTAATTTTTTGTGGGTTCAATAAATTGCTGATGCATAGGTTTTAAGGTGCTTTGATAGCGGTTTAAAACTTCATCAACATCTCTACCTCGTTCTTTAATGTCTCTTCTTACACGTCTAATCAAGCGTTCGTCAGCATCGGCATGAACAAAAACTTTTATGTCACACAAGTTACGAAGTTCTTTGCTATTAAAAATCAAAATACCTTCAATTATAATAACTTTTCTAGGGTGTGTTTTTATGGTGTCTTTGGTTCTGTTGTGGGCAACGAAAGAATATACCGGTTGTTCAATAATACATCCGTTTTTTAATTCAGATAGGTGATCCACCATTAAATCAAAGTCGATTGCTCTTGGGTGATCAAAGTTTATCTTAGTACGTTCTTCGTAAGTTAGGTTATCTGTTTGTTTGTAGTAAGAATCTTGAGAAATAACGCAAACTTCATCTGCAGGAAGTTCGTTAATAATTTGGTTTACTACCGTGGTTTTTCCACTCCCTGTACCTCCAGCAATACCAATAACAAATATATTTTTCATTAAGTTTTTGTAAAAATAGAGTTATGACAAATTTAGCAAAATAAGCGCATAAAAAAAGCGCTAACTTTTTGTTAGCGCTTTTAGTTTTGAGCCGATGGAGGGACTCGAACCCACGACCTGCTGATTACAAATCAGCTGCTCTAGCCAGCTGAGCTACATCGGCGTTTGCCTCAAAAGCGTGGCAAATATATAATGTTTTTTGAAACTGAAAAAACTTTTTTTAAAAATTTTTGAAGGGTGTTTTTTGTAATGATTTTAGATGCTTTTTAAGTTGTTGAATTTGAGTTTGTTTTAACTTTTTTAGTGAGGTGTTTTTTTTTGGAAAAAATAAAAGAAGTCGGGATGAGTGGATTCGAACCACCGATCTCTGGTCCCCCAGACCAGCACTTTAACCGGACTAAGCTACATCCCGATGTTACAAATATATTTAAAAAAGAAAAGTTCTAAGTAAATTTACTTAGAACTTTATCAAGAATAAATATTATAATGAGAGTGGTAGTTGATGAAACTACTATTCTTATGTATATATCATAAACGAGCTTAAAGGTTGTTTATTGTTTAAGCTGTTAAAGGTTTTCCTTTTAAACGTTTTTCAATACGTTGTTTTACAGCTGTTAAACGCTTCATTAAGTCCATTAACGTACTGTCTTTTGTCTGTTTATATACCTCATTAATCTCTAGAATCAGAGCTTTTGCTTCTCTAGAGGCTAGTATTCTATCACTAGTAGTAACAAATTTGAATTTTCTGTTTTCAAATTCTTCTGCCTTATTGATTAATTCTGAATTCATAAAATTTACCAATTTAATTTAAAATTTCTTTATTAGGTTTTGTCTGATAAAAGATATATGCCTAAAATAACTGGGGCGGCAAATATATGGGAAACTTTCTGTTTGCAAAGAAACAAGCTCATCAATTTGTTTTATTATTTAATAAGTTTTTCTTATAAGGTAAAAAAATCCTTTTTACGTTATCTTATATCAGTCATAAGTATTATCTATAAATATAAATATAACGATTTTATTTTGCTATTTCAAATTATTAATAGAAAATTAACAGTTTTCACCTCTTTATTTAGCGATTTTTTAAGAAATAGAGGTGTTTTGGTTGTAATACAGTATTTTTGTGTTTAGAGATATATAAATACCAATATGAAAAAATTACTATTATTAATTTTTACTGTTTCAATACTGTCTTGTAACAGCCAAGGAAAGAGAACTGTCTTGGGAGAATCTGATTTTCAAAAGGAAATGAATACTAAGTTTAAAGATGCTTCTAGGTCACCTCTTACCAAAAAAGGATTAAAGAACTTTAAAGGATTAGATTTTTTTCCTATTGATAAAAAGTATACTGTAAAAGCAGAATTAGTAAAAACACCAGATGCGCTTATTTTTGATTTTCCAACTACAACGGATAGGGTAGCAATGTATAAAAAATATGGAATTTTATCTTTTTCTATTAATGGAGAAGATTTTAATCTTGCTATTTACCAAGATGTAAACCCTAAACCTGAATATGCGAATCATTTGTTTTTACCGTTTTTAGATAATACAAACGGAAATACATCATACAAAGGTGGTCGTTTTATTGATGTTTATACGACAGATATACAGAGTGATGGAACTGTTGTAATAGATTTTAATGAAGCTTATAATCCTTATTGTGCGTATAGTGATCGCTATTCTTGTCCAATTACTCCAAAAGATAATTATTTAGATACAGAAATTAGAGCGGGAGTGATGGCTTATAAGAAACCAGAATAAAAAAAAGTCCTGCAATTGCAGGACTTTTTTTATTTTGAAGGAGGTGTTAAACCTTCTTCAGTGTCTTGTTTAATTGCTTTTATTAACGAATCTAAATATGGTTTTCTTACCTTGAGTTTAGTTTCTTTATGTGCTTTCTTGTTTAGTTTAAAAAACATTGAAGCTACTTTAATTGCGGTAGGTAATAAATGCTCTTGTGGGACAACTTTGTCTAAAAAGCCAGCGGTAATAGCATCTTTTGGATTATAAATTTCTGAGCAACTAACACTTCTTTCAAAATAAACAGGAGTTAAACGTGCTTTAGCTATTTCAATACCAGCATTGTGCATTGTCATACCTATTAAAACTTCATTTAATCCTATTTTAAAATCACCTTCAATTCCAAGTCTGTAATCAACAGATAAAAGTAAGAAAGCTCCTTTAGCTACTGCGTGCCCAGAACAAGCTGCAATTATAGGAAAAGGAAAAGACAACATTCTATGTGATAAATTAGATCCTTTGGTAACCAATTTTAAGGCTGATTCAGGAGATTGTGTCATGCTTTTTAAGTCGTAACCAGCAGAGAATATTCCTGATTGTCCTGTTAGTATCACTGGTTTTTCTTCTTTTTCAGCTTTGTCAAAAGAAAGGTTTAAAGCATCAATCACTTCATGAGAAATTGCGTTAGCTTTTCCATTCGTAATAGTGATAATTACGTGATTATCTTCTGATTTGTATTGTATAAGTTCACTCATTTGTTATATAAATTTACTCACAAAGTGAGATTTGTTTTGGGGTTAGAATACTGTTTAAATCGATTGTGTGTTTGTCCAAAAATAATTTACTAAGTAAATTCCTGCGAAAACAGCTAAAAATCCGATGATAAAGCTAGCAACAGTGTATAGTGCGAAAGAGGCGAAATCTCCAGATTTTAGAAAGATATGATTTTCATAGGCAAAGGTTGAGAAAGTGGTAAATCCACCACAGAAGCCAGTAGCTAATAATAAAGTGTGGTTTTGTGTTATGGTTTCATTTTTAGCAGCAAGACCTAAAATAATTCCAATAAGTAAACTACCAAGAATGTTGGCGGCAAAAGTTCCGTATGGAATTCCTGTTTGAGGGCTATTTAGAGCTTTTCCAATAATGTATCGTAAAACGCTTCCTGCTCCACCACCTATAAAAACTAATAATAAATGTTTCACAAAAGTACTTCTAAGTTAATAGCTAGATTTTGCTCTTTTGTTGAACGAGATGTTGTAAGAATCTCTACAAGAGCTTTTCATATCATTGCGAAAATAAGAAAACCTCACAAATTTGTGAGGTTTTCTTTGTGTATATATAGTATAACTGTTTATAGTTCTATATCATCGGCGTCTGTCCAGTTCCATTTTCCACTAATTATTCCGTTTTTTACGGTAACAATACCAGGATTAGCTCTAATTACAGTTTTTAAAGCTGTTTCATCACAAAATCCAAAGGTGTAGGGCAGTCCGTACTCTTTTTGGGTTGTAGCTAAGTCTTCAATATAAGAAGCGGTTAAGACATAAATTTCATAACCTTGTTCACTAGCTTGTTTTGCTACCTTAGAAACATCAGCAATACCATCTTTTTCGGTTTTCTTTAAATTAGACATAATAATAAGCATTGCTTTTTCTTTTGCTAACATTTCATCTAATTTGTCACCTTCATCTGTTTCTATCATAAAATCATGTATAGGAGGAAGTTCGTCACTATCTTCTGGGTATTCCATTCCTTTAGCAATATCTGTTCCTATAGAATAGGCTCTAAAATCAATAATTGGTAAATGTTGTAAAACATAATAAGTTACAATTAGCGCTAAAAAAAGAGAGCTAAAGGTTGTTAAAGAAGAAAACTTATTTGAAACTAAAGGTTTAATATGTTTAACTCCTAAAATAAGAATCACAATAAAAACCATAAAAATAACATTCTTGTAAAATGTTTCTTTAGGAGTAAGTTTTAAAGCGTCACCAAAACAACCACAATCTGTAACTTTATTGTAGGTGTAAGAGTACCAAGTTAAAAATAAGAAAACTAGGTTTAGTCCAAATAAGCTCCAAACGGTAAGTCTAGGTTTGTAGCCCACTAAAAGCATGATACCTAAAACCAATTCGGTAACAATTAAAAGGATTGAGAAAGGTAAAGCGTAAGGAATTAAGAATTCTAAATTTAATACATCGGCACCAAAGTACTCTTCAAATTTATATTGAGACCCAATTGGGTCTACTAATTTTACAAATCCAGAGTAAATAAAAAGAAGTCCTACAAGTACTCTTGAAATATGAGTTAACATTTTTAAAATCATATAGGGATGTTTTTAGGTTAATTATCTGATTCAGAAAGGTGAATCATGGCAAAAATAGCATAATTAATCATATCTTGATAATTAGCGTCAATTCCTTCAGAAACTAAAGTTTTACCTTGATTGTTTTCAATTTGTTTTACACGAAGTAGTTTTTGCAGAATTAAATCGGTTAACGAAGAAACTCTCATATCTCTCCAAGCCTCACCATAATCATGGTTTTTGTTTTCCATTAACTCTTTGGTGATTTTTATGTGTTTATTGTATAAAGTAGTAGCCTCTTCGGTAGTTAAATCAGGTTGTTCAACAATACCTAGCTCAATTTGAATTAATGCCATTATAGAATAATTTATAATGCCAATAAATTCTGATTTCTCCCCTTCATCAACTTTTCGCTCAGTATTTTCTTGTAATTGACGTATGCGTTGAGCTTTTATAAATATTTGATCGGTTAATGAAGGAAGTCTTAATATTCTCCAAGCACTACCATAATCACTCATTTTTTTTACAAACAAATTTCTACATTCTTCAACTACAGTATCATACTGTTTAGAGGTGTTCTGCATCTTTCTTATTTAAAAGTATTCGACCAAAAATAGTAAATATTACAAGCTTTTCATTTATTTTTACTTGGAAATTTAGCATGATGACAATTAATTGTAAAGGAACCTTGGTGGATTTAACTAAGCCTAAGGTTATGGGGATTTTAAATGTTACTCCTGATTCTTTTTTTGATGGAGGAAAGTACAAAAATGAAGGAGATATTCTTGCGCAAGCAGAAAAGATGCTGAAAGAAGAGGCTACATTTATTGATGTTGGAGCGTATTCTTCAAGACCAGGAGCAAAACATATTTCGGAAGAAGAGGAGTTACAAAGAATGCTTCCTGTAGTGGAGTTGTTGGTTAAAAACTTTCCTGAAATTATTATTTCGGTAGACTCATTTAGAAGTAGAGTAGTGGAAGAGTCAATAAAAGCAGGTGCTGCAATTATAAATGATATTTCTGGTGGAAAGATGGATGAACAAATGTTTGAGACAGTAGCAAAATTACAAGTTCCATATATTATGATGCATATGCAAGGGACACCACAAAATATGCAAGAAAATCCACAGTATGAAAATGTGGTTACCGAAGTGGTTTCTTTTTTTGCAGAACAGCTTTTTAAATTGCGTCAGTTAAAGGTAAATGATGTCATTATAGATGTTGGTTTTGGTTTTGGGAAAACACTTAATCAAAACTATGAGCTACTTAAAAAAATATCATTGTTTAAAAGTTTAGATGCTCCTATTTTAACAGGGGTTTCTAGAAAATCTATGTTGTACAAATTGTTAGGAATAACACCTAAAGAAGCTCTAAATGCTACTACTGTAGCCAATACAATTGCTTTGTTAAACGGAACACATATTTTAAGGGTACATGATGTAAAAGAAGCAGTTGAGGCGGTTAAAATTGTGGAACAGTTGTAATAAAATCCTTACATTTACTTATCAGGTAAAGGTAAAATACCTAAAAGCTTGTTTTAAAGTAAAAAAACTTCAAAAAATTAATGAATTTAGATTTTATCGATTTTTCGTTTCTTGACGTATTAGATATTTTTTTAGTAGCTGTGTTACTTTTCTATATTTATAAGTTGTTAAAAGGAACTGTAGCGATTAACATTGTAATTGGAATAGCATTTATATTTTTAATATGGAAAGTTACACAAGCCTTACGTATGGAAATGTTAAGTGGAATTCTAGGATACTTGCTTTCTGGAGGAGTTATTGCGTTAATTATTGTGTTTCAACAAGAAATTAGAAAGTTTTTGTTAATGATAGGAACCACAAATTTTTCTACTAAAAAGGGTTTTTTAAATCAATTAAAGTTTTTGAAGACAGAAATTCATACTGAAACTGATGTTGAAACTATTTTGACGGCTTGTGTTAATTTATCTAAGACAAAAACTGGAGCATTATTAGTGATTGAAAAAACAAATAACCTTGATTTTTTAATCAATACTGGTGATAAAATGAATGCGTTGGTTAATGAAGCAATTATTGAAAGTATTTTTTATAAAAATAGCCCGTTGCATGATGGTGCAACAGTTATTCGAGATAACTACATTGTGGCAACTCGAGTAATATTACCGGTTTCTAATAGTGCTAAAATACCTTCTAGGTTTGGATTACGTCACAGAGCAGCCATTGGTGTTAGCGAAAAAACAGATGCAATTTGTTTATTGGTTTCAGAAGAAACGGGAGAAATTTCATACATAAAAGATGGAGAGTTTGTATTATACAAATCGTTGGAAGAGCTCCATAGGAAATTAGAAAAAGATGTAATGGCATAAAAAAAAGCTCGCAACTTGCGAGCTTTTTTTATGTTCTGTCCAAAAAAGATTATTGAGCAGGAGCCATTTTAGATTGAATAGCAGTCATAACGCTATTGAATTTTTTAGCAGCTTCTTCGTCTAAGTTAGCAACGATGTCTTTAGCTTGTGTAGCTAATTCAACACCTTTTTTAGCTAATTCAGAGTTCTTTACTACATCTCCTTTTGCTTCGATATAATCTTTAGCATATTGAGAGTAAGACTGTAAGTATTCTCCTACTTTAGGGTCTTCAAATTCTGGAATTTCGATACCTTCGATTGCAGATTCTACAGCTTCAACAGCTTCTTCAGTAGCCTCTTTAACTTCTTCTGTTGCATCAGCAGCAGCTTCTTTAGCTTCTTCAGTAGCTTTTTCTACAGCCTCAACAGCATCTTTGGTAGCGTCTTTAGCCTCTTCTTTAGTGTTCTTACATGATGTTGCTAATAAAGCACCAACAACAAATACTGATAAAATTACTTTTTTCATCGTTAATTGATTTTTAGTTTTTAAGATTGAATAACAAATGTACTATTTTGATTGACGTAAACAAATTTATTTACATCACCGTTTCACTATTAAACTGTTTTTCATACAAATTCTTATAATAGCCCTCATGTTTTTTTAACAATTCTGTATGATTTCCTTTTTCAACTATACGGCCTTTGTCCATAACTATAATCATATCAGCCTTTTTAATGGTTGCTAAACGATGAGCAATTACAATAGAAGTTCTATTTTTTGTGATTTCATCAGTAGCATATTGAATCATTTGTTCTGAATGTGTATCAACTGATGAGGTAGCTTCGTCTAAAATTAAAATACTAGGTTTACTTACATAGGCACGTAAGAAGGCAATTAGTTGTCGTTGACCAGAGGAAAGCATACCCCCACGTTCTTTTACGTTGTAATGATAATTGTTAGGAAGGCTCATTATAAATTCATGAATTCCAATTTGTTTCGCGGCAATTTTAACTTCTTCAAGAGAAATGTTTTCGTCGTTAAGGGTGATATTATTTAAAATACTATCTGAAAATAAAAACACATCTTGTAGTACAACGGCTACTTTTTGACGCAGTGAAGCTATTTTATAATCCTGAACAGGAATATTATCAATAGAAATTTCACCATTATCTATTTCATAAAAACGGTTTATAAGGTTAATAATGGTCGATTTACCAGCTCCTGTAGCACCTACAATTGCAACAGTTTGCCCTTTTTCAACATTAAAACTTATTCCTTTTAAAATTTCTTCATCTTTAATATAGCTAAATCGTACATCTTTAAAACTAATAGTTCCTTGTATGTTATCAGCAGTAATAGTTCCGCTTTTATCTATAGAGCTTTCAGTATCAATTATATTAAATACACGTTCACCTGCAACTATTCCCATTTGTAGTTGATTAAACTTATCTGCTATTTGTCGTAATGGTCTGAAAAGCATTTGAGCCATTTTGATAAAGCCAATGATAGCACCGACACTCACGGCTTTGTCTTCAACGACCTGTAAACCACCATACCATACAATAAGTCCTATTGCAATAGAAGAAAGAATTTCAGCAATAGGGAAGAAAATGGAGTAATACCAAACGGTTTTAACATGTGCTTTTTTATGTTTATTGTTAATTTCAATAAAGTTTTTATACTCAATTCGTTCTCTATTAAATAGTTGAACAATTTTCATTCCTGTAACTCTTTCTTGCACAAAGCTATTTAGATTTGCTACTTGATTACGTACATCTTGAAAGGTAGACTTTATAGCTATTTGAAATAGTTTAGTAGCGTAAATTAATACAGGTAATGTTGCAAGTGCAATTAATGCTAACTTCCAGTTTGTATAGAACATTACAATGATTACTACAATCATTTTTAAAACGTCACTAACAATCATAAAAACACCTTGCGTGAAAAAATTGGCGATAGTTTCTATATCTGAAACAACACGAGTTACCAATTTTCCAACTGAAGATTTATCAAAATACCCCATTTTAAATTGAAGTATTTTTCTAAAAGTTTTAGCTCTTATGTCTCTAATAATATGTTGTCCTACCCAGTTAGCATAATAAATAAAACTAAATTGAAAAAATACTTGGATAAGTAGTACTACTATCATGGCAATTGTGAAATACAATAGCCTAGTAAAGTTTTTTGTTGCTATAAAGTCATCTATAGCCGTCATTAAAATGACAGGTGTTAGTACAGCAAATCCTGCAAGTAAAATGGTAGATAGTGCTGCAACTGTAAATCGTACACGGTATTTTTTTGCAAAACTCATAAGTCTTGCAAAAATTTTAATATCAAATGCTTTTCCTGTTGTTTTGCTCACTATATATAATCGTATATTACTTTTGTTAAAAATAAACCTTTTGCAGGAACTGACACCCCCGCTTTACTCCGATTTTTACTTTCTATGATTTTTTTAAAATCATTTACAGTTATTTTTTCTAAACCAACATCAATTAAAGTTCCTACAATAGCACGAACCATGTTTCTTAAAAAACGATTGGCACTAATATGAAATGTTAATTCGTTTTCATTTTTGATCCATTTTGCATTGGTAACAGTACAGTTAAATGTGTGTACATCTGTTTTTACTTTTGAAAAACATTCAAAATCTTCATAATCATATAAAATTGCTGCTGCTTTATTCATCAATTCTATATTTAACTGCTGATGGTGTAATTGCCAAGTGGTATCTAATAAAAAGGGATTTCTCCCTAACCAAATTTTGTACTCATAACTTCTGCTAAGTGCATCGAAACGAGTATGAGCATCGTTGTGTACTAACAGTGTTTTGAATATAACAATATCGTCTGGCAAAATAGCATTCAATTTATAAGTGAAATTATCATTTAATGGAGTTTCTACATCAAAATGAGCAAACATTTGAGATGCATGAACACCAGCGTCAGTTCTTCCTGCTCCTACAATGTTTATCTCTTTTCTTAAAATTGTGCTTATTGCCTTATTTATTTTTTCTTGAACTGAAATTGCATGTGGCTGTATTTGCCATCCATGATAATTTTTTCCGTTGTATGCTAATTCAATAAAATACCTCAAGAAGTGTAAAATTTTAAAGAGCTAAATTATAAAATTCTAATTTGAAAAGTACTAGAGAAGGAAGTAAAATAATGTTTTTGAGTTTTATTAACATATGTTAACAGATTAACTGAATGTTTATGTTATTTTTGTCACCTTTTAGAATACGATAGTGAATTCCCCTTTCATTAATATCCCCTTAGTATAAAGAAATCCATGATGTAATGTCGTGGATTTTTACTTTTTAATTCATTAGTTTTGTCCTGATGAAGAAGATTTTACTCCTTTCCGATACACATAGTTTTATTGATGAGCAAATTTTAAAGTTTGTAAAGCAAGCTGATGAGGTTTGGCATGCAGGTGATATAGGTGATTTAAATGTAACTGATACAATAAAAAAACTGAAACCACTTAGAGCTGTTTATGGAAACATTGATGATAAAGATGCTAGGGTAGAGTTTCCATTAGACAATAAATTTACTGTTGAAGGTGTTTCTGTATGGATAACTCATATTGGTGGATACCCGAATAAGTATAATCAAAGAGTTAGAGAAGAACTGAAAAAGAACACACCACAATTATTTATTTGCGGGCATTCGCATATTTTAAAAGTTCAATACGATAAAAAATTAAACTTATTGCATTTGAATCCTGGAGCAGCAGGGAATCATGGGTTTCATAAAGTTAGAACCATGCTGCGTTTTGAAATAGATAATGGTAATGTAAAGAATATGGAAGTTATCGAACTAGCTAACAGAGGTTAGCTTGCTAAGATTTTTTTCTTTTTTTAGTATAGGGACCTTAATGAGTATAGAGGTGCCTACATTTACTACAGATTTTATAGTTAGCTTACCATCCATCATGTGAATTCTAGCTTCAACTTGGTTAAGGCCTATGCCATCAGAAAAAGAAGAAGACGAGGTAGAAAATCCTACCCCATCATCCTTAACGAGAACGGTTAGTTGATTTCTCTCTTCTTTTAAATCTATTTGTGCATGTTT
The DNA here is from genome assembly GCF_964513915.1 of Tenacibaculum litoreum. Taxonomy (NCBI): domain Bacteria; kingdom Pseudomonadati; phylum Bacteroidota; class Flavobacteriia; order Flavobacteriales; family Flavobacteriaceae; genus Tenacibaculum; species Tenacibaculum litoreum. The sequence goes on along the minus strand of NZ_CAZEQS010000004.1, from coordinate 216,946 downwards.
GGCTTTACTATGTTTCAAGATATTGTTGATTAGTTCTTGAATCACATTAAATATTTTTATTTCAAACTCTTGATTGTATCTGTTGATGTTTTTTGCTGAAACTTCAAGTTTTAACTGGCTGTTAGAATACTTTTTAACAACATCTTTAATAGCATATTCTAGCCCAAATTTTAATAAAATTGAAGAAACTAGGTTGTGAGATAAGTCTCTTACTTTTTGTGAGGCTTCAGAAATAATAGCTTGTGTTTTTTCTATTTCTTGAGGCATATCACCATTAAATTGTTTTTTTGTAGCTGTTAAATGCATGTTAGCAGATGAAAGTAATGCACTAACATTATCGTGTAATATTTCTGCGATGAGTTTTCGTTCAGTTTCTTTTCCGTCAATCGTAGCGTTAAGAATTTTAACTTGTGCTTCCGATCGTACTTTTTCAAGGTTTTGTTGTTGGATAAGTTTACTTTCAGATAATTTAAGACGTAGATTTTTCTGGCGAAGTTTATAGTTGTATATGATTACTCCTGAAACAATTAATACTAAAAAGCTTAAAGCACCAAAGAGCATAGATGTTTTAGCTTCTTGGGCTTCTTCTAATTTTCGCTGCTCTTCAACTAAAGCTGTTTTCTCTTTTTCTAAATTTACCTCTTGTTGAGCATAAATCTCTTCAATCATTCTTCTTATTTCCTTGTCTCTTAAATCATCTTTAATATTGTAAGACTTCTCTTGATAGTCGTAGGCTGTATAGTCTTTAAGTTTATATAGTGCAAAAGATAGGTTTAGGTATAATCTTTCTTTAAATTTAACAGCTTTTATACTAGTATCATTTTCTATAAGTTCAAGGCTTTCATAGTATTTTTCTCTTGCTTTATTGTATTTTTTTTCAAGAAGATAAATACTAGCTAAATTAGTTATTGCAGCTGATAAGAATATTTTATTATTTTGTTTTTTATGTATTTCTATAGCGAAGTTTGCATTTTCTTTTGCCTTGTTATATTCTTTTCTTTTAAAATAAATACCAGATAAGTTACTATACGCCCTTGCCTTGTATGATAATAAATCTTTTGATTTAGATTTAATTTTTATTAACTTTTGAAAATATACGAGAGAACTATCTTGTTCTTCTTGTCTTAGAAAAGAACTACCAATGTCAAGTAAGCTTTTGGCATACCAATCTTCTATAAAGGTAAGGTTAGGCTTGGGGTTTTCAAATTCATTGTTATAATTTGAATGAATTTCATGTCTAAGTTTTTGATTAGCTTTCTTGTAATACGATAAAGCTTTAGAGTAATTGTTAGTTTCAGTAAAAATATCCCCTATTAAAAAATATAATTCTATTTCAGAATCTAAGTCTTTAATTTCTTTACTCTTTTTTAAAAGAAATAGAGCTTTGGTTAAGCTTTGAGAATAATTTTTTTTTTGAAAAAGATCTTTTGATTCTTTTATTTTTTTTAACAAAGAGCTATCTCTCTGTGAAAAAGTTTGACCTTTATACAGAGAAGTAGTTTCTTTATTAAAAATAGAGTTTTTTTTTCGTTCTTGCTTCAATCTATTATTAGCACAAATTGCAAAACTCATTAATAAAAAATAAAATAAAATATATGTTCTCCTTAAATAAAACAATGTTGATATTTATGATATTACAATAACGGGTTTTTCTTCAATAGAGACGTAAGTTTCTGAATCTGATTTACCAGAAGTGTTTTTGTGGTTAACAAAATTAATCTTTAATGTTTCATTTGCCCCCACTTCTAACTGTCTAGAAAATGATTTTTGTGAAGCATCTCCACTTGACAGATGAACTTCATAAGCTTCAATCTTTTCATTATATATAAAATCTGTGGCTACGTTACTGTTAACTACAAAATTTAATTGATATGTTCCGTCTTCATTTGCTGTTATACTGTACGAATTTAAAAATTCTGTAATTCCTTTAGCAAAGGTAATATTTTCATCCTCGACATATATACTCTTTCGTTTCCCATTGGTTGCTTCTAAGAAACCAATTTTTAAATGATCGTTTTCAATAGAAAAATCATTAGAGTGTTTGGTCGCTGTTTTTTGTGGGGTTTCAGCTAAAATTATTTCTTTAGAGTTGTCTACATTAGTTACTGTTGTCACATCTGTGTTATCTGTTGTGTTAAAATCAATAGAATAAGCACCAGTTGCATCTCTTTTTAGTGTATATGATTGTAGTAAGTTGTCTGGGTTATTCTCTATAACTTCCGCTTCGTTAGAAGAACAAGAAGCAAAAATAACACTAAGGCTCAAAGCTAGGAAATAAGGAGTAAATTTTTTCATGACTTATTGGTGTTTATTGAGATTAGATTTTTTTAAAAAATAGCGATGTACTTAGGATAGATGTTAAGAGACGGGGGACGATATCTCTTAGGGGATAAAAGAAAACAAAATGAAGGGGTTTTCTATACTATGTTAAATAACGCGTACATCGCTATTGGGTTTATTGTTAATAGCAGTAGTTGATTAGCGATGCATTATGTGTATAGACTCGGGGGGCTTCTTCTTAATCTGGGGGACTAAAGAAAATTTGAAGGGTTGATTATGTCTTTACACTATTTTGTTTCTCACTGCATACATCGCTAAACCTACTACATTTTTTACTTTTAATTTTTTATATAAATTACTTCTATATGTTTCTACTGTTTTTATACTGACATTGAGTTTTTCTGCAATTTCATTGGAGCTTTTCTCTTTAGCAATTAACTTTAATACAGCAATTTCCCTCTCAGTTAAATCCCCATGCAAAAATTCTGGTTCATCTTCGTCTTTTGCATCTGAAGCATATAAGTCTAATAATTTTACTTTAATATCTTCACTAATATATTGTATGCCGTTGTGAACAACTTTTATGGCATCAATTATTTGCTCATTAGCTCGACTTTTATCAACAAAACCATTAGCGCCTAGTGCTATCATTTCTTGAACTAGTTTTGGGTCGCTTAAGCTTGATAGTATTATTGTTTTAATGTTTGTGTTACGTTTTTTAAACGTTTTTAAAACTTCTATACCATCCATCTCAGGCATGTTTATATCTAAAACTAATACATCTGCTGTATTTTTAGAAGACCAGTTTACTACTTGTCTACCTGTTAAAGAAAAACCCTCAACTTCAATGTCATCTTCAGTATTTAATAAAGCAATGACTCCGTCTATTAATATTTTATGGTCATCTGCTATGTGAACTTTTATCTTGTTGTAATTCATAGTTGTTATTACAGTTACAAATTTATGAGGTTAAAAGAGTGTGTACAATACACAGTATCCCTAATTGTTTCATCAATGACTCAGGGAAAACCCTGAGTTTTTTTTAACATTTCTTTAACATTTAAGGTTATAGGCCTTGAATAGCCTAGGAAACAAAAATAAAAAACCGAGATTTAAATCTCGGTTTTTTTCGCACTAAATATACTAAGATGTTAGGCTTATCGTAATCTATCTACAGATTTTACAAGATCTTCATCCTTCTTAATGGCTCTATTTGCTAAAACTAACAGCAAAATAACAATGATAGGAAAGAACATCCCAATACCTTTCTCAGAAACCAAAGCTTCTCCAGATAATGTTTGTGATAAATAAATCAATACTCCTAATAAAAAAAGGTTTATCAAAATGTTTAAGCGGTTTAGTACAAATTGTAACTGACGATTTTTAAATAAAAATATTGTTACAAATGAAACTAAAGCTGAAATAAAAAATAAAACAGGAATACTTTTTTCTAAGATTGAGTTCCCAGAAAATAAATCTAAAATATAGATAGCGTTAGTTTGAGAGTTACTCCAAAGACTAAATAAAAAAGTCAATCCTCCAGAGATAATTCCTGCTACTAATAAGTATATAGATTGTATTCTTTGTATCATAATTTTTTATCGGGTAGCAAATGTAATACTTCTTTTTTTAAAAAGAAATATTAGAAGTTAAAATATTTGTATATATTTGCCTTGTATGTAACCGCACAAAATTATTATATAGCCCCTATATAATTAGCACTCAAAACAAAACTTAATACAAAATAATTCTTTATACATAAAGGATTTTAGTAACTTAACTATTTAACGAATGTTCGATATTTCGGAATTAAAAACTAAAAAATTAGCTGACTTACAAGTTATTGCGAAATCAATAGGATTAACGAAAATTAGTCAACTTAAGAAGTTAGACTTAGTATACAAAATTTTAGATGCGCAAGCAGAAGCAAGTGCTAATGAGGCTAAACCAAAACCTGCTCCTAAAGCAGAGAAGCCAAAAAGAAAAAGAATATCTAAAACAGAAGCTAATACCACAACTAATACTGTTGAAAAACAAGAAGATAAAGTTGTTGTTAAGCCTGAGGTAAAAGAAGCTCCAGAAAAAAAGGAGCCGGTTGCCAAGCCTAAAAAGAGGGTAGAAGATAAGAAACAGCCTCCTAAAGCTGTTGAAGATAAAAAGCAACAACAACCTCAACAACAAAAGCAGCAGCATAATAAAAATCATAGCAACAGAGATAGAGGTAATAAGCACAATAAAAATCAGAATACTAATAAACAACATCATAAAAGCGGTAATAAGTACCGTGATCCTGATTTTGAATTTGATGGTATTATAGAGAGTGAAGGTGTATTAGAAATGATGCCTGATGGATATGGGTTTTTACGTTCTTCTGATTATAACTATTTGTCATCTCCAGATGATATTTATGTTTCTCAATCTCAAATTAAATTATTTGGATTAAAAACAGGTGATACGGTTAGAGGTAATGTACGTCCTCCAAAAGAAGGTGAGAAGTACTTCCCTTTAATTAGAGTTTCAAAAATTAATGGATTAAATCCAAATATTGTACGTGATCGTGTCTCTTTTGAGCATTTAACTCCATTATTTGCTGATGAAAAATTCAATTTAGCAGAAAAAGGGAGCACATTATCTACTAGAATTATCGATTTGTTTTCTCCAATAGGGAAAGGACAACGTGGTATGATTGTAGCGCAGCCTAAAACTGGTAAAACGGTATTGTTAAAAGATGTAGCAAAAGCAATTGCAGCGAATCATCCTGAAGTATATCAAATCGTTTTATTAATTGATGAACGTCCTGAAGAGGTTACCGATATGCAACGTAGTGTACGTGGTGAGGTGGTTGCTTCTACTTTTGATGAACCAGCTGATAAGCATGTTCGTGTAGCTAATATTGTGTTAGAAAAAGCAAAACGTTTAGTAGAATGTGGACATGATGTAGTAATTTTATTAGATTCTATTACACGTTTAGCAAGAGCATACAACACCGTAGCACCAGCATCTGGTAAGATTTTATCTGGAGGTATTGATGCAAATGCATTACATAAACCAAAACGTTTCTTTGGAGCAGCTCGTAATATTGAAAATGGAGGTTCTTTAACTATTATTGCTACTGCACTTACTGAAACTGGTTCGAAAATGGATGAGGTTATCTTTGAAGAATTCAAAGGAACAGGTAACATGGAGTTACAATTAGAGCGTAATATTGCAAACCGTAGAATTTATCCTGCAATTGACTTAATTAAGTCGAGTACACGTCGTGATGATCTATTATTAGATGAAAAAACAGTACAACGCATGTGGGTATTACGTAAGTATTTAGCTGATATGAACCCTATTGAAGCAATGGAGTTTATTCAAGATAGAATTAAAAGATCATTAAATAACGAGGAATTCTTGATTTCAATGAACGGATAGTCGTTAGTTTATATAAAATAAAAAATCCTGCTCTCAGCAGGATTTTTTATTTTGGGTATATCACAAAATCTAGTGGAACATCAAACTCATGAGTGTCTTCTATTTTTTTAATAGGAGGAAAGAAATTAAGGCCTACAGTTAGCGTATCTTCTCTACACTCTGATAAAAATCGATCATAAAATCCTTTACCATAACCAACTCGGTATTTTTGCTCATCAGAAATTAGCATAGGGACAAAAACTAAATCGATATCTTTTACATTAGCTTGTTCTGCATTTATAGGCTCCGGAACACCAAATTTGTTAAGTTCTAGTTTAGTATCTTTTTCAAAATAAAAATGTGAAAGAGTATCGTCTTCAAAATTACATCGGCTTACAATAACCCTTTTTTCTTTATCTCTAAAAAAATCAATGATAGGCTTCGTGTCTATTTCATTAAACTTTCTCATGGATAAAAACAAATGTACTGTACGAATATCATTAGTTTGTAACTCGAATATTTGTTGATATATACTCTCTTGTAGTTTTTCTTTTTCTGTTTGAGTAAGAGAATTTCTCTTTTGTTTGTATAGTTTTCTAAGGTTAGATTTAAGCATTGGGTTACAACGATTTTAATTCTTCTTTAAGCTTTTTTGTTAATCCTTTTACTATAAGTTCGTATGAGTGATCAATCAATTCAAAAACAAAAGTATCAGAAACATCATTGTTTAAAGTAACTGTATTCCAATGTTTCTTACTCATGTGAAATCCTGGATTAATACTTTCATAATCAGCTCTTAATTCTAAAGCACGTTCAGGATCACATTTTAAATTAACCTTAGGCTCATGTTGCTCCCAGCTATCTAAACCTGATAACGAAAACATTTTATTCATTACTTTAAATACTAAAACATTATCATCAAAAGGAAAATGTTCAGTAACTCCTTTTTTGGTAATGCAATAGTTGCGAAATTCTTCAATATTCATTATTCAATTAAGTTTTGAGTTGATTCAGGAATTTTCAAAGCTGAATAATCCAACTTCCAACCAATAGTTTCCACTAAATTTTGCATTAAGGTAACAGCTTCTAAAGCTTCTTTATTTGCGGTTTGCATTAAGTTACTTTCAGGTATCTTTTGAAGAATATGTTCTTTAGCCTCTTTATTAACTTCAGTTAAATCTTCAGAGCTAAATTTGTTAAGTAATCCGTTTTGAATATCGTAGAAACGTAAATTAGGTTCTATTGAAAACACTTCTGGTTGTGGGAATTCAGATAAAATCAATACCTTTTTCTTTGTGTCAGTATGCATTTTTATTTTCCTAAAATCAAAACCAATATGCACTTTAGCATTAATTAGAATAATAGCTTTTTTCTTACTGGTAACAAGTCCTAAAAATTTTTCTTTAGTATTTTCATGATGGTATATCTCGGCAAATTCCCCTTCAACAGTAATTAATTTAGATACTTTTTTAATCTTATCTAGCAGAACTACCGATTGTTTTTCGGTTAAATTTTTTCTTTTTGCAGAGGTGAATTTTTTAAAAATGTAATAGGATATAATGGCACCTCCTGCCAAACCTATAAAAAGTAATTCCATAACTACGAATTTACATAAAATAGGTAAAGCATAAAAGAGAATATATGATGTAGGAGTTTTTTAAGGCAAAGTGAGCGAAGGAGAGTTATTTTGTATTTTTATTCCCAGAAAGAGCAAGAGTTTATCAGAGCTTAATAAAAACTAATCAATGAGGTCAGCAAGTACAACAGAAAAAGAACTAAAAGAACGTATAAAAGAATTAACCTGTCTTTATGAGGTAACATCTTTAATAATAAATGCCAACCTTGATCAAGTTGATGTAACTTTAAAAGCAATTGCAAAAAGTTTAAAAAGAGCATTACAGTTTCCAAAAAATACTCGAGTTTTTATCGACATAGAAGAATATTCTGAAGAGGAAAAAAATACAAAAGATGAGCTTTGTATAATTTCAAGTACTATTTCTGTTTTTAATATATCTAAAGGAAAAATATCAGCATTTATAAAAGGAAAGGAACTTAAGGATAACTTATATCTAAAAGAGGAAAAAGAATTATTTGATACTGTTGCTATAAAAATAGGAGGACTTTTAGAGCGTATTGAAATAAAGAACAATGAGCTGTCGATGAGGCGTAAAATGGAACACGCCGACCGTTTGTCAATCTTAGGAGAACTAACAGCAGGAATTGCCCATGAGTTAAATACTCCGTTAGCTAATATATTAGGTTACTCAGAGTTGTTAAAGGCAGATATGTCAAGTAATGAAAAGGGGTTGGCAGATGTAAATAAAATTATTCAAAGTGCTATATTTTCAAGAGAAGTAGTAAAAAAACTCATGTATTTTGCTTGTGAAATGCCGCAAGAAATGAAAAAAGTAAATATAATTCCAAGTATAAAAGATGCTATAAATTTACTGGATGCTACTTTTAGAAGACAATCTGTAAAATACTTAGTCAAAGTAGAAGAATCTGAATTGTGGTTGCGAGCAGATACGGTTCAACTTACTCAGATTATTTTCAATCTTATTATTAATGCTATTTACTTTTCACCTAAAGATGGACTGGTGACTATTGAAACATTTCAAACAGATAAAGAAGTGGTATTAAGAATTTCTGATGAAGGAATAGGATTAAGTGAAGAAGCTCTTGAAAAAGTATTTCAACCTTTCTTTACAACGAAGCCAACAGGAGAAGGAACAGGATTAGGATTAAGTGTTGTGCATGGTATTGTATCGAGTCATAAAGGAACAATAACTGCTAAAAATGGCATTGAAAAAGGTGCTATCTTTGAGGTTAGGTTACCAAAATAAAAGAAATGCCGTTAAAAAAAGAAAATATATTAATAGTAGATGATGATGTTCATATCTTAGAATTGTTACATAGGCATTTACAATCCTGGAATTATCATACCTACAAGGCAGTATCGGTTAAAGAAGCGGTTACAATTTTAAGAGATACCCCAATTGATTTGTTAATAACCGATTTAAAAATGCCAGAAGTGGATGGTTTTGAGCTTGTTAAATTTGTTTCAGAACACTATCCAAAGCTACCTAAACTTATAGTAACAGGATATCCATCTGTTCAAGATTCACTAGAAGCCATTAAGTCAGGAGTAGTAGCATATCTAACGAAGCCGTTTACAAAAGAAGAGTTGAAAACGGCAATGGATGATGCTTTAAAAAAAGCAGCAATAAGCCAGAAAAAAACTACTCAAGAAAAAGAGAAAAAATATTTTTATGGAGATATGATAGGCTCTTCAGAAAAGATTAATGAAATTTTTCAAATAATAGATCGAGTAAAAAACAATAAGGCAACAGTTTCTATTAGAGGAGAAAGTGGAACAGGTAAAGAGTTAGTGGCACGTGCAATACATTATGAAGGAAAATTTGCTAAAGGTCCATACATAGCGGTAAACTGTGGAGCAATTCCTGAGAATTTATTAGAGTCTGAGTTGTTTGGTTATATAAAAGGAGCTTTTACAGGAGCAGATAGTAACAGGAATGGTTTTTTTCAAGCGGCTAATGGAGGAACTATTTTTTTAGATGAAATAGGCAATGCTTCATTAAATGTACAATCAAAGTTATTAAGAGCTTTACAAGAAAAAGAAGTGGTGAAGGTTGGAGCTCAAAAAGCAGAGAAAATAGATGTTAGAATTATTGCAGCAACAAACAATAATTTAAAAGAGATGATTCAAAAAGGAACATTTCGAGAAGATCTGTTTTATAGGTTGACAGTAGTTGAAATAGAGGTGCCACCTTTGAGAGAAAGGAAAGAAGATATTTCTATGTTAGTAGAAAAGTTTCTGTTTAAATATGGGGTGGAATATAAAGATAGGTTTGTAAAAATAAGTCCTAAAGCTTTAGCTATACTACAAAGATATAATTGGCCAGGGAATATTAGAGAGTTAGAGAATATAATACAGCGTGCGGTAATTATGTGTGATCGCATAGTAGAAGTAGAGCATTTACCTGATTCATTAAAGTATAATGTTGATTTTTCTGAGGAAAGATTAATCTCCTTAAAAGATATGGAAAAACGTCATATACAATATGTATTAAACGCAACTAATAACAATAAAACAAAAGCAGCAAAAATTCTTCAAATAGATCGTAAGACATTACGAGAAAAACTAAAAGAATAACAACACTTTTTCTGAGTGTTTTTTCTCCACCCGAGGAGAAATTACCCACTTTTATTTTAAATAAAAATTTATAAAAACTTCTGAGTCCTTCATAAATAAAGGGATTTAGAAGTTTTTGTTTTTTTGGCATGTTTAGCGGCATGTCATTTGCCTTTATAGGAAAGAATAAAATGAATATAATTTATGAACACTAATCCTTTTAATATTTGTCCATCATGTACAGAAGTAAATATATGTGTGTTAACCAAATCTAAAGAAAAGGTATGGTCGTGTAGTGAGTATAATGAGGTGAGTGCAGAAAAAGCAAAAGAAGATGACGTAACTGCTATGAAACAAGAAATGCAAGCTGTATAATAAATAACGTATGAATAATACAAAAAGTGAAACTTTAGGAAGTAAAATAAATTCAAACATAAGTGAGATGACATTAACCAAAGAATTAAAAAAACCAGCGAAGCGAAAGAATGCTAGAGGAATGGTTGATAATGTACTAGAACAGTTTAATAGTGCATCAGATCAAATTGGTTTGCACCCTAATATTCGTAAGATATTAAGTATTACGAATAATGAAATCATTGTTAATTTTCCAGTAAAAATGGATAATGGAGATGTTGAAATTTTTCAAGGATATCGTGTACAGCATAACAATGCTTTGGGGCCATATAAAGGAGGGTTACGTTACCACCCAACAGTAGATATAGATGCAGCTAGAGCTTTAGCTATGTGGATGACATGGAAGACATCTCTTGCAGGTTTGCCATACGGTGGAGGTAAAGGGGGGATACAAATAGATCCTACTAAATACTCAAAAGATGAATTAGAACGTATCACTAGACGTTTTACGTTTGCATTAGGAGATAATATTGGGCCAGAGCATGATATTCCTGCTCCAGATGTTAATACAAATGCTCAAACAATGGCATGGATGGCTGATACCTATATGAGTACAAAAGCACCAGCAGAGCGTTCTATGAATCAACATGTAGTTACAGGAAAACCAATAGGTAGTGGAGGTCTTGAAGGAAGAGATAGAGCTACAGGTTACGGAGTTTTCTTAACTATTAAGTTTTGGGTAGAAGAAAATAACCAAACCTTAGAAGGTAAAACTTTTATCGTTCAAGGTTTTGGAAATGTAGGGTATTGGGCAGCTTATTTTTTAGAACAAGAAGGAGCTAAAATGATAGGAGTTCAAGATGCTTATGGAAGCATTCAAAATACAAATGGAATCAAGGTAGAAGACCTTTTTAACTATACAAAAGCTAATAATGGAAGTTTAGTTGGATATCCAGAGTCAACAGAGATAGAAAAAGAAGACTTCTTTGCTACTGACTGTGATATTTGTATTCCTGCAGCATTAGGAAATCAAATTACTGAAGATAATGCACATTTAATCAAAGCTAATTTAATAGCTGAAGGAGCAAATGGACCAATAAATGTTGAAGGAGAAAAAATCCTTTTAGAAAAAGGTGTAACAATAATCCCAGATATATTATGTAATTCAGGAGGTGTAATTACTAGTTACTTTGAATGGCTTCAAAATCGTAACGGTGAGTTATGGAATATGGAAGAGGTTATTGTACGATTAGATAAGAAACTAAAAGATTCATATACCAGAGTTTCAGATTATGCAAAGTTAGAAGGAGTAGATATGCGAAAGGCAGCTTATTGTATAGCGATACAACGTATTGAAAAGGCATATGTTCAACGAGGTATTTTTCCATAAAAAGCAGTAAAATGAAACACGGAAGTTTAGTTTTAGAGAAAAAAGAGTATGTGTACATTAAGAGTTTACTAAATGTTTCAGAGCATACTGAAGAAGGTAAAGTACAAACATCATTAGATAAGTTTGCTGAAGAGTTAAAATTGGCTAAAATTTTAGATGAAGAAGAAATGCTAGATGATGTTATACGCTTAAATACTGTTGTAACTATAGCTTCTGGAGATGTTTGGGAAAAAACTATTCAGATCGTAAAACCAACTGAAAAGGATTTGAAAAACAACAAAGTTTCTATTTTAACGCCTATAGGTATAGCTTTATTTGGTTATGCTTTAAACGATGTAGTTCACTGGGATTTACCAGGTGGAAAGAAAGAAGTTAAAATTTTAAAAGTAACTCAAAAGGAAGGGAAAGAGAGTTTTAGTACCTTAATTTAAAGACAAAAAAATGACACTTAATAATCACGGCAGCGATATAGATGTAGTACATAAATACAACCATGTAGAACTGAAAGGATGGGTAAATCAATTGAAATATATTAATAGAGAAATTGAGAATCTTTTAAGTTTATGTAAACACTGTTTAATAAATAAAGCTATACCTGAAGAAACATTGGAACTTTTTTCTGAAAGGAAAAAATTGAATAATGAGCTTTATAAAACTGTCTTATCATACTCAAATACGTATGTTAATGTAGCAGAGTGTGATGATATACAATGTGACATGGCATATTTAGGAGAGTACGATAGGTTACGTGAGAGTTATCACAAAAATTTGGAAGTTTATCAAAAACTTAAAGACAAGTTTTTTGATGAAGTTTTACTAAAAGAATAGCATTCTTGTAAAGCAAGTATGTTAGATTTGTAGAGTTAGTTGTAAAACCTTGGAATCATGTAGTTCCAAGGTTTTTTTGTTTCCATATAATCAAGAATCAATTTCATATAGTACTCCTTATCTTTTTCTTTCTAAAAATCAACTTTGTATAATAAACTTACCATTAATGTAAATACCAATACTACAATTAGTATTTTTCTCATTCTCAACTAGAGTTTTTTACCTATAAAACGAATTATACTTCCTTTACCGTTGTGGGAATTTCCTTCATTTAAAAAGACTTCTTTTTCTTCTAAAACTTGAATTTCAAAACCAGTAAAATCTTGTTGTATTTGCTCTATAGAAAAAAGCATATTTATGTCTTTTGGACCACCTATTTTGGGATTATCCTTCTGATAATTCAGATGATTTTTACTAAACGCTTCTAAAATTATATATCCTTTTGGTTTAAGAAGTGTAGTCAATTTTTGATGAATAATAGAAATTTTCCAAGCAGAAAAATGTGCGTAGATTAAACCAATAACATCAAAAGATTCTTTTGGAAGTTCAAGATCTTGTATGTCGCCTACAACATACTTTAGATTTACATTAAACTCAGAGGCTAGTTTTAGAGCTTTACTTTTTCCCTCAATACTTAAATCGGTAGAAGTAACATCCCATCCTAATTTGGAAGCATATACACCATTTCTACCTTCTCCATCAGCAGGTAATAAGATTTTTCCAGTTTTTATTTTTTGAAGCTCTTCTTTAAAAAATAAGTTGGGTTCTTTGCCATAGGCAAAGTTGGTGTTTTGATATTTTTCATTCCAAAATTCCTTATACTTTAAATCATCTTTTATCATCATATTTTTAATTTAATTTATATGATGTAAAAGTATATTGAGTCTAAGTCTCTACTATAGGATAATTGTAAAGTAGTATTGTACTTATGTTAGTTTTTTTCTGAAAGCTTCAGGAGAGTAGCCAGTGTGTTTTTTAAAAAATCTAATAAAATATGAAACATCTTCATATCCTAAATAATATGCTATTTGGTTTATTTGATTGGAAGATGCTAAAAGATACCTTTTAGATTCTAGTATAATTTGTTCATTAATAACTTCTGAAGCTGTTTTACCTAAAGTCTGTTTTGTTATGGTATTTAACTGGTAGTTAGATAGATTTAACATACTAGCATATTTTGAAACTTGTTTTACCCTAGTAATGTTTGTTTCTAATAAATGTAGAAATTTCTCAAGAGATTCTTGAATATATAGATCCTTTGTATTAGAGTCTTTATTGTTGGTGCTTTTTAACCTTAGTAACTCTATAAAAAGAATATGAAGATTAGATTTTATAACTTCTTTATATGCTTCAGCTTTATCTTTGTATTCTGAAAAAATAGATGCCAATAAAAGGTTAATTCTTGAAAAAAGGTCTTCTTCTAATAGATAATGATTTGAAGCACTTACCTTTTGTAATAAAAAATTCATTCTTTTATCAATAGGGTAATAAAAATCAGTGTTAAACTGAATCATAAAACCTTCGCTATTACTTCCTAATTTTAGTTTGTGTACTTGACCAGGGCGAATTATAAAAACAGTATAATTAGCTACATTATAATCTACAAAATCTATTTCGTGATTTCCTGTGCCTTTTTTTAATACTAAAAAGAAGTAGAAATCGTGCCTGTGAAGTTCATGAACCATATCTTTCCCACTAAGAAGCTCCTGAAGGCTTTTAATCGTAAAGTTACCAGATAAATTAGGTTCTTTAATAGAAGCTTTTAAATGTCTTACAGGAATGGTTTTCATGAGGTTAGAATCAAACTAAAGCAATACAAATTTAAGTAGAAAAAGAGCAAGGAATAATAAGTAATTCTAAAAAATAAAAAAGTCCTATAAATCAGATGATTTTAGGACTTTTTAGTCGGGGTGGCAGGATTCGAACCTGCGACCTCCTGCTCCCAAAGCAGGCGCGATGACCGGGCTACGCTACACCCCGAAAAGTGTAAAATTCGTAGTGTAGTTTATCTCGAGTTAAACGAGAGGCTACACCCCGAATAATTGGGACTGCAAATGTAGAAAAAAAAAGTAAACGACAAATAAAAAAATGAAATAATTATTAAATAATTTGACTTTATAAGACAATAGTTAAAATATATTTAAAAGCGGATAACTAGAAATAAAAAAAAATTACATTTGTAACTTCAAAAATTCAAGATAATGGCAGAAAAAATTAAATGTTTGATTATTGGGTCTGGTCCAGCAGGTTACACCGCAGCTATATATGCAGCGAGAGCAGACATGAAACCAGTTATGTATACAGGAATGCAAATGGGAGGACAATTAACTACAACAACTGAGGTAGATAATTTCCCAGGATATCCAAAAGGTACTGATGGTACAGCAATGATGGAAGATTTAAAAAGTCAAGCAGAGCGTTTCGGAACAGATGTACGTTTTGGAATGGTTACAAAAGTAGAGTTTTCTGATAAAGAAGGAGGAATTCATAAAGTAACTGTAGATGATTCAACAGAGATTGAAGCACAAACTGTTATTATTTCTACAGGAGCAACTGCTAAATATTTAGGTTTAGAAAGCGAACAACGTTTAATAGGTGGTGGAGTATCAGCTTGTGCTACTTGTGATGGTTTCTTTTACAAAGGACAAGATGTTGTGGTAGTTGGAGCAGGAGATACTGCTGCTGAAGAAGCAACATATTTAGCCAATATTTGTAGTAAAGTTACTATGTTAGTTCGTAAAGATTACATGCGTGCTTCTAAAGCAATGCAACACCGTGTAAACAAAACAGAAAATATTACTGTTATGTATAACACTGAAATTGATGAGGTGTTAGGAGAGAATGTTGTTGAAGGAGTTCGTGCTGTAAACAATCAAACTGGAGAGAAAACTGAGATTCCAGTAACAGGTGTATTTATTGCAATAGGACACAAGCCAAACTCTGATCTGTTTAAAGGTGTTTTAGATATGGATGATACGGGGTATTTAATTACTAAAGGAAAATCTACCAAAACAAATTTACCAGGAATTTTTGCCGCAGGAGATATTCAAGATAAAGAATATCGTCAAGCAGTAACAGCAGCAGGTACAGGTTGTATGGCAGCTTTAGATGCTGAACGTTACTTAGGTGCGTTAGATTAAAATAAAAAGTTATATAAAACAAAAAGGGTACGCTAGCGTACCCTTTTTGTTTTAATTAGAATTTTGTCCACTTTCACGAATAACCTGTCGAATCCAATCATTAGGAATCATATCAATAGTAAGGTTTATGCGTTCTTCATCACCATTATTAATAACTTTATGAGGATCGGTAAGTCGCATATACCAGCATTCTCCAGGTTTCATCAACACAGGAGTGTTATTCAAATAAAAAGTTACATTTTCATTGTTAAGAATAGGAATAGTAAGTCGTATTACTGATTTTTCAATCTCCAAACCTAAAGTAGGATCGGTATGTTCCTTTACTGTTGAGTGTGGAGCCAGTCGAAGTAACCTAACTAAGTTTACAGTGGTATTTTCTTTAAAAAAATCAATAACACTAGTTAAATACGGAGACTTTTTTAAAGCATTAGTATCCAACCAATCTGTCCACGAACCATCTGCATAATCCTCAGCAGGAGGTGGGAAAGGTAATGATGTATCCACTAAATGTGCAGGTGAACGTAAAGGAATTACATCATAATATTCAAAGTTATCTAACTGCAAAGCTTTGGCTTCTTCAAGCATTTTAGCTACTTCAAAATTAAAGGGTAGCTTAATACGATCATTAAACGTATTTTTTGTAGATATAGTAGTATCAGATGTTTGCATATGTAGTTGTATAAAGTTTAGGTTAGTATTATGTAAAACTACAAAAGATTAATTCTTTTTCATAAAGATTACAGTTTGATAAAGTTAACCCTTTTGTGCCAATTTTTAGAACTTGAGTTATTGGTAGCAGCTCTTAAGTCTTATTTACTTAACTGCATGTGTAAAATAGGGTATGGTTTTCCTGTAGCGTCCAGTTCAGAACGTTTGATAGTCTCAAAACCAAAATGATTGTAAAAACCGACAGCTTGTTCATTCTGCTCATTTACATCTACCTTATCCACATTCAATTTGTCAATTGAATATTCTAATAGGGTTTTACCTACCTTTTTACCTCGATATTCAGGGTGGATAAAAAGCATTTCTAAACTTTGTTCAGCAACACCTAAAAAACCTACTATTTTATTATTGATTTTAATACACTTTAACTCTACTGCATCTAAATACGTATTTAGAATAAGAGGTTTAAAATAAGCAATGTCTTCTTCTTTTAAAAAATGATGCGTAGCCCTAACGGAAGCTTCCCATAAGTCAACTACTTCTTTATATTCGGTACTATTTATTTCATCTATTTTGTAATTCACTTTTTCAAGTTTTATGTAAGCACTAAAAATACAAAAGCGACTTTGATGTTTTATCAAAGCCGCTATTATTTTTTACTAAAAAAAGTTAATTATTTTAAAGACACCTATCAACTTCTTCTATTTCAAGATCATTAATACTCGCATATCTTTTTCTCATTTGTCCGTTATCATCAAACTCCCAGTTTTCATTACCGTAAGCCCTAAACCATTTGCCTTCTTTGTTCTGATATTCATATTCAAAGCGTACAGCAATTCTATTTTCACTATGTGCCCAATACTCTTTTTTTAGTTTATAATTAAGCTCATTTTGCCACTTTTTACTCAAGAAGTTAATAATTTCTTCTCTACCGTTAACAAAGGTGTCTCTATTTCTCCATTCACTATCAATAGTGTAAGCTAATGCTATTTTTTCAGGATTTTGAGAATTCCAAGCATCTTCTGCTAGTTGAATTTTTTGTTTAGCTGTTTCAAGACTAAAAGGAGGGAGTGGATGTTTCTGTTCCATAATATTTATAGTAAGTTTTGTATTATTTTTTTTGATTTATATACTATTTCATTCGATTTAAAGAGTTGACTTTCTATGATAGCGCTTTCAAAAAGTAGATAAATATGTGTAGCAAGTAATTCGTTGTCAATTAACTCTTGAAAAAAGTTGTTCAATTCTTTTTTATGTAATTGAATTACGGTTAAAATACCTTCCTGTTCTTTAGATATTTCTGATAGAATATTTAGAAAGCTACAACCCCTAAAATTTTCTTTTGTATTCATATAAGCTATAAAATCGAATGCTAGTAATATCCTATCTTTTGAATTTTTACTTTTCGAAGTAAACTTAAATAGTTCTTTAAACCAGAGCTCGTGTCTGTTATTTAAAAAGTCAATACACAAAGCATCTTTTGATTTAAAGTGCTGATAAAAACTTGCTTTGGCAACTTTAGCTTCTTTAATAACTTGGTTAATACCCGTACTGTTATAACCTTGTTGATGAAATAAATGCGCTACAGTTTCTAATATACGTTCTCTAGGACTACTCATACTCTTAATTTTTGTCAAAGTTATATGAATTTTAAAGAACAGACAAGTCTGTTCGGTGTTTTAACATTTTTTAATCCAATAAATAAGATGAATTTTTATTTGGAACAATCGTTCTATTATGTGTATGTTTGTAAATGGAATGATTGTTCCAGAATTAAATATTAACTAAAAAACAAATAAAATGAGTACATTAAAAGGTAAAATAGCTGTTGTAACCGGTGGAAATAGTGGAATTGGCTTTGCATCTGCCAAAGAATTAAAAGACCAAGGAGCAACAGTTATTATCACAGGAAGAAATTCCGAAAAAGTTAAAGAAGCATCACAAAAGTTAGGAGTTAAAGGAATAGTTGCTGATGTTAAAGATATTACTGCTATTGAGAATTTAGTAGAAGAGGTTAAGAAAGATTTTGAAAAAATTGATGTGTTGTTTGTAAATGCTGGTATTTTTCAACCTGCTCCAGTAGGAGATATTAGCGAAGAAATGTTTGACCATCAAATGGCTATTAACTTTAAAGGAGCTGTATTTACTACCGAAAAATTCTTACCAATTTTAAATGAAGGAGCATCCGTTATAAATTTATCATCTATAAATGCTTATACCGGAATGCCAAATACAGCTGTATATGCAGCATCAAAAGCAGCGCTTAATTCTTATACACGAACAGCAGCTACAGAATTAGCCCCAAGAAAAATAAGAATTAACTCTGTAAATCCAGGACCAATATCTACACCAATTTTTGGAAAAATAGGAATGGAAGAAGAACAATTACAAGGTTTTGCTCAAACAATAGAAAACCGTATTCCTTTAAAACGATTTGGACGACCAGAAGAAGTAGCTAAACTAGTTTCGTTTTTAGCATCTGATAATGCTACTTTTATAACTGGAAGTGAGTATAATATTGATGGAGGAACAAACATCAATCCATTATTGAGTTAATTTTTTTTGAATATATTTGGAATGAAAGTTCCAATATGGTAATTTTGTGGAAGTGTAAATAACTTCCACATTTTTTATATGCCAAGAGTTAAATCATTTGACGAAAAAGAAGTACTAGCCAAAGCAATGTGTTTGTTTTGGAAGCAAGGATATTCTGCTACTTCCGTGCAAGATTTGGTAAGTCAATTAGGAATAAACAGGGCAAGTTTATATGATACCTTTGGAGATAAAGAGCAGCTCTTTAAAAAATCTTTCGAACTTTATAGAACTACTACAAAAAAAGGGTTAATAGAATTTTTTCAAAGTCATCCAGATGTAAAAGAAGGCTTTGCTGAGCTTTTTAATAAAGCAATACAAGAAGCTATTCTTGATGAAGATAAAAAAGGATGTTTTGTGGTAAATGCTACAACAGAACTTATTCCAAATGACGAAAGTTTACAAAAAGTCTTGATAGAAAATAAGCGTGATTTTGAAAACTTATTTTATGAATATTTGAAGGAGGGTAAGGAAAGAGGACAATTAAAAAATAGTGAAAATTTAAGAGCCATTGCTACTCTTCTTTATACACTTTATAATGGTATTCGAGTTGTTTCTAAAGTAGATCCTACTAACAAAGAGTTATCTAATTCTATAAATGTAGCTTTGTCTTTACTTACTTAGTTTTAAAATTCGAAAAGCTCCTTGAATTACTAAAACAAAAACAATAGTTCCGATAATCAAATCAGGTTTGTTAGAATTTAACCAATGCACTAAAACTCCTGCTGTTATTACTCCTAAATTAATAATGATGTCATTTGAAGTAAAAATCATACTCGCTTTCATATGTGCTTCTTCTTTGCTTTTTGATTTTTGTAAAATATAAAGACAAATTCCATTTGCGATAAGTGCTAAAACAGAAACGATTATCATTGTTGAAAAATTAGGAAGTTTTTCAGCTCCAAAAAACCTTCTTAAAACTTCAATAAATCCAAGTAAAGCAAGAGTTATTTGAAAATATCCAGCAAGTTTTGCAATTCTTTTCTTTCTTGTTAAAGTTCCACCAACGGCAAAAAGGCTAATTCCATAAACAAAACTATCAGCAAGCATATCTAAGCTATCAGCAACAAGTCCCATTGATTTAGAAATAATTCCCGTTGTCATTTCAACAATAAAAAAAGCAGCATTAATTCCGAGAACAGCCCAAAGTAACTTTTTCTGATTGGTGTTTTCTTCAAAATCAGTTTGACTGGTTTTTTCTGTGGAAACCCTTTTTCCGCCTAAGTTTAGTTCAATTACCGATTTTTCAATTAAATCAACTTCTTCGTTATGAAAAACCGTTAATTTTCTATTAGGAATATCAAACTTTAAATTTGCTATACCAGAAATTCCGTCTAACTTCATTCGAATTAAATTCTCCTCAGAAGGACAATCCATTTTGGTTATTTCAAAGATAGTTTTATACATTCAGTTCCTTTTTGAATCAGTAATAAGTAGGATGGTTTGTTTTTATAGTTATGTGATAGATAGTACTATTCCCACTTAGTCATTAACTCAGTTATTCCTTTTTCAATACCAAGGTAATATTCTCCTTTTTTAAATTCAGGGATAATTGTTTTTTCAATTACTTCCTCACAAATTTCGTCTGTTAAAATTTGTTCTGTTCCAATGCCTGTAGAAATTCTTATTTTTCTTAAGGTTTTACTGAAAACAATAGTCAAGCCGTTATTTTTTTCTTTTTGACCTACACCATTATAATTTGATAAGTCAATAGCGAATTGACTAAAATCGGTGTATTTTCCGATTGATTTAATAGAAACAATAGCTATTTGGTTGGAAGTCTTTTTCTCATACTCTCGAATTAACAATGTTAACTTTTCTAGTTGTTCAATGGTGAAGAGAGATTCATAATCATTTACTACATTTTTTAGTGTGGGTAAATCACTTTCACCTAAATCGAATTTGGTAAATTCAGCTTTAGGAGGGTTAGTGTTTATTTCATTCTTCTCATTTTGCTGCAACTTACAGCTTGAAATTGTTAAAAAAGAGAGTATTATTATTTTAAAGAAAAGTTTCATTTTTATATAACTAGTTTAAACAACTAATTTAGTAAATGCATATTGAATAGAAGTCTGAGTTCTTTAGGGGTAGGTGAGTAGCAATCGTAACTAAAACTTTTACTCATAATCAGGAATATTCAACCCTAAGATTAAATCCCTATGAGCAGTCCAAATACCATCTTCTTTTTTAAGTTGTATAATTCCAGAGCCACCTCTGTTTTTTTCTGATTGCTTTTTTTCTTCAGTAAGAGCAGGGTCACTTTCAAATTGATAACTGTCAATATAATAAGGTACTGTATTGGGTTCTTTTACATAAATATGGATGTGCTCTGGCTCTTGTGTATTTGGATAAGATACAGGTCTGAATGTATAAAAAGTAAATTTTCCATCTTCACCTGTTTTTAGCCAGCCTCTATACTGTCCGTGTCTTTTTTCCGAACCTACAGGTTTATCACTAGGTTGGTAAATTCCATTTCTGTCTGTGTGATAAATGTAGAGTATAACATTTTCAGCAGGTGTTTTTCCGTCTTTTTTAAATGCAGTACCCGTTATTTTTAGTTTTGGTTCATTTTCATGAAAACCAGGTAAGGTACCAACTGACTTAGGATTTATATTGAGCATTTTATAATCCAACAAAGCTTTACAGTCTTGGCAAGCCCCACCTACGTTTCTTTCTGTGTTAGTTTGCGATTGCCCTTTACAAGAAGTTACAATTAGCATTAAAAAAAGCGCTCGTAAATAGTGTTTTAATGTTTTGTGTTTAGAAAATGTCATGACGTATTCGTATAAAATTAGTTGTGTTTTTAAAGCTCTAATTTAATGAATACGAACTGAATAAGGAAACAGTTGTTTTTCAGAAGTAGGTGAGAACAAGCAATTATTTATAGCCATTGTTGGCAGCAGGCTTTATTTTTTGTCGGTCACCTTTTGAATTTCTTCAATTTCGAATAGAGAATTCATTTCACAGATAGCTTTACTCGTATTGTATTTATCAAATTTTAGGTTTTTTGAATGTACTTTGGCATCACTTAACTTATGTTTGAGTTTTAAGTAAATATCATTATCCTGTTTTGTGAAATATTTTCTTGTTTTTTTGTAATCAGTTAAGTGTTTTTTTAGTTGTTTTTCCGCTGAATTACAGTCTGAAAAGAGTTTACTAGTTTTTTCAAAATGTAATAAAAACCAAAATTCTATACAGGGATTGTTAACAATTACAACAACATTATCAAACTTTTCAGCTTTTTCTTTTAGTTTAATAAATAATTGTTCGCTTGTTTCAGCTCCTTTTCTGGCTTCGCGTGTCTCTTTTACAATGACATCATAATCTACAATCCAAAAAACTTTTGTGTAGTCTTCAGCTAAATCCTTAACCATTTTAAATTGTTCAGGAATACTTTTTTTACTTGGAAGTTTTGGTTCTATGTTTATGTTTAGCTCTCTTTCGTTACGCTTTAACATTTGCAAGTACCAAACCTCAGTATCCCCATCTACTACAAATGCAAATGCATTTGAAGCTGTTATTTTAAATTTCGACCTTTTTCTCATAAGTATTAATCAAGGTCAATATAGTAATCACCCAAATTAGGCTTACCTTTTAGTTTTCCACTCTTGTATGCATTTAAAACATTAGTAGTGTCTCTAACTACAGAAGTGTCAAAATCAGCTAAGGAATATAACTGAGTTGAACAGTTTTCAGATTTATTTGTAAACCAAATCGCATCATTTCTAAATAAATCCTTATTATCTAATATTTCTCTATTATGGGTAGTAGCCAATATTTGAGAATCTTGAGAATTAACAAGAAAAGACAATATGAATTGTATATATAAATCTGGGTGTAGAGATGATTCTAGTTCATCGATTGGAATTATGTTATTGTTTTTTATTAATAAGGCTAATAAACCTGCAAAACCATAGTATCTCCTTGTTCCTTGAGATTCTAAATCAATTGGCAAACTATATTTCTTTCCATTTACAGTATGTTCAAAATCTATGCTAACTGAAGTTATTTTTCCTTCTTCTTTAAGTTTGTTGACTCTGTCATTAGAGATCTCTAGTTTTTCTACGAAATCAAAAAATCCTTCTGGTAGTTCTTCATCTTCTTCTTGAATTAATATGTCTGATATATGAAAATCAGCTTTTTTGAGTATGCTTATTACATCTTTTTTTTGTATTTCTTTATTTTCAATAATTGATGTAACAAAACCTTCTAATTTGGTTTTGGTATATACTAAAGGTTTAAGGTAATTACTAAACCAGTCAACAGTTTCATTGAGTTCAATAAAATCAATGTTAGTTTTTAGGTAACCTCCTAAAACAGTATTGTTCCAAAGAGTATTGGATTCAAGTGTTTTTTTAAACGTTTTGTCTTGTTTTATTTTACTGCCAAATTTTATTTCAGAAAATTGATGTTTTAAATCTGTTTTTCTTGTGAAAACATTTGCCTTTTTGGGATTATAATTATCTAATTTTTCACTTACGATTGCTTGTTCAGTAAATTCCACTTCATAGTCATATCGTATTCCATTTTGTAAAAAATTAATAGATAGTATTGAAGTCTGATTAGGTGTCTGTTCGTCAAAAAGAAAAGGGTTGAATTCCAATTCATCAGTTTTCTTTTCTTCGGGCTCTAGGACTAAATCGCGTAAAAACTCTAAACCATTAAGTATTGTGGTTTTACCTGATGCATTGGCTCCGTATATAAGAGCTAACTTAAGTAATCTAAATCCATTTGTATTTACAATGTAATAATCATTAAGGTGTTTAGATTTGTCTGCTTCAAAAGTTAATGTCTGCTTATCTTTTACAGAGCCGAAGTTTTGCAAACTAAAGTTGATTATCATTTTTTATATCTATTTTGTAAGTTGTTTACAAATTAACAATAAAAAACTTAATTTACTTAGGTTTTTTTGTTTAATTTTTGTTAAGGTGTTGCATTTTAAGCTTACTGCCAACTTATCTATATAAATGTAAAATACATCGTTATACAACCATTTTGGTAGGTTTATGATTGTATTTTATGTTTATTTATACTTTAACGAACTTACTAATAATAATTTAATCTTCTTACGGAATCCCATAAGCTTAGCTATTTAGGGAATAAAAGGTGTTTTAAGTGTCATTAAAGGTAGCGCGGTCGCTGATATCACGGCGTGCTCCGCAGATACCACGGCACGGGTCGCTGATATCACGGCATGCTCCGCAGACACCGCGGCACGGGTCGCTGATATTACGGCATGCTCCGAAGACACTACGGCACAGGTCGCTGATATCACGGCATGCTCCGAAGATACCACGGCACGGGTCGCTGATATCACGGCGTGCTCCGCAGACACCGCGGCAAGGGTCGCTGATACCACGGCATGTTCTCTGCTTTTACATCAGTGTAGATTCAAACCAATATTCTCTGTATACTTATGAGCGGACGTTGCCTTTGGTAGTAAAAAATAAACCTCATACTAACAAACCCAAAAAAGGCTATATAGTATGAGGTTTCCCCTAAGTTATTAATTCGTTTAAAGTAACAACTATCGTGAATTATTCTTCAGTAGTTACTTTTTTAAAGCGCATCATGGTTACATCGTCCATTAATAAGTTTAGTTTTCCTTCTATGTCAATACTATACTTGTTTATTTTTTTAATGGTTTTTAAAAACTCTTGTTCTCCTTGTCCGCAGTACATCATTGTAGTTGGTCCTGCTTCCCCAAAAGAAATAGCATTTTCTTTATCTAAAGTAAATTCAGCAGTATATCCGTTACAACCATTATTACCCATCACTTTCATGGTTTCTTTATCAAACATAAGTAGTGGTTTTTTCATGTGAAATAATGCGTCAAAGGCAATTTTAGGTCCAGAAATGTATTCTAGTTCCCAAGTAGTTCCGTATAATTGTTCAGCAGTATCTTTTTTAGCACAAGACACTGTGATCAATAGAATTGCTGCGAATACGAATGATAGTTTTTTCATAATATTTAAGTTTAGTTATTAGTGTTCAATTCAGTAGAATTTTTTACTACAAATTTTCTTGATGCTTCTCCATCTACCAATTTGTAAGTAATTTGTCTGGTACCACCAGTAGGGTTAGCATTAGTATCGTCTTCTTTATAAATAGGAAAACGTTGTGCTAAGGTTGTTTCAATAATGGTAAATTCATCGTGCCCCATATATCCCTTACTTAATTCTTTATTATCGGTAATAGGAGGGAAGTATATTTGATTCATTGACTTTTTGTTGTTTACTGAAAAACCTATTACATTTCCGTAGCTTCCACTTCCGTCAGATTTTGTATAAATTAATACTTCAGGAGAACCATCAGAGTTTAAATCTTCAATTTCAGCATCAACAACATTACCATCAATTGTTTGAGTAACGGCAGAATTGTCAATTTCTAATCCGTAAGGAGTAACCGTTAATTCAGTTTCCATTCCATTTTTTTGAGTAGCAATGCTAAAACTAACTCCTTGTAAGGTTACATTTTTTCTAAAAATGGTTTTGTCTATCTGTGTTTGGTCAAGATTTCCTTCAATTTTATGATAAGAACCTGCGAGACTTCCTCCACCTGAACAGTAAAAGTTTAATAAACTGTTATTTTCTTTGTTTGCCGTTGCAATAGAAATTTGTTTGTTTTTAAAAGAAAAAACTACAGTTTTACCATTTACGTCAGCTGTATACGTGCTGTCATTTGTTTTTTTAGCAAGAGTGTCAAAAGTACAAGTAGGTTTTTTCTTGTCAGCACGTGAGCGAACAGCAATTTTTATATTGTCATTTGCGGCTGGTCTTACAGCAACTGAAACCCAATCGTACCCTTCGTTCCTCTTTTCGTATTCTGAAGAAACGTAGTTTCCTGTAACATCAGTAGTTGTAGCTACAGTTTCTTGTTTTGTGGTTTCTTGTGTGTCTGCTTTTTTTGCTTCTTTTTTACAGCTAACTATGGCTAAGAAAGCCATTCCTAGTAGTGCTGTGGTAGTAAGTTTTATCATGCTATTTTTATGTTTTGCTCCTCAAGAACAATAAATATACCATTAAAGATATGAAAAAACGTTTTAAGAAAACCTTAAGAACCTTGATTTTCTAGTAGGTTGCTACTGTAGAATATAGGCTGAACAACGTTTTTTGAGGGTATAAAAAAAAGACCGCCAAAAATTAATTTGACGATCTTTTAAACAAACAACTAAATTCTAAAACCTATAAAAGTTGAAGAAATTTTTTCTATTTTTTTAGAAGCAGTATTTATTTTCTGCTTTTAATTTTTCTGCGATAGTATCACGTAACTCAACTACGTTAGGGTAGTTTGCGTATTTTGTAAAACGCTTAAGTCCCATTAACATCATGCGTTGCTCATCACCTTCAGCGAAAGAAATAATTCCTTCTCTTGCGCTTCTAGTAATAATTTCAACAGCATTGTATAAGTATAACTTAGCCATTGCAATCTGTTCTTTTTGAGCATCTTCACCAAAACGTTTTGCGTTCTTTTCAGTTCTTAAAATTCCAGATTCTGCCATGTATATTTCAATTAAAATATTAGAAGCAGCAGTTAATAACTGTTGGTGTTGTTCTAACTCAGGACCAAACTTTTGTAAAGCAGCCCCAGCTACCATTAAGAATACTTTCTTTAATTTAGCGATAATCTCTTTTTCTTCTGAGAATAATTCAGAATAATCTGGAGTATCAAAAGAAGGAATTCCCATTAATTCATTTTGAACTGCCATTGCAGGATTTAATAAATCTACATGACCTTTCATGGCTTTTTTAACTAGCATTCCTACCGATAATAAACGGTTGATTTCGTTAGTTCCTTCATAAATACGAGCAATACGAGCATCTCTCCAAGCAGATTCCATTGGAGTTTCTTCAGAGAACCCCATACCTCCAAAAATTTGGATTCCTTCGTCAGCACAGTTTTGTACGTCTTCAGAAACCGCTACTTTTAAGATAGAACATTCAATAGCGTATTCTTCAACACCTTTTAATTCTGCTTCTTGATGAGAGTTTCCTTCTGATTCACGAATCGCGATTCTGTCTTCAATGTTTTTAGCAGCTCTGTATGATGCAGACTCACCAACATATGCATTGGTAGCCATTTCAGCTAATTTCATTTTAATAGCTCCAAAATCAGCAATAGGAGTTTTAAATTGCTTACGCTCGTTAGCATAGTTTACAGCATGTGTTACAATTCTTCTTTGAGAATCTAAACAAGCTCCTGCTAATTTAATACGACCAACGTTTAAGGCGTTCATTGCAATTTTGAATCCACCACCACGAACAGATAACATATTTTCAACAGGAATTAATGTATCGTTGAAAAATACCTGACGAGTAGAAGATGCGCGAATACCTAATTTGTGTTCTTCTTCTCCTAAAGTTACTCCATTAGGGTTGTTTTTATCATATTCTAAGATAAAACCAGTAATGTTTTTATCATCTTCGATACGAGCAAAAACGATGAAGATTTCAGCAAAACCTGCATTCGAAATCCACATTTTTTGTCCGTTAATTTTATAGTGCTTTCCGTCTTCAGTTAACTCAGCAGTAGTTTTACCAGAGTTAGCGTCAGATCCTGCTCCTGGTTCTGTTAAACAGTAAGCTCCGAATTTTTCACCCATTGCTAATGCAGGAACATATTTTTGCTTTTGCTCTTCAGTACCGTATAAAGTAATTGGCATCGTACCAATACCTGTATGCGCACCAAAAGCTGTACTAAAAGATCCTGTTCCACTTGAAATGTAATCACAAGTTAACATGGTAGAAACGAATCCCATTCCTAATCCGCCATAAGCTTCAGGAACAGCCACACCTAAGAATCCTAATTCACCAGCTTTACGCATAGTTTCTTCGGTAAGTGCATAATCTTTCTTTTCGAAACGTTCTTTATGAGGAATGATTTCACGGTCGTTAAATTCTTTAACCGCATCACGCATCATTGTTTGCTCTTCTGAAAAATCTTCAGGAGTAAATATATCTTCACATTTTGTTTCTTTTACTAGGAACTGCCCTCCGCGTAAAAGATCTTTTGTTAATTCTGACATAATCTTAGATTTTAGTATTTAGTAGTGAGTATTGAGATACTAACTACTTTTATAATTTTGTTACTTATTTTTTAAAAGAGATGAGAAAATTCTCAATACTCAATACTTATATCTTAATTCTAATTTAAGAATTCAAAAATACCAGCAGCACCTTGACCAGTACCTACACACATGGTTACCATTCCGTATTTGTTATTCATGTTACGCTTACGCATTTCATCAAATAACTGAACAGATAATTTACCACCAGTACATCCTAACGGGTGACCTAAAGCAATTGCTCCACCATTTACGTTAACGATATCCGGATTTAATCCTAATTCGCGAATAACTGCTAACGATTGTGAAGCAAACGCTTCGTTTAGCTCAATTAATTCAATATCACTTTGTTGTAAACCTGCTTGTTTTAATGCTTTTGGAATAGCTGCTACAGGACCAATTCCCATAATACGAGGTGGTACTCCTGCTGCTGCATAACTTACCAAACGAGCTTCTGGTTGAATACCTAACTCTTTTACCATATCTTCACTCATTACCATAACAAAGGCAGCTCCATCACTTGTTTGTGATGAGTTACCAGCAGTAACAGAACCATTAGCAGCAAATACTGGACGTAATCTTGCTAAGGCTTCTACGCTAGTTCCACGACGTGGACCTTCGTCTTTAGTAACTGTGTAATTTCTTGTTGCACGTTTTCCGTTTCCATCAATGTAAGTTTCTTCTACATCAATTGGAGCTATTTGATCTTGAAAACGATCACTATCTAACGCTTTTAAAGCTTTCATATGCGATTCGTAAGCAAATTGATCTTGGTCTGCACGAGATACATTGTATTGTTGAGCTACTGCTTCTGCAGTATTACCCATTCCCCAATAATAATCTTCGTGACCTGCATTTACGATATCGTAGTTTAATTCTGGTTTAAAACCTGTCATTGGTACAGAACTCATGCTTTCTGCTCCACCAGCAATAATACATTCTGCCATTCCAGATTGAATTTTTGCTACTGCCATACCAATAGTTTCTAATCCTGATGAACAGAAACGGTTTACGGTAACTCCAGGAACATCTACAGAATCTAATCCGATTAATGAAATGATTCTTGCCATGTTTAATCCTTGAGAACCTTCTGGCATTGCGTTACCAACAATAACATCGTCGATACGCTTTACGTCGAATTCTGGCAACTTACCCATCATATATTTGATGGTTTCAGCAGCTAATTCGTCAGCTCTTTTAAATCTGAACACACCTTTTTTAGATTTCCCTACGGCGGTTCTATATCCTTTTACTATATATGCTGTTTTCATTTTATTTTTAGTATTGAGTATTGAGGTTTTAGTATTGAGTGAATGTTTGGGCGTTTAATTTTTGCTGAAAAACATAATTCATTTTCTGAATTTCAATACACAACTCAATAATGGGTTGTACTTTATCTTTATGTATTAGGTTCAATTCAATAACTAATAGTAATTGCGTTTGAAGTTCGTATGTAGAACCATTTGCAATACTCAAAAAGTGTTTGAATTCTTTTTGTGAATTTCTACCAGCTCCTTCTGCTATATTTGAAGGAATCGAAATAGCACTTCTCTTTATTTGAGATGTTAGTCCGAACTTTTCATCCGATGGTAATTCTGAAACAAGTAGATAGGTAGCTTTTGCTAACTCTATTGATTTTTGCCATATTTTTAAATCTTCTACTTTATGCATTTCTAACTACTTAATACTAATATCTCAATACTATTCGCAACTAGTTGCGAAGTGGTTTACCAGTTTTTAACATATGCTGAATACGCTCTAACGTTTTTCTTTCAGTAGTTAAACTTAAGAAAGCTTCACGCTCAAGGTCTAATAAATACTGCTCAGTAACTTTTGTTGGTTCTGATAAATCTCCCCCAGCCATTACATAGGCTAGTTTATTTGCAATTTTCTGATCGTGTTCAGAAATATATTTAGAAGCTTCCATAGAGTCTGTTCCTACTAAGAACATTCCTAAGGCTTGCTTACCTAATACTAAAACATCTTTACGTTTTACAGGTTGTGTATAACCTGCTTCAGCTAATAACACAGCGTGCTTTTTAGCTTCTGCTATTTGACGGTCTTTGTTTACAACCACAACATCTTTTCCTTTTTGTAGTAGGTTTAAGTCGTATGCTTCATAAGCTGAAGTTGCCACTTTTGCCATACCAATAGTTAAGAAGTGCTCTTGTAATACATTTAATTGAACATCACCAGTGTGGAATAAGTCTTGCGCTCTTAAAGCCATTTCTTTAGATCCACCACCACCAGGAATTACTCCAACTCCAAACTCTACTAATCCGATGTAGGTTTCAGCAGCAGCAACTACTTTATCAGCGTGTAATGATAATTCACATCCACCACCTAACGCCATTCCGTGAGGAGCAGCAATCGTAGGAATTGCAGAGTAACGCATACGCATCATGGTATCTTGGAAATATTTGATAGCCATGTTTAATTCATCGTACTCTTGCTCAACAGCCATCATAAAAATCATTCCGATGTTTGCACCTACTGAGAAGTTTGCAGCTTGGTTACCAATTACTAATCCTTGGAAGTCTTTTTCAGCTAAATCAACCGCTTTGTTTAATCCAGCTAAAACATCACCACCAATAGTGTTCATTTTAGATTGGAATTCACAGTTTAAGATTCCGTCTCCTAAATCTTCAATCACAACACCAGAGTTTTTGAATACTTCGGTAGTTTTACGAATGTTATCTAAGATGATAAATGAATCTTGTCCTGGTTTTTTAACTTGTGCTTTTGCAGGTACATCGTAGTAATATGTTGCACCGTCTTTAACTGTATAGAAAGATTTCTCTCCTTTAGCTAACATTTCAGTTACCCAAGCAGCAGGCTCTTTTCCTTCAGCTTCCATTAATTCGATACCTTTTTCAACTCCTACAGCATCCCAAATTTCGAAAGGACCATTTTCCCATCCGAAACCAGCTTTCATGGCATCGTCAATTCTGTATAATTCGTCAGAAATTTCTGGAATTCTATTTTGAACGTACGCAAACATTGCTGCGAAGTTTTTACGGTAGAATTCTCCCGCTTTATCTTTTCCGCCAACTAAAACTTTGAATCGATCAATTGGCTTATCTATTGTTTTTGTTAATTCTAACGTAGCAAATTTTGCTTTTTTAGACGGACGGTATTCCATCGTATCTAAATCTAAGGCTAAAATTTCACGTTTTCCTTCAGCATTGGTTGTTTTTTTATAAAAACCTTGCTTGGTTTTGTTACCTAACCATTTGTTTTCCATCATTGTGTTGATGAAATCTGGTAACTTAAATAAGTCGTGTGCTTCATCGTTAGGACAGTTTTCATAGATTCCGTTAGCAACATGTACTAAAGTGTCTAATCCAACAACATCAACTGTACGGAAAGTAGCTGATTTAGGGCGTCCAATAACTGGTCCTGTTAATTTATCAACTTCTTCAACAGTTAATCCTAATTCTTTTACTTGGTGGAATAACGATTGGATTCCGAAGATACCTATACGGTTTCCAATAAACGCTGGAGTATCTTTTGCTAATACTGAAGTTTTTCCTAAGAATTTAGAACCGTAATCCATTAAAAAGTCTGTGACTTCTTGCTTACAGTCAGGTCCTGGAACAACTTCAAATAATTTTAAATAACGAGGAGGGTTAAAAAAGTGTGTAACCGCAAAGTGCTTACGGAAATCTTCACTACGTCCTTCGTTCATAAACTTAATAGGAATACCTGAAGTGTTGGTAGAAATAATAGTACCAGGAGTACGATATTTTTCAACTTGCTCAAAAACACTTTGTTTAATGTCTAAGCGCTCAACAACTACCTCCATAATCCAATCTACATCTTTTACTTTATGTAAATCGTCTTCAAGGTTTCCAGTAGTAATTCTATCTGCAAATTTTTTATTGTAGATAGGTGATGGTTTCGACTTTAATGAAGCAGCCAAAGCATCATTTACCAAACGGTTACGAACTACTTTGTCTTCTAAGGTTAATCCTTTTGCTTTTTCTTTGTCGTTAAGCTCTCTTGGAACAATGTCCAAAAGCAATACTTCAACGCCAATGTTAGCAAAATGACATGCAATACCTGATCCCATGATACCAGAACCGATAATTGCTACTTTTTTAATTCTTCTTGCCATTTGTTTGTTGGTTTGTTTTATACAGCTTTATTGTCAATATCGTCTTCGTATATTAACTTATCTGTAATTAGTTTGTTTATTGTTGTTGTTACTTTAAAGAAGGTTTCTAACTCTTCTTCAGTAATATGTTCTCTTACTTTATTATTGAATTGGTATACATGCCCTTTTGAAACTTCACGCATTTCTTTACCATATTTAGTAAGCTTTAAAATAACGCTTCTACCATCATTAGGATTTTTCTCGCGACATATAACTCCTTTGTCTTCCATTGTTTTTAATAAACGAGAAAGACTTGTAGGTTCCATTCCCATTAACGGTCCCAAAGCAGTCGAAGGAGTACCGTTTTCAAAATCTATATTCAATAAAGCAAAAGCCGTGGCCATTGTGCTATCATGCTTTGCAGCTTGCTCGTTATACATTTTTGCAACGGCTTGCCACGTGGCTCTTAATTGGTGATCTATTGATTTATCCTTGTCCATGGATGCCAAATATATAAAATTTTATTATGCATGCATAGTATTTTGCGAAAAAGTTATGCATGCATAATAAAATTAACAAAAAATTAATCTTGTAACGTTTAGAGAGAAGCGTATACTAATTGAGTATAAAAATATGTAAGTTTGTCACTGCTGTTTTTAAATAAACGGCAATTAATCAACTATAAAATCTATGAACAATTTATTAGAAATTAATAATGTAGTAAAGCGTTATGGCGATTATACTGCGTTAAATAATGTTTCGATGCACATTCCTAAAGGAAGTGTTTTTGGTTTGTTAGGACCTAATGGAGCAGGAAAGACCTCGCTTATTAGAATTATCAATCAAATAACAATGCCTGATGCTGGTGAAATTATTTTAGATGGAGAAAAGTTAGCTCCAAATCATATAGAACATATAGGTTACTTACCAGAAGAAAGAGGATTGTATAAAAGTATGAAGGTAGGAGAGCAGGCATTATATCTTGCTCAATTAAAAGGGTTGAGTAAGTCGGAAGCCAAAAAGCGATTGAAATATTGGTTTGATAAATTTGATATAGGTGCTTGGTGGAATAAAAAGATAGAAGAGCTTTCAAAAGGAATGGCTCAAAAGGTACAGTTTATAGTAACTGTATTACATCAACCTAAATTATTAATTTTTGATGAGCCGTTTTCTGGGTTCGATCCTATCAATGCACAACTAATAGCGAAAGAAATTTTACAGTTGCGTGATGAAGGAGCTACCATTATTTTTTCTACCCATAGAATGGAATCTGTTGAGGAGATGTGTGATTATATAGCTTTGATTAATAAGTCGAATAAAATTTTAGATGGTAAGCTAGAAGATATTAAAAAGGAGTTTAGAACAAATACTTTTCAAATAGGGGTAGCAACTTCTAATTCTAGAGAAGTAGAAGATAAATTAAAGCAAAACTTTGAAGTGTTACCGGCTGATTTCAAATTACTGAATGACGGGTTAAAACTGAATGTAAAATTGACTAATGGAAGTTCTCCAAACGATTTGTTATCGTATTTAACAACTCAGGGACAAGTGCAGCATTTTGTCGAGTTAGTGCCAAGTGCCAATGATATTTTTATTCAAGCAATCCATAAAAACAGTTAAGCAATGAAAAGATTACGATTAATTATAGAACGCGAATTTATAGCTAAGGTTAGAAATAAATCGTTTATCGTCATGACTTTCTTAAGTCCGTTGTTAATGATTGGTATGGGAGCTTTGGTATTTTTCTTAATGAAAAAGAATGATGAAAAGGTTAAGAAAATAGTATATGTTGATGAGTCGGGAATGTTTTCTAAAGATGTGTTTGTAGATTCAAAAACAGTAAAGTATGAAGATTTTACCGCTTTAGGAATTGAAGATTCTAAAAAGAAGGTAGAAGATGGTGATTATTACGGGGCTTTATACATTCCGAAACAAGATAGTTTAGAGGTATTGGCAAAATCGATTGAGTTTTTCTCTAAAGATTCACCAAGTATGTCTATCATGGAAAGTTTAGAGGATAAAATAGATAAGGAGTTACGTCATAAAAAATTGACAAGCTTCGGAATTGATATTGCACATATTGAAGAATCAAAAATAGCTTCAGAAATAAAAATGTTGAATTTTTCTGGTGAAAAATCTTCAAAATTAATCAACGGATTAAAGATTGGTGTAGGAGCTATTGCAGGATATTTGCTAATGATGTTTGTTATGATCTATGGAACATCAGTAATGCGTAGCGTTATTGAAGAAAAAACGAGTAGAATTATTGAGGTGATAGTTTCTTCTGTAAAACCTTTCCAATTAATGTTAGGGAAAATTATAGGAAATGCATCAGCAGGTTTGTTGCAATTCTTTATCTGGGGAATTTTGTTTTTAGTGTTTAGCCTAGTAGCTTCTTCATTCTTTGGTGTTGATATGATGGAAGCGCAGTCAGCAAAAATATCTCCAGAACAAATGGAGGCTATTCAACAAACAGCAACTAATAAAGGTGAAATGATTGCGCAAGAAATTTTTAGGTTGCCTTTAGTAAAAATGTTCTTCTTATTTATTTTCTATTTCTTAGGAGGGTATATGTTGTATAGTTCGTTGTTTGCAGCAGTTGGTGCAGCGGTAGATAATGAAACGGACACACAACAATTTATGATGCCTATTATGTTACCATTAATTTTGGCAGTGTATGTAGGTTTTGCAACAGTAATTAATGATCCTCACGGACCAGTATCGGTAATATTCTCTTATATACCTTTTACATCTCCAATAGTGATGTTAATGAGAATCCCGTTTGGAGTTGCTTGGTGGGAAATAGCGCTTTCTATGTTGCTATTAATTCTTACTTTTATAGTGATTGTATGGATTGCAGCAAAAATTTATCGAGTAGGTATCTTAATGTACGGTAAAAAGGCAACTTACAAAGATTTATGGAAGTGGATTCGTTATAATGGATAATTATCGTTTATGAAATAAATTACAGTAATTAACGTATATATGATCTGAAAAGTGTTTGATAGTGAATTACATCTGATCAATAAAAAACAATAAGAATTAACAGATGAAAGAAATTATAAAAGAAATAACCGATTTTCTAAATCTTAGAATTCCTGTAGGAGGAAAAGAAGTAGACTTTACAATAAAGACAGTTCTGTTCTTAATAATAGGTTTAATTCTTGTTAAAATTTTACTGAAGTACTTAAAGAAGTTAGCAAAAAGCAAGTTAGAACAAGAAGACAAGAATAAGTTTGATACTATTTTCTCTTTTACAAGTTGGTTAGCTTATGTAGTCGTTTTTTCAATAGCTTTAAGTTCAGCAGGAGTTAATTTAAGTGCAATATTAGTAGCTTCTTCAGCCTTATTAATTGGTATTGGTTTGGCGTTGCAAACTTTTTTTCAAGATATAATATCTGGTGTTTTTATTATTGTAGACAAAAGTGTTCACGTAGGTGATATCATTGAGTTAGATGGCAAAGTAGGTAGGGTGGAAGAGATAAAATTAAGAACTACTAGAGCAGTAACTATTGATAATAAGGTGTTAGTAATACCAAATCATAAATATTTGTCAAATAGTTTATATAACTGGACACAGAATGGTACTACAACTAGAGAAAGTGTAACAGTGGGTGTGGCATATGGTAGTGATGTGGCTTTGGTTAAAAAACTATTGACGCAAGCGGCTAATGAACATCCGAAAGTGTATCAACATCCAGCGCCGTTAGTGCTTTTTGAAAATTTTGGAGATAGCTCTTTAAACTTTAAGTTGATTTTTACATTAAATGATAGTTTTCAGGCAGCGATACCAAAAAGTGATATACGATTTAGAATAGACGAACTGTTTAGAGAGCATAATATCAGTATTCCGTTCCCTCAAAGAGATATACACATTGTAGATGCCAAAGGGTTACGTTTTGAACCTCCTAAAAAAGAAGTACTTCAAAACAATCAGAAAGAAATTAAAAGTAAAGAGGAAGGAAATTCTAAAGAAGAATTAAATAATTAAGATGAAAAACGTTTGGCTTGCTTTTTGAGTTGTAACCACCAATGGTTCTTTCTTGTTGTAAAGAGTGTGTTAATAAAGTAACGTTAATAGATTTAGAAAACGAAGTAGGTGAGCTCCAAAAAATGATTTCTGATTTCAAGAATTCATTAAACTAGTCTTTTTTCTTTTGATCTAACATCTAAAAGTCTAAAAAAAATATGAGTAAAATATTAATAATAGAAGATGAAGCTGCAATTCGCAGAGTATTAAAAAAAATTATTTCTGAAGAAAACGATTCCTATGAAGTAGAAGAAGCTGAAGATGGTTTGCAAGGAATTGAAATGATAAAGAAAACAGATTACGATTTAGTTTTATGTGATATTAAAATGCCTAAAATGGATGGTGTTGAGGTGCTGGAAAAAGCCAGAAAGTTAAAACCTGAAATACCAATGGTGATGATTTCTGGTCATGGTGATTTAGATACCGCAGTAAACACTATGCGTTTAGGAGCTTTTGATTATATTTCAAAACCACCAGATTTAAATCGTTTATTGAATACCGTAAGAAACGCTCTAGATAAAAAGGAGTTAGTGGTAGAAAACAAGCGTTTAAAAAAGAAGGTGAGTAAGAATTATGAAATGATTGGTGAAAGTGATGCTATTACTCGTATTAAAGATATTATTGAAAAAGTATCAGCTACAGATGCTAGAGTTTTAATTACCGGGCCTAATGGTACAGGAAAAGAATTAGTAGCGCATTGGTTGCATGAAAAATCTGAGCGCTCTAAGGCTTCAATGGTTGAGGTAAATTGTGCAGCTATTCCATCAGAACTAATAGAAAGTGAGCTTTTTGGGCATGTAAAAGGAAGTTTTACAGGAGCTAACAAAGATAGAGCAGGAAAGTTTGAAGCGGCTAATGGAGGAACTATTTTCTTGGATGAAATTGGTGATATGAGTTTGTCGGCACAAGCAAAAGTATTACGTGCTTTACAAGAAAATCGTATTCAACGAGTAGGTTCTGATAAAGACATAAAAGTAAATGTACGTGTAGTTGCTGCAACAAATAAAGACTTAAAGAAGGAAATTGAAGAAGGACGCTTCCGCGAAGATTTATATCATCGTTTAGCAGTGATTTTAATTAAAGTTCCTGCGCTTAATGAAAGAAGAGAAGATATACCGTTATTAGTAGATTTCTTTGCAAAGAAAATTTCTGAAGAGCAAGGTATGCCTAAAAAAGGATTTTCTAATGATGCTATTAAGTTACTGCAAGAATATGATTGGACAGGAAATATTAGAGAGTTACGAAATGTAGTTGAACGATTACTTATTTTAGGAGAAAAAGAAGTCTCTAAAAATGATGTAAAACTATTTGCTAGTAAATAGTATAAATACTTTATAAAAAAAAGAAGAGCAATTTGCTCTTCTTTTTTTTGATTATACTTGTTTTAATTTAAATCGTATCTATCAGCATTCATTACTTTAGTCCAAGCAGCTACGAAATCTTTAACAAACTTTTCTTTGTTGTCGTCTTGTGCGTACACTTCAGAATAGGAACGTAAAATTGAATTTGAACCAAAAATTAAATCAGCTCTAGTTGCTGTCCATTTAGTATTTCCAGTCTTACGATCAATAATGTTGTATAGATTTTCTCCTGCAGGTTTCCAAGAGTATTTCATATCAGTAAGGTTTACAAAGAAGTCGTTACTTAATACCCCTTCGTTTTCTGTAAATACACCATGTTTAGTTCCTCCGTGGTTGGTTCCTAATACACGCATTCCTCCAACTAAAACAGTCATTTCAGGAGCGGTTAAGCCCATAAGTTGTGTTCTGTCTAATAATAATTCTTCAGGTTTTACCACATAATCTTTCTTTTGCCAGTTTCTATATCCGTCATGTAAAGGCTCTAAAACATCAAAAGATTCAGCATCTGTCATTTCAGCGGTTGCATCACCTCTTCCAGGAGTAAAAGGAACTTTAATGTTGACACCACCTTCTTGAGCGGCTTTTTCAATAGCAGCACTACCTCCTAAAACAATCAAATCAGCCATACTTACTTTCTTGCTTAATCCTGATTGAATTTCAGCGAGTTTATCTAATACTTTCTTCAATCTTGTAGGTTCGTTTCCTTCCCAGTCTTTTTGAGGAGCTAAACGAATACGTGCCCCATTAGCACCACCTCTAAAGTCAGAATGTCTAAAAGTTCTAGCACTATCCCAAGCAGTATTGATTAATTCAGTACGAGTAAGTCCGCTATTTAATAGTTTTTCTTTTAGTTCTTCAATTTCAGTTTCGCTTAAAGTATAGTCAACAGTAGGAACAGGATCTTGCCAGATAAGAGTTTCTGTTGGAGCATCAGTACCTAAATAACGCGTGTTAGGTCCTAAATCACGGTGTGTTAACTTAAACCAAGCACGAGCAAAAGTGTCAGCGAAATAGGCTGGATCTTTGTAGAATTTTTCAGATATTTTTCTGTATTCAGGATCCATTTTCATCGCCATATCCGCATCAGTCATGATAGGATTTCTTTTGATATTCGGGTTGTGGGCGTCGGTAGGTTTGTCAGCATCATCCATGTTAACAGGTTCCCATTGCCAAGCACCAGCAGGACTCTTTTTTAATTCCCACTCATGATTTAATAATAAATGAAAATAGGTATGATTCCATCTGTCAGGGGTAGTTGTCCAAGCACCTTCCAAACCACTGGTAACAGTATCTGCTGCATTCCCGTTTCCTTTAGGGTTCATCCAACCAAAACCTTGATTGTGAATTTCAGCTCCTTCAGGACTTTGACCTAAAGCATCTGCATCACCATTACCATGAGCTTTTCCTACGGTGTGCCCACCAGCTGTCAAAGCAACGGTTTCTTCATCGTTCATTGCCATTCGCTTGAAGGTCTCTCTTACATCTTGTGCAGTTCTTAGCGGATCAGGTTTTCCGTCTACACCTTCAGGGTTTACATATATTAATCCCATTTGAACGGCAGCAAGTGGGTTTTCAAGTGATTCACGATCTTGGTCACTACCATATCGATTTTCGGTAGGAGCTAACCATTCTTTTTCAGTACCCCAATAAATATCTTTTTCAGGATGCCAAATATCTTCACGTCCTCCAGCAAAACCAAATGTTTTGAATCCCATAGATTCATAAGCCATGTTTCCTGCTAAAATAATAAGGTCTGCCCAAGACAGTTTGTTACCATATTTTTTCTTGATAGGCCATAACAAACGTCTAGCTTTATCTAAATTACCATTATCAGGCCAACTATTTAAAGGAGCAAACCGTTGATTACCTGTATTACTACCACCTCTACCATCAGCAACTCTATAAGTACCTGCAGCGTGCCACGCCATACGAATCATTAAACCTCCATAATGTCCCCAGTCGGCAGGCCACCAATCTTGGCTATCCGTCATTAAGTCTTTAAGGTCGTTTTTAACAGCTTCTAAATCTAATTTTTTAAATTCTTCAGCATAATTAAAATTTTCTCCTAAAGGATTGGTTTTGGTGTCATGTTGGTGTAGAATGTCTAAATTCAATGATTTAGGCCACCATTCCATAACATTATCATGTATTTCAGTATTAGCACCTTGAGAAAAAGGACACTTTCCATTTTTACTAGAAGAGTGTGAGTGTAAATCTTTCATATTTATATTTTTTTTAGGTTAGAATACGTTCAAATTTACAATAAAACTACGGATAATTTTTATCTATATTTTTTATTTTGATATAATATTTTCTTATTGTATGTTTTTTTTGTTTTGTAAGTTGTTGGTTTTTAAAATGGTATTTTGTTTATTGATTTTGTTGTTTTGGTAGTATTGATAATTCTTATAATGTAATAAAAAAATATTTTTAGTTTCACTCTTTAAATGGTAGGAAACGAAATACATTTGTGCTCGTAAAAAATTATTAATCAATAAAAAATTATAAAATGGCTACAGCAGTAGGAAAAAAATTCCCAAGTTTAAACGTAGATGCAATGAATGAAATGGGTGATACGTTTAAATTAAATGTATTAGAAGAGGCAGTTAAAAACAAGAAAAAAGTGTTGTTATTTTGGTATCCGAAAGACTTTACTTTCGTTTGTCCAACTGAATTACACGCTTTTCAAGCTGCATTACCAGAATTTGAAAAAAGAAATACTATTGTAATCGGAGCTTCTTGTGATACTCCAGAAGTACACTTTGCTTGGTTAAGCCAATCAAAAGACAACGGAGGTATTGAAGGTATTACTTACCCATTATTAGCTGATAGTAATCGTAATTTGTCATCTATTTTAGGTATCTTAGACATCTCTAACGAAACTTATGATGAAGCTACAGGAACTGTACAAGTTGAAGGAGATAATGTAACGTATAGAGCTACATATTTAATTGATGAAGAAGGAACTGTATTCCATGAAGGAATCAACCACATGCCAGTAGGTCGTAACGTAAACGAATATTTACGTTTAGTTGATGCTTACACTCACGTACAAGAAAAAGGTGAGGTTTGTCCAGCAAACTGGGAAGAAGGTAAAGAAGCAATGCAAGCAAACGCTAAAGCTACTGCAGAGTACTTAGCTGCAATCTAAAATATAATTTAAGAAAGGAAACAAGTTCGTGTGAGATAAGTGAAGGGGTCGAGCACGAGCTCCTTTCGAAATAGATAATATAAAAGACTATGGTACAAGAATTGAGTCAAGACAATTTATCAGAGGTTGTTGCAGGTAATAAAAAAGTAGTGGTACAGTTTTCAGCTACATGGTGTGGTAACTGTCGTATAATGAAACCTAAATTTAAAAAATTATCTTCTGAAAATGAAGATATGGTTTTTGTAATTGCAGATGCAGAGAAGTTTCCAGAGAGTAGAAAACTTGCTGATGTAAGTAACTTACCTACTTTTGCTACTTTTATTGATGGTAAATTTGTAAATCAAACTCAAACTAACAAGTTTGATGTGTTGAAAGATTTAGTAAACGAAGTAGCTTAATTATGAAACTACCTGTAATTAAACACTTAACTTCATTTATTGAAGAAAACGATCGAGATTACGTACTAGAAACTATTGAAACTCTTGAAGCCTTAACGGAAGTTCCATCGTTAAAAGACGAAGAATTAGACGTGATAGGAGAGTTAATCTCTAATATGTACGGAGCAATTGAAGTTGATAAAATGATTAAAGACGGAACACCTAAAAAAGAAGCGTTAAATAACTTTATGAAACGTGTTTTAGGTTCGATTGACCAATAGTTTTTAGAAATAATTTTATAGAATCCCAGTAAACATTAAGTTTTCTGGGATTTTTTCTTTTAGGAATGATTAAAAATATTAGGGAAATTAGACACTAATATGCTTTTTAGTTTTTCTGAAGTTAAAGGTTTTGATTGAAACTCATTTATTTGACCAATAGATTTAGCTTTTTCTTTATCGTTAGGATCTAATGATGTAGTAAGCATAATAACAATCTTTTTAGCTTGTCTATTTTTATCGAACTTTTTATATTCTTCCAAGAAATCCCATCCATTCATTTTAGGCATATTAATATCCAAAAAGATAAGTTCTGGATGAGGAGAATTGTTTTCAATTTTAGATTTTAAATACACAAGAGCTTCTTCAGCACTTTGTTTGCATACGACGTGCTCGGAACAATTTTCTTTTTCTATAATTAATTTATGAAGAAAGTTGGTTGCGGGATCGTCATCGATTAATAAAATAGTGTGTAGTTTTTTCATAATTATTGGTTTGGTATTGTAAAGAAAAAGGTACTTCCTTTTCCAGGTTTTGATTTAACTCCAATTTCTCCTCCATGCATTCCTACAATTTTTTGGCAATGTGCAAGACCAATTCCAGTACCTTCATATTCATTTTCTGTATGTAGACGTTGAAAGATTGAAAAAATCTTTTTCTGAAATTGCTCAGGTATTCCAATGCCATTGTCTTTTACATAAAACTTCCAAGCATGATCTTTCTTTTTTGCTTTAATAGAAATTTGAGGAGAAACGTCTTTTTTAGAGAATTTTATAGCATTACTAATAAGGTTTTGAAACAACAACCTAAGTTCAAT
Source organism: Tenacibaculum litoreum (assembly GCF_964513915.1). Taxonomy (NCBI): domain Bacteria; kingdom Pseudomonadati; phylum Bacteroidota; class Flavobacteriia; order Flavobacteriales; family Flavobacteriaceae; genus Tenacibaculum; species Tenacibaculum litoreum. Next base: position 174,973 of record NZ_CAZEQS010000004.1, on the reverse strand, counting down.
AGGATAGGCATTTATAATAGGTAAATTACTTTGTTTAATGGTTGCTTTACTTTGTTTAATAGTACTGTTTAAATCATCTATAATATCGTTAACTAAGAGATTGCAGTTTACCTTTGATATTTCTCTTTGGCGACCTAATCGAGAATAATCTAATAAGTTTTTAATCAAACTACTCATTCTATGGGTAGCTTTTTTTATAAAAAGAAAAAGTTGTTTCGCATTGCTATCTAATTGATCATGATATTCATCATAAAGTATTTCAGAAAAGGATGAAATAGTTCTTAAAGGTTCCTGTAAATCGTGAGAAGTAATGTAACTAAACTGCTCTAACTCTTGGTTTTTTTGCTCTAAGGTTTTTACATATTTAGAAGCAAGTAACTCTTCTGCCTCTTTACGCTTTGTAATGTCTAGCTGAATAGCCATATATTCTCTAATATAATTGGTTTTTTTCTTTAGAGGTACAATAGCGGTTTCTGTCCAGTATAAAGAACCATCTTTAGCTCTGTTTTTTACTTCGCCAAACCAAGGTTGACCAGAAGATACAGTTAACCAGGCTTCCGTAAAAAAAGAATCCGGATGATAATCAGAACGAACAATCTCGTTTGTACTTCCTATAATTTCTTCTCTTGAATATTTAGAAATTTCACAAAACTTATCGTTTACATATTTAATAAAAGTGTTCTCATCAGTAATAGCAACAATAGCTATTTTATCTAAAGCTTCTTTAAACTGTAATAACTCTGAATTTTTATTAATTAAGTTTTTTTCTAGGGCTTTTCTAAGATAATCAGACTTATTTAACCCAATAGAAACGATGTAAGTGTATAAAAAACCAGAGAGAATTAAAACTAAAGTATAGACAATAATACCTGATTGAGCACCAATAATTTTTTCATTTATTAGAGTTAACATGAAAAAGCTTAAAAAAAATGGAATAAGGATGATAAAAGGTAATAGTCTTTGAAGAGATTTACTACCGTCACTATTTCCTAAAATGGTTTCTTTAAAACCTATGTTATAAGATTTGAATATTAATAAAGATGAAATGAAAACAAAAGATATTGCTGTTTGAACAGACATAGTTTTGAAAAAAACAATCTTAGAGTCTATAGGAAATCTTAAAATAAAATAAAGAATAGTAATTAATGAAATTACTGAGGTTACAAGAGCAACGTGTTGAGTAGTGGCTATATAAGCTCTATTAGTTGATTTTAAACCTGTGAGCCCAATAGCAAAAAAGATAAAACACACTGCTGTGGCTTCAGACATTCTACCTGGGTTAACTATTGTTAAGGTATCTTTTATAAATAGGTTATCTATATATAGGTTTACTCTAAAGATATATTCTATAAGGGTTAGAGTACTGATAAGTAGTACTGTGTAAGTGAAGATAAAGAAAGGTTTTCTATATTTTCTTTGCTTTTTTCTACTAATTATTAAGCTTATTGTAGATAGAAAAAACAATAGGGCAGTATTAAATTTGGTTGTAGCTCCATTTTCATTAATTGTAAATATGATTTGTTTGTGAAAAATCCATTCAAGCATAGTAAAAATGCTAAAGAACAATACTAAATAAGTAAACAAGTAACTTATGTATTTAAGTTTTTGTGATTTCATGTAGTGAGGGACTCTGTAAGTAGGTTAATTATTGTTTTTTGAAAAGCAAGAGAGCATTCTTTCGTATTCAATAATACTTTCGTTGTAATTATCTATAACTGAATTTATGAGTGATTTGACTCTTTTAATGTTTTTTGATTGGGAGCTTAATTCTTCAATTTCAATGAGTAATTTTTTTGATTTTAGCCCCATAATGGTAAAGGAGGACTTTAAAAAATGAGCGACTTCTTTAATTAAAGTAAAATCTTCTTCATCACTAGCTTTTTTTAGAGTGGTAATCTTCTTCTTACTTTCTGTTAAGAAGACAGAAATCATCTCAACATATAAATCAATATCATCAGAAAGATTCCTGTTTAGAAAATCTAAATCAACAATTTCACTATGAAAACAATTGTTTTTTAACATGGGGGGACAGTTTTTTAAACACGGTTTTAATACAGGTAATTAAGTAGTTAAACTAGCATATTTTTGTTATATTTGAGTATTAAGTGTGATTTTTCTATAAAATTAGTAAAAAAAGTATGTAAATAATAATTTAATGGGTAAGGAAAAGAAAATTGTTATAGCTGAGGACAACTCAGTGTTTTTATTATTAATTAAATTGAAATTAGAAAAGGAAGGTTATGAGTTGTTTGTTGCTGAAGATGGAAAAAAAGCAATTGAACTCATAGAAACTCATCAACCCGATTTGATTTTAACCGATATAATGATGGATTACCTTTCTGGTTTGGAAGTTATAAGTCATGTTAGAAATGTATTAAAAATGGATGTCCCTATTCTTGTTTTTTCGGCTTCAGGTCAAGAAGAAATGGTAACACAAGCGTTTAATTTAGGTGCTAATGATTTTATGGTAAAACCATTAATGCCTAATGAGTTGGTGATAAGGGTAAAACGAATGCTTATGTAAAATAAATTTATCCCTCAACTTTATGGTCCCCCCTCAATTTATCGATTCTTTTTTAAAAGATCTTCCGTCTATTGCCAAAATAATCTGGATACTTGCTACAGTCTTCTTTTTTGTTTTACTAAGTCTTGTCCTTTTTTTAAAAGTGGTAAGGTTTCGTTTAAGAAAAAGAGAAGCATATATTAAAAGTGAAAGCGAAAAGTACGAAATATCCATTGTGGATTATCTGTATGCATATGAAGATAACAAAGGACTTAATAGTGATCAAGAAAAACTTATCTTAAACATTAAGCACACTTTAACAACTAGTATAAATAGAAAGGTATTTGTCAATACACTTTTAAAATTAAAAGGAGAAGTTTCTGGTAATATGATTGATGTTATTAATCAGTTATATAAAAAGTTAGGGTTAGACCAACGAGCCTTATCTAAACTAAAAAGTAGTAAATGGCATATAGTTGCAATAGGAATTAGAGATTTAAGAAGATTTAAAGTATTAGAAGTCCAAAACGAAGTAGCGAAGTGCATTAATCATTCTAAAATGGAGGTTCGTAGGCAAGCATATTTATACTTTATCAATTTATTTGGTTTTAAAGGACTTGAATTCTTAGGGAACTTAAAAACTTCAATTTCCATTTGGGATCGAATAGGAATTCTAGATGCCTTACAAGGTATAAAATCACAAGAAACACCTGATGCAGGAAAATGGTTAAGTTCTAAAAATGATTACGTTGTATTGTTAGCTCTTGAATTAGTGAGAGTTTATGGTTTAAGAGAAACACAAGAAGAACTACTACAATTAATACAACATGAAAATAGTGAGATTCGTCTAAAAACAATTAATGTTTTAAACTATCTATATATAATAGAGGCGAAAGAATTGCTAATTAAAACTTATGAAACTCTAACGGTAAAAGAACAAATAGCAGTGTTTGAATTGTTAGAAAATATGGGGGCAAAAGAAGAAGAGTCTTTTGTATTAAAACATGTTACCAGTGAAGTTTTTGAAATAAAGGTGTTAGCCTTAAAAATTTTAAAACAAATAGATGCTCCCAAATTTACAGGCATTAAAGATGAAATAAGTAAGCTAGGAAATTTTAAGGTTATTGATTTTTTAGAAAATACACCTTAAGGAAAAAAGAAAATTATGGATACTTCAAACGTTGCATATTACATATTACTGGTTATTCACTTTTTATTTTTAGGATACTCATTTTTGGTTTTAGTATGCTATGGAATATTGGCTGTTTATTCTAGAAAAGAAACAATTTCGTATTTACGAAAAAATAGCTTTGTTAATTACAAAGACATATTATCATCAAGATTAGCCCCTGGGATTTCAATTATAGCTCCAGCCTATAATGAAAGTTTAAATATTGTAGAGAATGTAAGATCGTTACTTTCCACACACTATGCAGACTATGACGTAATTATAGTAAATGACGGTAGTACAGATGATAGTTTAGAAAAATTAATCAAAGCTTATAATCTAGAAAAAGTACAATACCTAATTAATGAGCGTATTAAAACCAAGCCAATAAGAGCAGGAGTTTTTAAGTCTAAAAATCCAGCATTTGAAAGACTTATTGTAGTTGATAAAGAAAATGGAGGAAAAGCAGATGCACTTAATGTAGGGCTAAACATTAGTAAGAATGATTATGTGGCTTGTATTGATGTAGACTGCTTGTTAATGGAAGATTCATTACAAAAAATGATAAAACCTTTTTTAGAGTACACAGACAGGAAAGTAATTGCTTCAGGAGGAGTCATAAGAATAGCTAACTCATGTATTATAAAAAACGGGAAGCTAATAGATATAAATTACCCAAAAGTAACCTTAGTAAGGTTACAAATACTAGAATACTTACGGTCTTTTTTATTAGGTAGAATGGCATGGAGTAAATTAAACGGATTGTTGGTGATTTCAGGAGCGTTTGGAATGTTTGATAAAAATATAGCCATTAAAGTAGGAGGGTATAGTACGGAAACTGTTGGAGAAGATATGGAAATTGTTGTTCGAATGCGTAGGTATATGGAAGAACAAAACAAAAAATATAAAGTAGCCTATATTCCAGATCCTCTATGTTGGACGGAAGCCCCAGAAAGTTATAAAACATTTATTTCACAACGTAACAGATGGACGAGAGGAACAATAGAAACATTAAAAACACATCGAGTAATAGGGTTTAACCCAAAATACAGGGTTTTAGGAATGTTAAGTTTCCCTTATTGGTTTCTTTTTGAACGAATGGCACCTATAATTGAAGTATTAGGAATTATATACTTTACAGTATTACTTTTTATAGGAAGTGTTCATTGGAATTATGTACTTGGATTTTTCTTAGCAGCCTATTTTTCTTCAGTAATCTACACTTTATTAGCGATTTTTTCAGAAGAATTTAGCTTCCATCAATATAAAAAAAAGGGAGTAGGATTTCAGTTAATAAAATCAGCTTTTATTGAGCCATTTCTTCTACATCCAGTTGTCTTATATGCTGCCTTAAAAGGAAATAAAGACTACTATTTTAATAAAAAGCTTAAATGGGGAAAAATGACAAGAAAAGGATTGAGTAATAAATGACTATGAGAAAAAGCCTATTAACATATTTAAAAGTACTTGCAGCATTACTAGTAATGTTTTGGTTACTAGGTGTAGTAGAGGTTTTTGCTAGTTTTAAAGAAACACATACAGTAATTTATGTTATAAAACTTGTTATGTATAAGCTGTTACACGCTTTTACAACAGCTGTAATAATGGGGGTGTTATTTTTGCCTATATATTATTTAATAGGGCTAGGGAGTAAAAAAATAGCAGAAATAATAGTTATAGCTTTAGGGGTGCTTCTTGTTATTGGAGAATTTTCTTTAGTCAAGTATAGTGCAACCACCTTGTTGAATTTAGGAGCAGATCTTTTAGGTTATTCGTATAACGATATTTACAAAACTGTTGCATCTTCCGAATCGTTTTCTATCGTTAATTATTTACTTTTCTTAATTATTCCTTTATTGTTTTTAGTGCTTGTATATCTATTCAAGAAGAAAATACCAGAAAACTTTTTTCTTAAAACGATTTTAGGGTTGCTAATAGTGGCAGCACTATTAAGGCTTTTTAGTTCAGAATTTAATGAAGCCAAATATCAAAATAAGATCAGTTTTTTAGCAACAGATATTTTAAAATTTAAATTAGATAAATTACAGACACATAATTATCAGCCTGAAGAAGCAGATGAGTATCCTCTTTTAAAATCATCTGAAGAAACAAAAGATGTATTAGGACCTTTTTTTAATAGAACATTGAAAAAGCCCAATATAGTTGTTATTGTAATGGAAGGAGTAGGAACTGAATTTGTAGATGGTAATTCATATAGTGGATTTACGCCCTATTTAGATAACCTAATACAACAATCGTTGTATTGGGAGAATTTTGTTAGTAACACTGGACGAACCTTTGGGGTATTACCTTCACTACTTGGATCACTACCTTTTGGAGATACAGGTTTTTTAGAACTAAAAAACACACCAGCACACCTATCGTTATTTAATATATTAAAAGCAAATGGGTATACAACATCATATTATACAGGAACCCAATCCAGCTTTGATAAAATCGTCAACTTTTTAGAGTACAACAATGTCGATTTTATTGTTGATGAAAACAAATATGGACCTTCATATGTGAAAACAGGAGGAGTTGATGGTTTTTCTTGGGGGTATCCAGATGAAGAAATGTTTAAAAAAGTAGTAAGCACACTAAAAGACAAAAAGGAACCTAGATTAGATGTGATAGCAACACTTAGTAATCATGAACCTTTTGTATTTCCTGAAAAAAATACTTATGAAAATAAGGTAGATAGTATATTAAAAACATCACAAACTTTTGGAGTTTCTAAAAAAGAAATAGAAAGTAAAAAAGAAATTTATGCAACGCTACTTTATAGTGATAACTCTTTAAAAAACTTTATAGAGAGTTATAAGCAAAGAGAAGATTTTAATAATACAATTTTTGTGATTACGGGTGACCACAGATTAATTCCGATAGAACAAAAAGACAAGTTATGTAGATTTCACGTTCCGTTGCTAATATACAGTCCCATGTTAAAAAAAGCACAGCGTTTTAAATCAATTTCTTCTCATTTAGATGTTACTCCGAGTATTTATTCCTTTTTAACGAATAATTATGCGTTTGAATCACTAAAACAAACCGCTTGGTTAGGAACAGGTTTAGATACTACAAGGAGTTTTAGAAATATTCATAAAATAGGGTTAATGCGTTATAAAGGAGGTTTAAAAGACTTTATTTATGGTGAATATTTATTTTCTGATGGTGATTTGTATAAGATAGATAGCACTTTTGAAACTCGTAAAATTAACAATGAAAAAATATTGAAAGAGGTAAAAAAGTCTTTTGAAGAGTTTAAAGCAATTAATAAATATGTAACTGAGCAGGATAAAATTTATCCAAGTGTAATCTATGAAAAAAAGCAGGAAAAGGTTCCGTTTACAGAAGAAGAACAAAAAATAATAAGAGGAATAACAGAAAGTAAAACATTTGATGAGGTGTTCTTAATAGCAAGATCAAAAGCTTTTGATGGAGATAGAGTAGGCGCAAGATTACTTTGTGATTTTATTTTAAACAACATGCCAAATCATGCAGATGCAAGAATTTTAAAAGGCAGGACATTGTCTTGGGATGGAAACTATAAAGAAGCAGAAAAATTGTTGTTAAATGCAGTTGAAAGGCATCCGTTTTATGATGATGCTTATGCTGCTTTGTTGGATTTATATTGGTGGTCAGGTCAAGAAAGTAAAAGTATAATTGTAGCCAAAGAAGCTTATGTAAATGAAATTAAAAATCCAGATATAAGTTTTAAGCTAGCGAAGGCACATCAACGATTACAACAAAAAAAACAGGCATTAAAAATTATGGATAGCCTCTTAACTATATATCCGGACAATAAAGAGTACGTAGAATTAGAAAAAGTATTAAAAGAATGATCCTAAAAGGTATAAAGTATAACTTTAGTATACTGTTAACTTTGTTTGTGTGTTCTGTTTTCTCACAGCAGAAAGTATTTCAAGGTAACCCAGACACAGCTTTTGAAAAAGCAAGAGAAATGGCTTTTAATAAGCAACGAAAGGAAGCGCAAGATACGTTACGGTTTATCTTAACAAAACACCCAAATTACTTAGATGTACGTTCCTTTTTAGCAAGCACCTATTCTTGGGATGGAAACTATAAAGAAGCTAGAAAAGAATTTGAATATGTATTACAAAAAGACCCTAAAAGAAAAAATGATTGGGTGGCAACAATTAAAAATGAACTGTATGCTTCGCTACCATATAAAGCAAATGATTTGGTGAAAAAAGCATTGTCATATTTTCCAGACGATACAGATTTACTTTATCTAAAGGCAAAGTCGGAAGAGAAATTACAGAACCCAGAAGAAGCTTTAATAACCCTAGATAAAATAATTAGTATTGATGCTAACAATTCTGATGCAATTTCTTACCAAGAAAGCTTAACCAATACATTGCGTTTTAATAGCGTTGGATTGAGTTATTCAACAGTTTTATACCATAAAAAAGAAAGAGATGCATCTCACTACAGCACACTTAATTATACAAGACAAACAAAATATGGTAGTATTATAGCTAAAATAAACTACTCAAGACGTTTTGATACTGATAATATACAATATGAAGTGGACTTATATCCAAGAATAACAGATGGTTTATATGCATATGTGAGTGCAGGCTTTTCAAACTCTAGTTTATTTCCTAAGGTACGTTATGGAGCAGAATTGTATAAGTCGCTACCACTTGGTTTAGAAGTTTCTTTAGGTTTTAGAGGTTTGAAATTTTCTGAAACAACAACTATTTATACAGGATCCATAGGATGGTATACAGGAAATAGTTATTGGTCATTAAGACCTTATTTTACACCTAATGATAATGGGACAAGTAAATCCGTTACACTAACGTATCGTAGATATTATAGTGATGCTGATAATTACTTTGGTGTTGCAATAGGGGCAGGGTTCTCTCCAGAAATAGATAGATTTCCTGTAAATACAGAACAAGTAGTGGTTTTTGATTTAAAAACACAAAAAATAAGTGGTGAATATGCATTTACTTCTTCTAATAAGAAGCACGCATGGAAAACCTCAGTAAATATTTTACGAGAAGAAAAGAGTTTTGACCGCGGAGAGTATTTTTTATTGTATACACTAGGTGTTTCTTACGATTTAAGGTTTAAATAAATTTTATAGAAGAGTGTTTTTTACTAATCCATAATAAATTTAAACCCAGCTGTAAGAATTCCAGAATTAAAAGTTGAGTTTCTGTCGTATTTATAATATTTTAAGTCAATACTTTTGAGACCAAATTTCCATATATGTGCTTTTGAAAATATATCTCTGTAAGAAACACCAAAGCCAAATTGGTTAGCAGAATATTCAGAAAGATCAAAGTCTGAGGTGTAGAACTTGCTTGTAGATAAATGTTCTTCATAAGCAGCAAAATAATCTGCCGCAGTTTGATTATAAAATCGGTATGAAGGGTATAGTGTAAATTTATCTGTAATTTTTATTGGTACTTCAATACTAGCTGTGTGAGAATGGATACCCCAATCGTCAAAATAATAACGATAAAAAGTTCGTACTGTAAGTAATTCGTTTAAGTACCAATTTAGTCTACCACCTAAGGCAATTTTAAGTCTGTTGCTGGGAAGTTTTTCGTTGGCATCTGCTAAGTGAAAATTTTCAATAAACGAGTCGTCTATATCACTAAAATAAACTCTTTGGAAAGGGGTAGAAAGTAAACCACTTTGCTTAATAAGGTCAAAAGCTAAAGAGCCTTGTATGTTTTTATGTAGAATTTGAGAAAAACCTATTCCAAAGGAATAAGAATTCCTGTTTTTGTCAGAAAACTCATTAAAAATAGGATTGTAATTAGGGTTGCCAATAATCGTATATTGAGCAAATAACCCGTCGCCTAATCCATCTCCACCATCAGAAAAAGGTCTTAATTCATAAGGGTAAATAGTCTTCCAAGTATCTAAGTATATATTAGCACTAATATTAAGTTCAGTATTTTTTTCATTAAAAAGTCTCGTATAACTTCCACCGAAACCTATTGAGGAGTAATCAAACTCTGAAGAAACCGATGCCTTTGCTGTCCAAATTTGGTTTCTGTCATCAGAACTATGGCTATAGCTTCCTGTGAAATTAAACCATAAATCCGTTCTTGAGGCTCCTGTAGATGCTTGAAAAGGGCTGGCAGGAGTGCTTTTGTCAAAAGGATTTACGTTACTTGAAGAAGCTGAGGTGTAGGCAGAAATACCTGTGTCTAAAGTAAGTACATCGTCATCGTTTAAAGGAATAGAAACTATGATGTCAGCGGTAATATCGGTTAACTCTTCAGTACCTTTACCACCTGTCACTGCTGCATTATCTCCATTTTGACTATAATAACTTGTTAAAAAGTCTACTTCAGTAGTTTCCAAGACACGTTTTTTGTACACTTTGGTAGAATCTCTAACTTGTTGAGAAAAACTATAAAGTGATACAAATAAAAGACTTATAGATAAAAGATATTTCAATTTACAATTGAGTTAGTATTGTTTAGTAAAATAGTACACTAGTTACAGCCGCAACCTCCTCCAGTTCTACCTCCACTTGCACCAGAAGCAGCTTCTCTATAGGAATGCATAGTGGTTACATAGCGATCACAATTCTTATCGATAAGCGCCATATCAGGATCGTTAATGTTTATTTTTTCATATTCTTTTACAACTACACAACTTGTACAGAAGAAAATTCCAATAAACAGAAATATTATATTTCTCATATTTTCTCTATTGTTATATTGTTTGAAGTTGAAATGTTACCTTTTTCATCAATAATAATACATTCAACTTTTGGTAATTGATTAATACGATTTAAACCAACCTCTTTTCCCATCACAAAAATAGATGTAGCTAACGCATCTGCTAACTCCGCTTTAGGAGCAAAAACAGTAACACTAATAATTCCACTAGAAGGATATCCGGTTCTAGGATCAATAATGTGTGTGTATCGTTTTCCGTTTAAATTTACGAATTTTTCATAATTTCCAGAAGTAACTACAGCGTTATTAATTAAAGGGAAGAGTGCAAAGACCTTATTTTTATTCATAGGATTAGTGATTGCTACTGTCCAAGGTTTTCCATTAGGTTGGTTTCCCCAAGTATTCATATCTCCAGAAGCATTTATAATCCCCGCAGAAACTCCTTTTGAGATGAGAAGAGCTTTAGCTTTATCAGCGGCATACCCTTTTCCTATAGCACCAAAGCCAATTTTCATTCCTTTCTTTTTTAAAAAAACGGTGTTTTTGTCTTTGTTAAGTACAATATTTTGAAATCCCACTTTCGCTACAGAAGCATTAATTTTATTTATTGTAGGCATCTCTGTCATACTACCATCAAACTTCCAAATACGATCCATTGAAGCATAACTAATATCAAAGGCACCATCTGTCAGTTTGGAAATAGAGATTGCCCTTTTAATAAGTTCAAAAAGTTCGGTATCAACAACAACAGGTTTAATACCTGCATCTTTATTGATTTTAGAAGTTTGTGAATTTGCATCCCATGAAGAGATTAATTTTTCAATTCTTGTAATTTCCAATATAGCAGTATCAATATAATTGTGTCCTTGAATAGAATCATTAGCAACCACGGTAATATCAAAACGACTTCCCATAAGTTTGAGTGTACGCTGATATGTTTGTTGAGCATAACCAGTAACTACTACAAAAAGTAGAAAAAAGATTACTAATTTATTTAATGAAAGCATTTAATTCGTCGATATATGATATTGGAGTCATTTTTTTATACCCTGTTTCACCCAATACTCTTCCATCTTTGTTTAATACAACAACAAAGGGGAAGAATCCTTTTTTATTGTAGGTTTCAAACAGTTTAGCATTTGCGTTTTGTTGTTTTTTAGGTAATTTATTTTTTTTCTTTCTAGGAAAATCTGCTTGTAACATTACATAATACTCTTTTGCATATTCTTTAAAAGTATTAGTATTCCAAACTTCCTTGTTTAATTTCATACAGGGAATACACCAATCTGATCCTTGAAAAACAAGGATGATAGGTTTGTTTTCTTGAGAGGCTATTTCCTTTGCTTTTGAAAAGTCTGTTTGCCAGTTTTGGGCGTAGGTAGTGTTTAAACCTATTATTAAAAAGAAGATAGTTATTATTTTCTTCATCGGTTTGTTATTTATATAATTAATAACGAATTATCTTTTTCTACCTTACAATTTACAATAAAAAAAGCATTTATGGTTGAGGTATTTTAAGTCAGTTGGTTTTATATGAACTTTCTATTGTAGTTTTTACCCAATTTAACGGAATATTCAATCACATTTTTAATGATTTTTCTATTGTCGTTTTTACGCCAATTAATATATAGTTCAGTATTTTCTGGTAGTGTGATAAAACGAAGATTTGTGTTTAAAGAAAACTGGTACGAATAAGGTAAAATAGAAATACCTAAACCTCTACCAATTAAATTTAAAATCATACTTCCAAAATCGGATTCAATATGAGTTTGAGGCTCAAAACTATAAGTGTTAAAAATATTACGAAGTAATGAAGAAAAATAGGTGGTATGGTGTAAGCCTGAAAGAATAAACTTTTCGTCTTTTACATCCCTCAAATCTACAAAAGAATCTTCTGTTATCCAATGATCTTTTGGAACCACAAGACAAACAGGTTCTGCATAGAGTCTTTCAGATAAAATAGAAGTATTTAAAACTTCATTTCGACTAAAAGCAAAGTCTATTTGATAACTAGAAAGAAGTTTTTCAAGAGTAATATCAGTAGGCTCCATAAGTTCTACTTTTAAATCAGGTTTCTCTTCTGAAAATATTTTGAGTAACTCTGGTAAATAGTTGTATGAGATAGAGCCAGGGTAAGCGATACTAACAAGTCCGGAAGAACCTTCATCTATTTTTTTAGCATGCTGATGTGTGCGATCAAACTCGTCTAGTAAAACGTCCCACTTTTTCTTAAGGAATACACCAGCCTCAGTAAGCTTTACATTTCTCTTATCTCGCTCAAACAAGGTTATACCCAACTCTTCTTCTAAAGATTGAATTTGTCTACTTAACGACGATTGAGAAGTATAAACTTTCTCTGCTGTTTTCCAGAAATGTAACTCTTCTGCTAGAGTTAAAAAATATCGAATCTGTTGAAATGTCATTTTAATGCGTTTTTTGCATTAATTGGTCAAAAATAAGTATTTTTTAATAAAGAGAACCGCAGTTGCTTTGCATAAAAAAACTTTGTAATCATTTTTAAAAAGTAAAGAAATGGGAATTGAGAATTTTATCGCATTTTTAGTAGCAACTATTCTTTTTGTGTTAACACCAGGAATAGAAACCGTTTTTTTAATTAACAAGTCAATTAGTCAAGGACGAAGGTCTGGTGTATATACTAGTTTTGGCTTAAATACTGGTGCTTTAGTGCATACGTTGTTTGGAGCATTGGGTTTGTCAATTATGGTAGCTAAATCAGTATTGTTTTTTGCATTGATTAAATATTTAGGAGCGGCTTACTTAATTTATTTAGGTGTAGTAAAAGTGATGTCAAAAAAAGGTTTGATAACAGAAACGAATGAGGAACAGAAGAAAAATTCAGCAAAAAGTAGTTTTGCGTCAGGATTTGTTACAAATATATTAAATCCGAAAGTTGCATTATTCTTTATAGCATTCTTTCCTCAGTTTATAAGCCCAACAGAAATAGAGAATCCAGTTCCTTTTATAATAATGGGAGTTATTTATGCGGTAATGACTACTGTTTGGTATTTAGTTTTAACATCGTTTGCGGGATTATTTTCAACAAAAATAAAAGAGAACGAAAAAATAGGTGTAAGACTGAACAAAGTATCAGGAGTAATATTTGTATTGATGGGGCTGCAAATAGCGTTTATGTAATAGTAGATAATGCTTAAAAGAAAAAACCTGAGTTATAACTCAGGTTTTTTTAAATTTAGAATCGTACAGTTCTATTAGTTATGTTTTCATCATGTTTTTTAGCAAACTTCTTAAGTCTTTCATAATCTATTTCTCCTTTTATGTTAAGAACTTTACTTTTTAATAATTGTTTTATAACATATTTCCATCCTCTCCCATTGAAGCTACTAGTTTCAATTTTTATTTCATCTTCAGAGAAAAACATTTTTCTATAATCATCGTCTTGAAAATGAAGAGTTCCGTTATCTTCTATTTTCATATCTGCAACTTCGTTATCATTAATAAGAGAGTAAAAAGTTATTTCGGTACCAAGACCTCTTTTTTCATATTTTAAAATTTCTTTTCCGTCTACTAGTACTTTTCCTTTTTTTAATTTTATTTTTTGAGAAAACCCCAAAGAAGATATTAGAATAGTAAAAGCAATTGATAATAAAAATTTCTTGTTCATAATGGTAATTTAATTTGTTTAATAAAGGGAATAAAAATAGCTTTTCTTTATGAAAAGAAACATTAAATGTGAGTTAATTTTGTTACGATTTCTTTATGTTGTGGAAATAATTGTATGAGTTCTTCTCTTCTAGGTAAAACAAAATCCTTAAAATCAAATCCAGGAGCAACGGTACAACCAGTAAAAGCATACGAGTTTTCTTCACTTACTTCAGCGGCAAACCAATAACGAGCAGGAACCACAAATTGTGGCTGTTCATCATTTTCTATGTTATTTCCTATAAGAACAAAAGAATAGTCTCCTTCTGGAGAAATCATATGTAGCTTTAAAGTACTCCCTTTATAAAAATGCCAAATTTCATCTTGATTAATTTTATGAAAAGCAGAGAATTTTTCAGAAGTCAATAAAAAATAAATACACGTACTGTAATTTCTGTCTCCTTTAAAATTTGAACTTAGTTGGTCATTTTTAATAATCCCCTTACTTCTATAGGTTTCTTTATAAAAACCACCTTCAGGGTGTTCCGTTAAGTCAAACTTTTTAATTATTTGTTGAGCTGTCATTTTCTTTTTGTTCGTTTACTTTTTTAATAATTGCTTTTAAACGTTCCTTAGTGCGTTGTTTTTCTAAACGAAGTTTATTCTCCTTTTGTTTCATTAAGCGAGTATGCTTCGCTTTGTTAACGGTATTTTTAGCTTTCCCTTTTTTAGACATTTTTTGATGTTTTAATAGCTAATAATCCTAAGAAAGTTAAGAACCCGTTTAAAATTAATACAAAGAATCCAAAGTCAAACCCGAGTTTTTCTTTGCTATAAAAACTAATGATATAAGTTAAAATAGGAGCAATTAAACAAATGATAGGAACTAACTTATCTTTTATGTTTAGTTTAGTAAACAGCCCGAAAGCATATAAACCGAGTAACGGTCCGTAAGTGTAACCAGCAAATTGGAATATTTTAGCAATTACACTCTCATTAGCAATAAAATATTTAAAAATTAATATAGTAGCGACTAGAATAAAAGAGAAAAGTACATGGATTTTCTTTCGTATTTTCTCTTTTTCTTCTTCGTTTTCTTTCTTGTCAATTTCAAGAATATCGATACTAAATGAAGTGGTTAACGATGTTAAAGCACTATCGGCACTAGAGTAGGCTGCTGCAATTAAACCAAGTAGGAAGAATAGGGAAGTAGCTATACCTAAATCGCCACTCATAGCTATGGTAGGAAATAAGTTGTCTTTGTGAGCGTTAAGTTCATTTGCTGTAGCATAATCTGTTAATAAAATACCTAAAGCTAAAAAGAAAAAGTTTACAATTACCAACACGATGGTAAACCAAAACATATTTTTTTGAGCATCTTTTAAGTTGCGGCAGGTTAAGTTTTTTTGCATCATGTCTTGATCCAAACCTGTCATCACAATTGAAATAAAAGCTCCAGAAAAAAACTGCTTCCAGAAATAATTTCCTGCTTTTACATCATCAAAAAAGAAGGTTTTTGATAAGCTATTATCTGCTACGTACGAAAATAAATTATCTATTTGCATTTCGTCTTTTATCATCACAATACATACACCAACAGCAATCAGCATAAACAACGTTTGTAAAGTGTCTGTCCATACAATAGTTTTAATTCCTCCTTTAAAAGTATATAACCAAATAAGTAAAATAGTAATGGTTACTGTTACCCAAAACGGAATTCCATAAGCATCAAATAAAATTAACTGTAATACATTTGCTACTAAAAACAAACGAAAGGCAGCACCAACAGTTCTTGAGAGTAAGAAAAATGAGGCACCTGTTTTATATGAATGCCTACCGAAACGTCCTTCTAAATAAGTATAAATTGAGGTTAAATTTAACCGATAATAAAGAGGAAGTAATATGAGTCCAATAACGGCATAACCTACTACATACCCAAGTACCATTTGCATATAACTCATTTTATCACCTTCAACCCAACCTGGAACTGAGATAAAAGTTACTCCTGAAAGCGATGCGCCAATCATACCAAAGGCAACTAAATACCAAGGTGAGGAGTTATTTGCTTTAAAAAATGTTTGGTTGTTTGCTGATTTACCTGTGATGTATGAGATAAGAATTAATACACCAAAATAAGCTAAAATAAGGAGTAGTATATGTAATGGTTGCATATAGTTAAATTATGAATTACGAATGTACTAAAATTATCATTCGTAATTCATAATTAGCATTGTCTAAGAAAGCTCAATAACCACTTCTTCGGTTTTTCTACGAACTTTTTTCAAGTCTTTCATGTAGTCATCTTCTGCTCTAAAACCAACAGGTAGTACTAAAACAGATTGTAAGTTATAAGTGTCTAACCCTAAAATTTCATCATACTTTTCAGGAACAAAACCTTCCATAGGACAGCTATCAATTTTTTCGTTGGCAGCAACAGTCATTAGATTTCCTAAAGCAATATAAGCTTGATTCTTCATCCAATGAAATAATACTTCTGGAGATTTATTATCAATGTCGTTTGTTAAATACTCCTTAAAAGGATTTAAAATTTCGTCTGGTGTATTTCGTATGTCTTTTACTAATTTAAAGTAGCTCTCTACATGCTCAGAGGTTAACTCTTTTGGAATGCATAATACTAATAAATGTGAAGCTTGAGCAACTTGATGCTGATTCCAAGAATGTGCAACTAATTGTTGTTGTAAACCTTTATTTTTAATTACTACCATTTTTACAGGTTGTAACCCATAAGAAGTGGCTGTTAAGTTAAAAGCTTCTTTTAAAATATTAATTTGTTCTTCGGAAAGAAATTTATGCTCGTCAAATTTTTTAACAGCGTAACGCCATTGTAAATTTTCTATACTATTCATGTGGTTTAATTTTTACTCGATAACCGAGGGTTAAAATATTTCAAGATTTAGCTTATTGATTTTTATAAGATAAATTTCTTGACAAAAATAGAGGAATAAAAAGTTGCCTAAAAATACTTTGAATAATTAATATTGATAGTATCATAGAAATATTTTGTACATTGAAAGTGAAAAAGAAAGCGTATGAAAGAAGAATTTTTACACTTTTTGTGGCAATACAAATTATTTAACAAAGCAAACTTAACATCAGTAAAAGGAGGAGTCGTTGAAGTTCTAGATTCAGGAAGTTATAATACGAATTCAGGACCAGATTTTTTAAACTCAAAATTAAAGATTGATGATCAGTTATGGGTAGGGAATGTTGAAATTCACATAAAATCATCAGATTGGTATGCACATCATCATGAAAAGGATAAGAATTACGATGCGGTTATTTTGCACGTTGTGTGGGAGCACGATACAAACGTGTTTATGAAAAATAACCATCCATTACCAACGGTAGAATTACAAAGATTTGTTCAGGAAGATGTATTGGCAAATTATAGAAAGTTGTTTTTAAAAGAACAACGATGGATTCCTTGTGAAAAAGAAATAGGAGAAATCAATTCTTTTTTATTAAATAACTGGTTAGAGCGTTTGTACTTTGAACGATTAGAGAATAAATCGGTTGTAATAAAAGAGCTGCTGCAAAAATCAAATAATGATTATGAAGCGGTGTTGTTTAAGTTATTGGCTAAGAATTTCGGATTGAAAGTTAATGGAGCGGCTTTTCTAGAACTAGCACAATCGTTTGATTTTTCAGTGTTACGTAAAGTACGATTCGATGAAGAGCAATTATTGGCTTTATTATTTGGACAAGCTGGATTTTTAGATGATGAAGTAGAAGATAGCTATTATCAACAATTACAAAAAGAATATACTTACCTACAGCACAAGCATAGGTTAAGAGCAATGGCTAAGCATAGGTTTCAGTTTTTTAGAATGAGACCGAATAACTTTCCTACGGTTAGAATAGCACAATTAGGGGCTTTATATAACAAATATCAAAGTTTGTTTTCAAGTTTAATGGATGTAAATAGAATAGAGGATTTTTATAATTTATTTACAATTGAAGTAAATGAGTTTTGGAAAACACATTATACATTTGAGTCAGAATCAAAGAAATCAGTTAAAAGACTTACAAAATCATTTATTGACTTGTTGATTATTAATACAATTATTCCTTTAAAGTTTGTTTATGAACAGGACAGAGGAGAGGTTAATGAAGAAGGTTTGTTAAAATTGATACAACAATTACACCCTGAAAAAAATTCAATTATAAATAAATTTGCTGAGTTAAAAATTAAGGCAAAAAATGCTTTTAAATCTCAAGCTTTATTAGAACTGAAAAATAATTATTGTGTAAATACAAGGTGTTTGAGTTGTAGGATAGGAAATGATTTGCTGAAAAAATAAAAATATATGATAGTTGTAGTTTGTGCTTTGTCCTTCCTAGCGTTTGTTTATACATTACGTAATTATCTTCTTTTTAAGTTTGGAATAGAGGTTAAAGGAAAGGTTGTTGACGTAAAGTATGAGGTTGTAGGAATAAAAACTAAAGTACCAACAGCAAGAATAACATATAAATATAATGTAAAAGGCAAACTGTATGAGTACACGGAGAATAGCGACGCAAAAAAGCATATGTTTAAAATGCATTGCATGGAAGGAGAAACGATAAAAGTTTATGTACACAAAAAGGACATGAGTAAAGCTACTATTATTGATTTAAAACATTATTTTTTTCTAGTAGCTTTAACAGCTTTTTTATTTTTAATTTCTGTTGCAGCTGTAGTAGTATCAATATAAAAAAGTATATCAAATTATTTAATTAATAAAATGATATATTTGCGACAAAAATTTATAAAAATGAAAAAATTATTAATTGCTATTACATTAGTATCTACTATTTGTGTAGGTTGTAAAGACAACAAAAATTCAGAAAACAAAGGAGAAACTTCAGCAATTGAAGAGTCTATTAGTGAAAAAGAAGAAAAAACTGCTTCAGCAATTTGTTTATTAGATAAGTTATCTATTAGAGAAAATGCTTCTGCTAAAGGGAAATGGATAACTTCTATTAGTTTAGGAGAAAAAGTAACCTTAACAGGGGAAGAAACTATTGATTCTGTTTCGAAGAAAGAGTATTACAAGGTAAAGTTGATTGACGGAAAAGAGGGATGGACTAGGTCTACCTTTTTAGCTGTAAATGGTAAGGTTGGAGCTATGCTAGAAAATGCTGTAGTTTATAAAAGACCAGATTTACTTACTAAAACAGAAAAAGAATACAGTATTATGGATATTATTGCTGTAACTGAAACTCAAGGAAATTGGATTAAGGTTAAAGGAAAAAGGTCTGAAGGAAAATATATTGAAGAAGGTTGGGTAAAAACTTCTAACATAACGAATGATGAAGTTGATATAGCAGCTGCTAAATTTGCTGGGATAGCAAACTCTCAACCAACAATGACAGAAAGAATAAAGGCATTAAAAGATGTTATAAATAATTTAGATTTATCTTCTTCTAAGTTTATTCCAGTTATAGAGAATAAAATAGAAGACTACGAATCTAAAAATCAGCCTTTAGATGCTCAGGAAGCAGAAGCAGCTACTGAGGAAGTAGCAGAGAAAACAGTTGAATAATTATAAAAAAACACCAATAAAAAAACGATTTTAGAATATTCTAAAATCGTTTTTTTATTTTAATCTATTTTGAAAAATAATTATTAATACAAACTCTTAAATTTAGCAGGGTTTGCTTCGTTCATAATTTCGTATACTTTTTCAAAAATATCTTCTGCAGATGGTTTAGAGAAATAATCTCCATCAGTACCATAAGCAGGTCTATGTGCTTTAGCAGTTAAGGTTTGTGGTTTGCTATCTAGATGTCTGTAACCATTTTGATTTTCAACAATTTCTTGTAATAAATATGCTGAAGCTCCTCCTGGAACATCTTCGTCAACAACTAATAAACGATTTGTTTTTGCAACTGATTTTACAGTGTCATGATTCAAGTCAAAAGGTAATAAACTTTGCGCATCTACAATTTCTACATCTATACCTACTTGCGCTAAATCTTTAGCAGCTTCTTCGACAATTCGTAGGGTAGAACCATAAGAAACAATGGTAATATCGTTTCCTTCTTTGATCGTTTCAACAACACCGATTGGAGTTTTAAAGTCTCCTAAGTTTGTTGGTAACTCTTCTTTTAAACGGTATCCATTTAAACATTCTACTACTAAAGCAGGATCATCACCCTCTAATAAAGTGTTATAGAATCCAGCAGCTTTAGTCATGTTTCGAGGAACTAATACATGAATACCTCTAACGTTGTTTATAATTCCTCCCATTGGAGAACCTGAATGCCAAATTCCTTCTAAACGATGTCCACGGGTACGGATAATTAATGGAGCTTTTTGCTTTCCAAAAGTACGGTAACGTAGCGTTGCTAAATCGTCACTCATAATTTGTAAGGCATATAATAAATAATCTAAATATTGAATTTCAGCAATTGGGCGTAAACCACGCATTGCCATTCCAATACCTTGACCTAAAATGGTAGCCTCTCGAATTCCTGTGTCAGAAACACGTAACTCACCAAATTTTTCTTGCAAGCCTTCCAATCCTTGATTTACATCACCTATATATCCAGCATCTTCACCAAAAATTAATACTTCAGGATGCTTTGCTAAAATAGCATCAAAATTATCACGCATAATGATACGTGCGTCTACGATATTTTTTTCTGAAGCATAGGTTGGAGCTTCTGCAGCAATATTTTCAGTTGCTAATTCAGTTTCACTTAATAAATGTGCTGAATACTTTACAGCAGCTTTATCTATTGAAGCTTTGATAAAGTTTTGAAGAGCTGTTTTTTCAGCAAAGTCCTCATCTCGTAAATAACGTAAAGTTTTACGAGCAGCAACCAAAATATCTTTTCTGATAGGTTCAGAAATAGCAGCTAAATCATTTTTATATTTTGTAATGAATGATCCATTGTTGCTTTTTTGTGCAATGGTATCTAGCAGAGCAATGGCTTCAGCTACTTCTACTTTTATTTCATTTGTATATGCACTCCAAGCATCACGTTTAGCTTTACTAACTTCTTTTTTTGCTTCTTTTTCAATATTGATTAAGTCTTCTTCAGAATCAATAAATTTTAAAGTTTCTCCATCTTCATTTTCTAATTCAAACTCTAAAATCCACTTACGCATTTGCGCAATACAGTCAAATTCTTGTTCCCATTGTAAACGTTCTTTTGATTTGTAACGTTCATGAGAACCAGAAGTAGAATGTCCTTGTGGTTGAGTTAATTCTTTTACGTGAATTAATACAGGAATATGTTGTTCTCTTGCAATTTGAGAAGCTTTATTGTAAGTGTCAATTAACTGAACATAATCCCAACCATTCACTACGAAAATCTCATATCCGTTACTTTCATTTTCACGTTGGAATCCTTTTAAGATTTCAGAAATACTTTCTTTAGTGGTTTGGTGACGTGCATGTACTGAAATTCCGTACTCATCATCCCAAACATTCATTACCATTGGAACTTGTAGAACACCAGCAGCATTAATTGTTTCAAAGAATAACCCTTCACTAGTACTAGCATTACCAATAGTACCCCAAGCAACTTCGTTACCGTTGATTGAAAAATTAGTGTGCTTTTCTAAACCTTCAACATTTCTGTAAATTTTAGATGCTTGTGCTAATCCTAACAAACGAGGCATTTGACCTGCTGTAGGAGAAATATCTGCTGATGAGTTCTTTTGAGCTGTTAAGTTTTTCCAATTTCCGTTTTCATCTATAGAATGCGTTGCAAAATGCCCTCCCATCTGACGACCAGCAGACATAGGCTCAACATCAATATCAGTATGAGCATATAAACCTGCAAAAAATTGTTGTGGAGTTAATTCTCCAATAGCCATCATAAATGTTTGATCACGATAATAACCTGATCTAAAGTCTCCATTTTGAAAAGCTTTAGCCATCGCTAACTGTGGTACTTCTTTACCATCTCCAAAAATTCCAAACTTAGCTTTACCTGTTAAAACTTCTCTTCTTCCTAATAAACTACATTCTCGACTAATACGAGCAATTCTATAGTCCTTTAAAACTTCACTTTTAAAATCTTGAAAAGAAAGCTGTTGAGTATTAGCTATTTCGGTATTTTGCGTCATAATCATCTAATTTAGGTATGGTTACAAAGATAGGTTTTTTAGTTGAAATTTAAAAATTTCTCTTTTCATTGAATATTTTTCAAAAAAAAGAGGAAAAATCAATTTTTATTGAAGTATCTATAATATACCTCTTCTAATGAAGTTGTAAATTCTATCAATATCTGTTGTAATAATGAATCTAATTTTTGAAGGATAAGCTCTTTTGTTAACCTCAAAACCTTCGTTGGTGTAAATTGGAAGATAAAATTCAAATATTTCAGGAAGGAAGTTTAATCGAATACCATTTTCATAGAAAAACTTAGGAGAAGTATTTTTGTTTTTCAGCATAGCAACGTCATTATAAATTTCAGCCCACTTCCATACGCTCACACTAGTGTTAATAGATGTTATAAGCTGATTCGCAAAGTAAGGTTCTTTAAACTTAGATTTAAAGCCTCCTTGACCAACTACAAATTGTTGACTGAAAAAGCCTTCATTTTCAGAACGCCCAAATAAGTTTTGTTCAAATAAATAGTCATTACCTCTGTTTAATCCGAAGCTAAAGTAATTTCCTTCCGTTTTGTTAGATAGGAAGAGTCCACCAAAAAAACGGACTTCAAAACTTTCGTTAGCGGTAAAAAACTTTCTATAACGAAAATCAGTAGATATTTTACTAAAATTAGAATTTACCTCGAGGTTAGCAGCATATCTAATTCTGTGAATAGCATCAAATTTGTTGTTGATATAACGCAGGTTGAAAATGTTATATTTATCTTGATCGTTTTGAGTACTGTTAAGAGCTAATTCTCTATGAACACTAACCATACGGGCTATTAAGAACTTAGAACCAATATCACGGAGTGTATTTCTTCTGAATTGAAAATTAATAAACGGACTTAAAGTATTGTACCCTAATTCAGGTGCGTAATGAAAATTACTTCCTGAAATTCCATATCGTATTTTGTAAATCTTGGAGTCTCTTAAAAAATGATTGTATCCTACAGAGAAAGATCCGGTTAGGTTTCTACTTTTAAGACCATAGTTAGGAGTTAAACTAAATTGAAAGTTATGACTAACGAGTGATCTGTTATTTATGTTTACCCCAAGTATTAATCCATCATACAAGTTGTACTTAATATCAGGGTAATAGAATAGTTGATTATAGTATGGGTTTTCAAAATCTTTAAAAAAACGTAATTGAAGAGGTTTGTTTATAATGTTATTATTTACATTTCTAAAATTATTTAGAGAGTTAAATTCAGGATAGTTATTTTCATAATTCAAAGCTAGCTTGTTAAAATCACCTCTTTTAATTTTTATTGTTTTAGTAGAATCTACACCAGTAACCCAAGTTTTATGTTTTATTTTTTTCTTTTGAATACCATACAGTGCTACAGGAGCTGTAAAGCTTCTTTTATTTTTAATCGTAACGAATAGAGAGTCTTTATTTTTGGTGTAGGATACCTTTCTTATTTTGTAATCTATTTTTTTGTCTGTATTGATATAATCACCAAAAAACCATTGCAAATCTTTTGAAGTTTTCTTTTGAAGAATTTCAGCAAAAGATTTACTGTTTGAAGGCTTTAGCTGATTTTTAACGTAAAACTCTTTTACAGATTCTCTTAAGATGCTGTCTCCAACAAAGTCATGTAAATACTTAATACCCAAACCAGCTTTGTATTTGCTAACAACTTTTCTGTTAAAATTAGAAAGAGAGTCGCTAGATGCTGTTAAAGGTTGGTCATAAAATTTACGAGAGCTAAACTGATAAACGAGAGGGTATTTATCGTTTTGTTTTAATTTAGCAATGTTGTAGGTTTTTATGGGCCAGTACTTGGAGTACTTTCCCAAAAAAGTGACATTTGGATAGTATTTTTTTACATACTCCATCATTAAATATGTTTGTAATCCATCAGTGAGCCAATAATCTTTTCTTGGATTCTGAATAATTACATCATCAAAATACTTTTGGGTAAGGGCTTTAAAGAATCCTGTTTCCCATCTAAAGTTTTTAGGAAAAGGTTTTAGCCAGCTGGGAAGACCATAAATTTCATGTAACGAATTTTTGTTAATGGTTCGTGAATCAACAAGTATTTCAGGATGAGGGTGCTTTCCTATAAAGTCTTCAATAAATTGTATTTGTCGATTTATGATTTTTGTTGTTTCATTATTAGGGATTTTTTTTAGGTATGCATCTGTTTTTACCTCTTTATCTTTTAATTTAAAAGATTTAAAAGTTCTGACAGTATCTATATGAAGTATAATGTCTTTCTTTTTTGCTCCAACTAAATAGTAATTGGTGTAGTTTTCTTTTTCAGTTTTATATTGATATAGGTTACTTTCTATGTGATAATTTTTAGGAATATCTATGGAAATAGAATAACTAGAGAGCTCTTCGTATAAATCGTCTAAATTTAAGTTACTCATTAATTCCCACTTTTTATTATATATAGCAGGAGTTATATACCAGAATCGTAGATGATATCCTGTTTTTGTTTTTCCATATCCTGTATATTTTGCATTTGGAACCTTTACAGAATATGACATGCGGATTATTAAGCTATCTTTTGGTTTTAGAGGTTTATTAAGCGATACCTTAATAATGTCTTGCTGAGTTTTCCTTTCTTTAAATGAAACTTTTTTGAAGTTTATTGTTAGGTTTCTTATTTTACTATGACCTCTATCTTTCTCTTTTGAAAAGTAAAATGTTTTTTTATAATCCTCAATAAATCGCTTAGCTAAAGGGGTGTTATCATTTTTATAACCATTAGCCCAATTATGTAAGAAAATATGATGTAAGTTGGATGATGAATGATTGAAAAAAGTTGTTTTTTGTAAAATATGAACTACATCTTTGTTTACATCTAGTTTAGCTTTTATTTCAACAGAGTTTTCTTGTGCTACTATTTTAAAGCAATACAAGATGGTAGCACATAATAAGAGGAGTGTTTTCTGTTTCAATATTATATAAGGTCTTTTAAGAAGATTTATAATTTAATAAACCTCGTGAAAATAAAAAAGCTCATTGAATTTTCAATGAGCTTTAAAGATAAATATTTTTAGAAGTTTGGTTTCAGTTGATATTTAGCATAGAATTTATTAAAGTGCTCAACAGCTTCATCAGCAGTATCAACAACTCTGAATAAATTTAAATCTTTTTCGCTAATGTTACCCTCTGCAATTAGAGTATTTTTAATCCAGTCTAATAACCCAGCCCAGAACTTTTTACCAATTAGAACAATAGGAAAGCGACCAATTTTATTAGTTTGAATTAAAGTAATTGCCTCAAAAAGTTCATCCATTGTGCCAAAACCACCAGGCATAACAACAAAACCTTGAGAGTATTTTACGAACATTACTTTACGAACAAAGAAGTAATCAAAATTTAAGTTTTTATCATTATCAATCCAAGGGTTATCGTGTTGTTCAAAAGGAAGATCAATGTTTAAACCTACTGAGGTACCTTTTCCTCGATGAGCTCCTTTGTTACCAGCTTCCATAATACCAGGACCACCACCTGTAATTACTCCAAAACCACTTTGTGTTAATTTAAAAGCTACTTCTTCTGCTAATTTGTAGTGAGAGGCATCTGTTTTTGTACGTGCTGACCCAAAAATAGATACACAAGGGCCTATCTTACTTAGTTTTTCATAACCTTCTACAAACTCAGACATAATTTTAAATATTGCCCAAGAATCATTTGTTTTTATTTCGTTCCAAGTTTTTTGTTGTAGTTTTTCTCTAATTTTTCTGTCATCATTCGGACTCATAATTCTTCTACTTTTATATTAAATAACAAATTAAGCTGCTAATATTTGATTTTTAGCAAGCCTGCTAATTTAGGGCTTTTTTTATTAATTATGAGATGAGAGATATAAAAAAAGAGCGAGATAAACTCACTCTTTATACATGAAAATAATATTAGGTAATTAGTATGCCTTTAGTGTAAAATTATGTATAGTTACCTAAGATTATTACAACATAATAAATGTGCAACAAGGGTTTTCAGGTTGTGATTGACATAAAAGCTCTAGAGCATAGCCCTCAGGACAGATGGGGTTACCACCATTAATAGTTTTTTGTTCAGTTTTATTTAAGTTTTTACCTAAGTTTAAAATTTGTTTTTTCATAGTTTAAAATTTTGAGTATAAAGTCTCGAAATTAATTAGAAGCTTTATAAGTGTTAAAAAGTTTAGGTTATTAGTTGTAACTGCATATACCATCTAAATGGCTTTGTTGTGTTGTGTCACAATGTAAGCCAGATGCACACCAATTACTTTTACAAGGACAACCGTAAGGAATATTACCTTCTATAGCGTCACATTCTCCAGGTGTTGTTAATTTTGTCCCTCCTTTGACTTGTTTTTGATCAGACTTGTTTAAAGCTTTTCCTAAATTTAAAATTGATTTTTTCATGATTAAAAAATTAAAATTAGTTAATCCTTGAACAGTTTAAAGACACTCAAGGTTTATGTCTATTCTTCGCGAGAGAATTTTTATTTAATAATATTTTTAAGTTGATAGAAAAAGCGTTCTATCAAACGTAAATCTTCAGTTACTATATCTGCTGCTCCTTTCATTTCTTGTCTAAAAGGAATTGTTTTATTGTATGTGGTCTCTAGATTTTGGGGTAATTCTACATCTACCAGATAATTGCCTTTTTCATTAGGTATAAGAGAGATAGATTTTACCTTTCCATTTAATTCACCAAATTCGTCAGAAGGATAGTTTAATAGTTTAATTTGAACTTTCTGACCTTTCTTTATTTTACCAGAGTTAGCGGCAGGTGCTTCTATTTTACCGATAAATGAATTTCCTTTGTTAGGAATAATGGTGAATATTAGATCACCCGTATTAACAGTTTGATTTTTATTCCAAAATGATAAGAAGGATACTTTACCATCTATTGAAGAAGTTAAAGCATATTGCTTTTCCCAATCTTTAATAGCTTTTTTTAAGTACAAGAAAGATTGTATAGCTTTCTTTTTAAGGCGTGTATCTTGTTGTGTTTTTTTTATAGAGGTCCCTTCTAAGTTTTTTGCAGAGTTATTGATTAATTCTCTTATTTGTGAAATTGAAGACTCTAAAGTTTTGTATGATCGTTTTGCTTGTAAATATTCTATCTCTTTTTGATCTTTTTCTTTGGCAGAAATAACTCCTTGCCCGAACATTTTTCTACTACGCTCTAAGTCTTTTTCTTTAAACTCTAGCTCTTTTAAGTTTAGTTCTTTTTGTGATAATAAAATTTGTAGTCTACCTCTAGCTTCTATAACAGACATTTGGTTTGCGAAGTTCTCAGATTTAAACGGAGTTAGTTTTTCGTTTAAAACATATTCAGAATAATCGTTTTCAAACTGAGAGTAGCTAGAAGTTATGTCTCCTAAAATTAAAGGTGGAACTTTATCAACAGGGAAAAAGAATTTTTGTTGATTTACTTCGATTGTATCGACAATACTCTTTAATAGTAAGACATCTTTGTAAGAAGCACTGTTTTCAATAACCGCTAAAACATCACCTTCAGAAACATTTTTACCTTCACTCGTTAAAAAAGTTTCAAACTGACCAGTTGATTTAGCATAAATTTTTTCAGGTGGAGTAGAGGTGGTAACCATTACCTCCGTAGATATAACATCAGGGTATTTAACAAACCATGAAATGAATAATAACATTATTATAAGGCCAAGAAGTAAGGTATTGCCCCAACGAATCATCCAATTAGGCACATGAGTTAAAATTTCTTGTACTTCTTCACTACGAATTTCTATATCTTGAGTATTGTTTGGCATATTAGAGAAAGTAAAGGTGCTCCTGTATTAATAGTAGGAGCACCAATGAAATAAATTATTAATTAGGACATGATACAAATTCCGTTATAGCATTCCCAAGGTGTTAAAGGGTCTCCAGAACCATCTTGATCGTAACAGTCTTTTTCTGTTTTACAAGGATAACCACCATTAATAAGTTTCTGTTCTACTTTACTTAAGTTTTTACCCAAGTTTAATATTGATTTTTTCATAATTAAATTATTTTTATACTAATTTTAGTTGTGAGATAAAAAGCGACTATTAGGATTGTTGACAGATTTGAGTGTAATCAGGAACACAGGTGTCTCCTTGTAGTTTACAACAATCTGAACATAAAATACCATAAGGTCCTTCATCTATAATATAACAACTGTTATTAGAGGAACCACCATGTAATTTTTGTAGTTCTTTTTTATTTAATTCTTTTCCTAAGTTTAAAATTGATTTTTTCATTTTCTTATTTTTTAAATTATATACCAAAACAATAATATCCAACTCTAACTTTGTTTTGACAGCTAGAAGGAAGGTTGTTGTAGTCACCACAACTACCACAATAGACAGCTCCACCAAATAACTCTGTGTCACTATTACCATAGTAACAGTTAGTAGGAGGGCATGATTGAGTTCCTCCACCATTGATTGATTTTTGTTTTATTTTATTTAAGCTTTTTCCTAAGTTTAAAATTTGCTTTTTCATGATCTTTAATTTAAAAGGGTTATAGTACTCCAGGACATGGGTTAAAATGAGGTTCTAAACTATTGTAACATTGTTGAACACATTCATACCATATTCCATTATTGCTTTCGCAATCTCTACTGTTAGTATAAGGGAGGTTGCCTCCTCCGTTTATTTCTCTTTGTTGTACTTTGTTTAAAGTTTTTCCTAGGTTTAAGATTGATTTTTTCATTTTAAAATAATTTAAATTTGATAAAATCCTTGAATAATTTAAAGACACTCAAGGTTTGTGTCTATTCTTCGCGAGAGAATATTTTTATTTACCTAAATCTAGTTGGTTTTTAACTAGATGATAATAACTTCCTTTTAGTTTAATTAATTCTTCGTGACTTCCTTTCTCAATAATTTTTCCTTTTTCAAGGACTACTATTTGATGTGCATTTTTAACAGTACTTAATCGGTGCGCTATAACAACAGCTGTTTTGTCAGCAAAGAACTCATTAAGTTTACTCATAATAACCTTTTCGTTATTGGCGTCTAATGCACTAGTAGCTTCATCAAAGAATAAAAATTTAGGGTTTTTATAGACGGATCTAGCAATTAATAATCGTTGTTTTTGACCAGTACTCAATCCGTTACCTTCACTACCAATTTTTGTGTTGTAGCCTAAAGGCAAACCTTCAATGTAATCACCAATGTTTGCCACATCAATTGCATGGGCTAATTTTTCTTTATCAACATAATCTTCACCTACAGCTATGTTTTTAGCTATAGAATCATTAAATATGTACCCTTCTTGCATTACAACGCCACAATTTCTTCTCCACTCTTTTTGCGATACATTTTTCAAATTGAAGTTGTTTATCATAATATCTCCTTGGTCAACTTGATAGAAACCAAGTAGTAGTTTCATTAAAGTAGTTTTACCGCTACCACTAACACCTACTATGGCAGTTGTTTTATTAGCAGGAATTTTAAGTGATAAATCTTTTAAAACAGGTTCTAAACCACCTGTATATCTGAAAGAAATATTATTTAGTTTTATAGACGCATTATCTGGGATTGTAGTTACTTTTTCATCACCAGGTTTTTCTTCATCTTCCATGTTATGTATTTCGCCTAGTCTATCTAAAGAGATTTGAGCATCTTGTATATCTCTCATAAAATTAATTAGCTGTGTGATAGGACCGTTTAATTGACCAACGATGTAGCTAATAGCCATCATCATACCTAAGGTAATTTGACCATCTATAACTAGTTTTGCAGAAAGTATGGTAATGAACATGTTTTTAAGTTCATTGATAAAATTAGAACCCACACTTTGTGTTTGTTCTAAAGCAAGACTTTTGGTAGCTACTTTAAACAAGCGTGCTTGCACATACTCCCAATTCCAACGCATACGTCTTTCAGCATTGTGGAGCTTAATTTCTTGCATCCCGTTAATAAGTTCAATAACTTTACTTTGTTCTTGACTTACTTGAGAGAAGCGTTTATAATCTAGTTCTTTTCGTTTTTTAAAGAAGAATAATACCCAACCAAAATATAACACACTTCCTAGTACAAATACTCCGAAAATTTGTAAGCTATAATATCCCAAAACTAAACTGAAAATTATAAGATTGAAGAAAGAGAATAATACTGTTAATGATGATGTGGTTAAAATTCTTTCAATACGTTTATGGTCGTTAATTCTTTGTAGTAAATCCCCTGTCATCCTAACATCAAAATAAGAGATAGGTAGCTTCATTAACTTTATAAAGAAGTCGGAGATTAAAGAAATATTGATTCTAGTACTAAGGTGTAGTAAAATCCAACTTCTAATAATTTCTAAAGAAGCTTTTCCAATAAAAAGGAACAGTTGCGCAAATAAAATAAGGTATACAAAGTTTAAATCTTGGTTTTTGATACCTACGTCAACTACACTTTGAGTTAAAAAAGGTAAAATTAGTTGAAGTAAACTACCTGCAAGAAGCCCAATGATTAATTGAACTATAAATTTTTTGTATTTATATAAATATTTGAAAATAAATGAAAACCCAAATTTTTCATCTTCTTCAAACTCTTCTTGATAAAATTTAGGAGTAGGTTCCACTAATAAAGCAATTCCTTCTTCAGTGTTTTCATCAGCATTATTACCAATCCAATGCTGAATAAATTCTTCTTTTGTGAAAGTAATTAATCCATGAGCAGGATCAGAAATATAAACAGTGTCCTTTTTTATTTTGTAGAGAACTACATAGTGGTTTTTATTCCAGTGAACTATACAAGGAAAAGGAGCTTCTTTAAGTTTGTTAAAAGCTAATTTTATGCCTAGAGATTTAAAACCTATAGACTCTACAGCTTCACTTAAGCCGAGTAGGCTACTTCCTTCTCGTGTAGTTTCGCTAAGTTTTCTAAGTTGTTGTGTGTTAATAGTTTTTCCATAGTGTTTAGCTATGATTTTAATACAAGTAGGTCCGCAATCTTTTGCTTCGGTTTGTTTGTAGTTTGGGAATTTTTTCAAGTTCAATTTTGGTATAAGATATAACTAGGCTAGGAATATACAATTTCTAACCTAGTTTTTAAAATTACTAAGAGCTAAATAATTAATAACTTTTAAAGATGTGTTTTCAGAGGTGCAATTTGAATAATAATAATTTTATAGTATTGTATTAAAATTGTACGACTGGAAAAAACATCTTCTTTGACTTGGAATAGTTGTTACATATCTAATTTTTCCAACTTGTTGTAAAGAATCTCGCTCACTATACAGAATCTAAATGGGTGTAATTTTAGATAAAAAATATTATATAGGGTAATCACCAAAACAAGAAGCAGGTGTTCCTTCATACACTCCGGGTATGTCTCCATTTGGACATAATGATTGACAATCTGTTGTGTATTTTGTTGAATTTAAATAACAGAAGCATTTACATCTTGGATCAGGCATTGGTTGCCCCCCATTAATTTGTTTTTGCTGTGTTTTATCCAAAACGTTGCCTAAGGTTAAAACTTGTTTTTTCATAAAAAATATATTAATTTTTATATTGGTTAGTTAGCAGCCTGTACAGCTTATACCGCCATTAGGGCAAAATTGCCATGGTCCTGTACAGTTATTATCACCAGAGCCATCACTGCCTCCATCATTTACGTAACAGTATATACCCTCACAATATTGGCCTGATGGGCAATTACCTTGGCCGTCACAAAAGCCTACAGCTCCGCCACCATTAATTAATTTTTGAGCTGTTTTATTAAGTGGTTTTCCTAAATTTAGAATTGATTTTTTCATAATTTGTTTAGTTAAATTATACTTCCATCACACAAATATCCTGTGCTACCTTGATCACCAAATAACTGACACCATCCAGCAGTATTACAGCAATAGCCACTACCACATTGGTAATGATTATCACACTGCTTTTTACCTCCGTTAATCTGCATTTGTTTAATTCTATTTAGAGGTTCACCTAAGTTTAAAATTGATTTTTTCATTTTTTTTAGTCTAAAATGAAACTACAATATATTTCGGCGCAATGTGGACCATAATCTTCACATACACGGTCTTTGTTTGTATCACACATTTTTCTACCTCCATTAATTTGGGTCTGTTGAGCTTTATTTAAGGGGGTACCTAAGTTTAAAATTGATTTTTTCATAATTTTAGTTTTTAATGGTTTAAAAAGGATGAGGACCTAAAGTACAATATGTTTCGGCACAGTGATCTCCTATATCTTCACATATACGATCTTTATTGGTATCACACATTTTTCTACCACCATTAATATTGATTTGTTGAGTTTTATTTAAGGGGATACCTAAATTTAGGATTGATTTTTTCATAATTTTAGTTTTTAATGGTTTAAAAAGGATGAGGGCCTAAAGTACAATATGTTTCGGCACAGTGGTCACCTATGTCTTCACATATACGGTCTTTATTTGTGTCACACATTTTTCTACCACCATTAATATTGATTTGTTGAGCTTTATTTAAGGTTTTACCTAAGTTTAAAATTGATTTTTTCATGATTAAGTTTTTTGGTTATATGATAAAACTACAATGAAATTCTGCACAGTGTACTCCATAATCCTCACAGATACCGTCTCTGTCTTTATCACATTGTTTTCTTCCTCCGTTAATATGCATTTGTTGTGTTTTATGTAAAACTTTTCCTAAGTTTAAAATTGAGTTCTTCATAATTTATATTATTATTATACATCTATTATTTTCACATCTAAAAGCAGAAGAAGGAAGTGGGTCAAATGCTGTTTTATTATATTCATCTGCACATTGTTGAGGTGTGCAAGTTCCGTTTCCGCCATTAATACGGGCTTGTTCCGCTTTTTTTAAAGCTTTACCTAAATTTAGAATTTGTTTTTTCATAATTAAAATATTAAGGTTACTTTTGCGGCGAACATTTAAAGACACTCACCAATGTGTCTATTCTTCGCGAGAGAATTTTGTTCAAAAACGCAAAGCCCTTTTTAGGGCTTTGTTTTTATGCTGTTTTTAATGAAACATTAGAAGTTTGTGAGTTTTCCTCCAAGTCTTCAATAAATAATATTAAATCAGTTCTGTTATATTCTTTTGGAAAAGACTTTCCGTTTACTAAGATTTCAGGAGTAAAGTTGATAGCATTTTCCGTACACCAATTCTTCTCTTTTTCTAACTCTAAAGTATAGGTTTCTTTGTTAAAACACTCTCCCCATTTTTTTAACCAAACAGCAGGTTTTTGTCCTTCATAAATAGCATCCATGGCTTGGAGACATTCTTTCTCTCCTTGTGTATTGTAAATTTCTATGAGCCTACTAGTAATTTTAACAACATCACTATTCTTGTCTTCTACATTTACATTAAATCTTACTTTAACTTTTACATTATTATGATATCTTTTAAGGATTTCATCAACATGAGCGTGAACAGGTTTACAATGCCCACAAAAAGGATTGGTAACTATTGTTATTTCAAGGTTGGAGTTAAGGTTTCCAAAAATGATTTCTTTACTATTAGTTAATTGAGTGTCAAGTTGAGGTGACTTTTGTAATAAACTATCAAATAGCGCATAGTTTCTTTTAAATTTTACACTTGCTATCTTTTCTTTTTTGAGCTCTTGAACTTCAGTGAATAAAGGTTTTATGTAACTCCAGGTTAGCCAAGTAAAAGAAGCTATTAAACCTAAAGTAACAAAATCACTAAGTATAAAAGTATTAATGTAGTTGTTTGTTAATACAGGAGCTAATGCTTGTAACCAAAGCACACCAACAATACTTAAACACAAAAGGCACCACTTTTTTACTACTGCGTATTGGTAGTATAAAGAATATAATGTTATAGGTATTGCAAGTAAACTAATAGTATATGAAATTACAGGATTAGAAATTTGAGTAAAAGTTAAAAGAGATAATCCTATAAAATAAAGCATACTAAAATCGCTTAATTTATATCCTTTTAAAATTTCAGCACCTTTAGAGGTTAATACAGCATCACAATCTTTTTTATCATCAGTTCCTGAACAAAAAGCATCACCAATAGAAGTTTTTAATCCAAGTTCTTGTTTTATAATTGCTACACTAATAACAGCACCTGTTATAGAAAGTAAGAAATAAAAAGTGTTGTACCATGAAGTTGAATTGTTAAAAACAAAAAATAAAGCAAAAACAGTAAGTAGAGAAAAACCGATAGTTTTAACTAATTTGGAGTTGCTTTTGGTTGTTTGATAGTCTTCAGTTTCTTCAACAGCAACAATAATTCCTGTGAATTTATTTAGAAATTTACTTTCAGTAAGGTTTGTTTTTTTATTTTCAGAATCGTAAATTATATAATCTGACTTCTTTCTTTCTACTACAATCAAATCTTGACCATAATCACTATTTATTTGAGCAATAAAACAGTCGGGGAGTTGAGAAAGTGTTTCTGAATTAACAGGAACATCGGCCGCAACATTTTCAATATTAAAATGATCTAAAACTCCTGTAATTGCATGTAAACTAGGATAAGAAGGATGGCTTTGAATTTGAAAAGCTAATTCTTCTTTGTCAAAAGAAATACTATTTTTCTTAAGTAATTTTTGTACTAAATTGATTAATGTGTCTTTCAAAAGTAAAAAGGTTTTTAAGGATAGCTATTTTTAATCTTCCCAAAGCTATGTGTTGATAATTGTTTTTTTATAAAAAAAACCATAAAAAAAGTATGGGGAAACCGTAATTTTCATTTTTTTAAATAAAGCCCTTCTCTTTGGCTACCAATATTAACTCTCTGTCTCCTTTAGCTTTAACATTGAATATTTTTTTTAAATGTCGTTTTCGCTTTTCAATACTAGCCGCAGAAAGTGGTATGTAATTAGGCATGTCTTTCATTTTAGAACCTAATGAAAGTTCATATAGAATTTGTCGGTCTATTGAGTCTATAGAAAAATTATTTGATACTTCTTTTCTTAAAAGACTTAAAACAGTTTTGCTATAATAAGGAATATTGTTTGTTACATTTTTTATAGCATTCTTCAATTCTTTTGAAGTTAAGTCGCTTTTAACAAGAAAGCCTTCAGGGTTTAAGCTTTTAAAAATGTTATGAATTCTATAATTATCATTGCAATCAGTTGAAACAATAAGCTTTGTGCTAGGTAGTAGTTTCCTAATTAAAAGTCCTAAATCTTCACCGGATAGAATCTTTCTGTTTTTAGCAGGTGAAAGTTTTAAGTCTAAGAGAACAAAGTTTAAAGATGTTTCTTTTTCAATTGTCTTTTTTATAATATCGTAAGCCCCATTACAATTATAAGTAATGTCCGTGTTAAAATTAAAGTTTGGGTTTAATCTAGCTATTTTAGATATTATGTTCTTGTACGTTTCGCAAATAAGCGGGCAATTATCCGCTAATAAGGCAGATTGTTTTTCTTTTCTCATGTTTAAATAATTTCGGGGGAATACTATTTAATTGATTCTTTTACAAAAAATCAGCTCATAAATTTATATAAACTAATTTAAAATCAAAAAAAATATGTGTAAAATAAATTATCTATTAATGAGAAATGTTGTTATCTTACTTTTTTAACTCTTTTTTTAAGAATTTTGCTGTGTAGCTTTTTTTGTGTTCAGAGACTTCTTCAGGAGTTCCGAAAGTTAATACTTTACCACCTTTTTTACCACCCTCCATACCTATATCAATAATATAATCGGCGAGTTTAATTACATCTAAGTTGTGTTCAATAATTAAAACAGTATTTCCTTTATCTGCTAACTTATTTAAAACATCCATCAACACACGAATATCTTCAAAATGAAGTCCGGTTGTTGGTTCATCTAATATATAAAAGGTATTTCCTGTATCTCTTTTTGATAACTCTGATGCTAATTTAATACGTTGTGCTTCTCCACCAGAAAGTGTGGTGGACTGTTGTCCGAGTGTAATGTATCCTAAACCAACATCTTTAATTGTTTTTAATTTTCTATATATCTTAGGAATATGTTCAAAAAATGCTGTAGCTTCGTTAATCGTCATTTCTAAAATATCAGAAATTGACTTTCCTTTATAACGAATTTCTAGAGTTTCTCGGTTAAAACGTTTTCCTTGACAAGTCTCACATTCTACATGAACATCTGGTAAGAAATTCATTTCTATTACACGAACACCACCACCTTGGCAGGTTTCACAACGTCCGCCTTTTACGTTAAAACTAAAACGACCTGGTTTATATCCTCTGATAGAGGCTTCTGGGGTTTTTGCAAATAAACTACGTATTTCACTAAACACTCCAGTATAAGTAGCAGGGTTTGAACGTGGAGTTCTGCCAATAGGAGACTGGTCAATATCAATTACCTTATCAATATGTTCTAAACCTTCAATTTTTTTGTAAGGCATCGGTTTTTTAACTGCTCGATAAATATGTGCGTTTAAAATAGGGTAGAGGGTTTCATTTATTAAGGTAGATTTTCCGCTACCAGAAACACCTGTGACACAAATCATTTTTCCTAAAGGAAATTCAACGGAAACATTTTTTAAGTTGTTTCCAGAGGCTCCTTTTAATGAGATTGTTTTTCCGTTTCCTTCACGACGCTTTTTGGGAACCTCAATTTCTTTTCTTCTAGATAAATAGTCAGCAGTGAGAGTATCATGACTTTTTAACTCGTCAAAGTTGCCCTCGCTAACAATTTCTCCTCCATGACGACCAGCACCAGGACCAATGTCTAAGACAAAATCAGCATTCTTAATCATGTCCTCATCATGTTCAACAACTAAAACAGAGTTTCCAACATCACGAAGTTTAATTAAAGAGTCAATTAATTTTTGATTATCACGTTGATGTAAACCAATACTAGGTTCATCTAAAATATATAAGACACCTACAAGTTGTGAACCTATTTGTGTTGCAAGTCGAATACGTTGTGCTTCTCCACCAGAAAGAGATTTTGAGGTTCTATCTAATGTTAAATAATCTAAGCCAACATCCAATAAAAACTGAATGCGTGTGCGAATTTCTTTTAAAATTTCAGAAGCAATAGTTAATTGTCTTTCAGACAGTTTTTTATCAACTTTTTGAAACCAACTAGCTAACTCTAACACATCCATTTGGGCTAAATCACTAATGTTTTTATCAGTGATTTTAAAATGAAGTGCTTCTTTTTTTAAACGCTTTCCGTCACAAACTGAACAAGTAACTTCATCCATAAAACCTTTTGCCCAACGTTTAATGGAAGTGCTTTCTGAGTTTTTATATTGATTCTCAATAAAGGCAATGATACCTTCAAAATCAATCTCATAATTCCTGGTAACTCCAGCAGTTTTTGATTGGATTTCAAATTTTTCTTTTCCACCGTGAAGAATAATCTCCATAGCTTCTTTTGGAATACTTTTTATAGGGTCGGTTAACTTAAAGCTATAACGTTCAGCAATAGTTTGAAGCTGTTTAAAAATCCAACTATTTTTTTGTTCACCTAAAGGTGCAATTCCTCCGTTTTTTATAGAAATACTATCGTCTGGAATTACTTTTTGATGGTTTATCTCGTTGGTAATTCCTAGTCCGTTGCAATGTGAACAAGCTCCTTTTGGTGAATTGAACGAAAAAGTGTTTGGTTCGGGGTTAGGGTAAGCAATTCCAGTAGTAGGACACATGAGTTCACGACTAAAATAACGAGGTTTTTCATCATCAACATCGATTACCATTAAAATATTATCACCCGTGTACAACGCAGTTTTAATAGTATCTTCTAGGCGTTTTTCAGCAGTGTCATTCACAGCCAAACGATCAATAACTACTTCGATGTCGTGCGTTTTATAACGATCAAGTTTCATACCTTTTTCAATCTCTCGAATCTCTCCATCCACACGAACACGAACAAAACCTTGTTTAGAAATTTGTTCGAATAATTCACGATAATGCCCTTTTCTTGATTTAATTAATGGAGCAAGAATGGCAATGCGTTTTCCGTCAAAATCTTTTAAAATTAATTTTCTGATTTGTTCGTCAGAATAACTTACCATTTTTTCACCTGTATTGTATGAGTAAGCATCTGCTGCACGAGAAAATAGTAAACGAAGGAAATCGTAAATCTCAGTAATAGTTCCTACAGTAGAACGAGGACTTTTGTTTGTTGTTTTTTGCTCAATAGAAATTACAGGAGAAAGTCCGTCTATTTTATCAACATCAGGTCTTTCTAAGCCACCCAAAAACTGACGTGCATAAGCTGAGAAAGTTTCAATATAACGACGTTGTCCTTCAGCATATATGGTGTCGAAAGCTAAAGAAGATTTTCCACTCCCGCTTAAACCAGTAATTACAACTAGCTTTTCACGAGGAATTTTAACATCAATATTTTTTAAATTATGAGCTCGGGCTCCGTAAACTTCTATGTATTCTTGTTCTTTCAAAGTGAGGATTTTACCAAAAACAGCAAAGTTACCAAAACCAAATTTATTTTGAAGTAGTGATTGTCAACAAATAAACTGAAAGTAGTATCTTGCGTATTAATGAGTGGTTTAGGTATAGAAATACACGAAACAGCGTTTGTTACATCAATATTTAGGTCTTTAAACGAAGGTTTGAGTAAGGATGTATATGCAAAACTTTGGAATAATTCTAGAACGAATGTTTTAGTGAAAAAATATCTTGACCAAGTTTGTTTAGAAGAAGTGTCAGCGCATTGTTTGAGAAATAGATTTTTTCTTGAAGAGATTGAAAGGCTGAAACCAGAAGTTCTTATTAATTTTGGATCAGGTTTTAGTATGTATCCTTTTCTATTGGATAAAAATATAGTTAATATAGAAATAGATAAGAAAGAGATTGTTGATTATAAAAACGAAAAAATTAAAGAGCTTCAAAATCAAGAAAAGTTACCAAAAAGAACAATCCATTTTATAGGAGTTGATTTTAATGAGGATTATGTAGAGGGCTTACTTAAAAGAATTAAAGCGATTAAAAAAAATAAAACCTCATTTATTTTAATAGAAGGAGTGTTGTTCTTTTTATCAAGAAAAGACACTGATAAGCTTTTTGATTTCTTTTCAGTTTTGCAGGGAAAAGGAGATTATATAGGAAGTGCTTCATTTCAAAAAGGTTTAAAAAAGTCAGAAGGATTTAAAAAATTACTCGACTTTTGTAATAAAGAAATGGTGAAAACTGAAGCATCAGATTGGCAGACGATTGAAGATGATTTTTATAGAGAAAGTAAAAGTTATGAATTAATAAATGATCAAAATTACTTTAGTCTTTCCCAAAAATATAATAACGAAGTGAAGTTAGAAAAAGATTTAATTTTAAATGAGAATTTTTATATCTTGAAAAAAATAGTGTAATGAAATTTATCCATTCTGTACGACATTTTTTTGAACGACATGGTTTTAATGTATCTTCTAGATTTGCAGACCGTTTAGGTATGCGAGCTACCAACGTACGTCTGTTTTTTATATACATATCGTTTGTAACAGTAGGTTTGTCTTTTGGCTTGTATTTAACCATGGCGTTTTTACTGCGTTTAAAAGATATGATTTATACTAAAAGAACTTCTGTTTTTGATTTATGATAAACACTGTATTTAAGTCAAGATTATATAAGGCAATAACTTATTCTGTACTGATCGTTTCGGTGGGGGTGTTAGGTTATATGGTATTCTTTGGGTACTCTCTAATAGATGCTTTATATATGACAATTATAACCATTAGTACCATTGGTTTTGGAGAAGTGCATCCGTTTGGTACAGGAGAAAAGCTATTTACTATTGGGCTGATAATATCTAGTTTATTTATTTTTGGTTATGCGGTTTCTTCATTTTCAGAATATTTAATTAGCGGACAATTTTTCCATCAACTAAAAGTAAAAAAAGTGCAAAAACAAATAGAACAATTAGAAGGGCATACCATTGTGTGTGGTTATG
The DNA here is from genome assembly GCF_964513915.1 of Tenacibaculum litoreum. NCBI lineage: Bacteria > Pseudomonadati > Bacteroidota > Flavobacteriia > Flavobacteriales > Flavobacteriaceae > Tenacibaculum > Tenacibaculum litoreum. The sequence goes on along the minus strand of NZ_CAZEQS010000004.1, from coordinate 135,119 downwards.
GAAGAAATGGTAAACAAGCTATTTCAAAATTAAAGAATTATAAGAAGAAAATAGTGATAGTTGAAAAGTCTGATGGGATAGTGAGGCAATTAGACGAAAAAGGAGCGCTAACTATTCAAGGAGATGCTACACTTGATGAAACTTTATTAAGAGCAGGTATAATGAATGCTAAAAACTTAATAACTGCGCTACCTTCTGATGCTGATAACTTGTTTGTGGTATTAACAGCAAAACAACTAAATAAGGATTGTAAAGTAATAAGTAGAGCGTCAAAAGAAACTTCGTATAGTAAATTAAAAATTGCTGGAGCAGATAATGTGATAATGCCTGATAAGTTAGGGGGGTCACACATGGCTTCTTTAGTGGTTACTCCCGATGTTATAGAGTTTGTTGATAGATTAACTATAGAAGGTGAAACTACTGCAAATTTAGAAGAGGTTGCTATTAATGGTTTGCCTGAAAAATATATTGATAAGACAATTCTAGACTTAGATTTACGAAAGAAAACAGGATGTACAGTAATAGGGTATCGAACTCCTGATAAAGATTATATTATTAACCCTGAAGCTTCGGTGAAATTGGAAGCAGGAGGGAATTTAATTGTTTTAGGACGTCCTGAGCAAATAGAAACGCTTAGAAGAATTTTTTAATGAAGAAAGTTGTTGTAACTGGAAGTAATGGTTTACTGGGGCAAACTTTAGTAAATCTATTATTAGAAGAGAAAGAAAAGTATCAGGTTGTAGGTTTTTCAAGAGGGAAAAATAGAAGTGGAAGAGATGACTTCGATTATGTTTCAATTGATATTACAGATGAATCTTTGTTTTATGATAAACTTTCGGAGTACAAGCCAGATGTTATTGTTAATACAGCAGCAATGACAAATGTTGATGCTTGTGAAACCAATAAGGTAGCTTGTGATAAGTTAAATGTAGATGTAGTCCAGTATTTAAAAAACTATTCTGAAGAAAATAAAACTCATTTAATCCATATTTCAACCGATTTTATATTTGATGGTAAAGCTGGTCCGTATAAAGAGACTGATACACCTAACCCATTAAGTTATTATGGGGTTTCAAAACTGAAATCAGAAGAAATTTTAACAGAATCTACGACAGATTACACTATTTTGCGCACAATACTAGTATACGGAAAAGTATATGATATGTCTCGCAGTAATATAGTTTTATGGGTAAAACAAACGTTGGAAGAAGGGAAAGAGATAACTATAGTAAACGACCAGTTTCGCATGCCAACCTATGCAGAAGATTTGGCGTTAGCATGTAAAATATCAATAGATAAAAGAGCATTAGGAGTTTTTAATATATCATCAAATACATTGTTGAGTATTTACGATATTGCACAGCAAATAGCAGAGGTTTTTAAGTTAGATAAAAACTTGATAAAACCAATTTCTACAGCTATACTTAATCAAAGAGCAAAACGACCAGCTATAACAGGTTTTGATTTGTCTAAAACAAGAGAATATCTGGGGTTAAACCCAAAATCATTTCAAGAAGATTTACAAAAATTTAAAGAAAAACTAACGTAAAAACTATATTTAACAACGAAAACTTGTTGTAAGTACATTTTTTTATGATATTGCGGGCTACTAATTCAAAATCTAATCATACAAATCATGAATAAAAGACTACTAACGTTGCTTTTTACTTTAGCACCAATGTTCACTTTCGCATTTGAAAGTACAACAGAAAAAATAGATTCAATCTTTAAAGATTATACAGGGTGGTTTGTAAACGCAATATTTTATGAAATTCCTTTTTCAGAAAATTTTAAGATACCTTGGGTATTAATAGTTTTAGTAGGTGGAGCGGTGTATTTTACGTTGTATTTTAAGTTCATCAATTTTGTAGGGTTTAAAACTGCAATTCAAGTTGTAAGAGGAAAGTATGAAGACATTGAAAAGCATGGAGTAGATACATTGTATGGAGATCAAACTCCTGGAGGAGATGTTTTTGAAACTATTCGGGATGATTCGGCAGACGGTGAGGTTTCTCACTTTCAAGCTTTAACAGCTGCACTATCTGCCACGGTAGGTTTAGGTAATATTGCAGGTGTTGCAGTAGCTTTGTCAATAGGTGGTCCGGGTGCTACTTTTTGGATGATATTAGCAGGGTTGTTAGGGATGGCCTCTAAATTTGCCGAATGTACTTTAGGAGTTAAATATAGAGATGTAGATGAAGACGGAGTAGTGTATGGAGGTCCAATGTATTATTTAACAAAAGGTCTTAAAGAAAAGGGTGTTGGTAAATTAGGTAAGATCTTAGCGGTCTTATTCGCTATTTTTGTTATTGGAGGTTCTTTTGGTGGAGGAAATATGTTTCAAGCTAATCAAGCTGCAGCTCAATTTACTAAACTTTTTGACTTGACAGGACCTAATGCAGGGTTGTATTTTGGATTAGTAATGGCTGTTTTAGTAGCAATAGTAATTATTGGGGGTATTAAAAGAATAGCTTCGGTAACTGAAAAAGTGGTTCCTTTTATGGCTGGAATTTATGTCTTAGCAGCAATCATTATTTTATTTGCAAACTTTACGTTGATAGATGATGCTTTTGGGTTAATTTTTGAAGGTGCTTTTTCAGGGTTAGGTATAGCAGGTGGTCTGATTGGAGTTATGATACAAGGTATTCGAAGGGGAGCCTTTTCTAATGAAGCAGGTGTTGGTTCAGCTGCAATTGCGCATTCAGCAGTTCGTACAAAATATCCTGCAAGTGAAGGTATCGTAGCATTATTAGAACCGTTTGTTGATACGGTTGTTATTTGTACAATGACAGCTTTGGTTATTATTATAACGAATTTTGATGGTCAGTTTATGCAGTATGGGGTTCCAATTAAAGAAGGTGTTGAATTGACAGCTGTAGCTTTTGATTCTGTAATACCTCATTTCTCAGTTGTGCTAACAATTGCTGTAATACTTTTTGCTTTTTCAACAATGATATCATGGTCTTATTATGGTATGCAGGGTTGGAAATTTTTATTTGGTAAAGGAAAAATAACTGATTTAGTATATAAAATTTTATTTTTATTTTTTGTTGTTGTTGGAGCATCTATTAGTTTAGGAGCAGTAATTGATTTTTCAGACGCAATGATTTTTGCAATGGTGGTTCCGAATATTATTGGAGTAGTAATGTTGTCACCGGTAATAAAAAAGGAATTGACTAAATATATGAATGCGATTAATAAGAAAGAAGAAGCGATCGAAGATGGAGCTGTAGATGTTACAGAGCATATGTAAAATTAACTACGAATGAAAATATTTAAACCCCATTTCTGGTATAACAAACGCCAAAGAAATGGGGTTTTCTTTTTGTTACTTGTAATAGTTGTTTTACAACTTATATATGTATATGTAGATTTTTCTTCAGGAAAAGTGGAGGGCATAAATAAGAAAGAGTTAGTAGCTTTTCAAAATACTATTGATAGTTTGGGAAGAATTGAATTGGGTAAAAGAAAACCAAAATTATATTCATTTAATCCAAATTATATAACAGACTTTAAAGGTTATCAACTAGGGATGTCAGTAGAGGAGATTGATAGATTACATAATTATAGAAAACAAAATAAATGGATTAATTCAGCTAAAGATTTTAAACAAGTAACAAAAATATCTGATAGTCTATTGAATAGGATAGCTCCTTATTTTAAATTTCCAGATTGGGTTGTGAAAAAACAAAACCAAAAGAAGGAAAGTAAAAGAGAGTTAGGTTTAATTGAAAAACATACATATAATAAGGAGTATAAAATTTCTACTAATGATATTAATAAAGCCACTCAACAAGACTTTGAAACTATTAGTGGTGTGGGAGAAGTGTTATCTTCTCGAATTATAAAGTATAGAAAGAAATTGCAAGGATATTCATTCTCAAAACAATTATATGAAGTTTGGGGTTTAAATAAAGTTGTAGCAGACAAAGTCATGCAAACCTTTAGTGTAGTAAAAAAGCCAACTATTAAAAAAGTAAATGTAAATACAGCTAAGTTTAAAGAAGTATTGAAAAATCCTTACGTCAATTATGAGTTATGTAAAAAGATTTTTGAATATCGAGATGAAGTAGCAGAATTACAAGATATATCAGAATTAAGAAATATTAAAGATTTTCCATTAAATAAATACGATAGAATAATCTTATATTTGGAAGCAAAATAAGCAAACAACAAAATTTAATAAACAAACCACTATGAATAGTATGTACTTTACCGAAGAGCATGAAGCCTTTCGTCAGAGTTTTAGAGATTTTTTACAAAAAGAGGTAGTTCCTCATATAGATAAATGGGAGAAAGAAGGTACGGTAGAGCGTTTTATCTGGAAGAAGTTCGGTGAAATGGGGTACTTTGGTTTAAATCAACCAGAAGAATATGGAGGGTTAGGTTTAGATCTTTTTTATACTGTTATTTTTTTAGAAGAGCTACAAAAAATAAACTCAGGAGGTTTTGCAGCTAACATGTGGGCACATGCTTATTTAGCAATGACACATGTAAATAAAGAAGGAGATGATCGAATAAAAAAAGAATACTTAACGCCTAGTATTGAAGGAGATAAAATAGGTTGTTTATGTATTACAGAACCTTTTGGAGGAAGTGATGTAGCAGGAATGCGTACTACAGCAATAAAAAAAGGAGATACATATGTACTTAACGGTTCAAAAACGTTTATCACAAATGGAGTATATTCTGATTACTTAGTAGTGGCCGCCAAAACTAATCCTGAGGATAAGCATAAAGGAATGAGTATTTTTATCGTTGATAGAGATGCTCCAGGAATATCATCAACTAAGTTAGATAAATTAGGTTGGAGAGCTTCAGACACTGCTGAAATAGCATTTGATAATGTGGTAATACCTGCTGAAAACTTAATGGGAGAAGAAGGTAAAGGATTTCCATATATAATGCAGCACTTTGCTTTAGAAAGATTAGTAATGGGAATCAATGCCCATGCGCGTGCGGAATATGCTGTTGATTATGTAGTACAATATATGAGCGAACGTGAAGCTTTTGGAAAAACACTAGATAAATTTCAAGCCTTACGTCATAAAGTAGCGGAAATGGCTAGTAGAGTAGATATGTGTAGAGAATATAACTATTCAATAGCAAAACGTTTAAATGATGGTATTTATGTGGTAAAAGAAGCAAGTATGAGTAAACTATTATCTACTAAAATGGCTGATGAGGTTATATACGATGCTTTACAATTACTAGGAGGTTATGGTTATATGGAAGAGTATCCAATGGCGCGTTTATTACGCGATAGTCGATTAGGACCAATAGGAGGGGGTACTTCAGAAATCTTGAAAGAAATTATTGCAAAAATGGTAATCGATAAGAAGGAATATAGGCCAGCTACATAATGTATTCCTTTTGTAAAAAGGATTCTTGATAAGAAAGAATAATAACTTACATATAGGTTCTTGATAAATATATAAGTAAAAATCCTGCTTTTGCAGGATTTTTATTTGTTTCATTTTAAACTAAAAAGAAATAAAATAATGTATTTTTAAAGAATACTTTGTATCTTTGCCGTCCAAAATGAAATAAAATAATATAATTAATTGATATACTGATTGTTGTCGATTTTTAAAGATATAGAAACTACGATGAAAGGAGGTGCAAAAATATGTTAATCATTCCAGTTAAAGAAGGAGAGAATATCGATAGAGCGTTAAAACGTTATAAACGTAAATTTGATCGTACAAAAACGATGAAGCAATTACGTAACAGAAAGCAGTTTACTAAGCCATCTGTAGCAAAACGTGCTCAAATGATTAAAGCATCTTACGTTCAGAGATTAAGAACTCAAGAAGAAGTAGGATAGTAATCATCCTAAAAAGTGTAAAAAACCTGTATTGATATCAATACAGGTTTTTTTTGTATCTTCAATTAATAAATAAGATAGATAATGCTAATAGAAGCTTTTTTAGAGTATTTAGAATTTGAGAAAAAGTATTCAAAAAATACAATTCAAGCATATAAAACAGATTTAATAGCGTTTAAAGATTTTTGTGAGGTTGAGTTTGATCAAGAGGATTTAGAGAGTATTCATTACAATCAAATTAGAACATGGATTGTTAGTTTGGTGAATGCTAATGTGTCAAATAGAAGTGTGAATAGAAAAGTAAGTTCTTTAAAAACTTTTTATAAGTTTCTGCAAAAAATAGGAGAAGTAACAGTGAATCCGCTTTCAAATCATAAGGCGTTAAAAGTTCAAAAAAAAATACAAACCCCCTTTGATCAAAACGAGGTAGAAGAGGTTTTAAGACTAATAAAAGAGGGTTCAGATTTTGAATCGGTAAGAGATAGATTGATTGTAGAAATGTTGTACTCAACAGGAATGAGAAGGGTTGAGTTAATAAATGTTAAAGAAAAAGATATAGATCATACTAGTAAAACAATAAAAGTTTTAGGAAAAAGAAGTAAAGAAAGGTATGTAACAATCTTGCCGTCAGTATATAAAACTTTACAAGAATATTTAAGGCAAAAAAGAGGAATTGAAGAAGTTGATTTAGAGGTGCTTTTAGTAACTAAAAAAGGCGTTAAAATTTATGAAACTCTTGTTTACCGAATAATAAATTTGTACTTTAGTAGGGTGTCAACAAAAGCAAAAAAAAGCCCTCATATATTAAGGCATGCTTTTGCTACACATTTACTTAATAACGGTGCGTCGTTAAATTCGGTTAAAGAATTACTAGGGCATTCAAGTTTAGCCTCTACCCAAGTGTATACGCACAATAGCTTGGAACAAATAAAAAAAGTGTATAATAAGGCTCATCCTAGAGAGTCAACTTAAAAGATCGAAGAATTATGAAGGTATTCACGCAATCAGTAAATTTCTCAGCAGACAAAAAACTAATAGACTTCATTGAGAAAAAAGTAGGAGGATTAGAAAAGTTTCATGATAAGATCGTTGATGCAGAAGTGTTTTTGAAAGTGCAAAAAACGAGTGAAAAGGAAAACAAAATAACTGAAGTAAAAATTAATATACCTGGAAGTGAATTAATAGTAAAAAAACAAACTAAAACCTTTGAAGAGGGAATTAGCGTATCTGTTGAATCGTTAAAAAGACAGTTGCAAAAATCAAAAGAAAAATCAAAGGATGCCTTAGTGTCATAAAAACGATAAAAAATAATTAAAAAAGTTTTAAAAATTAAAAATTACTTTTTACATTTGCAGTCCGTTAGAAATAGCGGATTGTTTTTTTATAGCAAAAGCCGATGTAGCTCAGCTGGCTAGAGCAGCTGATTTGTAATCAGCAGGTCGTGGGTTCGAGTCCCTCCATCGGCTCTAAAAGAACAAAAGTTCATTAAAATTTTGATTTAAGATTTTTGGGGAGATTCCAGAGCGGCCAAATGGGACGGACTGTAACTCCGTTGTCTTACGACTTCGCAGGTTCGAATCCTGCTCTCCCCACAAAAATCTTAACAGCAAAATTGCGGGAGTAGCTCAGTTGGTAGAGCGTCAGCCTTCCAAGCTGAATGTCGCCGGTTCGAACCCGGTCTCCCGCTCTAAATTCGTTGCCGACATAGCTCAGTTGGTAGAGCGCATCCTTGGTAGGGATGAGGTCACGGGTTCAAATCCCGTTGTTGGCTCTATTTTAGAGTTTATTTGACAAGAGTTTAAAAATAACACTAAATATATTTAACTAAGAATTAAAATTAATAATCATGGCAAAAGGAACTTATGATCGTTCGAAACCGCACTTAAACGTAGGTACTATTGGTCACGTAGATCACGGTAAAACTACTTTAACTGCTGCAATTACTAAAGTATTAGCAGATGCTGGATATTCTGAGCAGAGAGCTTTTGATCAAATCGATAACGCTCCAGAAGAAAAAGAAAGAGGTATTACAATTAACTCTTCTCACGTAGAATATGCAACAGCTAACCGTCACTACGCACACGTTGACTGTCCAGGTCACGCCGATTACGTAAAGAACATGGTAACTGGTGCTGCACAAATGGATGGTGCTATCTTAGTAGTAGCTGCTACAGATGGTCCAATGCCACAAACTCGTGAGCACATCTTATTAGGTCGTCAGGTAGGTATTCCACGTATCGTTGTTTTCTTAAACAAAGTTGATATGGTTGATGACGAGGAGTTATTAGAATTAGTAGAAATGGAAGTAAGAGATTTATTATCTTTCTATGAATATGATGGAGATAATGGTCCTGTTGTAGCTGGTTCTGCTTTAGGTGCATTAAACGGAGAGCAAAAGTGGGTTGATACAGTTTTAGAATTAATGGAAGCTGTAGATACTTGGATTGAAGAGCCACCAAGAGATACTGAAAAAGATTTCTTAATGCCAATCGAGGATGTATTCTCTATTACTGGTCGTGGTACAGTAGCAACTGGACGTATCGAAACTGGTATTGTTAATACTGGAGATCCTGTTGAGATTATCGGTATGGGAGATGAGAAATTAACATCTACTGTAACTGGTATCGAAATGTTCCGTCAAATCTTAGATAGAGGTGAAGCTGGAGATAACGCAGGTATCTTATTAAGAGGTATTGAAAAGTCTATGATTAAGAGAGGAATGGTAATCTGTAAGCCAGGTTCTATTACTCCACACGCTAAGTTTAAAGCTGAGGTGTATATCTTAAAGAAAGAAGAAGGTGGACGTCACACTCCATTCCATAATAACTACCGTCCACAGTTCTACGTACGTACAACTGACGTAACTGGTAACATTGCCTTACCTGAAGGAGTAGAAATGGTAATGCCAGGTGATAACTTAACTATTATAGTTGATTTAATCCAACCTATCGCATTAAACACAGGTTTACAGTTCGCTATCCGTGAAGGAGGTAGAACAGTAGGAGCTGGTCAGGTAACTGAAATCTTAGACTAATTATAGTTTAATAATAAAGTATAAGGAGTCTCTTTTAAGAGAGAGACTCCTTTAAAATACGGGTTTAGCTCAGTTGGTAGAGCACTGGTCTCCAAAACCAGGTGTCGGGAGTTCGAGCCTCTCAACCCGTGCAAAAACTAAAACGAGTTGTGGTGAAAACTGCAACTCGTTAAAAGGATAAAATATGAGTAACTTTGTACAATACATTAAAGATTCTTTTGAAGAATTAAATACCAATATGACTTGGATTTCTCGTGAAGAAGCTCAGAAGTCTACTGTAGTAGTTGCAGCATTTACAATTGTATTTGCTTTAGCTGTAGCAGGGATAGATAAGGTTTTTCAAACAGGGTTAGATAACTTCTTTAAAATGTTTTAATGATGGCTGATTCGGTGATGAAGTGGTATGTGGTTAGAGCTATTGGAGGTCAAGAAAATAAGGTAAAAACTTATATCGAGACTGAGATTGCTCGTCATGGGTTGTCTGATTTTGTGAACCAAGTAATTGTTCCTACAGAAAAAGTTATTCAAGTAAGAAACGGAAAGAAAATTAACAGAGAAAGAGTTTATTTTCCTGGTTATGTAATGGTTGAAGCTAATTTAGCAGGAGAGGTTCCTCACGTAATTAAATCAGTAACAGGAGTTATTGGTTTCTTAGGTGAAACAAAAGGAGGAGATCCTGTACCAATGCGTAAATCAGAAGTAAACAGAATGTTAGGTAAAGTTGATGAACTTTCTGTTAAAGATGAAAATATCGCAATTCCTTATTCAGTTGGAGAAACTGTAAAGGTAATTGATGGTCCTTTCAATGGATTCGATGGAACTGTTGAAAAAGTAAATGAAGAAAAGCGTAAATTAGAAGTAATGGTTAAGATTTTCGGAAGAAAAACTCCATTAGAGCTAAATTATATGCAAGTAGAGAAAATATAATTGTTACACCTATATTTAGATGAGTTTAAGCTTCCAATTTAAACACATCGTTAAATCTTAAACAATGGCAAAAGAAGTAAGTAAATTAGTTAAACTACAAGTTAGGGGAGGTGCAGCGAATCCGTCGCCACCAGTTGGACCCGCTTTAGGTGCTGCCGGTGTTAACATCATGGAGTTCTGTAAGCAGTTTAATGCTCGTACACAGGACAAACAAGGTAAAGTATTACCAGTTGTTATTACAGTTTATACAGACAAATCATTTGAGTTTGTTGTAAAAACACCACCAGCCGCAGTACAATTATTAGAAGCGGCCAAAATTAAGAAAGGTTCAGGAGAACCTAATAGGAAAAAAGTAGCAAGCGTTTCTTGGGATCAAATTCGTGGAATAGCAGAAGACAAAATGGTAGATATGAATGCCTTTGAAGTTGAGTCTGCAATGCGAATGATTGCCGGAACAGCTCGTTCTATGGGATTAACAGTAACAGGTGATGCACCTGCTTAAACTTTAAAAGATATTTAGAAATGGCAATTACTAGAAAGCAAAAAGAAGCTCGTGCTAAAGTAGATAGCTCTAAAGTTTATAGCTTACAAGATGCATCAGCATTAGTTAAAGAGATTACAAACGTAAAATTTGATGCGTCTGTTGATTTAGCAGTACGTTTAGGAGTTGATCCTCGTAAAGCTAATCAAATGGTTCGTGGAGTTGTAACATTACCTCACGGAACTGGTAAAGATGTAAAAGTTTTAGCATTAGTTACTCCAGATAAAGAAGCAGAAGCTAAAGAAGCAGGTGCTGATTATGTAGGATTAGATGAGTACCTTCAAAAGATTAAAGGAGGATGGACTGATGTAGACGTTATTATTACTATGCCAAGCGTTATGGGTAAATTAGGTCCTTTAGGTCGTATTTTAGGACCAAGAGGTTTAATGCCAAACCCAAAAACAGGTACGGTAACAATGGACGTTGCTAAAGCAGTAACTGAAGTAAAAGCTGGTAAAATTGACTTTAAAGTTGATAAAACTGGTATTGTACACGCTGCAATCGGAAAAGTATCTTTTGATGCTAAAAAGATTGAAGAAAACGCAAACGAGTTATTGCAAACACTTATTAAATTAAAGCCAACTGCGGCAAAAGGAACTTATATTAAGAGTATTTTTATGTCTTCAACAATGAGTCCTAGTGTTGCAATAGATGAAAAATCTGTATCGTAAGGCAGTTAAAACTTTTTAATTATGACTAGAGAGGAAAAATCACAAGTAATACAAGATTTAACAGCACAATTAGCGGATACAAGTACCATCTATTTAGCAGATATTTCTGGGTTAGATGCTACTACTACATCTAACTTACGTAGAGCTTGTTTCAAAGCAAACGTACAATTGGCTGTTGTAAAGAACACATTGCTTTCAAAAGCAATGGAAGCTTCTGATAAAGATTTTGGAGAGTTACCAGATGTATTAAAAGGAAATACTTCAATGTTAATTGCTGAAGCAGCAAATGCGCCAGCAAAAGTAATCAAAGAGTTCAGAAAAAAATCAAAAGATCGTCCTTTATTAAAAGGAGCGTATGTTGAAGAAGCAGTTTATATTGGAGATGACCAATTAGACGCTCTTGTTAACATCAAATCTAGAGAAGAACTTATTGGAGATATTATTACCTTATTACAATCTCCTGCGAAAAATGTTGTTTCAGCATTACAATCAGGTGGTGGTAAGTTATCAGGTATCTTAAAGACATTATCAGAAAAATAATTTCGCGCACTAATAAACTAAATAAATAAAATTTTTAAAAAACAATTAAAATGGCAGATTTAAAAGATTTCGCAGAGCAATTAGTTAACTTAACAGTAAAAGAAGTTAATGAATTAGCTGATATTTTAAAAGAAGAGTATGGTATTGAGCCAGCAGCAGCAGCAGTAGCAGTAGCAGGACCAGCAGCAGGTGGTGGAGATGCAGCAGAAGAAAAAACTGAGTTTGATGTAATCTTAAAAGCAGCAGGAGGTTCTAAATTAGCAGTTGTAAAATTAGTTAAAGAATTAACTGGATTAGGATTAAAAGAAGCTAAAGGTATTGTAGATAGCGCACCAGCACCAATCAAAGAAGGTATATCTAAAGATGAGGCTGAAGGTCTTAAGAAGTCTTTAGAAGAAGCAGGAGCTGAGGTAGAGCTTAAGTAAGCTATACTCCCGAATTATAAAAAAAACGGGAAAAAACAATAAAGGTTTAGGTACTAAAAACTCATGTTTTTAGGCCTAAACCATTTTGTGTATATATTCGTTCTTTATTTTTCACAATTTTTTTAATTGTGAGTTTACGATTATAAAGTGCTGATTTTTAATCAGTAAAGGCAATTAAAATTGCAGTATTGAAACAGTTAAGTTTCAAAAATAATATTTTTAATTAAAAATAGCATCTCTTTTGGCAACGACAAATACTACTGAAAGAATTAACTTCGCGTCATCGCAGTTAGGAGCTGATTATCCAGATTTTTTAGATATTCAGGTAAAATCTTTCCAAGATTTCTTCCAATTGCAAACTAAAGCTGAAGAGCGAGGAGAAGAAGGTTTGTATAAAACTTTCATGGATAACTTCCCGATTACAGATACACGTAATCAATTTGTATTAGAATTTTTAGACTACTTTGTAGATCCACCAAGATATAGCATTCAAGAATGTATCGAGCGTGGATTAACTCACAGTGTACCTCTAAAAGCACGTTTAAAATTATATTGTACTGACCCAGAACACGAAGATTTCGAAACAATCGTTCAAGATGTGTATTTAGGTACAATTCCTTATATGACAAACTCTGGTACCTTTATTATTAATGGTGCAGAAAGAGTTGTAGTGTCACAATTACACCGTTCACCAGGTGTATTCTTTGGGCAATCTTTCCACGCTAATGGAACCAAGTTATACTCTGCAAGAGTAATTCCATTCAAAGGTTCTTGGATTGAATTTGCTACCGATATCAATCAAGTGATGTATGCTTATATTGATAGAAAGAAAAAATTACCAGTAACAACGTTATTCAGAGCCATAGGTTTTGAAAGAGATAAAGATATTTTAGAGATCTTTGATTTAGCTGAAGAAGTAAAAGTTTCTAAAGCTGGATTAAAGAAAGTATTAGGGCGTAAATTAGCAGCAAGAGTATTAAAAACTTGGCACGAAGATTTCGTAGATGAAGATACAGGAGAAGTTGTATCTATTGAGCGTAACGAAATAATTTTCGACCGTGATACTATTATAGAAAAAGAACATATTGATGAAATAATTGAAGCAGGTGCTAAAACTGTGTTATTACACAAAGAAGACAACCAACAAGCAGATTATGCCATCATTCATAATACATTACAAAAAGACCCTACAAACTCTGAAAAAGAGGCTGTAGAGCATGTATATAGACAATTACGTAATGCTGAACCGCCAGATGAGGAAACTGCAAGAGGAATTATTGAAAAATTATTCTTCTCAGAGCAACGTTATAGTTTAGGAGAGGTAGGACGTTTTAGAATGAATACTAAACTTGGTTTAGATGAAGATTTAGATCAAAAAGTATTAACTAAGAACGATATTATTACCATTATTAAGTATTTGATTGAGTTAATCAATTCAAAAGCTGAAGTAGATGATATCGATCACTTATCTAACCGTCGTGTTAGAACTGTTGGTGAGCAATTAGCAGGTCAATTTGGTGTAGGTTTAGCTCGTATGGCGCGTACTATTCGTGAAAGAATGAATGTTCGTGACAACGAAGTATTTACTCCAATTGACTTAATTAACGCTAAGACGTTATCATCAGTAATTAACTCTTTCTTTGGTACCAACCAGTTATCTCAATTTATGGATCAAACCAATCCATTAGCAGAGATTACTCATAAGCGTCGTTTATCAGCTTTAGGACCTGGAGGTTTATCACGTGAAAGAGCAGGTTTCGAGGTTCGTGACGTTCACTATACACATTATGGTCGTTTATGTCCGATTGAAACACCTGAAGGACCAAACATTGGACTTATTTCTTCTTTAGCTGTTTATGCTAAAGTAAACAATATGGGATTCATTGAAACACCATATAAGAAAGTAGAAGAAGGTACAGTATTAGGTGAAGAACCTATTTACTTAAGTGCAGAAGAGGAAGAAGGAATGAAGATTGCTCAATCTAACTTACCGATAGCGGAAGATGGTAAGATAGAAAGAGATAGAGTAATTGCACGTGAAGAAGGTGATTTTCCTGTTGAAAGCCCTGAAGCAATTAACTATATGGACGTTGCACCTAACCAAATAGCTTCGATCTCAGCATCGTTAATTCCTTTCTTAGAACATGATGATGCGAACCGTGCATTGATGGGATCAAACATGATGCGTCAAGCAGTTCCATTATTACGTCCAGAATCTCCAATCGTAGGTACAGGTTTAGAGCGTAGAGTAGCAAAAGACTCTCGTATCTTAATCAACGCTGAAGGAGCTGGAGTTGTTGAGTATGTAGATGCCAACAAAATTACAATTAAGTATGACAGAACAGAAGAAGAGCGTATGGTAAGCTTTGATTCTGATGAAAAATCTTACGACTTAATTAAGTTTAGAAAAACCAACCAAGGTACAAACATTAACTTAAAACCAATCGTAAAAGTAGGTGATAGAGTTGAAGAAGGACAAGTACTTTGTGAAGGATATGCAACACAAAAAGGAGAATTAGCTTTAGGTAGAAACATGAAAGTAGCCTTTATGCCTTGGAAAGGGTATAACTTTGAGGATGCGATTGTGATTTCTGAAAAAGTAGTTCGTGAAGATATCTTTACTTCTATTCACATTGATGAATATTCATTAGATGTTCGTGATACGAAGTTAGGAGCTGAAGAATTAACAAACGATATTCCAAACGTTTCTGAAGAGGCTACAAAAGACTTAGATGAAAATGGAATGATTCGTATTGGAGCAGAAGTAAATCCAGGTGATATCTTAATTGGTAAAATTACACCAAAAGGAGAATCTGATCCAACTCCAGAAGAAAAGTTATTACGTGCTATCTTTGGTGATAAAGCAGGTGATGTAAAAGATGCATCATTAAAAGCTTCTCCATCATTAAGAGGTGTTGTAATAAATAAAAAGTTATTTAAACGCGCAGTAAAAGATAAAAATAAGCGTGCTCGTGATAAAGAAGCAATTGCAGCTTTGGAAGCATCTTATGTGTCTAAATTTGAGGAGTTAAAAGATGTATTAGTTGAAAAATTATTCAACTTGGTATCAGGTAAAACTTCTCAAGGAGTATATAATGACTTAGGAGAAGAAGTATTACCAAAAGGTAAGAAGTTCACGCAAAAAATGTTAAACTCTGTAGAAGATTTTACACATTTACATGGAACTTGGACTACCGATAAAGACTTAAATCAATTAGTTGTAGAATTAGTTCACAACTACAAGATTAAAGTAAACGATTTACAAGGAATTTTACGTCGTGAGAAATTTACAATTTCTGTAGGAGATGAATTACCAGCAGGAATCTTAAAACTTGCTAAAATTTATGTAGCTAAGAAACGTAAATTAAAAGTAGGGGATAAGATGGCAGGACGTCACGGAAACAAAGGTATTGTTGCACGTATCGTACGTCAAGAAGATATGCCTTTCTTAGAAGACGGAACGCCAGTAGATATCGTATTAAACCCATTAGGGGTACCATCTCGTATGAACATTGGTCAGATTTATGAAACTGTTCTTGGATGGGCAGGTCAAAAATTAGGTCAAAAATATGCGACACCTATTTTTGATGGAGCAAAAATTGATCAAATTAATGCTTTAACAGATGAAGCAGGAATACCACGTTACGGACATACATATTTATATGATGGAGGTACAGGTAAACGTTTCGATCAACCTGCAACTGTAGGGGTAATTTATATGATTAAGTTAGGTCACATGATTGAAGATAAAATGCACGCGCGTTCTATTGGACCTTACTCATTGATTACTCAGCAACCATTAGGAGGTAAAGCTCAGTTTGGAGGTCAACGTTTTGGTGAGATGGAGGTTTGGGCACTTGAAGCATATGGTGCATCAAGTATCTTACGAGAAATCTTAACTGTTAAGTCTGATGATGTATTAGGTAGAGCAAAAACTTACGAGTCTATCGTTAAAGGAGAAGCAATGCCAGAACCAGGTTTACCAGAATCATTTAACGTATTAATGCACGAACTGAAAGGTTTAGGATTAGACGTTAAGTTAGAAGAATAATCACAGTGAAATGTCTCAGAGTGAAAACTCTGAGGCAAATCATTTTTTCAATATCAGTCTTATTATAAGACATTTATTTTTAATTCGAATCCATTATCATGGCAAGAAAAAACGAAAAATACACTGTTAAGAAGTTTAACAAAATTTCAATAGGTTTAGCATCACCTGAGTCTATTTTAGAGGCTTCTAAAGGAGAGGTGTTAAAACCAGAAACTATAAATTACCGTACACACAAACCAGAAAGAGATGGATTATTTTGTGAGCGTATCTTTGGTCCTGTAAAAGACTATGAGTGTGCGTGTGGTAAATATAAAAGAATTCGATATAAAGGTATCGTTTGTGACCGATGTGGTGTTGAAGTTACTGAGAAAAAAGTACGTAGAGATAGAGTAGGTCATATTAACTTAGTAGTACCAGTTGCACATATTTGGTACTTTAGATCATTACCTAACAAAATGGGATACCTTTTAGGGTTACCATCTAAGAAGTTAGATATGATTATTTACTACGAACGTTACGTAGTAATTCAACCAGGTATTGCTAAAAATGCCGAAGGAGAACCATTACAAAAAATGGACTTCTTAACTGAGGAAGAGTATTTAGATATCGTAGATGAACTTCCACAAGAAAATATGTACTTAGAAGATTCTGATCCTAATAAGTTTATCGCTAAAATGGGAGCAGAGTGTTTAATTGATTTATTAGAAAGAATCGATTTAGATGAGTTATCATATCAGTTACGTCATAAAGCAAACACTGAAACTTCTAAACAACGTAAAAACGAAGCATTAAAGCGTTTAAATGTTGTTGAAGCATTCAGAGATTCTCAAAAGAATAGAGAGAACAATCCAGAATGGATGATTATGAAAGTAGTTCCGGTTATTCCACCAGAATTACGTCCGTTAGTTCCATTAGATGGAGGTCGTTTTGCAACTTCTGATTTAAATGATTTATATCGTCGTGTAATTATCCGTAACAATCGTTTAAAGCGATTAATGGAAATTAAAGCACCAGAAGTAATTTTACGTAATGAAAAACGTATGTTACAAGAATCAGTAGATTCATTATTTGATAACACACGTAAATCATCAGCAGTAAAAACTGAGTCTAACAGACCATTAAAATCATTATCTGATAGTTTAAAAGGTAAACAAGGACGTTTCCGTCAAAACTTATTAGGTAAGCGTGTTGATTACTCTGCACGTTCGGTAATTGTTGTTGGACCAGAATTAAAGTTATACGAATGTGGATTGCCAAAAGATATGGCAGCTGAATTATACAAACCTTTCGTTATTCGTAAGTTAATCGAAAGAGGAATTGTTAAGACAGTAAAATCTGCAAAGAAAATAATTGATAGAAAAGAACCAGTTGTTTGGGATATTTTAGAAAATGTAATTAAAGGACACCCAGTTTTATTAAACCGTGCTCCTACCTTACACCGTTTAGGTATCCAAGCTTTCCAACCAAAATTAATTGAAGGAAAGGCAATTCGTTTACACCCATTAGTATGTACGGCATTTAATGCCGATTTTGATGGGGATCAAATGGCGGTTCACTTACCATTAGGGCCTGAAGCTATTTTAGAAGCGCAATTATTAATGTTAGCTTCTCATAATATCTTAAACCCTGCAAACGGAGCACCAATTACGGTACCGTCTCAGGATATGGTTTTAGGGTTATACTATATGACAAAAGAAAGAAAGTCAACTCCAGAAGTACCTATTAAAGGTGAAGGATTAACTTTCTATTCTCCAGAAGAAGTTACTATTGCCTATAACGAAGACAGAGTAGACTTAAATGCTGGAATAAAAGTAAGAACTAAAGATTTCAACGAAAACGGAGAGTTAGTAACTCAAATAATTGAAACTACTGTTGGTAGAGTATTATTTAATGAAGTAGTACCAGAGCAAGCAGGATATATTAATGAGGTATTAACCAAAAAATCGTTACGTGGAATTATTGGTAATATCTTAAAAGTAACAGATATTCCATCGATAGGTAAATTCTTAGATGATATTAAAGGTATGGGATATACGTTTGCCTTCCAAGGAGGTTTATCGTTCTCATTAGGAGATATTATTATTCCAGAAGAAAAGCATGCGATGATTGCTGAAGCTAATAAAGAAGTGGATGGAATCGTTATGAACTATAACATGGGTATGTTAACGCAAAAAGAGCGTTACAACCAGGTAATTGATGTTTGGGGATCTACCAACAACCGATTAACTGAATTATCTATGAAGCGTTTACGTGAAGACCAACAAGGATTTAACTCGGTATTTATGATGTTAGATTCTGGAGCCCGTGGATCGAAAGAGCAGATTCGTCAGTTAACAGGTATGCGTGGATTAATGGCGAAACCTAAAAAATCGACTGCAGGAGGTGGAGAAATTATTGAAAACCCAATTTTATCTAACTTTAAGGAAGGGTTATCAATTTTAGAATACTTTATCTCAACGCACGGTGCACGTAAAGGTCTTGCCGATACCGCATTAAAAACAGCCGATGCAGGTTATTTAACACGTCGTTTAGTAGATGTATCTCAAGATGTTATCGTTAACGAAGTAGATTGTGGTACATTAAGAGGATTAGAAGTTTCTCCATTAAAGAAAAACGATGAAATCGTTGAACCTTTAAGTGAAAGAATTACAGGTCGTACAGCACTATATGATGTTTACGCACCAGCGTCTGATGAATTATTAGTTGAAGCAGGTGAGTTAATTACTCCTGTTTTAGCAGATAAAATTGAAGCTTCAGGAGTAGATAAAGTAGAAGTACGTTCAGCATTAACATGTGAATCTGAAAGAGGAATTTGTGAAAAATGTTACGGACAAAGTTTATCTACAGGTAAAAAAGTTCAAAGAGGTGAAGCAGTTGGTGTAATTGCAGCACAGTCTATTGGAGAACCTGGTACACAGTTAACATTACGTACATTCCACGTTGGAGGGGTAGCAGGAAACATTTCTGAAGATAATAAGTTAATCGCTAAATTCGACGGTTCTGTAACAATTGATGACTTACGTACCGTAAAAGGTAAAGATTCAGCAGGAGAAGAAGTAGATATCGTTATTTCTCGTACTGCAGAAATTAAAATTACTGATAAGAAAACAGGAATTGTATTAAGTACCAACATTATTCCTTATGGTTCTATCATCTTTGATAAAGATAGAAA
Source organism: Tenacibaculum litoreum (assembly GCF_964513915.1). Taxonomy (NCBI): domain Bacteria; kingdom Pseudomonadati; phylum Bacteroidota; class Flavobacteriia; order Flavobacteriales; family Flavobacteriaceae; genus Tenacibaculum; species Tenacibaculum litoreum. The sequence continues at coordinate 115,931 of NZ_CAZEQS010000004.1, read as the reverse complement.
GACAATTAAAAAAGGAGATGCAGTATGTCAATGGGATCCATTTAACGGAGTTATTGTTTCTGAGTTTGGTGGAAAAGTTAAGTTTGACAACTTAGAGCAAGGAATTAACTACTCTGTAGAAATAGATGAACAAACAGGTTTCCAAGAAAAAGTAATTACAGATTCTAAGAATAAGAAGATTATTCCTTCATTAATTATTGAAGATGCTGATGGTAATGCATTACGTTCGTACAGTTTACCAGTAGGAGCACACTTAATGGTAAGTGATGGAGATAAAGTAGAATCAGGTAAAACATTAGTTAAGATTCCTCGTAAGTCTGGTAAAGCAGGAGATATTACAGGAGGTTTACCACGTGTAACTGAGTTATTCGAAGCGCGTAACCCTTCTAACCCAGCTGTAGTAGCACAAATTGATGGAGTTGTATCGTTTGGTAAAATTAAGCGTGGTAACCGTGAAATTATTATCGAATCTAAAACTGGAGAGATTAAGAAATACTTAATTAAGTTATCTAATCAAATCTTAGTTCAAGAAAACGACTTTATCAAAGCAGGAATGCCATTATCTGATGGAGCTATTACGCCTATCGATATCTTAAATATTAAAGGACCTTCAGCAGTTCAAGAATACTTGGTAAACGAGATTCAAGAAGTATATCGTTTACAAGGGGTGAAGATTAATGACAAGCATTTCGAAGTAGTAGTACGTCAAATGATGCGTAAAGTTAGAATTATTGATTCAGGAGATACTTTATTCTTAGAAAATCAATTAGTTCACAAAACTGATTTCATCAAAGAAAATGACGCTATTTACGGAATGAAGGTTGTTGAAGACTCAGGAGATTCTGCAAACTTAAAACCAGGACAAATAGTTACAGCTCGTCAATTAAGAGATGAAAACTCTTTATTACGTAGAGAAGATAAAAACTTAGTAGTAGCACGTGATGCACAACCAGCAACAGCTGAGCAAGTATTACAAGGTATTACTAGAGCATCGTTACAAACGAAGTCATTTATCTCAGCTGCATCATTCCAGGAAACAACTAAAGTATTAAATGAAGCCGCTGTAAACGGTAAAATTGATACCTTAGAAGGATTAAAAGAAAATGTAATTGTTGGTAAACGTATACCAGCAGGTACAGGAATGAGAGCTTACGAAGACATAGTAGTTGGACCTAAGGATGAGATTGAACAAAGTTTATAAAAACTTAAGTTTATAAATAATATCAAGGGTTTAGAGTTCTTAGAACTCTAAACCCTTGTTTTTTAAATAAATAATATTAAAACTTAATTATGGAAGATAATAAGAAAGAGCCGCAATTAAATATAGAGTTAGATCAAGAAATAGCAGAAGGAACTTATAGTAATTTAGCTATTATAAACCATTCAGTTTCGGAGTTTATAGTAGATTTTATTAATATTATGCCAGGAGTTCCTAAGGCTAAAGTAAAATCAAGAATTATATTAACTCCACAACACGCTAAACGTTTATCAAAAGCATTAGCAGACAATATTCGTAAGTTTGAACAAGCACATGGAGAAATAAAAGATTATGAGCAACCACCAATTCCAATGAATTTTGGAGGAACTACTGGTGAAGCTTAAAATAAAAAAATCGTCTATTTAGACGATTTTTTTTAGTAATAATATTTTTGAAGGTTAAAAACCTTCAGAAAGCTCTTTTAAAGCTTTTATATCCGTTATAAAGATTTCTTTTCCTTTTAAATCAATAAGTTTCTTCTTTTTAAATTCAGAAAGCAAACGAATTGCACTTTCGGTGGCTGTTCCTATAATATTAGCGATATCTTCTCTCGATAAATTAATGTTAATAGAGCCATTTTCATTTTTATCAAACTTAGCATCTAAAAGTAGTAGAGTTGCAGCTAAACGTTGTTTTACAGTTTTTTGTGCCATATCAACAATAACATCATCAGCTTTCTTTAAAGAATTTGCCATCTTTTTTAAAACATCCATAGAAAAATTAGAGTTATTCTCTAAATCTCTAAGAATTTCTTCTTTAGGAATAAAGCACACTTCCATGTCATTTACAGCAATAGCTTTTAAGTTTGAAGCTTCATTATTTATTAAACTACGCTCACCTAAAATATCTCCTTTTTTTATTAAATGAATAATTTGGTCTCTACCATTATCACTCATTTTAGACACTTTACAAACACCGTCTTTAACACAAAAAACACCATTAATGTATTCACCTTCATCAAAAAGAACTTCTCCTTTTTTTATTTTTTTAGAGGTTTTACATCCTGTAATTCTTATCAACTCTTCTTTAGTTAAAGCCTTCAAAGAATTAAATTCTCGAATGATACACTGCTCACACTTGCTCATAAATATGCCCTTTTTTTTACTACTCAAATATACGGAAAACCTGACAATTATCATGTTTTAATTTGATATCTTATCAGACATTTGTACTAGGCAAAAGAGTAAATATGGAAAGCACAACATGTTTTCATTGTGGTAACGAGTGCGACACAAAAACAATTATAATAGAAGATAAATTTTTCTGTTGTAATGGATGTAAAACGGTTTATGAAATTTTTTCAGAAAACGATTTAACTTGTTATTACGATTTTCAAAACAACCCAGGAGCAATACCTGAAGAGATACAAGGAAAATATGATTTCTTGGATAATGAATCCATTGTAGATAAACTATTAGAGTTTAACGATGGTAATGTACAAGTGGTAAATTTATACATTCCACATATACATTGTAGCTCATGTATTTGGGTATTAGAGAACCTACACAAACTACAGGAGTTTGTCTCTTCATCTCAAGTTAATTTCCCTAAGAAAACAGTACGAATTACGTATAATTCCGAAAAAACATCACTTAAAGAAATAATATTACTGTTAAGTTCTATTGGTTATGAACCTTATATAAGTCTTGAAGACTACGAGGTAGGGAAAAAGAAGGTAGACCGTAGTTTAATTTACAAGCTAGGAATAGCGGGTTTTGCTTTTGGAAATGTTATGTTTTTATCATTTCCAGAGTATTTTGAAGTATCTGAATATTGGTTAGAGCAATACAAAGGAATCTTCCGTTGGTTGATGTTTATATTTTCTCTTCCTGTAGTTTTTTATGCAGGACAAGACTATTTTATTTCTGCTTATAAAGGACTTCGTTCTAAAATTTTAAACATTGATGTTCCTATTGCTTTAGGAATCTTTGTGTTATTTGTACGTAGCACAGCAGAAATTGCGCTAGACTTAGGAACAGGCTTTTTTGATAGTTTAACAGGGTTAGTGTTCTTCTTACTACTAGGGAAGTTTTTTCAACAGAAAACCTATAATTTCTTGTCATTTGAACGCGATTACAAATCGTACTTTCCAATTGCTGTAACAAAAATAACTACAGATAAAAAAGAAGAAAACACGCAAATTTACGATGTTAAAAAAGGAGACAGACTATTAATTAGAAATCAAGAATTAATTCCTGTTGATGGAATTTTAATTAATGGAGAAGCAAAAATAGATTATAGCTTTGTTACAGGTGAAGCTGTTCCTGTAAATAAAAAGTCAGGAGATAAATTATTTGCAGGAGGAAAACAACTGTCAGGAAGTATAGAAATGGAAGTGTTAGCTTCGGTTTCACAAAGTTATTTAACGCAGTTGTGGAGTAACGATGTATTTCAAAAAGATAAAAATTCATCATTTAAAACGTTAACTGATAAAATCAGTAAGAACTTTACCATAATTGTATTGTCAATAGCATTTTTGTCTACAACCTTTTGGTTGTACTATGATTCAAGTGTAGCATTAAACGTATTTACATCAGTATTAATTATTGCATGCCCGTGTGCCATAGCATTAGCTGCACCTTTTACCTTAGGAAATATCTTACGAATTTTTGGAAGAAAGAAGTTCTATTTAAAAAATGCTACAGTGGTAGAACAGTTAGCAGCAGTAAATTCAGTTATTTTTGATAAAACAGGTACACTAACTACCAATAAAGAAAATACAATAACGTATGAAGGTGAAGATCTAAATAAAATTCAAAAGTCAATATTAAAAAGTTCTTTAAGGTCATCAAACCATCCATTAAGTAGAATGTTGTATGCTTCTTTAGAAGAAGAAATGTTACCAGTTGATAATTATCAAGAATATGTAGGAAAAGGAATTGAGACAAGTTATCAACAAACAAGATTAAAAATAGGATCGTCTTCTTTTGTGAAAAATGCAGAAGAACAAGCAAACTTTGATACTTCGGTTCATATTAGTGTCAATAATGAGTATAAAGGAAAATTTATATTTAAGAATGCTTACAGAAAAGGAGTTAAAAACTTGTTTTCTAACTTAAATAAAAAGTATGATTTATCAGTTGTTTCTGGAGATAATGAAGGAGAAAAGAAGTTTTTAGAAGAGTTATTACCTAAAGAAACAGCATTTTTATTCAATCAAAAGCCGCAAGATAAACTACATTATGTAGAGGAACTACAAGAAAAAAACAAAAGTGTATTGATGATTGGTGACGGATTAAATGACGCAGGAGCATTAGCACAAAGTAATGTAGGCGTAGCACTATCAGAAAACATCAATGTATTTTCACCAGCTTGCGATGCTATTTTAGATGCTACAAAATTTAGTGAGATAGGAAGTTATATTAAAGCGTCACAAAAAGCGATAAAAATTATAAAGTATTGTTTTTTACTATCTTTAATGTACAATGTTGTAGGGCTTTATTTTGCGGTAACAGGGCAGTTAATGCCTGTAATAGCAGCTATTTTAATGCCGCTGAGTTCAATTAGTGTAGTAATATTTACAACTATAGCAACCAACATGTTAGGTAGAAAAATAAAATAAAAAATTATGCAAGTAGTCTCATTTTTAGAAGATATAAAATTTAATGAACTTAAACCAGCGGTGTCTTTATTATTAGATACAGATTTCTCAAAAGAAATACGAGTGGTATTTAAAAAAGGGCAAACTATGGAAGATCACCAAGCTCCATTTGCAATCATTGTTCAAATAGTAAAAGGATCTATAGATTTTGGAGTTGCAGGAGAAGTAAAACAAATGGTTACTGGAGATATAATTTCATTAAAACCACAAGTAGTACATAGTCTAACAGCTACTGAAGAAAGTATCGTAAGGTTATCATTATCAAAATTAGACACTTTAAAAAGAGTAAAAGAAGTATAATTATGAATATTAATAAATACATAGATCATACGTTACTAAAAGCCACAGCTACAAAAGCAGATATTGTTAAGTTATGTAATGAAGCTAAAGAATATAATTTTTATGCAGTTTGTGTAAATGGATGTTATGTAGAGTTAGCAGCTAAAGAATTACAAGACTCAGAAGTGAAAGTAGCAGCAGTAATAGGTTTTCCATTAGGAGCAATGACAACCAAGGCTAAAGTTTTTGAAGCTAAAGATTGCATAAAAAATGGAGCTTCAGAAATTGATATGGTTATCAATATTGGTAAGTTGTTAGATGGTGATGAGAATTATGTAGAAAAAGAAATTCGATTAATTAAAGAAGAAATAGGAGAAAACATATTAAAAGTGATTTTTGAAAACTGTTACTTATCTAAGAAACAAATAAAAATAGCAAGTCAATTAGCTGTAGAAGCAGGAGCCGACTTTGTAAAAACTTCTACAGGTTTTGGTACTGGAGGAGCAACCTTTGAAGACGTTGTAATAATGGATAGTGTTGTAGATGGAAAAGCTCAAATTAAAGCAGCAGGAGGTGTTAGAGATATAGAAACCGCCAAGAAATATATAGAAATGGGCGTAACTCGTTTAGGAACTTCTTCAGGAGTTGATTTAGTAACGAGTGGTGTTTCAGATAAGAATCAGTATTAAAAATCGAGTTTTAAATAATTTAAAACCTAAAAGAACAAAGAATGAGCATACATATAGAAGCAAAAAAAGGAGAAATAGCAGAAACTGTTTTATTGCCAGGTGATCCTATGCGAGCAAAATGGATTGCAGAAACATTTTTAGAAAATCCAGTTTGTTATAATGATGTTCGTGGTATGTTAGGATTTACAGGAATATATAAAGGAAAACAAATTTCTGTACAAGGAACAGGAATGGGAATTCCTTCTGCGTTAATCTATGCACATGAATTAATTAATGAGTACGGAGTCAAAAATTTAATAAGAGTTGGTTCAGCAGGTTCTTATCAAAAAGAAGTAGAAATACGTGATATTGTTATAGCAATGGCAGCTTCTACTAATTCAGGGTTAAATACGATACGTTTTAATGGAGCCGATTATGCACCAACAGCAAGTTTTGAACTATTCCAAAAAGCTATTGAAGCAGCGAAAGAAAAAGGAATCCCATTAAAAGCAGGAAATATTTTAAGTTCAGACGAGTTTTATGCCGATGAATTTGAAAGCTATAAAAAATGGGCAGATTATGGAGTGCTTTGTGTTGAGATGGAAACAAACGGATTGTATACAGTTGCAGCAAAACATAAAGTAAATGCGCTATCAATTTTAACCATATCAGATAGCTTAGTTACTGGAGAAAGAACAACTGCCGATGAAAGAGAACAAACCTTTAAAGAAATGATTGAAATCGCTTTAGAATTGGCTTAACCGCTATTTTGAGAGGTTTTGATGAAGAATGAAACAAAATAGTATTAAGAACATGAATTCACTTATTCAAAAATATAACATTCCAGGACCAAGATACACAAGTTATCCAACCGTTCCATATTGGGATAATGATACCTTTTCAAAAGAAAAATGGATAGCAACATTTAAGCAATCGTTTATCGAAAGTAATTCTACAGAAGGAATTAGCTTGTATATTCACTTACCATTTTGCGAGAGTTTATGTACGTTTTGTGCGTGTCATAAACATATAACAAAACGTCATGAAATGGAAGATCCTTATATAGAAACTGTTTTAAAAGAATGGCAGTTATATGTTAATTTGATAGATGAAACACCTATAATAAAAGAAATTCACTTGGGAGGAGGGACTCCAACATTCTTTTCTGAAAAACAATTAAAAAGATTAATAGACGGAATCTTTATTAGTGCAAAGAAACATCCTGAGCATGAATTTAGTTTTGAAGGACATCCAAACAATACCACAAAAGAACATCTACAAACTCTATATGATTTAGGGTTTACAAGAGTAAGTTTTGGAGTGCAAGATTACAATCCAAAAGTACAAGAAGCAATCCACAGAATACAACCTTTTGAAAATGTACAAAAAGTACATAATTGGGCAAAAGAAATAGGGTATACATCTATTAGTCACGATTTAGTGTTTGGACTTCCGTTTCAAACAAAAGAAAATGTAATTCATACAATTAATAAGACAAAAGAGTTAGAACCTGATAGAATTTCATTTTATAGTTATGCACATGTTCCGTGGGTAAAAGGAGTAGGGCAACGTGGATTTAATGAAGACGATTTACCTAAAAATGAAGAAAAGCGAGAGTTGTATGAAATAGGAAAGGAGTTATTTGCAGAAATGGGTTACATAGAAATAGGAATGGATCATTTTGCGTTACCAACTGATAGCTTATATAAAGCTACAGAAAATAAAACGCTGCACCGTAATTTTATGGGATATACAGCTAACAAAACACAGTTAATGGTTGGTTTAGGTATGTCATCAATATCAGATTCTTGGTACGGATTTGCACAAAACGTAAAAACGGTAAAAGAGTATGAAAGAATTGTAAACGAAGGAGAAATTCCTGTGTTTAGGGGGCATATATTATCAGAAGAAGATTTAATAATTAGAAAGCATATTTTAAATATCATGTGTCATTTCTCCACTTCGTGGGAAGAAGAGCAATTACAGATTGAAAATGTAGAAACACATATAGAAAAATTAGAAGAAATGATAGATGATGGTTTGGTCTCTATTAAAGGGAAAAAGTTAACAGTTCCAGAAAAGGCTAGACCATATGTACGTAATATATGCATGGCATTTGATAAGAAGTTACACGAAAAACAACCAGAAACAAAGTTGTTTTCAATGACTATTTAACTTTTTGTTATTTAGTGGTTTATGATAAATATCATTGTGTTTCTACCTAAAAAATGATTAAATTTGAGTAAACCTAAAAACCGTACGTCATGAAAAACTTTGAAGTAAATTGGTCAAAAGAAGAGTTACAAACCTATCTTTTTATCTATTGTATAAACGCAGATTATAAAGAAACAAAAGAGGAACTCGAAGCTATTTCGTTAAAAACAAACCAAGAAACATATAAGAAAATGCACGATGAGTTTGAGAAAGACAATGACTATGCAAGTATTCAGAAAATTAATGAATCACTTAAAAATTTAAACTACGGTAAAGAAGAAATAAATAAACTATTTGAAGAAATAAAAGAGTTGTTTTTATCAGATGGTAGCTATGCTATTTTAGAGAAAAACCTTCTGCTAGGTCTGCAAAGACTACTTAAATAAAGAGAACGAAAAGTTCTCTTTATTTTTTTGAAAAAAAAGTTGAAACATGACAAAAGTCATATTTTAAGAAAACCTTCACAGTTACCTTTGAACTATAATTATCAGGCAAGATATGAGCGTTATTTACTTACTACTATCACTAAGTATTTTAGTGGCTATTATTTTCTTTATAGCATTTATTGTTTCAGTAAAAAAAGGGCAGTACGATGATTCGTATACGCCGTCAGTTCGCATGTTGTTTGATGATGAACTGGTAAAAGAAGAAACAAAGAACTAACAATTAACAATAGATATTAAATTCAAATAGATTATGGAAATGCAACAATTTTATTACGATAATAAGATCGTAAAAAAATTCATCTACGCAACCTTACTATGGGGAATAGTAGGTTTTTCAGTAGGATTGTTATTGGCTTTTATGTTTTTATTCCCAAATTTAACAGACGGAATTTCGTGGTTAAGTTTTGGACGTTTAAGACCATTACATACGAACGCAGTAATTTTTGCATTCGTAGGAAACGCCATTTTTGCAGGAGTTTATTACTCACTACAACGATTACTGAAAGCCCGTATGGCGAGTGATTTTTTAAGTAACTTTAACTTTTGGGGATGGCAGTTAATAATTGTTGCAGCAGCCATAACACTTCCGTTAGGGTACTCAACTTCAAAAGAATATGCCGAATTAGAATGGCCAATTGATATTGCCATAGCATTAGTTTGGGTAGCTTTTGGTGCTAACATGATTTGGACAATCTTACAAAGAAGACAACGTCACTTATATGTAGCAATTTGGTTCTATTTAGGAACTTTTGTAACCGTAGCAGTATTACATATTTTTAACAGTTTAGAATTACCTGTAAGCTTTATGAAAAGTTACTCAGTGTATGCAGGAGTTCAAGACGCATTAGTACAATGGTGGTACGGACATAATGCAGTAGCATTCTTCTTAACAACTCCGTTCTTAGGATTAATGTACTACTTTGTTCCTAAAGCGGCTAACCGTCCGGTATATTCATATAGGTTATCTATTGTACACTTCTGGTCGTTAATTTTTATCTACATCTGGGCAGGACCTCACCACTTATTATATACATCTTTACCAGATTGGGCTCAAAACTTAGGAGTAGCATTCTCTGTAATGTTAATAGCACCATCTTGGGGAGGTATGATAAACGGATTATTAACACTTCGTGGAGCTTGGGATAAAGTAAGAGTTGATCCAGTATTAAAATTCATGGTAGTTGCAATTACAGGTTATGGTATGGCGACTTTTGAAGGACCAATGTTATCGTTAAAGAATGTAAATGCAATTGCCCACTTTAGTGATTGGATTATTGCTCACGTACACGTAGGTGCCTTAGCATGGAACGGATTCTTAACTTTTGGTATGTTATATTGGTTAGTACCAAGAATGTTCAAAACAAAATTATACTCTACAGCATTGGCTAACTTCCATTTCTGGATTGGAACTTTAGGTATTATCATGTATGCATTACCAATGTATGTTGCAGGATTTGTTCAAGCTTCAATGTGGAAACAATTTAATCCAGATGGAACGTTAACTTATGGTAACTTCTTAGAAACAGTAAACGAAATTATTCCAATGTATTGGATGCGTGCTATTGGAGGAAGTTTATTTATCCTGGGAGCATTTGTAATGTTATATAACATTGTTAAAACTGTAAGATCAGGAAGTGAAGTAACTGATGAGTTAGCTGAAGCAGCTGCATTAACAAAAGTATCTAAATACAGAACTTCTAAAGAAGGTTGGCACACTTGGTTAGAAAGAAGACCAGTAAAATTAACAATCTATGCTACTATAGCGATTTTAATTGGAGGTGTTGTTCAAATTATACCAACTTTATTAGTAAAATCTAATATACCTACAATAACAAGTGTACAACCATATACTCCACTAGAATTAGAAGGTAGAGATATTTATATCCGTGAAGGATGTGTAGGATGTCACTCACAAATGGTACGTCCATTTAGATCGGAAGTAGAACGTTATGGAGAATTTGCAAAAGCAGGAGAGTTTGTATACGACCATCCATTCTTATGGGGTTCTAAACGTACAGGCCCAGATTTATTAAGAGTTGGAGGAAAGTATAACGATAGCTGGCACTTAAATCATATGTATGATCCACAAAGTACATCGCCAGGATCTATTATGCCAGCATACCAATGGTTGATAAGAGATGAGTTAGATAAGAGCGATACTGAAAGTAAAATGAAAGCAATGGTAAGCTTAGGAGTTCCATATACAGATGAAGATATAGCGAATGCACAAGCAAGTATGGAAGAACAAGGTGCTAAAATTCAAGAAAACTTATATGCTGATCCAGATTTCGCAACAAATTATGAAGCAGATAAAAAGTACGCTCAAGAAAACGGACAAACTTTCATTGAAATGAAAGATAGAGAAATCGTAGCCTTAATCGCTTATTTACAACGATTAGGTACCGATATTAAGATTAAAGATGTTGAAGACCAATTAAGCGCTAAAAACTAGAAATTATGTTAAAGTTTGTAAAAAACCATATGGAAACAATTGCAGGTATTGAAATATACCCAATTATTTCGCTAACCATATTCTTTACATTTTTTGTAGTGTTGTTTTGGTGGGTATTTACAGCCAAAAGAGAATATATAAGTAATGTAAGTAAATTACCTTTAGATAATTAGTAAAATTAAACAAGATGAAAAAATATTTTCAATCTATAGTATATATCGTTTTTGTTGCAGTTACCTTTTTTGCTATTGCTACTGCAATTAAATCATACGAAAACCCATTCAGCCTGTATGAACATCCATTAGTATGGATAGCAATTGTAGGACTCGTAACAGCAGTTGTGTTAAAAGAGGCTTTAAATATCGTAGCACAACAAAAAGCAGAGCAACTTCAAATGGAAAAAGATGGTATTCAGCCAGAGGAAGTTGACAATTGGGCTTGGGCTAAGAAAATTATAAACAAATGGACAGCAGCCAAGGCTATTGAAGAGGAGGATGAAATTATATTGGATCATAATTATGATGGAATTAAGGAGTTAGATAATAACTTACCGCCATGGTGGCTGTATATGTTCTATGCAACAATCATTTTTGCAGCTGTGTACTTAGTAAGGTACCATGTACTAGGAGCAGATAATCAAGAAATGGAATATGCACAAGCAGTTGCTGAAGCTAAAAGAGAGTTGGCAGCGTTCAAATCAACTTCAAAAGAAGCTGTTATTGATGCAGAAACGGCTACTGTTTTAACAGACGCTGGAGATTTAAGTAGAGGTAAGGCAGTATATAACTTAAACTGTGCAGCATGTCACATTGCTGACGGTGGAGGTGGTATTGGACCAAACTTAACCGATAATTACTGGATTTTAGGTGGTGGTATGAAAAATATTTTCAACACTATTGCTAATGGAGGTAGAGATGGTAAAGGGATGGTAGCTTGGAATAAAACATTAAAACCTGCTGACATTCAAAAAGTAGCGAGTTATATTATTTCTTTACAAGGAACCACTCCTGCAAAACCAAAAGAGCCTCAAGGAGAGTTATACAAAGAAGAAGGAGCAGCTCCTGCTGTAGCTGAGCCTGATGAAGAACAATAAGAAAACATTCAATAAATAATAGTTACAAATTAGTTTTTAATAGTTGATTATGGAAACACCCAAAAACGAACAATTCAGAGATAGTATTGGTACTATAAATGATGAAGGTAAAAGGGCTTGGGTGTTTCCAAAAAAACCAAGTGGAAAGTTTTATAAATATCGAAGCTATGTAAGCTATTTTTTATTAGCTTTTTTATTACTAGCACCGTTTGTTAAAATCAACGGAAATCAGTTCTTACTATTTAATGTTTTAGAGCGTAAGTTTAATATTTTTGGGTTCCCTTTTTGGCCACAAGATTTTCACTTAATGGTGATTTCAATGATAATAGGAGTGGTTTTTATCATTCTATTTACTGTTGTTTTTGGCCGAATTTTCTGTGGTTGGATTTGTCCACAAACCATTTTTTTAGAAATGGTTTTCAGAAAAATCGAATACTTAATAGAAGGAGATAGAGGAAAACAAATTCGTTTAGCAAAACAAGCTTGGAATGCAGAAAAAATTAAAAAAAGAGTTTTAAAATGGATTGTCTTTTTTATCATCTCTTTTATTATAGCAAACGTCTTCTTAGCATATTTAATAGGAAGTGATAAACTTATAAGTTACATAACAGGTAACCCATTAGATCATTTAAGCACTTTAATCTCATTGCTAATTTTTACAGGGGTTTTCTATTTTATTTTTGCATGGTTTAGAGAGCAAGTATGTATCATTGCTTGTCCTTATGGTAGATTACAAGGAGTATTGTTAGATAATAAAACGATAAATGTTGCTTACGACCATGTAAGAGGAGAAGGAAAAGTAGGAAGAGGAAAGTTTAATAAAAAAGAAGATAGAGTAGCATCTGGAAAAGGAGATTGTATAGATTGTTTTCAATGTGTACATGTATGTCCTACAGGAATAGATATTCGAAACGGTACGCAATTAGAATGTGTAAACTGTACAGCTTGTATTGATGAATGTGACCACATGATGGAAAAGGTAGGATTACCAAAAGGGTTAATTCGTTATGCTAGTGAGGAGAACATTGTTAAGAAAGTACCTTTTAAGTTTACAGCTAGGATGAAAGGATATTCAGCAGTATTGTTCATTTTAATAGGAATTTTAATAGGAATGCTGTTTTTGAGGAATGATGTAGAAGCAACAATTTTACGATTACCTGGTCAGTTATATCAACATAAAGAAGACGGAATTATTAGTAATATTTACACCTTTAAAGTAATAAATAAAACTACAGAACAAATTGATAATGTGAGTTATAGATTGTTATCCCATAAAGGGAAGATAGAAACTGTAACACATCAAGATTTTGAAGTACCAAAACAAGGATTAGCAGAAGGAACTTTGTTTATAGAGTTACATCAGTCTGAAATGAAAAATGAAAAGGAAAAACTAAAAATAGGAGTGTATAGTGGTGATAAACTTATTGAAACCACTACAACCAACTTTTTAGGACCAAGAAGTTATAGATAATCAGTCGATAGGTTAGTAGTTTTTTAGTTCGCAGTGCAACTAAAAGCTAAAAACTAAAGACTAAAAAATAAATAAAATGAAACTAAACTGGGGCACGGGTATAGTAATAGCAATTGTAGGGTTTATAGGCTTTATCATGTATTTTGTAATCACAATGAGTACAGGTAAAAATTTTAATCACGATTTGGTAACTGAAAAATATTATCAACAAGAATTAGAATTTCAGAACAAATTAGATGCTACTAAAAATGCAAAAGCATTAAAAGACAATATTAAAATAGAAAAAGTAACTGAAGGAATTAAAGTCCATTTTCCAACGGACTTTAATCCTAAAGATATAAAAGGAAAAGTGTTCCTATACAGACCATCTGATAAACAATTGGATTTCGAAATGCCTATTTCGATCTCCGAAACATATTTGCTCGTGCCTGAGAAACGTTTGTTGGGTGGTCGTTGGAACATAACAGTTTCCTGGAACTACAAAAGTAAAGATTATTTATTTCAGAAAGAGTTGGTGTACTAATGTTTCTTTCAGCAATCATATTTGGTTTATTAGGAAGCTTCCACTGTATTGGTATGTGTGGTCCTATAGCCTTTATGTTACCTGTAGATAGAACTAATAAAGTAAAGCAGTTTTTTCAAATTACCAGTTATCATTTTGGACGCTTATTTACTTATAGTTTAATAGGTTTTTTATTCGGATTACTAGGAAAAGGGTTTTATTTCTTTGGTTTTCAGCAACAACTATCAATTATTGTAGGGGTATTAATGATTTTAGCAATTCTAGTGCCTAAAACCTTTCAAAAATATAACTTTTCAAATCCAATAAATAGGTTGGTAATGAAAGTGAAATCTTCTTTAGGAAAAGAGTTGAAGAAAAAAGGAAACGATACTTTTTTTACCATTGGTTTTCTAAATGGATTTTTGCCTTGCGGATTAGTGTATATGGCAGTTTTTGGAGCGTTAAGTACAACTAATATGTTATCAGGAAGCTTATATATGTTTCTCTTCGGATTAGGAACAATACCATTAATGACAGCTGTAGTATATGCAGGTAATTTTGCAAATGGCTTGGTGCGAAAAAGAGTTCAACAAGCAATACCTTATGTTGTAGTTTTTATTGGAGCATTGTTTATTCTTAGAGGATTAGGATTAGGAATACCTTATGTTTCTCCACTTCCTGTAACAGATATTCATAATTCAGTTGAAGGCTGTCATTAATCATAATTTAAAACAGCCTAAATATGTAATATACAAGGTGTTTTTTAAATCTTTATTTGCTAGTTAGTTCAGTTATACCAATACCTTGGGTTATATGGTTTCCATGATTATCTATTATTACATTTCCTTTTAATGTAAATGCATCATAAAAACTAAGAATTGTTTTGTTTGGTAAAAAAGTTGCATCTACAATAATTTTACCATAAACATCATTTAAAAAAGGATTGTTCTCTTCATTAAAATCCCATAGTTTATTACCTGTTATAGCATTATATGCCGAAATGGTATACGGTGTTTCTTTTTTTATGTTGACTTTGTGTCTAATGATAACAACATTATTTGTGTAAGAAATAATTTCAGCATTTAAAAACACAGCTTCTTGTAAAGTAGTAGCTAGCTGTTTCTTTTTTGCTAATAATTTATATCTATGTTCGTTTATACGCCTTAAATAGTATGTGTTGTGAGTGTATTTGTATTTATCAGTGATTAAATTATCATCTGTGTGCAAGTATAACACCTCACCGTAATTAGTTTTTACATAAATACTATTTTTTTGAGCAGTAGAGTAACTTAATTCAGCAACACCTCTATTTTGATATTTTTTAGGCATCATACGGTTTAAATCTTCCTTATTTTTTATAACCATATTGCTATTAACCATGTTAAAAGCTTTTAAATAATTATTAGAAGCTTCAAGTAGCCATAAAGTGTTTTTTGCATTAAAAGTGTAAATATTACTACCCGGAATAACTAATTTTTCAAATAAAACAGTATCTACCTTGGTAGTATTAATTTTTTTCACAACTAAAAATGAAGAATCATTGCTTACTGTTTTATGGTCTTTAATATAAATACCTTTTATTTTTTGTATACCTATTTCCCAAATTTCATTATTAGGATTATATATACGCTCTTTAAGTACATAAGCACCCCTTTCATTGATGTTAAAAAAAGATTCAATATTTATGTACTTGGGCATAAAGTAGAAGCTAACAACAAGTAGTGTTAAAATAAAATCTCTTTTGGCTAATTGCGTGTTTTGTGCTTTAAAATTTAAAAATGCAGCAATAGCAGAAAATACTCCAAAGTAAAAAATAAAAGCAATAAAAATTACTAAAAGTAAAGGTAGTGCTACATATAAACCATCATTATTTAACACAAAAAAATCAAAAGTCCATCCATTTTGTCCTGGTTTATATGAATAATGTGTGCTGGTATATGCTATAAGTCTATTAAAAAAAAGTCGATTGGGTATGGTAATAAAAAATTTTAATAAAATACCTAAAATAGAAACGACCATTAAAGAAATAAAGGCACGTACAATAACGCCCGCAAATTTAGAAGAGTTTTTTTCCATAACAAATGTAAAATTTAAGAGAACAAATGTATAGAATATATAGCAGTTTATAAACTGATAAAAATCATAGTTTTACTAATAAAATTTAGGTAACTTTATAGGAGACATTAAACCTAAAAGTAATAAATCATGAAAAAAATTATAGTCCCTGTTGATTTTTCTGAATATTCTGAAAATGCTTTACAAACAGCAGCTTTTTTAGCAAAAAGATCAGATGCTGAGGTATTGGTAGTGCATATGCTTGAGTTATCTAACGCTGTCTTGAGTCAATCAGAAAGTTATTTGCAGCAAGAAATGCTGTTTTACTTAAAAATGACTGAGAAGAAATTAGCAGATTTTTTACAGAAAGATTATTTATCAGATATAAAAGTAACCCCAATTATAAAGCATTTTAAAATCTTTAGCGAAATAGATCAGTTGGCAAGAAATGAAGGAGCAGACTTAATAGTTATGGGATCTAAAGGAGCTAGTGGTTTAAAAGAAATGTTTATTGGTTCTAATACAGAAAAGGTTATCCGTTATGCACATGTACCTGTATTAGTAATTAAAGAAGAGCCAATAGTAAAACAAATAGAAAAGGTATTGTTTGCTTGCGATTTTTCTGATGACGATGTAAAGCCATATAAAGATGCAAAAGAGTTTCTTAAGAAGTTTAACGCAGATATGGAACTAGTGTATGTGAGTACACCAACGTCTAAATTTAAAAGCACGAAAGAGTTAGAAGAAAGAATGAAGCGCTTTTTCAATCAGACTAATGAAAGTTATGATGAAAGCGCACAGAAGGTAAAAATTATTTCTGATTACACTGTAGAAAAAGGAGTGTTTTACTATGCCAATAAAATAAACTCAGATGCTTTAGTGGTAGCTACACATGGTAGAAAAGGAGTAGCACATTTTTTTGAAGGTAGTATTTCAGAAGATATTGCTAACCACAGTAAGTTACCAGTATTGTCTTTTAAAATTTAATACACAGAAAATAAAAAGCTCATTCAATTTGAATGAGCTTTTTTAATTAGTTTTTAATAGTTTCTTTAATTTTTACCTCTTTTTTTAATTCAGGAAGTCTTTTTTTAAGAAATAATATTTGACCTAAATGACTCGATTGATGCTCCATAACATGGAACCAAGCATATTGATTAGAAATACTATTCCCTGCATTAGTACTTTTAAACCATTTATCATTTCTTTTTCTTAACTCTTCTATAGTTTTATTTCTAACGTTATTGTAAATGTCTAAATAATAACTAATAGGTTTACCTTTTAATAAATCTCTTCCTTTATTATTTAGATCCATTCCTGCTTCCCATTCTTCTTTATTTTTTTTGTCGATTAGTGACTCTCCAAAAGTATATTTTTGATAATAGGCTTCAGCAGCAGCTAGATGCATAATTAAGGAACCAATTCGGTTAGCTTTAGGGTCGTGTAAGTGATCTACGTGTTCTTGAGGTAAACTTTTTACAGTTCTTTCAACTCTTCTTTTTAAATCTTCTAACATAGAAATCATACTTTCTATCTCAGGATTTTTCGCATCTTCTTTTCCTATGTAACCCCATTTTTGATCTGGGACTTTAATACCTCTACCTTTTATTAGTAGAGATTTTTTACCAGAAAAGCTGTCATTACTAGATTCCAAAGAATATTCTTTAACTCTTACTGAGTTTTTTTTATTTATTGATTCATTCCAACCAACTATTTTATTATTAGTTATAGTTTTTTCAAAGTTATTGTTAATAAATTTAACCTCTTGGAAGTTTCCTTTTTCATCTTCTATAAGAAGTTTAATATCATCAAAATAAAAATCTCCATTGTAAGAGCATAATCCGCCAAAATTTAAAGATTTCGAGTTTTCGTTTATAAAACCTTCAATGGTGTATTTCTGCCATTGATTATTTACCACTCTTCTATTATTCATATTATCAAAAAAACCAACTTCACCATCCTTGGTGTCAACCCTAGCCCATAAACCACCCCAAGCCATTCTATCAAGAGTTTTAACCTTCATGCTACCAATTACTTTAAACTTCTTTTTGTTTTTAGAATTAATATTTAAGGTTTGAGTAAATGAAGTCCAGTCCCTCGAAATAGTTTTTTGTTGACTAAAAGAAAATAGTGCTAATAACAGTAAACAGAAAGTAATAATCTCTTTTTTATTTTTCATAAGTTTTAATTTTTTTCAAATGTAATAAAATAAAAAAACCGTTGAAAAGAACAACGGTTTTTTATATTTTAAGAGAAAAGTAAATTTTACTTTTCTTCTTTAGCTTTTATATCATCTACAAATTTTTGTAAACGTTTACCATATTCAGAGCTTTTAACTTTATCTGTTAAACTGTTATTAATAGTATCTAAAAGTTGAATGTTAGCGTCGTATAATTCAGATAATGCAATATATGGTGCAGCTTCACTATCAGCGTTTGCAATGGCGAAGTTTGTAGAGAATAAGTAACGACGACGAATCATTTTCTTATAATCAGCTTCTACTTGTTCTAATTGTACTTCATCCTGAGCTTGACGAGCCTCAACTTCTTTCTTAACAAAATCTAAACGTTGATCTATAAAACGTTGATTTATTTTACGGTATTCATCCATTACTTCTTGGTTTTTTGACCCTTTAATTTCAGGTTTAAAACCAAATTCTTCAATTTTGTCGTTTATGGTAATTTCACCTTCTTCACCAAAAAACATTATGTGTTTATCTGTGGTATTACCATCAAAAGTTAAGTAATATATAACAGGAGACTCAACGTTATCTGTTAGCATAAATTTATCATCACCTAATAACGCCATAGAGTCAACAGATACTAATAATGTATCCTTCATTTTTTGAAGGTATAAAGTACCTTTTTTTAATCCTTTAATTTGACCTTTAACAACCATGTTTCCTTCTTTTTTAGAGGAACAAGCAAAAGCAACAAGTGCAATTGCGAAAAGAGCAATAATTTTCTTCATTGAATTCAAAATTTGTCTGTTGCAAATATGCAGATTTCTCCTAAACTTTTGAGGCTATTTCCATTAAAATTGTACATAGGATTGCACCTACAGTACCGATAGCGTATCCGAAAACAGCTAATAAAACACCTACAGTAGCTAAAGAAGGGTGAAAAGCTTGTGCTACAATTGGGGCAGAAGCAGCTCCACCAACATTTGCCTGACTTCCTACAGCTAAGAAGAAATATGGAGCACGGATTAATTTAGCCACTAAGATTAATAATCCAGCATGAATAGCCATCCATACCAAACCAATAGCAATTAGTCCTACATTATCAAAAATCAACGTCAAATCCATTTTCATTCCAATAGTTGCTACTAACACATAAATAAAAATACTTCCTATTTTACTAGCTCCAGTACCTTCGTAATTTTTTGCTTTGGTAAAAGATAAGATAACAGCAGCAATTGTTGATATACTAATTAACCAGAAGAAGTTAGAACCTAAGAAAGAGAAGATGTTTCTCCAAGTTTGAGATTCCATACTAGCAGTTATAGAAGCAAAAACGTCGCTTAAATACGCTCCTGCAAAATGACCAAAACCAACAGTACCAAAAGCAATGGCAAGCATAATTATAAAGTCGGTCAATGTAGGAGTTCTTTTTACACTTTGTGTAAAGTTAGAAACTCTTTGTTTTAAATCTTCAATAGCTGAGGTATCAGCTTTTAACCATTTATCTATTTTGTCTTTTTTACCAATTCCAATTAAAATGATAGCCATCCAAATATTAGCCACTACGATATCAACAAACACCATTCCTCCATATTTAGCAGGATTGTATTTATAAATTTCTAACATAGCAGTTTGATTTGCTCCACCACCAATCCAACTACCGGCTAATGTAGAAAGTCCTCTCCAAACAGCATCAAAGTCCGCTCCTCCTACGGTTTCTGGTGAAAAGGCAGAAATTAATAAAATAGCAATAGGTCCTCCAATTACAATTCCAACAGTCCCTGTAAAAAACATGATTAAAGCTTTTGAACCCAAGTTGAAAATAGCTTTTAAATCAATGCTTAGTGTCATTAAAACTAAAGCAGCTGGTAATAAAAATCTACTAGAAACATAATACAGTTGTGATTTGTTTTTTACTACTTCACCTGCAGCACTGGTAGTTTCCCACTCTGGAGAAATAACTCCTAAAGTAGTAAATATAGCAGGGATAAAATATGCCATGAATAAACCTGGTACTATTTTATAAAATTTATGCCAAAATCCTGAAGTTTTTGATTCTGTATAAAATACAAAACCTAAGGAAATCATTAAAATACCGAATACGATTGCATCGTTTGTAAAAAGAGGTGCTTTCATTTAAAAAATAATTTGCCGCTAAAGTATGAAATATTAGTTAGTTCTATTTTCTATGATCTGTACTGATTGCAACTCCTAGTTGAATTCTATTAAAGTTACCAATCTCGTTTACATGTATTAGTTGATACCCAGCTTGGAGCTTTACAATGTCAGATACTTTATATTTAAAACCAGCGCCAAACCAGTTTTGATTATAGGTGTCTTCTTCAAAGTCTAAAAAGGTTTCATTGTATAGATATGTAGACCATTTTTCATTGATAGGATGCCCCAAGGCTAATTGATATCGAAAGAAATTGCCAGTGGTCGATTCAAAAAAACGTTGTTCTCCTCTAAAACGATGAGCTAAATTTAAGCTAGCTATTTTATGACTTACATTTAGGTCTTCATAAATACGATGTTCGTTAAAATCACCCGCATCAACATCAAAAGTTCTATCAGTATTTAAGAAAGCATATCCTACAGTCGCACTTATGGTCTTATTAAATTTATAATTACCACCTAAACGTCCAATAAATTGTTGCATGTCATCTCCAACTTCAAAGAAGCGAAAATGTGCCATGGTTTTTAAGCTAAACTTATTAGAAATTTGATGAGATCCGTTGTACATATACCATACACCTAATTCTTTTGTCGGGTCTGGGGTTACTGATTGTTGAGCGAAATTGTTTAATGAAAATAAAGTGATAATTAATAAAGAAAACTTTTTCATAATTGTTAAAGAGGTTGTTTGTTATATTAAAAATCCCCTGCATATTATGTATATGCAGGAGATTTAATTGTTATATAAGCAAAAATAAAAACCAGGTTTTTCTTACGAAAAATTAGGATGTTAAAATTGCGCTAACTTGTTTATAATTCGTCATTTTTTATAGGTTTTTCTTTCTTTAAATAGGTGTCTAAAAATTGTAAGATTCTACTATTAGCTTCTATTTGATTTTCCTTTTTAACAAAACCATGCCCTTCATCATCAAAAAGAACATATTCTACAGGAACCCCATTTTTCTTAACTCCAGCAACAATTTCATCAGACTCAACTTGTAAAACTCTTGGGTCTTTAGCTCCTTGTAACACCATTAATGGTTTTGTTACTTTATCAGTATGAAATAAAGGAGAAATTCTTTTTAGTCTTACTGAATCTGCAGAATGCGGATCACCTAGTTCTTTGTATAAAGCTTCTCTAAAAGACTCCCACCAAGATGGAATACTTTTTAAGGTACGCATCCAGTTTGTAACTCCGTAAATGTTTACACCAACAGCAAATTCTTCAGGAGTATATGTTAAAGCAGCCATGGTCATATAACCACCATAAGACCCTCCAATGATTCCAATTTTTTCAGCATCAATTTCTGGTTGTTTTGCCAACCAATTTTTCCCTTCTACACAATCTCGTAAATCTTTTTCTCCATGGTTTAAATCATCCATAGTAAAAAAGGTTTTACCGTAACCACTACTTCCACGATTATTTACAGCTAAAACAGCATAGCCATGGTTTACTAAATATTGAATTCTAGAACTGAAATTTTGACGTGATTGTCCTCCAGGGCCTCCATGAACCCAAACTAAAGCAGGAACTTTATTATCTTCTGAAGCTTGATGAGGTAAATAGTAAATTGCAGGAATAGTTACTCCATCAAAAGAAGGGTAACGAATTACTTTAGCCTTTACTAAATCATTAGGGTTAATTTCTTTATTTAATACATCAGTTAGCTGCGTTTGTTTTTTAGTTTTTAAGTCGTATACATATAAGTTTGAAGGAGTGTTAGAGCCACCAGCATAAAAACGCATCATGCTTTCGTCTCTAGAAAAACCAACACTAGTAATGCTTTTTCCATCAACATTAGGAAGCTCTATGTTTTTACCAGCTTTAACATCATAAACTTCAATTACATTCTTAGCATCTTCATTAATGTATGTTACTCTGTAGGTACCATTGTTAGTAAAGTAGCTTCCAGAAATATCCCAATCTTTGGCTAATACTTTTTCTGTTTCGTTGGTACTAATAGTATATTTCATTAAGGTAGCGAATTCACCTTCAGCATCTGTTGTATAATAGAACTCAGTATCATCAATAGAAAAATCAGCAGCAGAATTACCGCTCAATGTTAGATTAATTTTGGTGATTACTTTGGTGGTTCTATCAAACAAAAACAAATCACTATCGTTGGTATTAACCGTTTTGCTTAGTGCTAGTATGTTTTTGTTGTTTGATATAGCCGAAACGTTATAGCCTTCTTTGTTTTCATAAATCATTTTTGGAGTAAACGTTTCAAGATCCATTTCATATAGGTCCATAAAACGATTGTCTCTTTTGTTTGAAGTAAAAAAGAAACTTTTTTCATCTTTACCCCATCCAAAAAAGCTAGCTCTAGCTCCTTTAGTTGGTGTTAAATCTTTAATGTAACCATTAAGTTCTCTTAAAAAGATGTGGTAAATTTCATCACCATTATTATCCATTCTAAACAACATTCTTTCGTCTTTTGGAAAATAAGATGTTGCAAAAACAGAAGAACTATCTGATTTTGTAATAGGTTCTAATTCACCACCAGATGTTGAAACAGTGTACATGTTATAAATTCCTGAACGATTACTAGTTACTAGTAATTTAGAGTTGTCAGGAGAAAAGCTTCCTCCAAAAACATTTTCGTTATCCATCATTTGCTCAATAGAATATTTTTTGAGAGCTATAATGGCTTTGTCAGAATCTTTTTTATCCGTTTTACAAGCAATTACCGAAATGGCAATGGCAAGTAGTAAGAAATGTTTTTTCATAAGTGTATGTTTGGGTTATTAATTTTCGTTTTTAACCAAGCTTTTTTATTCTAAGCTAAATTGTTTGGTTTCTTTAAAAGGGGATAAATCTATTTTTTCAACTTCAATTTTATATTCTTTCCAATCTTTATCAAAGAATGCATTGGTTTTTTCTAATGCAGATTTTAGCGTTTCTTTAAATTGAATGATTAATTGTTTTTCTGTAGAAGTTTGTTCACCAAATCTACTATTCACATATCTACTAGCAGTTCCTAATCGTTGAATAACATTTACTTCAGGGTTTCGAGTAATTCCTTGTCTTTTATCTACTTTTCCTAAATAAATAGCTAAAAGCGTATCAATTTCCTTAACAATATCTTTGGAGTTTTTAATTGACTCTTTATAAAGTTGTTTGTCTTTTTTAGATAGTTTTTGGTTGAAACTATTTGCTATATTTTTACTCTCAACTAACTGTTTTACTGCACCAGTTATAATTTTTTGTTGAGCCTCTAAATCTTTGGCTGTTGCATATTTTTGATCGATTGCGTTTTGAGAAATATGAAGTCTAGGGTCAAATTTTACAGTAATGTTTTGTTCTGATGTTTGAGTACCAAACGTAGCTTTTATTCTGTAGGTTCCAGGTTTTACTCGAACACCTCTAGGCTCTCTTTTTTGTTTTCTGATAGTTCTAGAAGGTCTGGCAACACCTTTTTCACTCATAAACCAAACACCTTTATGAATACCATTTTCTTCAGGAGTTTTTCTTTTAAGAGTTCTAATAAGTCTGTTACCATCAAACACCTCAAACTTAATAGAGTCCCATTTTACTTTATTCTCATCTTCTTTTTTAACTGATTTTTTGTCTTTTTCTTCAGGTTTTTTAGTTGATTTCGGTTTGTTTACATAAAACTGAATTAAAGCACCACGACTTCTGTTGGTACCATTAAACATGGCATCGGCTCCAAATCGGCTACCAGTGGGTTGCTGATAGGCAGCTTGATATGCTGTTGGAGGAGTGAATAACTCAATATTTTTGGCAAGAATATTTTGGTTTTTAGCTATTGCTCTTAATGGACGAATATCATCTAAAACCCAAGCTGCTCTACCAAAAGTACCAATAACTAAATCGTGTTCTCTTGGGTGAATTACTAAATCTTTTACAGGAACTGTAGGGAAGCCTTCCGTCCATTTAGTCCATTTTTTTCCTGCATCAATAGAAATATACAAGCCATCATCAGTTCCTAAGAAAAGTAAATTTGACTCAATTGGGTCTTCAATAATACATTGTGTAAAGCTTTTTACATCACTTTCGTCAACAATACGTTCCCAGGTAGTTCCGTAATCTTTTGTTCTGTATGCATAAGGTTTATAGTTAAAACGACGATAATCGTTAGCAACTAGTAAAGCTTCTCCTTTATTTTTATTAGATGCTTTTATTTGAGTAATCCAACTATTTTCAGGTAACCCTTTCAGATTTTTGGCAACATTTGTCCAAGTAGCCCCTCCATTTTTAGTAATATGCACTTGTCCATCATCCGTAGCAACCCATAACATATCTTTTTCTAAAGGAGAAGGTTCAATCACTAAAATAGTACAGTGATTTTCTGCTCCAGTAGCGTCCATAGTTAGTCCACCACTTTCTGATTGTTTGAGTTTATTAGGGTTGTTGGTGGTTAAGTCTGGAGAAATTATTTTCCACGTTAAACCTTTATCGGTTGATTTGTGTACAAACTGGCTACCGAAGTATAAAGTGCTGTTGTTAAACGGGTCAATATTAATGGCTGCATTCCAATTGAAGCGTAGTTTCACGTTAGCATCTGGATGTGTTGGACGAACGGTGTAATTATTTCCTGTTTTGTAATCATAGCGAGATACATAACCTTGTTGACTCATAGACCATCCATAGCGTGAATCGTCTTTGTCAGGTACAACATCAAAACCGTCACCGAAACTAATTTCTTGCCAATATGAATTACGAATTCCTTGATCTTTCCATACGTAAGCAGGTCCACGCCAAGAGCCATTATCTTGCATACCGCCATACACATTGTAAGGAAACTCATTATCTACATTAATATGATAGAATTGTGCAACAGGCAAATTACCAATAAAACGCCAAGTTTTACCTCCATCTTTGGTAACGTTCATTCCACCGTCGTTTCCATCAATCATGAATCTTCCATTTTTAGAGTGAATCCACCAAGCATGGTGGTCTGGATGAATACCATTATCAACACCATAAGCAGGCATGAGTTGCTTAAAACTCTTTCCTCCATCAATAGAAACATTTATATATGTGAAAACTGTGTATAATTTGTGTTCGTTTTGAGGATCTACATAAATTTCTGAGTAATAAAAAGGTCGATTTCCGATGCCTCTTTTATCGTTAATTTTTTTCCAAGAAAAACCACCATCTTCACTTTTGTATAAGGCATTTTTTTTTGCTTCTACCAAAGCATAAATAGTGTTTGGGTTGGAAGGAGCGATTGCTACTCCAATTCTCCCCAATTCTCCTTTTGGAAAACCTTCCTTTTCTGTAATTTCTTTCCAGTTATCTCCACCATCATGGGTAATATATAAACCACTTCCTTTACCACCTGATTTAAAAAACCAAGGATCACGTTTGTGTTCCCACATAGCAGCTATTAATTTGTTTGGATTGGATGGATCCATAATTAAATCGGCAGCACCTGTTTTATTATTGTTGAATAAAATTTGTTTCCAAGTTTTACCACCATCGGTAGTTTTATATACACCACGTTCTTTATGTTTCCCCCAAGGTGATCCAATAGCACCAACGTAAACAATATCTGGATTATCTGGATGTATCACCACACGGTGTATGTGACGTGTTTTTTCTAACCCCATCGATTTCCATGATCTTCCGCCATCAAGAGACTTGAAAATTCCGTAACCACCATTTAAACTATTACGAGGATTTCCTTCACCTGTTCCTGCCCAAATTACACTAGGGTTAGATTGTTGTATGGCTAAAGCACCGATAGAGGCTGTTACTTCTTTATCAAAAATAGGTTCCCACTTAATCCCTCCTGAAGTAGATTTCCAAATCCCACCCGAGGCTGTACCAACAAACATAATATCAGGATTGGATTCAACAACGTCAATTGCTGTGACACGTCCACTCATTCCACCAGGACCAATGTTTCTGGGTTTCATGTTTTTGACTAAACCCATTGAGAATTCTTGAGAAAAAGTAGCACAAGAGAAGGTTATAAATAATAGATAAAAAAGTTTTTTCATAAGAGTTAGTTGCTTGTAATTTAAGTTTGTACAATGTACAAAATAGAAAACGCCCAATAAAATTGGACGTTTTTTTTAACAAGTTCTTAAGATTTGTTGTTATTCTTCTTTCTTTTTTGGCTCTCTTTTGGCTTCTTTAAGTGCTTGCATAAGCATCCATTCGATCTGCCCATTGGTAGATCGAAACTCATCAGAAGCCCATTTTTCAATGGCTTTTAACATTTCTTCATTAATGCGGAGTGCAAAAGCTTTCTTTTTTGCCATGTTGTGTTTTATAATAGTGTTTTTTTGAAACGCAAAAAATGGTTACAAAAATACAATTTCAAAATTCTTTTAATTTATAGTAAAGAGATCATAAAAATTAAGATATATACTATAATGATTGTTATAACTTGTGTCACGTTAATTGATTTTGTATTGATAGTTTTCTAATACACGTTTAACTTCTTGTTCTTTTTGGGTACCTATCAATAGTTTTTTACCGTTTTTTAATTCTATTTGAATGCCAATATTTCCAGAAACATTAATAGCTGTTCCTTTTCCTTTGTTCCAAAGAAAACAACCTTTTAATCCCCAACCACCATACTCGCTAATTGGTTCGTATTTTCTAACATGTATTTTATTAATTTCTGTCCAAGTAATTTTTCTAATTGAAAGATGAAAAGGAAAAAACTGGTAATGAATCCCAATTTCATCTATTTTAGTTGTTAATTTAAAGAAGAATATAAACGTAATAGATAAGGTAATACCAAGTGACGTTAATATAAACTCGGTTGAGCTCATAGTTGAATTTTCTTTCATGTACTCTTTTATAATAAGAGTAATAGGAACAATTATACTTATTGTTATAAGAATAATTAACCATGATTGTGTAAACCGTTGTTCTTCTTTAAAAACTTTCATTTATCGGTTTTTATCTCTTTCTAAAATGACTTCAATATTGCCATCACTTACTTGGTATGTGCTAGCAACTCGCCAACCCTGTTTCGCATAGTTGTTAATCTCATCTTCAAACTTTTGTCTTCCATTAGACCAACTAAATTTTCTATGTATAATTTTATATTCTTTCATTTGTAAGTTAAGTTTAATGGTTTAAAGTCCCTGCATTTACGACAGGAGAAGCTTCTTTATCTCCACATAAAATAACTAATAAGTTACTAACCATCGCAGCTTTGCGTTCTTCATCTAAATCAACAATTTGTTTTTTGCTTAGTTCTTCTAAAGCCATCTCTACCATATCAACCGCTCCTTGTACAATTTTATGTCGAGCAGCAACGATGGCTGTAGCTTGTTGACGTTTTAACATAGCACTTGCAATTTCTTGTGCATAGGCTAAATAACCAATTCGTGCTTCTAAAACTTCAATACCTGCAATGGCTAATCGTTCTTCTAACTCTTTTTCTAAAGCTTCACTTACTTCGTTTACACTAGAACGTAGTGTAATATCTTCTTCGTGTCCCTCATCTGCGAAATTGTCATACGGATACATACTAGCTAATTTGCGTACAGCAGCATCTGTTTGTACACGAACAAAATTCTCATAATTATCAACATCAAAGGCAGCCTTGTAAGTTTCGGTAACTTTCCATACTAAAATAGTACTAATCATTACTGGGTTTCCTAGTTTATCGTTAACCTTTAAACGCTCACTATCAAAATTGCTAGCCCTTAACGAAACAGTTTTCTTTTTATATAAAGGATTAGCCCAGTATAAACCATTTTGTTTTACTGTGCCTACATATTTTCCAAAGAATAATAGAACTTTTGAAGAATTAGGGTTTACCAAAATGAAACCTAATGCCAAAATAAATGCTAATACAGAGATTAATATAAATATTGGATTTTCGTTTTTTACTGTTAAAGCGATTCCGCTAATAAAAAGAATAAGTACGATAAAAAACATTACGTACCCGTTTGCTGGTTTGATAATTTTTTCTGCCTTCATATTTGTTTTAATTAAAGTGATATTAAAATGATATCATAAAGATATAAATTAAAATTTGTTAAATCCAAATTTTTGATGATTATATTTTATAATTTAGCTTCCGATTTTAATTTAAACCATTCATGAAGACAAAATTTTTAATAGTACTAGTTGCATTGTTAGTGAGTATTTCATCAATAGCTAACAATAAAGATGTTTGGGGGCCAACAGGTCACAGAGCTACTGGAAAGATTGCAGAAGAACACTTGACTAAGAAAGCTAGAAAGAAAATTGAAAAATTACTACAAGGTGAAAGCTTAGCATTTGTATCTACTTATGCAGATGAAATAAAATCTGATAGAAAGAAATATGGAAAGTTTTATACTTGGCATTATGTAAATATGCCATTAGATGCTCGTTATGAAGATACTGAAAAAAATCCGAAAGGAGATATGATTACTGGTATAGAGCAATGTGTAAAAGTATTAAAAGATGAAAATAGTTCAACTGAAGACAAACGTTTTTATTTAAAGATGTTAGTACACTTGGTAGGTGATTTACATCAACCTATGCATGTTGGACAAAAAGAAGATTTAGGAGGTAATAAAATTCAGGTTCAATGGCATGGAAAAGGATCTAATTTACATAGAGTTTGGGATGAAAACTTGATTAATAAGTGGGATATGAGTTATATTGAACTTGCTGATAATGCTAGAGATTTATCAAAAGAGCAAATTAAATTAATTCAAAAAGGAAGTGTTGTAGATTGGTTGCATGATACACATAAGATTACTAAGGAAGTATATAAATCTGTAGAAGTTGGAGAAAATTTACGCTATCGTTATTCGTATGTATATTTTCCTGTAGTTAGAGAACAGTTACAAAAAGGAGGTTTACGTTTGGCTAAATTACTGAATGAAATTTTTTGTTAGTACAACAAATAAAGGATAATAAGAAGGGCTCGGAAATTGTATTTCCGAGCTTTTTTCTTGTTAATATTTAGTTAATTCTATCTTTTTAATGTGATAAACAGTTAATTTTGAGAGAAATCGTTTTAAAAATGTTTAGAAGTAAATTCTTACTCATAATTATAGTAATTGCTATTTTTAGTGGAACAATAGCTAAAGCTCAGGTTAAGGAAACAACCAAAAACAGTAAAATAACTACGTTAAATTACGAAGAGCTAAAACCTTTTTTACATAAAAATAATGATAAAACTTATGTAGTTAATTTCTGGGCTACATGGTGTATGCCTTGTGTAAAAGAACTACCTGCTTTTGAAAAACTTCATAAGAAATATAAAGATAAAAATGTTGAGGTTGTTTTGGTAAGTTTAGATTTTTCTAAGCAAATAGAAACGAACCTTATACCATTTATCCAAAAGAAAAAACTACAATCTAAAATACTTCATTTTGAAGATTCAAATGAGCAATTTTGGATACCAGATATTGCAGAAAACTGGTCAGGTTCAATACCAGCAACCTTAATTTACAATAGTCAAAAGAGAAAATTTTATGAACGAACTTTTAGCTATGTAGAGTTACAAAACGAATTACAAATCTTTTTAAATTAAATAATTATGAAGACAATTAAAATAATATTGATGTTATTGGTGGTTGCATCTATCTCAGCATTTACTTATGACAACTCCAGAGGTTATAAAGTAGGAGATGAAGCTTCAGACTTTACATTAAAAAATATAGATGGTAAAATGGTTTCTTTAGCAGATTATAAAGATGCAAAAGGGTTTATTGTCGTATTTACTTGTAACATGTGTCCATATTCTGTAGCCAATGAAGATAGATTAATTGCTCTAGATAAAAAATATAAAAAGAAAGGTTTTCCTGTAATAGCCATCAATCCGAATGACCCAGATGTATCAAAAGGAGATAGTTTTGAAGCAATGAAGGTACGTGCCAAAGAAAAAGGATTTACATTTCCTTATTTGTTTGATGAAGGGCAGAAAGTATACCCTAAATATGGAGCAACAAGAACACCACATGTATATATTTTAAATAAAAAGAAAGAAAAATTAATTGTAGAATATATTGGAGCTATTGACGATAACTCTCGAGATCAAAACAATGTAAAAGAACGTTTTGTTGAAAATGCTGTAGATGCTTTGATAAAAGGAAAAAAACCAACAAAAATAGATACAAGAGCAATAGGTTGTTCTATTAAAGATAAAAGAAATAGATAATTAAATAGATAAAGATTTAAAGAATAATAAATCCCGCGGTTTATGCGGGATTTTGTTTATTAGTGCTATTTACTGCCTAATTTTATAATCAATCGCAAAATGAAACCAAGAAAAAAATGAAGAAATTATTACTATCACTACTATTTATCAGTGCTACACTAACAGCTCAAACTGTCGATTTGAGTTATTATTTACCTAAAGGTATTTCATATAACCAAAATATTCCGACTCCAAAATCAGTTTTAGGACATGAAGTAGGAGAGTGGCATGTAACACATGATAAGTTGGTAGAATATATGAAGGCATTAGCCAAAGCTTCAGATAGAGTAGTGCTTGAAAATAGAGGAACAACTTATGAAGGAAGACCGTTGGTGTTGTTAACAATTACTTCTTCTAAAAATCATCAGAATTTAGAAGCGATACGAGAGAGGCATATAAAAGCAACAAATGATGCTTCTGTAAACGTTTCTAATAGCCCTATTGTAGTGTATCAAGGTTTTTCTATTCATGGAAACGAAGCAAGTGGTTCAAATGCAGCGTTGGCAGCAGCGTATTATTTAGCAGCAGCAGAAGGACAGAAAATAGAGGAGTTACTAAATAATTCAGTTATTCTTTTTGATCCAGCAATGAATCCTGATGGCTTACAACGTTTTGCTTATTGGACTAATACGAATAAGGCAAATAATATTAATCCAGATCCAAATGATAGAGAATATCACGAAGTTTGGCCCGGAGGAAGAACCAATCATTATTGGTTTGATATGAATCGCGATTGGTTGCCAGTTCAATTACCAGAGAGTAGAGCAAGAATTCAAACTTTTCATAAGTGGTTGCCGAATATTTTAACTGATCATCATGAAATGGGAACGAATTCTACCTTCTTTTTCCAGCCAGGAATTCCTAGTAGAACCAATCCTTTAACTCCAAAAATGAATCAAGAGTTAACTAAAGAAATTGCTACGTATCATGCAAAAGCATTTGATAAAATTGGTTCAACGTATTATTCAGAGGAAAGTTTTGATGATTTTTACTACGGAAAAGGATCAACTTTTCCAGATATTAATGGAGGAATCGGAATTTTGTTTGAACAAGGAAGTTCTCGCGGGCATGCACAAGAAAGTGAAAATGGAATATTAACCTTTCCGTTTACAATTCGAAATCAGTTTACAGCAGCATTGTCAACACTAGAAGCTGCTAAAAATATGCGAACTAAAATCTTACAATATCAACAAGGTTTTTATAAAAATTCAAGAAGCTCAGAAACGAAAAAAGCAATAGTGTTTGGTGATGAAAAAGATGCTGCAAAGACAAATCATTTAGCTGAGGTTTTACAACGTCATCAAATAAAACTTCACGAGTTAAAAGAAGATTTTACATCGAATGGAAAACGTTTCAAAAAAGGGTATAGTTATGTCGTGCCTATGAATCAAAAAAATCACAGGTTGGTAAAAGCAATGTTTGATGTACGAACTACATTTAAAGATAGTTTGTTTTATGATGTATCTGCTTGGACTTTTAATTATGCATTTGGAGTTGATTTTGCTGATAATGTTTCATTATCAAAAGCAGGAGCTGAGGTGACTCAATTACAATCAAAACAAGGAATAATTCAACAAAAAAGTAGTGTAGGCTACTTATTTTCTTGGAATGAGTACAACACACCTAAAGCGTTAAATACGATTTTAGAAAAAGGATTGCGAGCGAAGGTAGCGATGAAAGAGTTTGTAAACGATGGTAATTCGTATGATTACGGAACTATTTTTATTCCAGCTCAAAATCAAAAATTAAATGGAAATGAATTATTTGATTTCTTAGGTACAATAGCGAATGAAAATCATATTGAAATTAAAGGAGTATCTACAGGATTGAATGAAGGAATTGATTTAGGAAGTAGAAATTTTGAAGCTGTTAAAAAGCAAAAAGTAGCGATGTTGGTTGGAAAAGGAGTAACGAGTTACGATGCAGGAGAGATTTGGCATTTGTTAGATCAACGTTACGATATGAAACTAACAAAGTTAGATACCGATTATGCTCCGAGAGTAAACCTAGATAAGTATACGACGATTATTGTTCCTAATAGTCGCTCTATTGATAAGAATCTAGTAGAGAAACTAAAAGTATGGGTTCGTAATGGAGGAGTGTTAGTAGGATATAGAAATGCAGTAAATTGGTTATCTAACAGAGGGTTTATTAATGTAAAGTTTAATAAAGCTAAAATAGATTCTATAAAGAATGTGTCATTTGAAAACCGTTCGTTACAATCGGGAGCGCAAGTAATAGGAGGAGCTATTTTTGAAGCTAAGATTGATCGTTCACACCCAATCAATTTTGGTTACAAGAATGAAAAAATAGCATTATTTAGAAATACAAAACAGTTTATTCAACCTGACGCTAAGAGTTATAACAATCCAATTCAGTACACTAACAATCCGTTATTGAGTGGTTATATTTCAAAAGAGAATTTAAAGGAATTGAAAAACACCGTTCCGTTTAAAGTAGGGCGCTTAGGTAGTGGAAGGGTAATCGTTTTTACAGACAATACCAATTTTAGAGGTTTTTGGTTTGGAACTAACAAATTATTGATGAATGCTATTTTCTTTGGAAAGTTGATGTAGAAGGAGTTTATTTATGTAATAAAACTCATGTAAACCCGACAACGCGAATTAAAAAAAGTACTACCGAAGTTTTAGATTATATTGTCATTTTTGAAATAGTTTAAACTAACGTATTTTGATGTGTAGCGTTTTACCACACGAAAGGATTCGTACGGGAGCGGAGGGTAGAACTACCTTACTGTATGTCTTATCAGGGAGTGATACAAGATTGTAGTACAATGTTCCCTAATGTAAAAGTTATATTAATAGATGGTCTAAAATATTAAAAATGAAAATAAAAAAAGTAGTTTATTCGCCTTTAGCAGTTGAACAATTAGTTTATAAATTTAATAATAATAATAATAATAATAATAATACAGAAATTGAATTGATTAATACTGACTATGCAGATGGAATATCTTTTGTAACCTTAGATATCAAAGAAATCTCAATTGAACTTATTTATGACTTTGCATATCAATTAGGAAGTTTAGAAAAGTATTTAGCAATGAAAGGGGATAGTTGGTTACCTTTAGATGAATACCCATTTCCTCCAGAAAAAGAGGACTAATAAAACTAAAGTTAACATGTCTAAAAGTAATTTTATTTTATATACGCTAGCCTATGTAGGCATTGCTGCTTTATTAGCATTTATAGGAGGGCCAGATATTTTAAATGGTGGTAGAGCTATAAATACAAAACCTGAAGTATTTAATAAAGTAAAAAGGATTGATTTAAAATATAATAACCTGGATATACATCCATTAATGAGGAATAGGTTAAACCTTGATATAGTAACCAATAAAAAAATAGTTCATTTTCAATACTATATACCAGATGAAAAGCACAAAACTTTATTAGGAGTTTTAAAAAAAGAGAACTTAATTAAAAATGAAGAAGAGTTTTTTAATTCACTTCCTATTAGTTTTAATACGGTTGAGTTAAGTTTTATAAACACTTTAGAAGTAATTTATAATAAAGAAAAGCTAGTATATCTAGCTATAAACAAAGAAACCATTCTTGGGAGTATTCCAAATGTTAAGAAAGGAATAATTATTTGTTTAGGGTATTTTATAACAATACTAGGGTGGTCTGGATTGTTGTTATTACCTATTGGAGCATATTTTCAAATAAAAGATAATGAAGAGCATGGTACAACTATTTATGTGCCAAATAGATTAGAAGGAATAAAAAATTTTTTTAAAATTTTCACAAAAAAATAAGCTAAAACTTAGTCAAAATAGAATTATAAAAAGAATAATCACTTCACTTGTTATGATGGGGCTTATTTACACTATTAAAATAAGTGTAACAAAATTCTAATTAACTCGTCTTTTAAGTATACTAACTAAAAAAGTACTATGAGTTTATTAAGAGTTTTATTAGCAATTTTTTTTCCACCGTTAGCAGTTATAGGTAAAGGTTGTGGATCTATTATTATAGTGTTTTTGCTAACACTTTGCGGATGGGTTCCAGGAGTTATTGCAGCACTAATTATATTAAACAACCCAAATTAAACGATGTGTTGATTTGAGAATATGAATTAATTAAAAACGCCATTTTGAGTTTGTCAAAATGGCGTTTTCTGTTTTCTTGTCTTTACCTTCTAAATTCTTTATTCAAGAACTTCTTCTATAATTTTTCCAGAACATCCATTAGGGAATTCTATTTGTAATAAATTAGAAATGGTTGGAGCGATATCTACAATTTCATATTTCTTTTTAGAAACCCCTTGTTTAATTCCATTTCCGTAGAAAATCATAGGAATATGGGTGTCATATGAGTATCCAGAACCATGAGTAGTTCCTTTTCTTGAACTACTAGCAATAGTTGATGGATTTGGAATTAAAATTACATCACCTGAAAGTTTTTGGTTGTAACCATTTTGTAAAACATGCAAAATCCCGTTGGTAAATGTGGTAGTTTGCATGGTTCTAGAAGTCACAGCTTTGTATATTCTGTTATGGTTAATAGCTTCGTCAGCAATAGTTTGTGCTACAGTTTCATAATCTAATTTTAACTCTCTAATTTTATCTTTATTCAAGAAAACTTGAAAGTTAGAAATGTTTTCAATGATTTCATCCGAATTAAAATGCTTTACTGTAATTTCATTTAAAAAGTTTTTAAAAGCTACAGGTTTTACATAACCCGCTGGTATTTTTAAAGACTCTAAGTATGAAGGAACTTGTACTGCAGCATGATCGGCAGTTAAGAATAATGTATAGTTGCCTTTTCCAACTTGTGTATCTAAAAACTTAAATAATTCTGCTAAATCTTGATCTAAACGTAAGTACGTGTCTTCAATTTCTTTAGAAGCTACTCCAAACTGATGTCCAACGTAATCGGTAGAAGAATAGCTAACCGCCAAAAAGTCGGTGTACTCAGATTTTCCTAAATTTTCACCAATAATAGAAGCTTTGGCAAAGTCAGTAGTTATAGAATTACCAGCAGGAATAGCCTTGATGATGCTGTAATTATTATTACTTTTTCTTAAGGTTGGAATATCATGAGGAAACACAGGTCTTTCTTGTCCTTTAAAAGTAGCTTCAAAATCGTTGTCGTCTTCAATACTTTGAGTATAGGTGCTAATATCATATAAAGTTTCCCAAGGCTTACTTAAGTATTCGTCTGTTTTCCCAGAAGCATTAAATTCTTGTACCCAAGTTGGTAATTCTTTCAAATAAAAAGAAGAAGAAATCCATTGACCTTTATCACCACCATCAAACCAATAAGCAGCATTAGCAGTATGACCCGCAGGTAAAATAGCAGAACGATCTTTTATAGCAACACCAATAGTTTTACCATTCATGTTCTGGGCTAATTTTAATTGATCAGTCATTGTTGTGGTGAACATTCTGTAAGGAGATTTTTTACCTCCTTCACCATCATTACCAACAGTATTGTAGTTATTATCATCAACACAATAAATACTTTTCTTTAAATATTTATCATACCAATAATTACCAATAATTCCATGATTGGTAGGAGTGGTTCCAGTATATATTGAAGTATGTCCTACGGCTGTGTAGGTAGGAATATAATTATAGTGAGCGTTCTCTAAAGAGTACCCTTCTTTAAGTAAACGTTTAAAACCATCATTTCCATATCTATTAGCAAAACGAGTTAGGTAATCGTAACGCATTTGGTCAATAACAACACCAACGACAAGTTTTGGTTTTTGAGTATTTGTTTTTTTGTTAACAGAGCAGCTTGTTAAACATATTATAGCTGCTAAAAAAGCTATTTTTCTCATTTTATTTTTTCAAAATTAAAACTCAAAGGTACATAAAAAGCAAGCTAAAACTTGTAAATAGGACCATGAGTTAATGGTTTTTTAATACTTTAGCAAAAAAGAAAATATATTTCGTTTAATGAATTACATTGAGCATATTGGTAAATACTTTGCAATGCTAAAGCAGGTTTTCTCTAAACCTCAAAGAGCAAGAGTATTTCGTGAAGCTTTATTTAGAGAGGTAGATGAGTTAGGGCATAAATCTATAGGTATTATAGCCTTCATATCATTCTTTATTGGAGGTGTAATCGCCTTACAAACAGCATTGAATTTAGAAAGTCCGTTTATACCAAAATCGTTGATTGGTTTTGCGGCGAAACGATCAGTGATTTTAGAGTTTGCACCCACGTTTTGTTCTATTATTTTAGCAGGTAAAGTAGGTTCATATATAACTTCAAGTATAGGGACTATGCGTGTTACAGAGCAAATTGATGCACTTGAGGTAATGGGAATTAACTCACTTAACTATTTAGTTTTACCTAAAATAATAGCTACAGTTTTCTTTTATCCGTTTTTAATAATCTTAGGAATGTTTTTAGGAATTTTTGGAGGATGGGTAGCTGGAGTTTTATCAGGGTTATTTTCTGGGGCAGATTACATAGCAGGAGTTCAAATGGATTTTGACCCATTTCTTATAACCTATGCATTAATTAAAACAGTAGTTTTTGCCTTTTTAATAGCTACAGTACCTTCGTATCACGGATATTATGTAAAAGGAGGATCGTTAGAAGTTGGAAAAGCAAGTACACAGTCTGTAGTTTGGACTACAGTGCTTATTGTAATAGCGAACTATTTCTTAACCCAAATGTTATTAACCTAATGATAGAAGTAAATAATTTACATAAAGGATTTAATGGTGTTGAGATTTTAAAAGGTATATCAACATCTTTTAAACCAGGAGAAACAAGTTTAATCATTGGTCAAAGTGGTTCAGGTAAAACAGTATTTTTAAAGTCATTAATTGGTTTGCATACACCTGAAGAAGGAACAATCGTGTATGACGGTTTAGCGAATATTGATATGACAATAGAAGATAAACGTCAATTTCGTCAAGAATTAGGAATGGTATTTCAGGGAAGTGCTTTGTTTGATTCACAAACAGTAGAAGAAAACGTAATGTTTCCTTTAAAGATGTTTACAAAGAAACCAGAAGATGAAATGTTAGATAGAGTAAACTTTGTGCTGAATCGTGTAAACCTTGAAAATTCGAATAAAAAGTTCCCAGCTGAATTATCTGGAGGAATGCAAAAGCGTGTAGCAATTGCTCGTGCGATTGTAATGAATCCTAAATATCTATTTTGTGATGAGCCTAATTCAGGTTTAGACCCGCAAACATCTATTGTAATAGACAACCTAATTCAAGAAATTACCGATGAGTATAAAATTACTACAGTAATAAATACACACGACATGAATTCGGTGATGGAAATAGGGGATAAGATTGTTTTTCTAAAAAATGGAGTCAAAGCATGGGAAGGATCACACAAAGAAATCTTCAAAACAGATAACGAAGCAGTGGTAGATTTTGTGTATTCATCGAATTTATTTAAAAAAGTAAGAAAAGCATACTTAAATGATCTTTAGGTAACTTTCTGTTAATTAATAGGTAACAAAAAACATTAAAAATTTTTCAAAAAAACTTCTAAAAAATGTTTGTGGGAACAATAAAAGCTTCTATATTTGCACCCGCAAACGCAGAAAAGCAAAAGCAAAAAATGACCGGGTAGCTCAGTTGGTAGAGCATCTCCCTTTTAAGGAGAGGGTCCTGGGTTCGAGCCCCAGCCCGGTCACTAGTAAAGCTTCTCGATTTTACTGAGAAGCTTTTTTTAAAAGCTTTGGGGAGATTCCAGAGCGGCCAAATGGGACGGACTGTAACTCCGTTGTCTTACGACTTCGCAGGTTCGAATCCTGCTCTCCCCACAAAAACTCAATCATATCGATTGAGTTTTTTTGTTTGTATAATTATATTGTTTAATATTTTTTGTTTTTTGTTAAACAAAATATGTATTTTTGTTAAGTCTTAAATAGTATGATATGAGAAAAGTGTTGATACTCTTAGTTTTACTTCAGTCTTTTGTTGGTGTATCTCAAAATAGTGGGGAAATATCAGGAAAGATTATTGATTCTAAAACAAGAGAAGAACTTCCTTTTGTAAATGTTTTAGTGTATGGAACAGAAATAGGAGCAGTTTCAAATGAAAAAGGAGAGTTTGTCTTGAATAACGTTCCTTTAGGCTATAATAAAATACAAGCTTCGTTTGTGGGCTATAAAACGTTAATTTCAGATGAGTATTTAGTAACAAAAGATAACTCACCTTATATAACCTTAGAGTTAATTGAAGATGCAACACAGTTAAAAGAAGTTCAAATACAAGCACCATTATTTAAAGAGTCTGTAGATAGTCCTTTATCGCTTCAAAGTTTGGGTATAGCAGAAATAGAAAAGAACCCTGGAGGAAACAGAGATGTGCTGAAAGTAATTCAGTCTTTTCCAGGAGTAGCATCAAATCCTGGATTTAGAAATGATATTATTATTAGAGGTGGAGCAACCTCTGAAAATAAATTTTATTTAGACGGTATTGAAGTTCCTGTAATTAACCATTTTCAAACACAAGGAGCTACAGGTGGACCTGTAGGAATTATGAATGCAGATTTAATCCGTAAAGTTGATTTTTATTCAAGTGCATTTCCTGCCAATAGAGGTAACTCTTTGAGTTCTGTTATAGAGTTTACTCAAAAAAGAGGTAATCCGACTTCGTTAAATACTAGAGCTACTATTGGAACCTCAGATGCAGGAATTACGTTAGACGGACCTTTAGGAAAGAATACAACCTTTATGTTTTCTGCACGTCAATCGTATTTACAGTTTTTATTTAAGTTGATAAAACTACCTTTTTTACCAACCTATAGCGATTTTCAAGTAAATGTTAAATCGCAATTATCAAAAAATAGTGAATTATCAATAGTTGCTTTGGGAGCCATTGATGATTTTGAAATTAATAAAGAGGTAAACGATGGAGAAACAGATTTAGAAACGATAAAGAGAAATAAAGTTATTTTAAATTCTGTTCCCGTAAACAGCCAATGGAATTATACGGTAGGAGCAAGTTATAAGTACTTTGCTCCAAACTCAACACACTTGGTTGTGTTAAGTAGGAATGAGTGGAAAAACAAGGCAGTAAAATACTTTTTAAATGAAGAAATACCAGCAAACTTATTGTTAGATTATTCATCAAAGGAGATAGAAAACAAGTTGAGATATGAAAATAGCTTTAAGAGTGCTAACAAGATTGATTTTAACTTAGGTTTTAACCTAGAAACAGCAAGGTATACGAATAGTAACTATCAGAAAAATGCTAACTCAGATGGAGTTATTATTTACGATTTTAACTCAGCTATAGATTTTGTTAAATATGGGGTTTTTGGACAAGTATCGAAAAGATATTTAGATGAAAAACTAGGAGTTTCTTATGGGTTTAGAATGGACGGAATTGATTACAATTCAGAAATGAAAAACCCATTCAACCAGTTTTCACCACGATTGTCGTTAAGTTATAATTTATCTGAAAAATGGACGATTAGTTCTTCAGTTGGGCGTTATTATCAATTACCATCCTATACTGTATTAGGATATAAAAATAATGTAGGTGAGTTTGAGAATAAAAATGGATTGAAGTATATACAATCAGATCATTTTGTAAGTGGATTGAGTTATAAGCCTGATACAAGTTCAAAAATAACTTTTGAAGGGTTTTATAAAGGATATAAAAACTATCCATTTTCAATAAGAAACCAGATAAGTCTAGCAAACTTAGGTGCTGATTTTGGTATTATAGGAAACGAAGCAGTAAGTTCAACATCTGAGGGTAGGGCATATGGTTTTGAGTTGTTAGCACAAAAAAAATCGTATAGTGGATTGTACGGAATTGCATCATATACTTTTGTAAGAAGTGAATTTAAAGGCGCGCAAGGAGAGTACATTCCTTCAACTTGGGATAATAAACACTTACTAACAATTACAGCAGGGAAAAAATTAAATAGAAACTGGGAAATAGGAACGAAATTTCGATTAGTTGGAGGAAAACCTTATACACCATATGATTTACAAGCTTCTTCTTTAAAAGATAATTATGATGTGCAAAACGGAGGAATTTTAGATTACTCTAGACTCAATACAAAAAGATTAGATACATATACACAGTTAGATATACGTGTAGATAAAACATGGTTCTTAAAAAAAGCAGCTATTAACTTGTATTTAGATGTTCAAAATATATATGCTAGTAGTTCTAAACAACAACCTTTTTTATTACCACTTGAAGACGAAAACGGAAGAGTAACCGATCCTAATGATAGTTCTAGATATTTGTTAGAAGAAATAGAAAGCACAACAGGAAGAGCTTTACCTCGTATAGGTGTTATTGTAGATTTTTAACAGTTTTGAAGTTTAATAATCTTTTAAAAAGAGTAAATTGCTTGCTTAAATTATCATAAGATTTTTAAATATGAAAAAAATTCTATTAGGAGCAGCATTCACTTTTTTAAGTATAACTTCAACTTCAGCGCAAAAATATCAATTCTCAACAGTAAAAGATATTGAAGATACAGAAGTAAAAAGCCAAGGAAGAACAGGGACGTGTTGGAGTTTTTCTACAACCTCTTTTTTAGAATCAGAAATTATCAGATTAACAGGTAAAAACATCGATTTATCTGAAATGTATACGGTTCGTAATACGTATTCTGATAAAGCAAATAATTACTTATACCGCCAAGGAAAAGCACAATTTAGCGAAGGTGGGTTAGCGCACGATGTAATTAATTCTGTAGAAAAATATGGGTTAGTGCCTGAGCAGGTTTTTACAGGTTTAGATCTAGGACAAGATAGACATAATCATGCAGAAATGATTGCGGTGTTAAAATCGATGTTGGATGCTTATATCAAAAATCCAGCAGGAGAATTAAGTCCAAAGTGGAAGCAATCAGTAGAAAGTGTTTTGGATGTATACTTAGGAAAAAATAAAGAAGAGTTTACTTTTGAAGGAAAAAAATATACTCCTAAGTCTTTTGCAGAGTATGTAAATATTGATCCTTCAAATTATGTAACGATTAGCTCTTTTGAACATGCAAAAAAATACGACCAATTCATTTTAAACATTCCAGATAATTTTTCAAACGGGGCATTTTATAATGTTTCTTTAGATGAATTAGTAGCAGTAACAGAAGACGCAATTAAAAAAGGATATACAGTAGAGTTAGATTGTGATGTTTCAGAAAAAACATTTTCATCAAAAAACGGAGTAGCAGTAATTCCCGCTAGTAGTACAGAAAACAAAAAAGCATTGACTGAAATAGTAGAAGAAAGAACTATTACACCAAGTTTACGTCAAAGTGAGTTTGAAAACTTTAATACAACAGACGACCACTTAATGCATATTGTAGGTTTGGTAAAAGACCAAAAAGGAAACACCTATTTTAAAGTAAAGAATTCTTGGGGTAAAAATCAGGGAAACCAAGGTTATGTATATATGTCAGTTCCTTACTTTAAATTAAAAACAATATCTGTTTTATTACATAAAGATGCAATTGCACCAAAGTTGAAAAACAAATTAGATATTAAATAAGAATAAACTCTTTAAGGGTATGTAAAACGCTTGGAGACTTAGAATCTTCAAGCGTTTTTTATATCTTTTCTAATTTGGGAATTTCGTATCTTTCCAAAGTTAACAAAAATCAAAATTTATGGAAGAAAATAAACAAGAAGAAGCTGCTGAGCAGTCAAAGCAGGAGATACAGCAGGATGCAAAAGGTTTATGGGAGAAGATAAAGAAGTTTATTTTAGAACTTCTTGATTTTAGAGATGATACAGACCAAGATGAAACAATAGAAGCAATAAAAAGCGATATTTCTTTTAAAGGAGCAACAGCTTGGATTTTAATCTGCTCTATTTTTGTGGCATCTATTGGTTTAAACGCAAACTCAACAGCTGTAGTAATTGGAGCCATGTTAATATCTCCACTAATGGGACCTATTTTAGGAGTAGGAATGTCTATTGCTATTAACGATATTGATACGCTACGAAAATCGTTAACAAACCTAGCAACAATGATTGTG
The DNA here is from genome assembly GCF_964513915.1 of Tenacibaculum litoreum. Classification (NCBI taxonomy): domain Bacteria; kingdom Pseudomonadati; phylum Bacteroidota; class Flavobacteriia; order Flavobacteriales; family Flavobacteriaceae; genus Tenacibaculum; species Tenacibaculum litoreum. The sequence goes on along the minus strand of NZ_CAZEQS010000004.1, from coordinate 73,445 downwards.
TTAAGTTTATTAACAGCATTTTTGTTTTTCTTTATATTTCCACTTCGTGAAGAAACTTCGGAGTTATTAGGTAGGGTAAGACCAGATATTCGTGATGTATTAATAGCCTTTTTTGGTGGTTTGGCATTAATTATAGCAAGAACTAAAAAAGGTACGATTGCTTCTGTAATCTTTGGTGTAGCAATTGCAACAGCTTTAATGCCACCTTTATGTACTGCAGGATATGGTTTGGCAATAGGTAATTTTGACTACTTTTTAGGAGCCATGTATTTATTTACAATCAACACCATTTTTATTGCTTTAGCAACTTTCTTAGTGTTGAAATTGTTAGGGTTTACCATGATTCGTTATGTAAACTCAGCCAAACGTAAAAGAATAGCTCAAACCGCATCTTTTATTGCATTCTTAGTAATGGTTCCAGCTGTATTTACCTTTGTAGGGGTGTATAATGAAAGTGTTATTGATGCGAGTTATAAGAAATTCTTAAAAGCCAAGGTGTATGATAACCCTAATTTATGGTTACAACGTGAGAAACTAGAAGTTAAAGAAAAAACGATAAAATTATTTTTTAATGGAGATGTAAGCGATGCAACAGAATCTTTTTTGAGAAACGAATTAAAAACTTTTCCTAAAATAGATGCTTATTCTTTAGTTATTAATGAAAACAAAGCCAAAAGTGTTGATAGAGTAGTGGATGCTTATGATAGAGCTGTAAAAGAATTGGATGAAAAAGATAATGTGATAAAAGGTTTACATATGGAGATTGATGATTTGAAAAGAACTATCTCTAACCTAAATCAAACTATTGAACAAGAAGCTTTATATAGAGATAAAAACTCAATTCCTTTTAGTAAAATTAGTACAGAAGCAAAAATTCGATTTAATGATATTAAAGAAATGAGTTTGGCAAAGGTATTATCATCGAGTGATTTTATAAAAGTAGATACAACCACTGTAGTTTCTGTAAAGTGGAATAATAAACTCAAAGATTCTGTAATTGTCAAAAATGAAAAAGAGTTAAGAAGTTGGATACAGAAAGAGTTGAAGACAGATAAAATTCAGATACGAAGAAAATAGAATAGTCTTCTAAATTATATTATAAAAGCCGAATGAATAACTCATTCGGCTTTTTAAAAAAATAACTACTACAATTTTTGTAGTTAACTACAAAAATTGTAGTTTTGAGATCAATATGAATATACCAAAACCAGGAAAATCAGTAAGAGGTTCTAAATCAGGAAAGCCTATTATGGCACTTTTTGATTTGTTAGGACGTAATTGGACAATGAGTATCATTTGGCATTTAAATGACGCTCCAAAATCATTTAGTGATTTAGAAAAACTTTGCAGAGACATTTCTCCAACAACATTAAATACGAGGCTAAAAGAACTTCAGAAAACGTTTATTATAGAAAAAGTTGTAGAAGGGTATAAACTAACAGATATAGGTGAAGAACTATTTGTTTTGTTTGAGCCTTTAAGAGAATGGTCGTCAAAATGGTCAGAAAAATTTAATCAAGAATAAATATGTTTATTATCAATTTTAACTTTATTAAACCCATAGAAGAGGTTAATAAATACACAGAATCACATAGAAACTATATAGCAAAACAATATGAGAAAGGAAGTTTTGTGATTGGCGGACCAAAAGTACCTCGTGAAGGAGGAGTTGTATTATCTAACTTATGTACAGAAGAGGAAATTGTTGAGATATTGAGCAAAGATCCGTTGATTGTTGAAGGGGTAGCTGAGTATAGTTTAATTGAGTTTTTACCAATGATGAGTGTAGAGAATTTAAATTCTTATATAAAATAAAAAAAACCGAGCTGTACAGCTCGGTTTAATTTTTTGATTACTTGTTAGAGTATTCATAGTAAATAAGAGATTACTCCAATTACCTATTATATGACACCATAATTTTAAAAGAGTCACAAATAATATTTAAAGCTTGTTGAAATATAAGCTTTTGATGATTCCATCTGAAAGCCCAATTTTAGGAACATAAATTTTTCTTGCACCACTCCACTTCATAGCAGATAAGTATATTTTTGTAGCAGGAATAATTACATCTGCTCTATCAGGGTTTAAACTTAATTCTGAAACACGCTCCTGATAACTCATCTTTTTCAAAAATTGATACTGAGCATTAAGATAGATGTAAGAAATAGGTTTACCGCTATCTCTACCAGACATTTTAAATAGCTTGTTAATGTTTCCTCCTGAACCAATTAAAGAAATGCGTTTGTAGTCACTAGTATTTTCTTCAATCCACTTTTGAACCTTTTTAAAAAGTGCTTTGTTTTCAGGTTTTGTATTGTTAAGTACACGTACAGTACCTATTTTAAAAGATTTAGAGTTGATTATTTTTCCTTTGGAAAATAAGGTGAATTCTGTGCTACCACCACCAACATCTACATATAAGTAGGTGGCATCTGATTCTATTAATTGATTTAAATCTGTAGATGAAATTATGGCAGCTTCTTTTTTTCCGTCAATAATATCAATCTTAACATCAGTATTTTTTAAAATAGTAGCGGCAACTTCTTCACCATTTTCGGCTTCTCTCATTGCTGAAGTTGCACAGGCCTTGTATCTTTCAACACCATGAATTTTCATGATTAATTTGAAGGCTTGCATTGCGTCAAGCATTCTTTGAGTATTAGCTTCTGATATTTTCCCAGAGACAAAAGCGTCGGCTCCTAAACGAATAGGCACGCGAACTAAGGATGATTTTTTAAATTGAGGTTCTTTGTTTTTTTCTTCAATAACGTTGGCTACTAATAACCTTACTGCATTAGATCCAATATCAATAGCGCCGTACTTCTTTATCTTCAAAATGTACTAATTTATCTATGGTTTTTAGGAAACTCTACTAAAATTGTGTTTCCTTTCTTAATATCTTTCCAGTGTTTTATATCAAACTCTATTCCAATAACACCACAAGTAGTTACATGTGCAATAGGTTTACTTCCAAACTTATTTACAAAACTATTAATACCGTGGTCATGACTAAAAACAATAGCACTATCAAAGCTATCATCAAGAGCTTTTACAGTTTTAACCAAATAGCCATCACTAAAGCTATACAACTGACGTTTTATTTTAAGGTTGGATAAAGGATATCCGAAGTTTTCACAAAAAATAACAGCCGTATGAAGCGCTCTGTTGGCACTGCTAGAAAGAAACACATCAGGTCTTTTTATTTCTTTCGCTAGGTATTTAGATAAAAGATGGGCATCGTTAATACCACGTTCTTTTAAAGGTCTGTCAATATCTTTAACGCTATCATAACTCCATGATGATTTTGCGTGACGAACGATATAAAGTGTTTTCATTTAATTATAAAAAGCTATGTAAATATAAAACTAAGGAGCTAAACGTTCAAGTTTCCAAGAAAAATCTTTTTGTAAAGTGTATCTAATGCGATCGTGCATACGGTTAGGACGTCCTTGCCAAAACTCAACAGAAACTGGTTTTACTAAAAAACCACCCCAATGTTTAGGTCTAGGAATTTCTTGATTCTCAAACTTTTTTTCAAAAGAAGCAAGATTGTTATCTAGCTCATTACGAGAGGTAATCACCTCACTTTGATTAGAAGCCCAAGCTCCTAATTTACTTCCATCTGGTCTCGATTCGAAATATCCGTCAGACAAATTCTCAGCAAGCTTCTCTGCTTTTCCTTTAATAATTATTTGTTGTTCTAAACCAGCCCAAAAAAAGGATAAACACACATGGTTGTTATTTAAAATAGCCTTTCCTTTCTCTGAATTGTAATTGGTATAAAAAATAAAACCTTCCCAAGTGTATTTTTTTAATAAAACAACTCTGCTTTTCGGATAACCATCTAACCCAATAGAAGAAATGGTCATAGCATTTGCTTCATCTACCATTTCAGATTCATCTGCAGCAAAAAACCAATCTCTAAATAATTCAATAGGATTTTCAGGACAGTTATTCTCTAGTAACTCTCTTTTTTCGTAAGATTTTCTATAGTCACTTAAATCGTGTGCCATTGTTGTTAATTTATACTATGTAAAAGTACAACATTATCAAAAGTATTGTAGGTGTTACGTATTAAAATTTAGCAAGATTTGAATAATCAAAAGCAAGAAAGGTAAAATGAAGGCAGTTAAGTAATCTTAGTTTTGGTAAGCGAAACAATTCATCTGTAAAATTATACAGTTGAGTATTTCTTTTTGTGTTAAAGTTTGAAAAGAAAGCAGTTTTGTAGTGTCAAAAACTAACAAGAATGAAACATTTATTACTTATTGTATGTTTTTTAATACATACATTATTAATTGCACAAACTACTATTTCAGGAAAAGTAACTGATACTAAAGGAAATCCTATTGAAGGAGCCAATATATATTTAGAGGGAACCTATGACGGAACTTCGTCTAACGAAAAAGGAACCTTCTCTTTCACAACTTCAGAAAAAGGACAACAAATATTAATAGTGTCTTTTATTTCTTTTGAAACGTACATAAAAACAGCTGAAGTATCAACGTTTAAAAATTTGGAAATAATTCTTCGTGAAGATGTAAATACGTTGGATGCTGTAACTATAAATGCAGGAACTTTTGAAGCAGGAGATAATGCAAAAGTAACTGCGTTAAAACCTCTAGATGTAGTAACAACCGCAAGTGCTTTAGGAGATTTTGTTGGAGCCTTGCAAACATTACCAGGAACCTCCTCGGTAAGTGAAGATGGGCGTTTATTTGTTCGTGGAGGGGAAGCGGATGAAACACAAATTTTTATTGATGGAATTCGAGTGTTTACACCGTATAGTCCTTCTGCACCCAACATTCCTACACGTGGTCGATTTTCTCCGTTTTTATTTAAAGGAATTACGTTTTCAACAGGAGGATATTCTGCGGAATACGGTCAAGCATTGTCAAGTGTTTTATTACTAAATACTAATGACGAAACAATAAAAGAGAAGACAGATATTTCACTAATGACAGTTGGTTTAGGAGTAGGAAACACACAAGTATTTGGAAAGAATTCACTAAGTGTGAACGCTTCGTATATCAATTTAGCACCTTATCAAAAGTTGTTTCCTGACAGAAATAGCTGGAATAAGCCAGTTCAGTCGCTAAATGGTGAAGCTGTATACCGATTTAGGTTTAAAAACGAGTCTTTGTTAAAATTATATGGAGCATATAGTTATGCTGATTTTGATATGATTCAAGATGATATTAATTATGAAGATGGATTTCGTTTTGGATTGAAAAATAGAAACTTGTATTTCAACGGATCCTATAAACAACATTTAGCGAATAACTGGACAGTTTCAGGAGGAACATCGTTTACTAATGATAATTCAAAGATGAATATACTGGATGATAAGGTTGTAGATAATGAAAACTCAGCTCATGTTAAAGTAACATTGAAAAAGAGGTTTTCAAACCGGTTTAAACTGAATTTTGGTGCAGAATACTTTTTAACTGATTTTTCTGAAGATTATGCTAGTGAAACGAATGGAAATGCTACTTATGGGTTTGACAATAATATCTTTGGAAGTTTTATTGAAGCAGACGTCTTTTTTAGTAAAAAGTTAGCAACGAAAGTAGGTGTACGTATGGAAAACTCTGAATTGTTAGATGAGTTCACCATTTCACCAAGAGCTTCTATAGCCTATAAACCGGGAGAAAATGCACAGTTTTCATTTGCTTACGGACGCTTTTATCAGAGCCCTAAAAATGAATACCTAAAATTCAACACGCAATTTAAAGCAGAGAATACTTCTCATTTTATAGCGAATTACCAGTATGTAAAAAACAAACAGATTTTAAGAATAGAAGGGTATTATAAAAAGTATCAAGATTTAGTTAAATATGATACTGAAAGAGCGTTACCATATTCAAATTACTCAAACTTAGGAGAAGGATATTCTAAAGGAATAGATGTTTTTTGGAGAGATAATAAAAATGTAAAAAATACAGATTATTGGGTGTCATATTCATTTTTAGACACTGAAAGAAATTATAAAAACTACCAAGTAAAAGCAACTCCTAATTTTGCCTCAAAGCATAACCTGTCAGTTGTTGCAAAACATTGGATAGAAGATTGGAAAAGTCAGGTTGGATTGAGTTACAGCTTTGCCTCTGGACGAAGTTATACAAATCCTAATATAAATGGATTTTTAAATCAGAAAACCAAAAACTACAATTCAGTAAGCTTAAATTGGGCGTACTTAATAAGTCAGCAAAAAATCTTGTACTTCTCGGTAAACAATGTTTTAGGAACACAAAATGTGTTTGGGTATAATTATAAAAATACGCCAAATTCTGCAGGTACCTTTAATCGACAAGCTATGATACCATCAGCTGATAGTTTCTTCTTTGTAGGGTTCTTTTGGACGATTAGTGATGATAAAAAGGATAATCAGTTAAACAACTTATAAGCAGTAACAATTCAGCCACTAAAAACAACAGATCAGTATAGTATTTTATATAAACAATAACAATCACAAGATATTTGAAGTATCAATTAAAATCAATTAACATGAAGAAAATTATTACAGTTTTAGTATTAGTATTTACAGTAAGCATATCAGCACAAAGTCAATATGAAAAAGGAATGGTAAAGGCATTTGAGTTATGGAAAGGAAACAAAACAACGGAAGCGGCTCAACTATTTGAGCGTATTTCTAAAGCGGAAAAAGAAAATTGGTTACCGTCTTATTATGCAGCAATGATTCATATAGTAGAAAGTTTTCAAATAAAAGAAGAAGCAACGTTAATTGCCAAATTAAATAAGGCACAAGAGTTTTTGGATACCGCAAAATCGATTTCACCTGAAAACCCTGAAATACTAATTACACAAGCATTATTACATGTTTCATATATGGCTTTTGATGGACAGAAATATGGAATGACCATGTCGATGAAAAATGCGGGATTGTATGAAAAAGCACTTAAAATAGCACCTAACAATCCAAGAGTTATTTTAAGTAAAGCAGAGTCAGATATGGGAGCAGCACGTTTTTTTGGTCAATCTACAGAGCCTTTTTGTAATAATGTTAAAAAGGCGATAGAGTTAGGTAAGGAGGAAATAATAAAAGAAAAATTTTACCCTAAGTTTAATGTACAAAGGGCAGAACAAGTATTGAAAAAGTGTATAAAGTCCTAATACTTTTGTATTAACTGAACTAACAAGTTAAAAGAATCTTCATCAGCTATCTTTTAAAAAGGTAGCTGAATTTTTTATTAGGAGAAGTAAAAGGATATGATATGCGTTAAATTAATATGTGAAGTTTAATACAAAAATTAAACTAACATTAGTAATTAACGTCTTAAAGTTTGTATTTAAGGTTTTCACTATAAACAAGATTGTTAATGTTGTGTTAATTAACATAAGGAGTCATAATTTATATATTTGGTTTTTAAAGGTTTATTTTTTGTTTTCTCATTGTGAAAGTAAAAACTACCCTTTTGTTTAGGAATTTCTTTTCTTGATAACCTATTTTTGTATCAAAATTAACTGTTATGAAACACAGGTATGATAGGAATAGGCTATATGTTAATCAAAATGAACAGGAAATTATTAAAAATTTTCCAGTTTTATTAGGAGGAGCCGGAATAGGAAGTATAATAGCTGAGTGTGCGTTACGTTTTGGTTTTGAAAATATAACTATAGTTGATGGAGATCAAGTAGAAAGCTCTAATTTAAATAGACAAAACTACAGAGAAAAAGATGTATCAGTAAATAAAGTTGAGGCGTTAAAAGAGAGGTTAGAATCTATAAATAGTAATGCAAACATTAAAATTCATAATTGCTTTTTAACAAAAGAAAACATCAATGAATTAATAGATGGGCATAAGGCTGCTATTAATGCATTGGACTTCTCATCAGATGTTCCATTACTTTTTGATGAAACCTGTCAACAAAAAAATATTCCAGTTTTACACCCTTATAATTTAGGTTGGGGTAGTTTAGTTACGGTAATTACACCAGATAGTATTTCTTTAAAGTCTTTAGTTAAAAAAGGAGAAAAGTTTAGTGAATTAAGCGTAGTTGAATATGTTTCTAGTTATATGAGATTTTGGGGAGATCCTCAAGAATGGTTGGAAAATATCATACATGATTATATAAACGAAAAAGAAAAACTATCTCCCCCTCAATTATCGGTAGGTTCGTGGAGTGTTGCAGGGATGTGCGTACATATACTTTTTAATATTGCTACAAAAAGAGAGGTTAAGAGTTTTCCTGAGTTTTATTTTTCTTCTCTGTTCGGAAGTTAAATTAGTTTATTGTTAGTTGCAAAAACAATTGCTTCTGAAATATTTGCTACTTCTAACTTTTCAAATAGTTTTCTTCTGTGAAATTTAACTGTATCGGGAGAAACGTACATTGTTTCAGCCATTTCGTTTATCGTAAAACCTCTAACGGAATATCTTAAAATTTCCTTTTCTCTATTTGATAGTTCTATTTTCTTTTCTATTTTCCAAAAGTCGCCTTTTAAATCATATTTAAAAATCTTGTTTTCCCCTTTTTTAGATATTTTTATGTTTCCAGAGTTTTGCTCATTAGAAATAGAGATAATGCAAATAGCCTTCCATATTTTTCCTTCATTAGTAAGAAATAAAGGAGTAAGTTTTTGATTTATTAAAAGAACTTTCCCCTCCTTATTTTTCAGGTGAAAATCATAAGAAATAGAATGAAATTTTCTTTCTTCAATAGGTATTCCCTCATAGAAATCAAAACCTATAGTATTTATTTTTAAAAGTAATTGTAAGTCTTCGGGTATTACATAATTAAAATAAAAAAGGTACCCCATTTCTTCGACTTCTTTGGCTGAATGGCCACAAAGAAAAAGAGGATTTTCAGAAACGAATTCAAATCCTTTTTTTTGATAGTCAATTACATAAATACTTTTGTAAGTCGTCCTTGCAAAGGCTTTAATAGCCTCTACATAGTTTTCTGTTTGTTTTTTCTCCTCATCAGAAACATGGTATACAGTGTTTCGCGATGAAAAAAAGTCATTCACGTTATTCATAGATTAGTAGGGGGGCTTTGGTGCCAAATTAAGCAAATAATTTAGTAATAAGCAATATTTTTTATTAATATAACATTATTTCTGAAGAGAAGTTGCTTTCTTATTAATATGAACTACTATTTTGTGTAGTAAGTTAAAGGTTTTAACTAGTTAGTTTTGAGTGTGTAAAAAACAATACTCATGAAAAACTATTTAGAAAGACTGTCAACAAAAGAAATATTTAATTTATCAAAATTTGTAGTTGAAGAAAACTTCAAACATCATTCAGAGGGGAAAGGAGAACTAATAAAAGAAAAAGATATTTTGTCTGTTTATAAAGAAGAGATAAGGTATATAAAAAATTCTAAGATTTTTGTTTGTAAAGATCATACTGGAGAAATAACAGGAGCGATACGTGTTTTAAAATGGAATTATGTAGATAGACTCCCAATCCAAAGTATTTTTGGGATCAATCCTTTAATGGTTGTTGAGGACAAAGAATTACATGAAATATGGCATATAGGACGATTTGCAATAAAAAAAGGGGTAAAAGATATTGGCCTATTTAAAAAATTAATGCTTTGTGCTATAGCTCCGGTATGCAAAAATAAAAACAATATTGCTTTTGCAGAATGTGATAGTAAATTATTAAGAGTGCTTTTTTTATTAGGAATTAAACCAGTCGTAGTAGGAAAATCAGTTAATTACTTAGGATCAGAGACGATACCAATAAGTTTACCTTATAATGGACTTATAGAGTTTTATGAGGAAAATAAGCACTTAATTATAGATAGTAAACTACTGTAAATTAGGACAAAAAAAGAAAACTACCCTTTTGTGTAGTTTTCTTTTTTTTTTTGAGAACTATATTTACCACGTTTTTAAAAAATAAATAAGCCCTCTGTGATAGGGAATAGCGAAGCTGTGTTTTAGTAAATAAGTATTGTTATGAAATTTGATTGTGGTTGGTATGTATTGTACGTTAAATCTTGTTGGGAGAAAAAGGTACATGAATCATTAAAAGAAATTTCTTTAGAATCTTTTTTACCACAAGTAAAAACGATTAGACAGTGGAGTGATAGAAAAAAAACAATTCTAAAACCGTTATTTCCATCATATGTTTTTGTAAATATTAATTCATCATTAGAATTTCATCAAGCCCTGTCTGTAAATGGAGCTTGTGCATATATTCGTTTTGGGAAAGACTATGCTCGTGTTAACGAGAAAGAAATTACTCAAATAAAACTACTTATCGGGGATGAAAATATTTCTGAGATAGAAACGGACTCAAAACTTCCTAAGGTAGGAGAGATTAGGAGAATTTCTTATGGTTCGTTGAATGGATTAAATTGTGAAATTATAAAAGCTGACAATCACAATAAACTTATTGTAAGAATTGACTCATTACGTCAAAATATAACTGCAGTGATACCTTCTCACTTACTAGAACAGATACAAAAGAAAAAGCTTTGTTAAGCTAACATATTTAAGTACTACTACTTACAGTTTACTATCAAAAAAAACTACTATTATGACAAATAATGCGACATATCATCGTGAACACTTTTTTGTTCAAGAAGAGTTAGATCTTATAAAGAAGAGTGTTTTGGAGAACATAGAAAGTTCTCAATCTAAAAACATGATTGAACTTAAAAATATAGATCCTATATATGAAAAGTTACAGCTTTTTTTTAAGGAAGAATTGGGGAAAGAGGTAGAGTTTTTAAATTCATTTATCTTTTTTGCGAGTAGTACAACAATGGATTCAAGAATGAAGTCTAGTAATATGGGGTGGCATACAGACGGAACCTGCTCGTTAGTAGATGGTGATTGTTATAATGTTTGGATACCTATTTATAACGATTCTGAATCGACAGGTTTAGAGATTGTTTCTGAGGGTAAAAACCCTGAATTATATACTCAGTTTGGAGACCCTACAGAGATTCCTGTAATTTATTCTAGAGAAAACTCTAAAGAGATTTACCATTTTTTTGGAAATTCAATTCCTGAAGACACAGATTTAATAATTGTAAAAGTAGCTTCGGGACTTGTGCTACCTTTAGCCAAAAAGAATCTCAGTATAGATAAGTATGAAAACCCTACACCAGGAGATATCGTAATATTTAAACAGTCTGAATTACATAGAGGGTTTCATGATGGAGGAATTCGTATTCAGCTAAGTCTAAAATTTAGACTTAAAAACGCTGAGATTAATCAAAAATCAACAAATCAATTTTACAAACTTTTTGAAACGGTAACTTTTGGAGAAAAGAGTTTCAATGATTACCAAAGGTTTTTAGAGTTTATTCATCCAAAAGAAAAACTTAGTAAACATGGAAGTCTTGAAAATGAGGCTATAACCTCTCTCTTAAGTATAAGCATGTAGAATAAATTCCTTTTTAACTCTCAATTTACTCAAGAATGTATACTCTTATAGATGTTTTAAATAACAAAAAAAACGATAACCTTTTAGTTACTTTTATTGAAGGAAGTAATAACGAAACTTTTTTTAATGGAAAAGAATTGCGAGAAAAAGCAAACAAGGTTTTAGCTTTTTTACAAAGTAAGGGGATTCAACCGAAAGAAGAATTAGTGTTTCAAATAGAAGATAATAAAACTTTTATTGTAGTATTTTGGGCTTGTTTATTAGGAGGAATAATTCCTGTACCACTTGCACAAGGAAGAACAGGGGACCATTTTCATAAACTTTTTAAAGTATGGGGTTTGTTAAAGAAACCACACTTGATAGTTTCACCACAGTATTTATCTCGAATAGCAAAGGAAGCAGTTTTATCTAAAACAGAGGAGTTGTTTTTAACAATAAAAGAGAGTACGCTATTTATAGAGGATCTTTTCTCAGTTGAAAAAGAAGCCATTGCTGCAGATATAAAAGAAGATGATATTGCTTATATACAGTTTTCATCAGGTTCTACAGGAAACCCTAAAGGGGTTACTTTAACTCATAAGAATTTAATAACAAACATCAGAGGGATAATAGATGGGATTAATGCTCCTTCAGAAGGTGATTTGTTTTTCTCATGGATGCCTTTAACGCACGACATGGGGCTTATAGGGTTTCATTTAACCCCTTTTTTAGCCGGGTGGAATCATTATATAATGTCAACAAGTCTGTTTATTAGACGTCCCTTGTTATGGTTAGAAAAAATTTCAGAGCACAAAATAACATTCTCTGCTTCTCCTAATTTTGGTTATAGTTACCTCATAAGACGATTTAAAAAAGATAGTATTAAGAATCTTGATTTATCAAGTCTGCGTATAATCGTTAATGGAGCCGAACCTATTTCCGCTGATTTATGTAATGAATTTTATAATGTGTTTTCTAATTACGGACTTCGAAGTAATGTTATTTTTCCAGTATATGGATTAGCAGAAGCTAGTTTAGCAGTTACATTTTCAAACCCAATAGAATGTGTGAAGTCTATTGAAGTTGATAGGAAATATCTAGGAATGGGAGACCGTGTTCACGTTATAAATAAAGAGAAATCTTTATCATTAGTTAATGTAGGTAAACCTATAAAAGGATGTCGTGTTAGGATTGTAGATTCAAGTAAAGTTCCAGTAAAAGAAGGGGTAATTGGAGAAATTCAAATAGAAGGAAATAACGTTACTTCTGAATATTATGGAAATGAAATAGCAACCCATAAAACAATAGGTAAAGATGGTTGGTTGAGTACAGGTGATATGGGGTTCTTTTATGAAGAAAATCTTTTTGTTAGTGGAAGACTAAAAGATGTAATTTTTATTAATGGACAAAATTATTATGCACATGATTTAGAGAAAATTTTAGATGGTATTTTAGATATAGAACTAGGAAAAGTAGTTGTAGCAGGACATGTTAACTCTAAAGGAGAAAACAAAACCATTGTTTTTGTTTATTTCAAAAAGTCCCCTGAAAAATTTATCGATACCCTTATAGCTGTAAAGAAGAAAATTAATTTTGTGTTTGGCTTTGAACCAGATGTAATAATACCTGTAAAAGAGATTCCTAAAACTACAAGTGGAAAAGTACAGCGTTATAAATTAATTGAACGTTATAGTAATTCAGAATTTGATGATGTTTTAAGAATTATTGATGAGCGTTATAAAGCCTTAAGTGAAAAAGAAAATCATGATATACCAAAAACTCCTGTAGAAAGTAAAATAATTAAGGCGTGGCAAACAGTGCTAGGTCATAAGAATTTTGGAATTTCTGATAAATTTTTTGAGGTAGGAGGAAATTCACTAAAAGGAGCCCAGGTTTTAAATACCATTCAAAAAGAGTTTGATATAGAATTAGGTTATGATCAATTGTATGAGAAGCAAACGGTTAAAGATATAGTAGAGGTATTAGAAAATAATAAAAGTAGAACTATTTATCAGACAATTCCAATACAAGGAAAAGAAGAATGGTATTCACTTACTTCAATGCAAGAAAGGCTATATTATTTTTGGCAGTTAAGTCCGGAAGCTACAGCTTATAATGTGCCTTTGGCAATTTGTTTTAATGGACGTCTACATGTTGAAAAATTAGAAAAAGCTTTTAATGAGGTTGTTGCAAGACATCAAGTGCTAAGAACATATTTTACACTTAAAAGCCAGAAACCATATCAGGCATATGTTGATTCGGTAAACCTAACTTTAGAGGTAACAGAAATAGAAAGTAAGAATCTTGATTCGGAATTGAAAAATAGGGTAATTCCATTTGATTTACATCAAGCACCTTTATTTCGAATAGAATTATTAAAAGAGTCTAAAAACAAACATGTTCTATTCATAGATGCACCACATATAATTATAGATGGTATTTCGATGAGTTTATTACTCAAAGAAGCTTATAATGTGTATCAAGGTAATTCTGTTGATGCACTAGAAATTCAGTATAAAGATTATGCAGCATGGAGAAGTAATTTCTTAGCAACAAAAAAAGGGAGTGCACAGCAAAAATATTGGTTAGAAAGATTAGGTGGAGACTTATCTAAATCAGAGTTTCCTACAGATTTTAAAAGACCAAGTATTTTTAACTATGAAGGAGAAAAATATTCTTTTAGTATAAACCAAGAGTTGACAGATGAACTCAAAGCAGTAGCTCATAAGCAGAATGTGTCTTTATATGTAGTGCTGTTGGCAGCTTATACAATTACGCTGTCAAAATATATTAGGTCAGAAGAGGTCGTTGTAGGAGTACCTGTTTCAGGACGCGGACATTATCAATTACAAGGACTACTAGGAATGTTCGTAAATAATTTAGTACTTCGTAATTTTCCAGTAGGAGAAATACCATTTACAGAGTACCTTCAACAAATAAAAAAGAATGTTCTTAATGATTTAACAAACCAAAGCTATCCTTTTAGTGAGCTCATAAAAGATTTAAACATTAAGAATGACCCTAGTGGTAGTCCATTTTTTAATACAATGTTTGTATATCAAAATATGGACATTCCAATACTGGAAACGGATGGTTTAAAAACAACGTCTTATTTCTTTGATTCAGGTATTGCAAAGTTTGATTTGACTTTAGAAATTATTGAGATGCCTGAGAAAATAGAATATTATATTGAGTTTGCAAAAGCATTGTTTAAAAGAGAAAGTATCATCGCTTTTGCAGAACATTATAAACAGTTGATACATCAGGTAGTAACCAACCCAAATAGATCAATTGCTGATTTGACATTAGTTTCTGAAGAGACGATGGAAAATTATTTTTTTAGGAATAAAAAAGCAGAAAAATATACATCGTTAAAAGTACATGAGCTTATAAGTTCTAAGGCAAAAAAATGTCTAAATTCAGTAGCAGTTTCAGTGAATAAAAACACTGAGTTATCGTACGCTGATTTAGAGAGAAAATCAAGCTTATTAGCGAAGAAACTTCAAGAAAAAGGAGTAAAAAGAAACGTTCCTGTAGCAATTATTTTCGAAAAACACATAGACTTTGTAGTTTCTGTTTTAGCAGTATTAAAAGCAGAAGGATGCTTCATTCCTATTGAAGCAAATTATCCTGAGGATAGAATTCAGTTTATAGTTGAAGATTGTGGAGCAGAAATAGCATTGGTTACAGAAACTATAAGTAAAAACTCATACATCACAGAAGGCTGGAAGCCTATACGCATAGAAGAGAGAGAGGTGGTTTTGTTAGAACGAGTTAACGATGTTGGAATGAATGTTATTGAAGGAGCTAATCACTTAGCTTATATGATTTACACCTCTGGATCTACAGGAAAACCTAAAGGAGTAAAGGTAGCACATAGTTCGTTAATGAATTATTTAGAATGGGCAACAAAGGCCTATAACATTAATGAAAATTCAACATTTCCTCTATATACCTCTATTGCTTTTGATCTTACTTTAACGTCAATATTTTTACCACTTATTTCAGGGAGTACTTTGAAAATTTATCAAGAAACAGATGAAAAGTTTTTGATAGAAAACGTTTTAGAAGACAACCAAGTAACAGTATTAAAAGCGACTCCTTCGCATTTAAAGATGATTAAAGATTCTTTTTTACTTAAGAAAGAAAGAACCCAAAGCAAATTAGAAACATTGATTGTAGGTGGAGAGGCTTTAGATTCTCAGTTAGCTAGTGATATGATGGACTTTTTTGAAGGTAAAATTCAACTATTTAACGAATACGGCCCTACAGAAACTACAATTGGTTGTGTAGTACATGAATATAACCCTTTGGTAGATAAAAGCAATAATGTTCCAATAGGAAGAGCTATTGCAAATACTCAAGTTTATGTATTAGATAAGTACCAAAAGCCTGTTCCTTTAGGGATAGCAGGTGAGTTATATATATCTGGAGATGGGGTATCAGAAGGCTACTTAAATAGAGAAGAATTAACAAAGGAAAAATTTATTCCTAATCCATTTATACCAGAGCAATTAATGTATCGTTCAGGTGATTTGGTAAAAAGAAAGTTAGATGGTAACCTTGAGTATTTGGGGAGATTAGATGATCAAGTTAAAATTAATGGTCATCGAGTGGAACTCGAAGAAATAGAAAAGGTAGTATACACACATAAGAAAGTTAAAAATGTAGTAGCTGTTTATAAAAAAGAAAAACCGTTATGGGTTTATCTTACATTAAGTAATCAAGAAGAGGTAGAAAAAGTTCAAGAGGAGATCAAATTAGAACTTAGAAAACAGCTTCCAGATTATATGGTTCCGAAACAAATTATAGTAATAGACGAAATTCCTCTTACTATAAATGGTAAGGTAGCATATAATCAATTGCCCAATCCAATTCAAGCTTTCAATAAAGAATCGGTAGCACCAACCTCAAAGGTAGCGGAAATATTAGTGGAAGCATGGAAAGAAATATTAGGGAATTCTACAATAGGAATAACAAATAATTTTTATGAAGAAGGAGGAGATTCTATTAAAGCAATACAAATAGCCTCTAGGTTGTATGAAAAGAATATAAAAGTTAATGCTAAAGACATACTTACCTATCCTAATATACAACAGTTGATGAATTATGTTGAGGTTATAAAAGAGTCTGATACTGAAGAAGAGTTAACAGGAAAGTTATTAGAAATGAACCCTATTCAACATTGGTTTTTTGATAGGAAATTGCAAAACCCTAACTTTTATACTCAATCAGTCTTATTAAGATGGGAAGATAAGATAGAAGAAGAGGTTATATCAAAAACATTTATAGAATTATTTAATTATCATGACACACTTCGCCTAAGTTGTAATGAAAAAGAACAAACTCTTTACTATAGGGAGCAAAATGAAAATTTACCTTTCGAATTAGAGAATTTCGAACTAAAAGGAAAGTTTACAGACTTAATAAAAGAAGAATTACCTAAAGTACTGGTATCTGTTAAAAGTTCGATAAAAATAAACAGTACTTTACTAAAAGCAGCAATAGTAACAATTGAAGCAGTAGATTATTTATTTATAACAGCTCATCATTTAATAATAGATGGGGTCTCTTGGAGAGTTTTGTTAAATGATATTCATCAAACATATATATCTGTTAAAGAAGGAGTTGAAGTAAGGCTACCTAAAAAATCGGCATCATTAATAACTTATCAGAATGGGATAAAAGAGTTGTCAAGGCAATTACCTGAGCAAGAAATTCATTTTTGGAAAGGAATAAAACAGAATGACTTTACTATTTACCCAACTGAAATAATTGAAAATAAAGTAAAGGAGCAAAAAATAATAACGACCGAATTATCAAAAGAGGATACTTCTTTTTTACTCAAAGAAGCAAATACTGTTTTCAATACGAATGTTGAGATACTATTAATTGTTGCATTGACAAAAACCTTGACAGAAGAGTATAAAACGAATAAGGTAACGATAGAGTTAGAAGGACATGGAAGAGAGTTAGAAGCTGTAAATATCTCGAGAACAATAGGTTGGTTTACTTCATTATTTCCCTTGTGTTTTGAAAGGAACTCTTCAATAAAAGAATCTATAAAAGATACTAAAGACCTTATAAAAAGCTTACCTGATGGAGGGATACATTATGGAATTTTAAAATACTTAAATAATCAACTGAATAAAGAAAAAACAAAAAATAATATTTTATTTAATTATTTAGGAGAGTTTTCAAATGAAACTTCAAATGATGTCTTCTCATTAGTAAATGAATATTTAGGTGTTGAATCTGATCCAGAAAATGAAACAAGTGCACTGTTAGAGTTCAATCTTATGGTACTTAATAATACTTTAAAAATACAGGCACATTATATCCATAATGAAGAAACACAGTATGTAACGGAAAAAATAGTTAACAGTTTCAAAGCAAATATACTTGAAGTACTTAGTTACCTTAAAAATGAGGAAGATATTCACTTTACATCTTCAGATTTTGAAGCGGCTTATTTAGATAATGAAGATTTAAAGGTCTTATTTGAATAGAAACAATAAGGGAACATGAAAAAAAAAATAATTATAACTTCAGTTATACTATTGTTAGTATATTTTTTAACAGTATTAATAGCACCACCATTATTAGATACATCACAAAATAAGACAACTTGGAATGTAGCGGAATTGTCAAATGAAGCTAAAGAATTGTACGAGAAGCTAGATTTTGTTGGAGATTTACATAGCGATGCTCTATTATGGGATAGAGATTTATCAAAAAAAAGTAAAAGAGGTCATGTAGATTTTCATAGAATGAGCGAAAATAATGTTGCTTTTCAAGTATTTACAATTGTAACAAAATCACCAAAAGGCCATAATTTTGAGAGTACTGACGGTAATACTTTTGATAACATAACATTGTTGTCTATTTTACAAGGGAAATCTGTTTATAATTGGTTTAGTTTGTTTAATAGGGCAGTTTATCAATGCAATAAGCTAAAAAGCTATGCTGATGCATATGATAAAAATTTCATTATTCTTAGAGAAAAAAAAGATTTGGTCGATTTATTAAACAAGAGAAAAAAAGATAAAAAGGTCATTGGAGGCTTAATTGGTATAGAAGGAGGACATTGTCTCGAAGGAAAGATAGAAAACGTATCGAAATTATATAGTTCGGGGGTGAGAATGTTTGGAGTGTCTCATTTTTTTGACAATAAATTAGGCGGTTCGGCACATGGAATTGAAAAAGGAGGAATAACCGAATTTGGAAAACAGGTTTTAAAAGAAATGGATGAGCGAAACATGATTTTAGACATCGCACACACTTCTGATAAAATGATACGTGATATTTTAAAACTGTATAAAGGCCCGATTGTAAGTTCTCATACAGGAGTTGATGGAGTTAAGGAATCATACAGAAATTTATCTGATGAACAATTAAAATCTTTAGCAAAAAGGGAAGCTTTAATAGGTATAGCTTTTTTTTCTGAAGCAATAGGAGATACCGAAATAAAAAGTATAGTAAAAACAATGAAGTATGTAAAAGAGCTTATAGGAGTAGAATACCTTTCATTAGGGTCTGATTTTGATGGCTCAGTAACAACTCCGATAGACGTTACAGGTTATTCGTACTTGGTAGATGAAATGTTACAACAAAATTTTACAGAAAAAGAAATTGAAATGATAATGGGAGGTAACTTAAAAAAATTCCTATTAAAGAACTTGTAAGCTAATAGTTTTATTAGAGTATATCTACTACAGGTTAATATATAAGTACAAATTAATAAATGTATTAGATAAAAATAATTGAAAAGTTACTTTTGAATAATACTTCTATGCTTTAGGAAGCAAAACTGCATATTAAACTATTTAAAGAGATTTATAAAAGTAACTACTTACCGTAGCCTAACAACAATGTTTTAAAGATTAGTCTTTAAAAATCTTTAGATAAAAAAACAGTTTAAGAAAAGATAAATACTGCTAGAAGAGCAGAAAAGTACAATTAAGAACATTCTTTGTTAAGAATGCCCTAATACCTGTCCACTACATTAACCTTAAAAAGTCACTATATGGTGCTAACAAATATCTTGGATAAAGTAGGTCAAACCCCTATGATGTCCATTGAATTAGAAGCAAATAATCTCATCAACATTTGTATGAAATTAGAATTTTACAATCCTACTGGAAGTGTAAAAGATCGAGCAGCATCATATGTTATTGATAAGATTTTAAGTACTGGGATTATTAATAGAGAAACGACACTTATAGAGTCTTCTTCAGGTAATTTTGGTGTAGCCTTATCTGCTTATGCGAAATTTCACAATTTAAAATTTATTTGTGTAATCGATAAGAACACCCTACCTATTAATGAGATGTTAATAGAGTTAAATGGAGCAGAGATTATAAAGATAGATAACCCTGATACACATGGAGGATACTTATTAAATAGAATAAAAAAAATCAAACAAATTTTAAAAGAGAAAGAAAATATGTATTGGGTGAATCAATATGGAAATCCACTCAATGCAGAAGCTTACTATTATTCTCTGGGAAAAGAAATGTGTGAAGAAGCTCCTGATGGTATTGATTATCTTTTTATGGGGGTTAGCTCGGGAGGAACAATAACGGGCGTTTCAACTAGGATAAAAAAGCATTTTCCAAAAGCCAAAGTTATTGCAGTTGATATTTATGGATCAGTAGTGTTTGATAGCCCTCCACAAAAAAGATATATACCAGGTATTGGGTCAAGTATGAAGCCAGAAATCTTAAAAAGAGCAAAGATAGATGAAGTAGTTTGGGTTAATGAAGTTGAAACAGTAACAAGCAGTAGGGAACTTTTAGAGAATTATAATATTTATTCTGGTGGGTCGTCAGGCTCTGTATATGCCGGAATAAAGAAATATTTCAGTAATAAAAATATTACTTCTCCTGTAAATGTAATGTGTATTATGGCAGATCGAGGAGATCGCTATAATAGTACAATTTATAGTGATGAATGGTTTGAAAAGTTGAAAAAAGGAACAATGTAATTTTATATAAAACAAAAGAAAGAACAATGGTTTATTTAAATGAAGGTCACATAAAAGAACTAGGATTCAATTGGGAAGAAAATATTGAAACAATTAAAAAATCTGTTGAGTGTATGATTAATGATGATTATGCTCAACCTATTAAACCTTATCTGAGGTATAAAGAAAAAACCAATAGAATAATAGCTATGCCTGCATTTGTAGGAGGAGAAATTAACAAAGCAGGAATAAAATGGATTTCAAGTTTTCCACAAAATATAAAGAATGGATTACCCAGAGCTCATAGTGTGGTAATTTTAAACGACGCAGATACAGGTGTGCCTTCAGGAATTTTAAACAGCGGTTCTGTTTCAGCAATAAGAACAGCTTCAGTAAGTGGAATGATAACAAAACATTATTTAGAAGCGAAGAATCCGAAGAGTGTAAAAGTGGGAATTATTGGTTTTGGACCTATTGGGCAATATCATTTAGATATGTGTTACAGTCTTTTAAAAGATAAGTGTGAAGAAATTAGAATTTTTGATTTGAAAGGAGTTAATACTGAACTAATAAATAATGAAGAACTTAAAGCTAAAGTAGTGGTAGTAGACTCATGGGAAGAAGCATATTTAGAAGCAGATGTTTTTATGACTTGCACAGTGTCTAAAGCTACTTACATTAACAAGCAACCTAAACCTGGTTCTTTGCATTTAAATATTTCATTAAGAGATTATAAAGCGGAAACTTATGAGTGGTTTGCAAAAGCAATTATTGTAGATAACTGGGAGGAAATTTGTAGAGAGAATACAGATATTGAAAATTTTCATTTAGAAAAAGGCTTACTAAAAGAAGATACAAAATCCATTCTTGACTTGGTAAGTGAAAACATCTTTTTAACATTAGAAGAAAGCCAAGCAGTAATGTTTAATCCTATGGGGATGGCTGCATTTGATATTGCCATATCACAAAACTATGTTAGAAGGGCTATGAAAAACAAGGTAGGGATATTTTTAAACTAATATAAAGTAACTAATAGGTTTAATAAAATACTTAAGATAAATCAAAAACGAAATTCAGATGAGAAATTTTAATAAAAGAATTGTATTAACAATATTGGCTACATTTTTGGTTATTGTATTTACTCAAGCTCAAAAAGTAAAACCTTATTTTATTGTTGATAATGAAAAAGTAAACATAAATACTTTAGAGGGTGAAATAAAGCGTTTAATGAAAGAGGTTGGAATAGCAGGACTTTCTTTAGCAGTTATAAATAAAGGACAAGAAGTTTATTACAATGCGTTTGGAGAAAAATCTCTTGAGGAAAAAGGAGAAAAAATAAATAAAGAAACAATTTTTGAAGCGTGTTCATTATCTAAGAGTTTCACAGTTTATGCAGCCTATAGAATGGTTGATTTAGGATTGTTAACTTTAGATAAGCCATTGTATGAATATTATAAATACAAACCTTTAGAACATGATGAACGTTATAAAAAGATAACGGCAAGAATGGTTTTAAGTCATAATTCAGGAATAGAAAATCATCAAGGAAAAAATGACCCAGAGGTATTAGAAATTGTAGCTAACCCTGGTGAAAAATTTGTGTACTCAGGAGAAGGATATACATTTCTAGCAAATGTAATTAAAGAACTTGTTGAAGAAGAGTCAATAGAAGATCTCATGAAAAACTATGTGTATAAGCCATTAGGACTTAAAAGGACTTATACAACCGCAGTTGGAGATGGAAATGTAAATTATACAAAGCCGCATAATGTATTTGGAGAGGTTATAAATAAAGGAAGAAATAAAAAACCAGATTTAGCAGGAAGAATTCATTCAAATGCTCATGATTATGGAACGTTAATGAGTCAGTTGTTTGTGAAAAAAAATTTAACAAAAGAACGCTTGTTAAGCCCAACTACTAGAATGAGAAATGATCGAGAGCTGTTTTATGGACCAGGATTCGAAATTTTATATACGAGTAACGATACATTATTAATTCAAGGGGGAAATAACAATGGGTTTAAAGGATTAGCATGTTATTCACTAAATAAAGATTGTGGTTTTGTCTTTTTTGCGAATTCAGATAGAGCGGAAATGTTAGGAGTAGCAATTAATGAATTAACTATTAAAAGTCAAATTTCTGAGTACTATAAAGGAATAGTGTATACAAATCAAAGTCCTAATAAAGCAAATGAGATTTTTAGTTTGTACAGAACAAAAGGAGCAAAAGAAACCAAGAAAAAATTAGCTAAAATTTTTAATGATAAAGAAAAGGTATTTACTTCCAATGATATTATTGACTTAGTATATTATTTAAAAGATAGAGAGTATGAAATAGCCAAGTATATAGCAGATAAATATACGACTACATATCCAGACCCTAATCTTGATTTTTTGTATTCACGCTGGTTAACTAAATAATGATTGAGGAACAAGTAATTGGGATTGTTGGAGGAATGGGACCAGAATCTGGTATAATGTTATGTAACTATATTAATAGCTTGACTCCAGTAACGAAAGATCAAGAACATCTTTCTATGGTATTGATGTCATTCCCAAAACACATAGTTGATAGAACAGCTTTTCTAGATGGGAAAACAAGGATAAATCCAGCATTTCAGATATCTAAAGTTATTAAAAAACTAGAAAGCGCAGGGGCTACAATTATCGGTATAGCATGTAATACAGCTCATTCGAGTATAATATTCAATGAAATTAAAAAAGATTTAAAGAAAAGAGGAAGTACATTAAAGCTATTACACATGCCACAGATTACTTGTGATATTTTAGGTAAAACATATCCTAAAGTTAAAAGAGTAGGTGTAATTTCAACAAACGGAACTTATAAATCAAAGATTTATGAAAGTACTTTAAAAGAAAGAGGCTACGAAGTTATTCTACCAAATTTTGAATTCCAAAATGATGTCATTCATAAAATGATATATGACGCAGATTTTGGAATAAAGGCTAGCCCTAATATCAGAACAAAGGAAGTAAAACAATTAAAAAACAAAACATTAGATTTTTTTTATAAAAATAATGTTGAGGCAATTATTCTTGGTTGTACTGAATTATCTCTAGTGTTTTCTGAAAATCCCTCAGAAATTAAAGTTATAGATTCAACAATGTCATTGGCGAGAGCTTTAGTACAAGAAGCTTCCGTTGTTAATACAAAAAATAATGAAGTAAGAACATTATACACATTGTAATTAATTCCTAACCATAATATAAAAACGAGAAAAAATGATGAGCTCTAGAATAGGAACTTTTTATCCATTATTAAAGAATTACACTGATGTTAATGGGTATGATAATGTAATTAAAACTGTACAGAAAGCAGACAGCAATGAATTAGATTTTTTTTGGACAGTAGATATTGAAACAGATGCGATGAACTCTTCTAATGGTAATCCGTCTGTTATAAATTCAGCATTATCTATGATTACTTCTAAAATAGGTTTGAGAGGAGAAAGTTCTATTATAGGGAATCAAGACCCTTTAAGAATTACAGAAGAGTGGTCAGTAATCGATAATACTTCAAAAGGAAGAGTTGGTTTATCTATTGATTCATGTACTATTGATGAAGCAGAAAAAAGAATAGAAGAAAAGATTAAAGCTATTCGTACGCTGTGGCAAGGAGGGAGTGTTGTTCGGAAAAATGGAGCAGAAATAGATGTAGAGCTAAAAACATTTCCTAAACCAATTCAAAAAGAATTACCATTGTGGATTTCTATAAAAGAAAATAATGAAGTAATGTATAAAATGGCTGGAGCTATGAAAGCCAATATACTTGTTTATTGTTTAGAAGAAACCTTACAAGGCTTAGCAGAAAAAATAAATACCTATAGAAAAGCTTATGGGAATCAAGATCACACTCAGGGCATAGTTTCATTAATATTACCAGCTTATTTAATTGCTAAAGAAGAAAAATTAAAAGCTACTAAGAACGCAGAATTAATAACATACTTAGATTATGTTAAATCTTTTTATAAAACAGTTTGTAATATTGATTTAGAAAAAGAAAAAAAATATTTAACATATGTAAATTCACTAGTGGGAACAAAGAAGTCTAGCTCAGATTTTCTTAAACAAATAAGCTTGATTGGCGTAAATGAAATTGTAGGAATACTATCTCCAGAAGTCTCTCCTAATAAAACATTAGAACTACTCTCTTTTTTAAAAAAAAAGTAAACACTCATAAGTTGGCACGAGCATAATTGATAGGGGCTACTCACCTTATAATAGCTTACTGTGCGTAAAACTTTTTTATAATCTATAAAGCAAATTAATATGAAAACTAAACACAAAGATTATATAATCATTGGTGCAGGTCCGGCAGGGTTGCAATTAGGGTATTTTTTTCAAAAATATAACCTAGATTTTTTAATAGTAGAAAAAAATAACGTTGCAGGGTCTTATTTTAAAGATTACCCTAGACATAGAACATTAATTTCTATAAACAAAGTTCATACAGGTTTTGAAGATAAAAATTTGGACTTAAGATTTGATTGGAACTCGTTACTATGTGATAAAGATGAATTATTATTCAAAGAGTATAGTAAAGAGTATTTTCCAAATGCAAATTTATTTGTCGATTATCTCAACGATTTTGCGAAAGCATATGCATTACCAATTGATTATGGAGTAGAGATTCAAAATATTAAAAAAGAGGAGGTATTTACCTTAACTACATCAACAGGAGAGGTGTACACATGTAATCATTTAGTCGTCGCTACAGGGTGGGTAAAACCATACATTCCAGAGATTCCAGGGATAAATCATGGAGAACACTATATGACCATGTCTCTAGACAAGAAAGCGTATGAAAACAAAAAAGTTTTAATCATAGGAAAAGGCAATTCTGCTTTTGAAACAGCAGATGATTTAATAGCAACGACTGCTACTACCCATGTGTGTAGCGAAAATAGTTTGGTAATGGCTTGGAACTCTCATTATGTAGGTAATTTAAGAGCTGTTAACAACAATTTCTTAGATACTTATCAATTAAAAGCTCAAAATGCTGTATTAGATGCAAGTATTAATAAAATAATAAAAGAAGGAAATCAATACAAGGTAAGCATTACTTACAATAATAATGCATCTGAAGTAGAAGAGTTAGTATATGATTCTATTATCCTTTGTACAGGATTTAGGTTTGATGACTCTATTTTTGATGAAAGTTGTAAACCTGAATTAACAATTAAAAATCGTTTTCCTAACCAAGAAAGCGATTACCAGTCTACCAATATAGAGGGACTGTATTATGCAGGAACAATTACACATATGCGAGATTATAAAAAACAAGCTTCGGGGTTTGTGCATGGGTTTAGGTATAATGCAGCCTGTTTAGCTAGGATACTAGCCCATAAGAATCATGATACTTCTTTATTATCATCAGAAATTGAATGGAATGTTGATGTAATTGGAGATGAAATAATAGATCGTATCAATTCTAATTCTTCGTTATGGAATCAATACGGATATCTTGGGGATTTAATTTTAATTAAAGATGATAAGTTACTTTATTATAATAGTTTACCTGTGGATTATGTTAAGGAGAAGTTTGTAAAAGATACGGATGACTACTTTATTTTAACTATGGAGTTTGGGAAAAAAATTGAAACAGGCGAACATACTTCAGTAAATCGTGTACATCGAAACGATTATGAAAATGCTCAAAACAGTGCTTTTATTCATCCAATAGTTCGTTACTACAAAGGAGATGAACTAATGGAAGAGTTTCATATTATAGAAGACTTAGAAGCGGTTTGGAAAGAATCAATTCATATAGACCCCCTTAAAAAATTCATTAAAAAAGTAAAGCAGAAACTTTCAGTTGTTCCTGTTTAAGTAGTTATCTAAAAGCTCTTCCTAATAGTAAAATAATAAGTTATTGATTCATAGCGATTTCATCTAAGTACTATGAATTATCTATATAACCCAACCCAAAGTTTAAAAAAACGATAATGGAACAGAAACTAAACAAAGCTAATATTCAAGATATTGTAGCGCTTAATAATACTCAAAAAGGAATATTAATTGAGTGGATTAAAGGTGCCAAAGATTTATATACAGTTCAAATTTCATTTTCAATCAAAGGCACCCTTGATGAACCTTTATTTAAAGAAGCAACAAATTTAGTTCAATTAAATAATGATGCTTTACGGTCTGTTTTTCGCTGGGAAGGGATAAGTAATCCAATACAAGTTATTTTAAAAGAAACAACTTCTCCTTATAGGTTTATAAACCTTTCTTCAGTGAATTCAATAGAGAAAGAAAATAAACTTAATACACTTATTAATGAAGACCGTAAGATTGGATTTAACCTTGTGGAGCTTCCCTTGAGAATAGCTTTGATAAAGAAAAGTACAGATGAATATGTACTTACAATTTCACATCATCATGTTCTTTACGATGGATGGAGTACAGGAGTAATATTAAAAGAACTTTTTGAAACCTATAATTCTTTAAAGGAGGGGGAAATACCCCATTTTGCTGCAAAACCAGATTTAAAAAAGGTATATAAAAAAACAGAAATAACGCAGTTAAAAGAAGAAAAGAAAACCTTCTGGAAATCTTATTTACAAGACTATACTATTTGTGAGCTGTTTAAAATCAAAGAGAAAAGAAAAGTAACCAATAGAAGCAAATTTATAATTAAAGCTGATTTAACACCTATTGATGATTTTGCTAATAAAAACCAAGTAACCAAAGCAGCAGTAATTTATGCTGCTTATGGATTATTGCTTCAAAAATATTCAGGAACTAAAGATGTAATCTTTGGAAGATCTCAATCTAACCGTCCTCCTTCGTTAAGAGGAATAGAACATGTTATAGGTAATTTAATTAATGTTTTACCGATACGTATAAAAAGCAATGGGACAACATCTTTGCTAGAATTAGTTAAAGATACACATAGAGGGCTTATAGAAAATGATAAGCAGTTTGAAGGAACAGCATATTCTGAAATAAAGGAAATAGTTGGGCTAAAATCATATGAAGGGTTATTTGATTCGGTAATTGCAATTGAAAACTATCCATTAGATCATAATGTTTTAGGGAAAAACAAACAATTCTCATTACACTTAGAGTCTACATATGAGAACAATAGTATTCCTTTAACGATAACAGTGTTTTTTAATGAAAATTTAGAAATTGAATTTGATTATGATGAACATTATGGAACCAAAAATCAAATTCAAACTATTGCAGAACATTATAAAGGCTTACTTAATGCAATAATCACAGATTCCTCTAAAAATTCAGAGGAAGTTTCTTTAATGTCTGAAGAAAACTATAAAGAGTTATTAGTCGATTTTAATAATACGTTAGTTGATTTATCAGATACTGAAACAGTTGTATCTCTTTTCGAAAAACAAAGAAAAGCGACTCCTAATGCTATTGCAATTAGAGATGGAGAACTCCTAATGACATATAATGAGTTAGGGATGATTTCAAATCAAATTGCAAACTACCTATCTATTAAGAAAGAAGTAACATCAGGTGACTTGGTAGGAGTGATGTTAGAGAGAGAACCAGTATTCATTCCTGTATTATTAGGTTTGTTAAAGTTAGGAGCTGGATATGTTCCTATTGATCCAAAATACCCAGCTGAACGAATTAACACAATTATAAAAAGTGCTCGTTTAGAAACTGTTATAACAAGAAAAGAATATGTGCCATTAGACATAGCCTTACCTAAAAGTGTACTAGATCTTAGTGAAGAATATCGTTTTATTCTTGAAGAAGAAAAAGAATATTTTTTTAATACTAAGCAATCTGAAATAGCCTATGTTATTTTTACTTCAGGTTCTACAGGGGTTCCAAAAGGTGTAGCTATAGGACACCGCTCTTTTTTAAATTATATTACTTGGGCTTCAAAGTATTATTTGAATGACCAAAAAGGGAACTTCCCCTTATATACTTCTATTTCTTTTGATTTAACTATTACGTCTATTTTCGTTCCTCTCATAAATGGAGGAGAAGTTGTTTTATATAAAGAAACAGATAATAGTTTATTAATAGAGCAAGTACTCTTAGATGATAAAGTAGATATAATCAAACTAACTCCTTCTCATTTACGAATTATTAATATAAGTGAGTCTTTAACAGAAAAGTTTATACATAGTAATGTAAAGAAGTTTATTGTAGGTGGTGAAGCTTTAGATTATTCATTAGCAAAATCTATTTCTGAAAAATATAAGGGAAGAATAGAAATATATAATGAATATGGTCCTACTGAAGCAACAGTAGGTTGTATGATTCATAAGTTTTCAGAAAAAGAAAAAAACGCTGCATCTGTTGCCATAGGAAACCCCATAGCTAATACTCAAATTTATTTATTAGATAAATTTTTAAAGCCAGTAGCCAAAGGAGCTAAAGGAGAAATATACATATCAGGAGAAGGGCTAGCTTTAAAATATCTTAACAGAGAAGACCTTACAAATCAAAGATTTATTTCCAACCCTTTTTCTGAGGGAAAATTAATGTATCGTACCGGAGATCTTGCTTGTTGGAAGAGTGATGGCACAATAGAATTCTTAGAGCGTATTGATGATCAAATAAAATTAAGAGGATATAGAATAGAGTTAGGAGAAATTGAAAATCAACTATCAACATTTGAAGCAATAAAAGACGTTGTAGTTGTTGAAGTTGTTTATGAAGAAGAAAAGCACATAGCGGCGTATTATGTTGGAGAAGAAAAGATAAATCAAAAAACACTTCGTTCCTTTCTTGCAGAAAGACTTCCGTCTTATATGATTCCAACATTCTATATTCATATAGATAGAATTCCTTTAACTTACAATGGAAAGCTAGATAAAAGATCATTACCAACCCCTGAAATAGAAACGAATACGCTTGTTATAAACGAAACATTAACTGAAATAGAACAAAAGATCATTGCTATTTGGTCTTCAATATTAAAAGTTGATGAAAAAAGAATCGGATTAAAATCAAATTTCTTTGAGTTAGGAGGACACTCATTAAATGCAATCAAGTTTGCCAATATTATATTTAAAGAATTTGAGATTAAGATAACAATTAAGGAAATTTTCGACAATCCTACGGTTAAAGAGTTGGCATCTCTAATACCAAATACAGAAACGACAGAATTTATTTCAATACCTAAGGCATCGTCAAAACCTTATTATGTATCTTCTTCTGCACAAACACGTTTGTATTTTCTCTATACAATGGATAAGAGTTCTACAGCATATAATATGCCCTATGCGGTTAAGATTAAAGGAAAAGTAAATAAAGAGCGATTCTCTAAAACATTTGAAGCGTTAATTAATAGACATGAAACGTTAAGAACTCAATTTGATATTATAGAAGGAAATGTTGTACAAATCATTTCAGATGAAATTAACTTTGAGTTACAATATACTAAAGTAGAGGATAACTTAGAATACTTGTGTAGTGAATTTGTACAGCCTTTTAACTTAAACGAAGGCCCTTTATTACGAGCAGGATTATTTGAAATAGATGCAGAAGAATTTATATTCATGGTTGACATGCATCATATTGTAAATGATGGCTTATCTCATGCTATATTTATAAAAGAATTTATTTCTTTATACAAAGAAGAAGTGCTTCCAAACTTAGAAGTACAATATAAAGATTATGCAGAATGGCAACAGCATGATGATTATAAAAAAATGATTGCTGAAGATAAAGCCTATTGGATGACTGAATTTAAAGAAGAAGTCGAGGCGTTAAATTTACCTACTGATTTTACAAGACCTTTAGTAAAAACATATCAAGGAGAAAACCTTAAGTTTAAAATTAATGAGTCTGAAGTTAGTAAACTAAATAAAATTGTAGAAGAAGAAGAAGTAACAATGTTCATGATATTGATGGCAGTATTTAATATTTTACTTAATAAATTAAGTAATCAAAAAGATATTGTAATCGGAACTCCTTCAGCCGGAAGACCACATGCAGAACTTGAAAATATTATAGGAATATTTTTAAATATGCTATCGGTTCGTTCTAAAATTAAGGAAGAAGCATCTTTTACAGAATTTTTAAATTCTGTAAAATCTACATTGTTAGCATGTTTTGAGCACCAAAAGTATCAGTATGAACAATTAATTGAAGAGTTAAATATAGAAAGAAACCCAAGTCATAACCCATTGTATGATGTTGCTTTTTTCTTTGAAAATTTCGATACAGAAGAGCTTAAAATCCCTGGTTTAATTTTAGAACCTTACACGTTTAATCATAAAGCATCAAAATTTGATATAGTGCTTACTGCTGCTCAAGTAGAAGGAGAGATTGAATTGCAATTTGATTATGATGCTGCTTTATTTAAGAAAAAAACGATTAAGCGTTTTGCGTATTATTTTAAAAGAATAATTAGTGAAGTAACAAACAATCCAGATATTCAGTTGTTTAACGTTGATGTTTTGTCAAATCAAGAGAAAAATCAATTGTTAAACGAGTTTAATACCACTAAAAAAGAAATCCCTGAACTTACAATTGTAGAATTGTTTGCAGCACAAGCTAAGAAAACACCTTATCAAACAGCGATTGTTTTTGAAAGAAGAGAATTTTCATACAAAGAGGTAGATGAGTTGTCTAATGGTTTTGCTAATTATCTAATAGAAAGTTATAAGGTTAAAAATGGAGATATAGTAGGACTTATGACTAATAGGTCTGAATTTACCATAATAACTATTTTAGGAATTTTAAAAGCTGGTGGTGCGTATTTGCCTATAGATCCATCATATCCACAGGAAAGAAAAGAATATATTCTTAAAGATAGCAAGGCAAAACTACTAATTACGGATCAAGATTTTAATTATAACGGTGCGTTAATAGCACTTAATACTAAAAACTGGCAAGGAGCAGAAAACCTTATAAAACCCAACACAAATACTGTTCTTGATTTGTGTTATATGATTTATACTTCTGGTTCTACAGGAAATCCAAAAGGGGTGATGATTTCACATCAAAACCTAGCCAATTTCTTTATAGGAATGGATGAAAGGTTACCGATATCAACAGAAGAGAGAATGCTAGCAATGACCAGTATCTCTTTTGATATTTCAATTTTAGAGCTTTTATGGACCTTATGTAGAGGAGTTGAAGTTACAATTCACCCTTCAGATGCTTCTCATAACGAGTTAGATCGTTATGTAGAAAACGAGGTGAGTACTATGGATTTTGGTCTCTTCTTTTTTGCTAGTTATAACCATGGGGTTGAAGATGGAAAATATAATTTATTCTTAGAAACAGTTAATTATGCTGATCAGAATGGTTTTAATGCAATTTGGACACCAGAAAGACACTTTCATGAATTTGGAGGATTGTTTCCAAATCCTTCCGTTACCAGTGCAATGTTATCAACAATTACAGAACATGTTGAATTAAGAAGTGGTAGTGTTGTGGTACCTCTTCATTCACCTGAAAGAATCGTAGAGGAATGGGATACCGTAGATCAAATTTCAGGAGGGCGAATAGGCTTGTCGTTTGCTCCTGGGTGGAATCATGATGATTTTTCATTATCTCAATACAGTTATGCAGATAGGCACAAAATAACACATGAGAATATCAACAAAATAAAAGAATTATGGAGAAAGCGTAAAGAAGCCCAGAATAAGACAAATAAAGAACTTTCTATTTGGCTAACAACAGCAGGAAATGAAGCTTCTTTTAGATCTGCAGGGCAAATGGGGGCTAACTTATTAACACATCTGTTAGGACAAGACATTGAAGAATTAAGTAAAAAAATACGTGTTTACAGACAAGCAAGAAAGGAGGCTGGATATGAAGGAGAAGGAAAAGTAGCAGTGATGTTACATACCTATGTAGGAAAAACTATGGAAGAAGTTGAAGCTGTTGTAGAAAAACCTTTTAAAGAATACTTAAGAACTGCTATTGGGGTTAGTAAAATTGTATATCAGGAAGCTGGCTATATAGAAGGAGAATTAACCAAAGAACTTGAAGATAAAATACTTCAAAATGCTGTTAAACGCTATTATAAAACAAGCTCTTTAATTGGAACGAAAAGTACAGCGATAAACATGGTTCAAAAGCTATCGGCAGCTGGCGTAGATGAAATAGGGTGTTTGATAGATTTTGGCGTAGAACAAAAGAAAATACTTGAAGGTCTTGAATACTTAAAAGAGCTTAAAGATGTATTTTCTATACAAAAGAATAATTTAATAAAACCGATATCTGCATTTCAGGCTACACCTTCATATTTAAAGCTGTTGGAAAGTGATAAAGAATCAGAAAAATTCTTAAAATCACTTAAAACTATTTTGGTTGGAGGAGAATCTGTACCGGCTACATTAATTCATAGTTTAAGACAGAAAACTGAGGCTGAGGTGTACAATATGTACGGACCTACGGAAACAACAATTTGGTCAAGTGTAAAACATTTTGAAAAGAACTTAACAAAAGTTACCATAGGAAACCCTATTGCTAATACCCAATTATATGTACTTGATGATAATTTGAAATTATTGCCTCAAGGAGTCATAGGAAATCTTTACATAGGAGGAAAAGGAGTTGCTAAAGGTTATTGGAATCGTGAGGAATTAACTAAAGAAAGATTTATTAGTAATCCTTTCAAGCCGGAAGAGAAAATATATTTTACTGGAGATTTAGCGAAATGGTTACCTAATGGAGAAATGGAATTGTTAGGTAGGGTTGATGATCAAGTTAAAATTCGTGGGTTTAGAATTGAGTTGGGTGAAATAGAAAGCTTATTAAACGAAAATGAGTTCGTAAAAGAGTCGGTGGTTGTAGCTAAAGAATATGAAGGAGAAAAACATTTAGTAGGATATTGTGTACTTCATAAAAACACAGATTCTCTTAAACTCAGAGCATATCTTTCAGATAGGTTACCAAGTTTTATGGTACCAACATTTTTTAAGATTCTAGATAAAATGCCATTAACTCCTAATGGTAAAGTTGATAAGAAAAAACTGCCTGAACCAACAGTAGAGGCTGGTGAAAATTATATTGCACCTACTACAAAAGAAGAAAAAATATTAATCAATGTTTGGTCGGAAGTTTTAGGAGTGAATTCTATTGGAGTAATGGATAATTTCTTTTCAGTAGGAGGAGACTCAATAAAATCGATCCAAATAAGTTCTCGAATGCGTAACCTTGGATACGAAGTTTCGGTAAAAGATATTTTTACAAGTCAAACAATTAAAGAATTAAGTTTAAAGTTAAAGAAAACCGAAACAGCTTCGATACAGGAACTTGTTACAGGAGCTCAAGAATTATCTCCTATACAAAGATGGTTTTTCGATCATTCTACCGTTCATCCTCATCATTATAACCAAGGGGTACTACTTAATTTCCCTAAAAAGGTTTCCAAAGAAGAAATAATTAAAGTTTTTACAAAACTTCAAGAGCATCACGACGCTTTACGTTTAATTTTTAAGAAAAAAGAAGAGCAATTAAAAGCGGTGAATAAAGGGGGCGATTTACCTTTAGGACTTAAAGAGTTTGATCTTACAGAAGAAGAAAATAAGGAAGCAAAATTACTAGAAATAGCGGAGGGAATTCAGTCAGGCATCAACCTTGAAGAGGGACCGCTTATGCAATTGGCACTTTTTAATAATACAAAAACAAGTAAATTACTTATTGTTATTCATCACTTGGTAATTGATGGAATTTCATGGCGAATTTTATTTGAAGATATAGAAACGTTATTTAAACAATTAAGTAATGGGCAAGTTCTAGCATTACCATTAAAAACAGATGCGTTTATATCTTGGTCAGATGCTATAAAGAAATATATGCAAAGCAGTCGTTTTGCAAAAGCGAAAACTTATTGGGAAGATAAAGTAACCTGTTCTTATTCGAAAATACCTAAAGATTTTCCAAAAGGAAATCATAAAGTTCAAGAACAAAAAACAGTAAAGTTTAATTTGTCTAAAGATTTGACAGATAGTCTTTTAACTTCTGTTCATCAACCTTTTAATACTCAAATCAATGACGTTTTACTAACTGCGTTAATGCTAAGTGTAAAAGAGAAGTATGCAATTAACAATCTTAAAATAGATTTAGAGGGACATGGTAGAGAAGAAATTTTACCAAGTGTTAATATAAATAGAACAGTAGGGTGGTTTACGAGTATTTACCCATTATACTTAAGTAGTCAAAGTACAAACCTTACTGAAAACATTATTGAAACCAAAGAAAGTTTCCGTAAAATTCCAAACAACGGGTTTGATTACTTAATAGCTAAATATTTCAGATCAGAAAGTAATAAAGGGTTTAAAGATGAATCAGCTCAAGTTTTCTTTAATTATCTAGGGCAATTTGATGAAGATGTAAAAGATAAATCATTTGACGTTGCTATTGAAGGTATTGGAAATGTTATTTCTCCAGAAGAAACATTACATCACGATTGGGAAATTTTAGGATTAATAGCCGATGGTTGTTTAGAAATGAAGCTAACGTATAGTCCAAAACAGTACAAAGAAGAAACAATAACTGAACTCATGAATCTGTATGAAAATTCATTGATACAGATTATTGCTTTTTGTAGTGCAAAAGACACTATAGAATTAACACCTTCAGATTTTACATTTAAAGACTTATCTCTTTCAGAGTTAAAAGCATTGAAATTAGAATATCCAACTATTCAGGATGTTTATAAATTGTCTCCAATGCAAGAAGGAATATTATTTCATACGCTACGCGATGCAAGTTCAGATCATTACTTTAACCAAATATCTCATAAAATTACTGATAGGTTAAATACGGAAATCATGGAACAAAGTATCCAAGAGCTTATGCAACGATACGATATTCTGAGAACAGCATTTATTTATGATAAATATGACGATACATTACAGCTGGTAATGAAAGAAAGAAAAGGTGATTTTCAGTATCTAGATATAAGAAATGAATGTGCTAATGTAAGGTATGAAGAGGTCATAGAAAAATATGAAAAGCAAGATAGGAGTAAAAAATTTGATTTAGGAAAGGACACTTTAATAAGAGTAACTGTTCTGAGGCTAGAGGATGAATTGTATCATATTATTTGGAGCTACCATCATATTCTCCTTGATGGTTGGAGTTTGGGACTGGTGTTAAAAGATTTTATTCATATTTATGAAAATAAACTTAAAAATATTACTGAAATAAAACCAACCATACAACCATTTAAAAATTATATTAAATGGTTGGAATCAAAAGAATTAAATGAAGGGTTAAATTTCTGGAAAAATTATTTAGAGAACTATGAGGAAATAGTCACACTTCCTAGTAAACAAAAAGAAAATAATAATTTTAAATTAAAATCTAAATATTTTGTAACTACAGATGATGAAATGAAGAATATAATGAAGGTTTCTACTTCATTAGGAGTCTCTGTAAATACAATAATTCAAGGAATTTGGGGGTTAATTTTAGCCAAGTTTAACAATACGAATGATGTAGTATTTGGGTCTATTGTTTCTGGTCGTTCACTAGAATTAGATGGAGTTGAAGACATGGTAGGTTTGTTTATGAATATCATTCCAGTTAGGGTTACTTTTGATTCAGATGCATCCTTAGTTTCCTTATTTACTGAAATTCAAGAAAAAGCATTAGAAAGTGAAGCTTACCATTACGAATCAATTGGAGATATTCAAGCTCAAAGTAGTTTAGGGAATAATTTATTCGATCATTTTATAGCTTTTGAAAACTATGCTTTAGACGAAGGACTCTTAGCGTCAGAATCTTTAAATGAAAAAAGAGCGTTTAATATTCAAGATATAAAAGCTTTTGAACAAACTAATTATGATTTAGTAGTAGGTGTATTTCCTGGAAAAAACCTAGCGATAAAATTTGAATATAATGAGAATCATTTTGAGAGATCATTAATTGATAATATCTGTTCTTATTTAAGGCAAATTTTCGCATCGATACATAAAAGCTTAGATAAAAAGGTTAGGGAGTTTAGCTTCTTGCCTGCTGAGGAGAAAATTCAATTAGAAAAATTTAATCATCACCCTGTTAAATACCCTGAAGGAAAAACAATTGTAGAATTGTTTATTGAACAAGTAAAAAGAAACCCTACTAAAGTAGCAGTAGTTTTTAATGGGAAAGAAATTACGTTTAAAGAATTAGATGAGAAGTCTAACGAGCTAGCTAATTATTTATTAGATAAATATCATGTAGAAAAAGGAGATTTGGTATCTATAAAGATTGAGCGAAGTGAATGGATAATTGTAACGATTTTTGCAATATTAAAAACAGGAGCTGCTTATGTACCAATTGATATAGCATATCCTGAGGAACGTATTCAGTATTTAGAAACCGATTCAAAGTGTAAAGTAAGTATAAATGAAGAGGTTTTACTAGACTTCAAGAATACAACTCTAGTATCAAAGCCTGTACATATCAAATCAACATCTAAAGACTTAGTGTATGTAGTATATACTTCGGGAAGTACAGGAAATCCAAAGGGAGTTATGATTGAAAATCAGTCAATTCTCAACACTATTTATTTCCAAAAAGAAATTTTTGGAGAGAAAAAGTCAATTCAGTTTTTCTCATATTCTTTTGATGCTTTTGCTTGGGAAACATATGCTACACTATTATTTAATGGCACATTGCATATTTTAAGTGATGATTGCAGAAAGAACCCCAAGCAGTTTGGAGAGTATATTTTTGATAATGATATAGAAATAGTGACTTTACCTGCTTCCTATCTTGATAAGTTAGACTTGTCTAAGTTAGCCAAGGCAAAAATATTAATGACAGGAGGAGAAGCACCAAGCTATAAGATAGTTACAGAAATTATAAAATATGTAAGATACTACAATGCATATGGGCCTACAGAAGCGAGTGTAACTTCTTCTATTTATGAAATAGAAAATAAAGAAAGAATTAGAAACCAAATAATTCCTATAGGAAAACCTATTCCAAATACAGCGATGTATATTTTAGATGAGACTCATAATCTTCAACCTATTGGAGCAATTGGAGAGTTATATTTAGGAGGAGCAGGCTTAGCAAAAGGTTATTTGAATAGACCCGATTTAACAAATGATAAGTTTATAAATAACCCGTTTGTAAACGGAGAAAAAATGTACAAAACGGGTGACTTAGCACGATGGTTACCAGATGGAAATGTTCAGTTTATAGGAAGAAAAGATACACAAGTAAAATTAAGAGGATATCGAATAGAATTAGGAGAAATTGAAAATGCGTTAATTTCACTGCCCTCAATAAATCAAGTAGCAGTTGTAATAATAGCTTCGGAACGAGATAAATACTTGGTTGCTTATTATACATCTGATTCTGAATTAAAATCAAAAAATATTAGGGAAGCACTTAAAAACCGTCTTCCTGAACACATGATTCCTAGTTACTTCAAGGAGTTGTCATCTATGCCATTAACACCCAATGGAAAGATAGATAGAGAAGCTCTTTCGAATTTTTCAGAAAAGGATATTATAAGAAATGAATATGTGCCAGCTAGAGATGAAGTAGAATCTATACTGGTACGCATTTGGGAAAATGTATTAAATATTGAAAATATAGGAATTACAGATAATTTCTTTGAGTTAGGAGGGCATAGTTTAAAAGTTACGCAGCTTATTAATAACATTAATAAAGAACTATCTAGCACTGTAGAGATAAGACAAGTGTTCGAATATCCTACCATAGAAGAGCTAGTTAAAATAATAAATAAAGATACTTATAAACCAATTCCTAAATCGGAAAGTCAAGAGTACTACCCTCTGAGTTCAGCTCAAAAGAGATTATGGATACTTAGTCAATTTGAAGGTGGTAGTAAAGCTTATAATATACCAGGAGTTTTAGAACTTAAAGGAAATTTAGATATTCCTAAATTAGAACAAGCATTTAAATTAATATTTCAACGTCATAGTAGTTTAAGAACAAGTTTTTTAGATGTGAATGGAGAGATAGTACAACAAGTAATAGATGCTAAGAATTTTAAATTTGAATTAGAGAAACAAGCAGTAGAACACAAAAACCTTGATAAAGAAATTAAAACATTCTTAGAGGAAGAAATAGATTTATCAGGAGCTTCTCTTTTAAAAATAAAATTACTCAAGCAAGAAGATGAAACGTATTACCTAGTATTGAGTCTTCATCATACTATGGGTGATGGTTGGTCAATGCAAGTATTATCAGAAGAATTAATGTATTTATACAATCAATTCGTTACTGGTAATAAAATAGAATTTCCAAATCTAAATATTCAATACCATGATTACGTATTATGGAATATTGAAAAGAAAAAGAAACCTGAGTTTAGCAAAGTTGAAGATTATTGGATTTCTAAATTATCGGGTAACTTGCCT
The DNA here is from genome assembly GCF_964513915.1 of Tenacibaculum litoreum. Taxonomy (NCBI): domain Bacteria; kingdom Pseudomonadati; phylum Bacteroidota; class Flavobacteriia; order Flavobacteriales; family Flavobacteriaceae; genus Tenacibaculum; species Tenacibaculum litoreum. Next base: position 34,842 of record NZ_CAZEQS010000004.1, on the reverse strand, counting down.
GTTTTAGAGCTACCTACTGAAAAAACAAGACCTTTAATAAAAACATATCAAGGAAATACTTTAACGCATGTTTTTAGTAAAGAGTTGTATACAAACATAGGTTTGTTTAATGAGCGTCAGAAGTCAACTCTTTTTATGACTTTGTTAGCAGGAATTAATGGTTTGTTTTATAGATATACTAATAATTCTGATATCATTCTAGGAACATCAATAGCAGGAAGAACACATGCAGATTTAGAGAACCAGATAGGTTTGTTTTTAAATACTTTGGCTATAAGAACAACCTTCAATAAAGAGGGTAATTTTGAAGATTTAGTTGAAATACAAAAAAGAACCCTCTTAGAAGCATACGAGAATCAGGAATACCCATTTGATGATTTAGTTGAAAAGTTAAATTTAAATAGAGATACCTCTAGAGCTGCATTATTTGATGTAATGGTAGTGCTACAAAATCAGGAAGACATCGCTATTGAGTTAGAAAATATTTCAGTAAAACCTTATGAAAAACATCTTAGAAATGTAAGTCAGTTTGATATTACTTTTTCATTTAAGGAGGAAAATGAGAGGTTATTTGTACTGTTAGAGTATAATACAGATATTTATGAAGAGTCTTTTATAAGTCGAATGTTAACACATTTAGAATCATTTTTAACAAATGCCATTCTAAATTCTCAACAACAGATAAGTGAAATAAATTATTTATCTACAAAAGAGATAAATACTCTCTTAAAAGATTTTAACAATACAGGTTTCGCAAAAAAAGATATTGATGAAACGTTGTTAGATCTTATTGCCAAACAGGTAGCATTAACCCCAAATGCAAAAGCATTAGTTTTTAATAACAAATCTATAACATACAAAGAGTTAGATGAAATGTCGAATTCTTTAGCTAACTATTGTATAGAGAATCATAGCATTACACCAGGAACCTTAATCGGTATTCAAATGGAGAGAAGCGATGTAATGGTTATTGTTTTGTTATCTATATTAAAAATGAGGTGTGCTTACGTACCAATTGATATCAATTATCCATTAAAAAGGAAACAAAATATAGTAAAAAACAGTGGTGTAAAATACTTGTTTTCGAGTGAGTCTATAGAAGAAGTAGAGGAAGAATTGATAGTTATTAATATTAAAGAAAGTTGGAATACAATACTCAATTATTCCACAAAATTTAAAGAGAATGTTCAATTAGATGACCTCGCATATATTATTTACACTTCAGGGTCAACTGGTATTCCAAAGGGAGTAGCAATACAGCATAAAGCACTAGCTAATTATATCACTTCATTTGAAGAAAGCTTAGGTAACTTTCCTTTGTATACAACAATTTCTTTCGACTTAACCGTAACTATTTTTGTTCCTTTGACTAAAGGAGATAGTGTTATTATTTACCCAGAGAATGCATCTAATACTTTAATAGAAGATATTATTATAGATAATAAGGTAGAGGGTATAAAACTAACTCCTTCTCACTTACGTATACTTGTTGCAAGTAGTAGGTTAACTTCTTACTTTGAAAAAAGTAGGCTAAAAGTAATGATTGTAGGAGGAGAAGCTCTTGAATATGCTTTAGCAAAAGAAGTATACGACAAATTTAAAGGAAAAGTTACTATTTATAATGAATACGGACCTACTGAAACAACTGTAGGATGTACGACCCATCAATTTTCTATAGCTGAAAAAGCAGTATCGGTATCTATTGGAAAACCAATAATAAATACAGAAATATATATACTAAATGAAGCACTTCAGCCCATGCCAATAGGAGTTGTAGGAGAATTATTTATAGCAGGTTTAGGATTGGCTAAGGGGTATTATAATCAAAAAGAGCTTACAGATAAAAAGTTTGTTTCTAATCCATTTATAGATGGTCAGAAAATGTATCGTTCTGGAGATTTAGCTTGTTGGACAAAAGAAGGAACACTGAAATTTATAGGACGTATAGATGACCAAATTAAGTTAAGAGGCTATCGTATAGAGTTGGGAGATATAGAAAATAACTTAATGGAATTTCCTGAAGTTAAGGACGCTGTTGTTACTCTTAAAAGTGTTGGTAATACAGAACACTTGGTGGGGTATTACATAGCAAACGACAATATAGAAACCCTTCGTTTTAGAGAATTTTTATCTACAAGACTGTTAGGGTATATGATTCCTCATTACTATCATAAACTAGATGTTATACCGTTAACACCCAACGGAAAATTAGATAAAAAAGCATTACCTATTCCAGAGGGCAATATGGAAATGAGTTTAGAGTTGCCAGAAACTCCTGAAGAAAAATTATTAACAAAAGTTTGGTGTGAGGTACTTGGAATAAAGGTTGTTGGAATTTATGATAATTTCTTCTCTGTTGGAGGAGACTCTATAAAATCAATTCAAATAAGTTCAAGACTTAGAAATTTAGGATATGATATCCCTGTTCGTACTTTAATGTCTGTTTTTACAATAAAAGAACAAGCAAAGTCATTAAAACCTATTGAAATTTATTCTGATCAATCGGAGGTTACAGGAATAATTCCGTTAACTGGTATACAAGAGTGGTTTTTCAAAAAGAATAAGACATACAAAGAACACTACAACCAGTCGGTGATGTTAAAATTTAACACAACACTAAGTGTAGAAGATGTACAATTAATTTTATCTAAAATTATAGCACATCATGATGTCTTAAGAGCAACATTTAGATTGGAAGAGGAAGTGATTCAAGAAATAGTTTCTCCAGAGATGGACATATTTATTGATGAACATAGCTTTGAGAAATCAATAAACTATGAGGAAGAAATAATTCATAGAGTTAATGAACTTCAAAGTACAATTAATCTCACAGATGGTCCCTTGTTAAAAATAGGTCTTTATCATTTAGAGTCAGAGAGTTATTTGTTTATAGCAATCCACCATTTAATAGTTGACGGAATTTCTTGGAGAATTTTATTAGAAGATTTTGAAACGCTATATAATCAGGTTAAAACAGATAAAGAACTTAAGTTACCGTTAAAGACAGATTCTTTTATGCTTTGGGCGAAAAGAGTAAAAGAATATCTACAGGGAGCCGCATTTACTAATAGTGTTAAATATTGGGAAAAGGAAGGCAAAAAAGAAACATCGCAAATAAAAAGAGATCGCGAAGAAGGTAACAATAGTTATTTAACATCTAAGAAGATTGCGTTTAATTTAAATGAAGTAGCAACAAAGCGTTTATTAACTAAAGCTCATTTAGCATTTAATACACAGGTAAACGATTTATTATTAGCTGCATTTATCAATGCAGTAGCCTCTGAGTACGATATAAACCATATCCGAATGGATATGGAAGGCCATGGACGAGAAGAGTCTTTTATTAATAATAATATTGGTAGAACAGTAGGTTGGTTTACAAGTATCTACCCTGTAACATTCTCTACTTCACATAATACGATTTCTTCACTAGTTAAATCGGTTAAGGAAGCGCTGAGAAGCATTCCTATGAAAGGAGCAGACTACTTGTTGTATAATAATTTAGAAAGTACGACTGTAGAAGGAAGAAGAACCTCACAAATGAGTTTCAATTATTTAGGACAGTTCGATACAGATGTAGAGAACAAAAGCTTTGAAATTGTACCTAATTTGAAAGGAGATGATATTCATCTTCATAATGAAAGAGATTATGATTGGGACATTTTAGGAATGGTTGTTTCAGGAAAGTTAGAAATTCAATTACTATATAATACAAACCATTTTCACGATGCTACGATTTCTCGTTTAATGAGTAAGTATCAAGCTTCTTTAGAGAAGGTAATTAATTATTGCTGTGATTATAAGGGAAGAGAATTAACTCCGTCAGATTTAACTTACAGTAAGTTAAGCATTACAGATGTTAATCATCTACAAAGTAAGTTCAAAGTCTTAGATGTGTATCCTTTATCTTCTATGCAAGAAGGGATGATGTATCATTCTTTGTTAGACCCAAAAACATCTCATTATTTCGAGCAGGTAAGTTGTAAAATAGAAGGAGAATTAGATATACCAGTAGTGCGTAAAACACTAAACTACTTGTTAAAGCGTCACGATGTTTTAAGAACGGTGTTTTCAGATGAGTTTGATAGATCTCTGCAAATAGTTTTAGATCAAGAAGAATTCGATTTTTCTTTAATAGATATACGTCAAAGTGTTGATGGAGAAAAAATAGAAGAGCTAATAGAAGAGTATAGAATTAAAGATAGGAATAATAAATTTAATCTTTTACAAGGCTCGTTAATTCGCTTAACTGTATTACAAATAAGTAACACATCATTTGAATTTATATGGAGTTATCATCATATATTAATGGACGGATGGTGTATAGGAATTTTATTACAAGAATTTGAACAAGTGTATAAACACTTCACAAATAAAACAAGTATTGAATTACCTGTTGTTAAGCCGTATTCAAATTACATCTCATGGATAGAAAAAAGAGATAAAATTAAATTATCTAACTACTGGAGCACATACTTAGCTGGTTATGATACATTAGCGACCATTCCAAAAAAGGGTAATGAACCTCAAGAAAAAAATAAACAAGCAGTTTATGAGCACTATATAAGTTCAGAAGTAGTAACATCGTTACAAACTCTTTCTAGAGAACAGGGAGTTACGTTAAATAATATAATTCAAACTTCTTGGGGTATTGTATTATCAAGATATAACAACACAAGAGATGTAGTATTTGGAACTGTGGTTTCTGGACGTCCTTCGGAAATAGAGGGTGTGGAAAATATGATAGGATTATTTATCAACACCATTCCTGTTAGAATTAGTTATAACGAAGACACTACAATTAGTGAACTTCTAGCAAATACACAGAAGAAAGCATTAGAAAGTGATGAATACCAACATTATTCTCTGGCAGAAATTCAAGGAATAAGTGAATTAGGAAGAAACTTATTAGATCATATCATAGTCTTTGAAAATTTACCAGTAAGTAATAAAGACTTACCAAATAATCTAGGTAATGAGAAAACTCCTTTTACTATAGAAGAATCTCAGGTTTTTGAAGAAACCAATTATGACTTAACGCTAGTAGTTGTACCGGGAAAAGATGTACGATTTAAGTTTTTATATAACAGTGCTGTATTCTCAAAAGAATTTATTACAAAAATTAGTGAGCATTTAACAAATGTATTGCATGAAATTTTAACGAGTTCTAAAAACAGTAAAGTAAGGCAAGTTGAAATTTTATCTAATGAAGAAAAGTTACAGCTAACTACTGGTTTTAACAATACTCATTTAGAGTTCACTCCAAATGAAACAATCATGTCGCTATTTGTTAAGCAAGTAGCAAAAAAACCAAATAAATCAGCATTGTACTATAAGGGTAAAGAAATGACTTACGGTGAGTTGGATGCTCTTTCAAATCAAATAGCCAACTATTTAATTAGTGAAAAAGGTATAAATCAAGGAGACTTAATTGGGGTGTATTTAGAGCGAGATTTACTTCTTGTACCCTTACTGTATGGAATCTTAAAATCTGGGGCAGCTTACTTACCCTTAGATACAAATAATCCTATAGAAAGAATTCAAACGATTATTAAAGATTCGGAAGTTAGACTGCTACTTTCTTTAGAAAAATTTGAAGCGAAGTTAGCTACTGTTTCTACAGAGAAAATATACTATGAAACAATAGAGAATTTAGTTTTAAATCAGGCTTCTACGTTAGATATGAAGGTGTCTTCAAGTGATTTAGCATATGTGATTTATACCTCAGGATCAACTGGAATGCCAAAAGGAGTTATGGTTGCACATCATTCAGTTGTGAATTTAGTGCAATCTATGCAAGAGAAATATCCGCTAACATTTAAAGATAGTTATTTATTAAAAACAAATTATGTTTTTGACGTGTCTGTAGCTGAGTTATTTGGATGGTATCTTGATGGAGGTACATTAATCATTTTACCAAAAGGTGAAGAAAAAGAACCGTTAAAAATGATGAAAGCCATACAAGAAAATCAAGTTACTCATGTTAATTTTGTGCCATCATTATTTGCTGTTTTCCTTGAGGAAATAGAAAATAACTCTCTAGAGGTAATAAAAAGCTTAAAGCATATTTTCTTAGCAGGAGAAGCACTTCCATTAAGCCTTATAAAACGTTTTTATGCTTTAAAAACGAACATTTCACTAGAAAATATTTATGGTCCTACAGAAGGTACTATTTACAGTAGTTGGTACACAACTACAGGAAATGAAAATTCTGTAAATGTACCTATTGGAAAACCTATCAGTAATGTGTTGCTTTATGTTTTAGATACTTTTAATAATCCACAACCAATAGGAGTTCCAGGTGAGTTGTGTATTGCAGGAGAAGGGTTAGCACTCGGCTACCTCAATAGAGCTGATTTAACTGAAAGTAAATTTGTTAAAAATCCATTTGACGCCAGTAAAAAAATGTATCGCACAGGAGATTTGGTGCGCTGGTCTGATAGTGGGAATATAGAGTTTTTAGGAAGAATTGATGATCAGGTAAAACTAAGAGGATATCGAATTGAACTAGGAGAGATAGAAAATTATTTGGTTAAATATTCACCAATAAAAGAAGGAGTTGTACTAGTTCAAGAACACGGAGAACAAAAAAGCTTAGTGGCCTATTATGTTTCAAATGAAGAAGTAAATGAACAAAAGCTTAGAGAATATTTATTAAATAACCTTCCAGAGTATATGGTTCCTAGTCAATATATTGTACTAGAAGAAATGCCATTAAATACTAGTGGAAAGCTCGATAAAAAGGTCTTATTAAAAACAACAAAAACAATAAAATCTGCATATGTTTTAGCAACATCTTCAGAAGAGAAGGTATTAGTTAATGTGTGGAAATCTGTATTAGGAATAGATAATGTAGGAATAACAGATAACTTCTTTTCATTAGGAGGGGATTCCATAAAATCGGTACAAATAAGTTCTCGTCTAAGAGCATTAGGAAAAGAGTTGCCAGTTAAAACGATTATGACTTTACCTACAATTATTGAACAAGCAAGAGCCATTCAATCTATTGAAGTTATAGCAGATCAATCAAAAGTTGTAGGAGAAGTGCCTTTAACAGGTATTCAACAATGGTTCTTTAATGAGTCTGATTTTAGCTCTCAACACTACAATCAATCTGTAGCCTTAAAGTTCAACGACGGAATAACTTTAACTGAAGTAAAACAAGTATTTCAAAAGTTAGTTGAACATCACGATGTTTTAAGAACAAAATTTGTAAATGATGGAGCGCATAAAAAACAGGTAATTGAAGAAACAATAACATTAGAGGTAGAAGATAAAAACTTCAAGGATCAAGAAAATTTCCAAGAGTTAATACTAGCAGAAAGTAATAAACTTCAAAGAGAGATAATTCTTCAAAAAGGACCATTATTTAAATTGGGATGCTTTGAAACAGATGAAGGAACCTATTTAGTTGTAATTATTCATCATTTAATAATTGACGGTATTTCTTGGCGTATTCTATTTGAAGATATGGAAACGCTTCATCAGCAAATTAAAAATAAGGAAGCGTTAATATTACCATTAAAGAGTGATTCTTTTAAGCTTTGGGCAGATAATCTTGAGACTTATAAGAGCTCTAATGAATTTGAAAAACAAAAAGGATATTGGAAGGAAGTTATGCAAAAACCTTTTGTAAAAATTCCAAAAAACAATACTGTTTGTAATACTTATAAAAAGGCTCAAAGTATTCGTTTCTCTCTTAATAAAGAGTTGACCGAAAAATTACTTACAGATGTTCATAAACCATTTAATACACAAATCAACGACATACTTTTGGCGAGCTTTACAAAAGCTTTCTCAAACCAGTTCGATATAGATTTATTAAAAATTGATTTAGAAGGTCACGGTAGAGAAGAGAGTATATCTAATGTTAAAATAGATAGAACAGTAGGATGGTTTACGACTATATATCCAGTAAGTTTCCAAGTTCATAAAAGTTTAAAGTCTCATATTAAAGAAACAAAAGAAACGCTTCGCGGGGTTCCAAATGGTGGTTTGGACTATCTTTTACTTAAACATCTTGAAGAAGAGCATAGTGTTAAAGAAAACAAAGCTCAAATTAGTTTTAACTACCTAGGGCAATTTGATACTGATATAGAGGGGAAAAGCTTTGAAATAGTAGATGGACTTTCAGGAGACGATGTTGCGTTAGAAAGTAACAGACCTTACGATGTTGAAATTACAGGAATTGTTACATCAAAACAATTAGAGATACGCTTAACATATGGAGAAAAACAATTTGAAGATGTTGAGATGGAATCTCTTATGCTGTCCTACCAAAAATGTTTAGAAGAGACGATTGTTTATTGTGTGAATTTGGAAACGAAAGAAGTAACCCCTTCTGATCTTACATACAACAAATTAAGCATTTCCGAAACGACAAATCTGCAAAAACGATATGATTTAAAAGATGCATATCTACTCTCACCAATGCAGGAGGGAATGTTCTTCCATTCAATATATGATGATTTATCTGAAAATTATTTTGAACAAGTAACATGTAATATAGAGGGGGATTTAAATATCAAAATAGTATCCGATACTTTAGAGTACTTATTAGCACGTCATGATATTTTACGAACAAATTTCTACCACGAAGGTCTAGACCAACCATTGCAGTTTGTGAAGAATCATCAACAATTAGATTTTACATATGTAAAAGTTATTGATGAGGTTGCAAATAGTAGTGAAGAAAAAGTATTAGAAAAGTACAAAACAAAAGACAAAGCTAGAAAGTTTGATCTTACAAAAGGTGCTTTAATGCGCTTAACAGTACTTAAAACTACAGAAAAATCATTTGCGTTTATTTGGAGTTATCATCATATCCTTATGGATGGATGGTGTATGGGAATCATTGTAAATGAGTTCAAAGAAGTTTATGAACAATTCATAAAAGGTAAACCGATAAAGTTACCAGAAGTATCTCCTTATGTTAACTATATCTCATGGTTACAAAAAAGAGATAAAGAGGTATCTGCTAATTATTGGAAAAAATATTTAGAAGGGTTTGATACAGTTACAACATTTCCTCAAAAGCAAGTTAAAAGAGAAGAGTACAATCAAGCAAGTGATGGTTTTATATTAGATGAAATACAAACCAAAACAATGCATAATGTATCGAGAAAATACGGAGTTAGTCTTAATACACTAATACAAACAGCTTGGGCAATGGTACTTAGTAGATATAATACAACTACAGATGTTGTGTTTGGATCAGTAGTTTCTGGGCGTCCTGCAGAATTGGCAGGAATAGAGAATATGCTTGGTTTATTTATTAATACAATTCCTGTAAGAATTAGATTTGAAGAAGGAGAAAACATAGAGGATGTATTAAAAAAAGTACAATTAAATGCTCTGGAGAGTGAAGAATATCAGTACCATCCTTTATCAGAAATACAGGCTTTAAGTGAATTAGGAAGAGACCTTTTAGATCATATTTTAATTTTTGAAAATTTCCCTATTGGAAAGCAGGTTGATAATAATACCAAAGAACAAACGGGCTTTGAAGTAACAAGTATACAAAGTGAAGTACAAATTAACTATAGCCTGAATATAAAAATATTACCATTTGAAACAACAGAAATACTGTTTGATTATAATGAGAGTATTTATGAAGAAATTCTGATAAAAGAGTTAATAAGTGCCTTTAGAAATAGTATAGAAGCAATTATTAAAGAGGAAGAAAAACCAATATTAAATCTTGAGATACTTTCAAATAATCAATTACAAAAAGTAAAAGACGAATTGAGTAAAGACCTTAGCAAAGGAATTACAGAAAAAACAATTCAAGAAACATTATCTATTGGTTTTAATAACAACCCTAATAAATGTGCAATCGTATACAAGGGGGCGGAAATTAGTTATGCTTTATTAGAAGAAGAGTCTACTAAAATAGCAAACTCTTTAATAGAAGCTAAAATTCCTGAAAATACGTATGTAGGAATATTATGTGAAGATCGTCATCTTCTTATTGCCGCAATGATAGGAATTTTAAAGGCTAAACTAGCGTTTGTCCCTTTAGAGTTTGGATTGCCTCAAGAACGACTATCTTCAATTTTAGAGCAAACACAAAGCCAATATATTTTAACAGATCAAAAGATCAGTTCAGTCGAAAAGCTTCAACTAACGACAAAGTCTACTTATTTGCATATTCCATTCATTTTAGAAACAGAAGAAAAAACACTTGTAGAAAAAAGAACGTATGAATTAAATGACCCTGTGTATGTTTATTTTACATCAGGATCCACAGGGAAACCTAAAGGAGTTATAGGAAGAAATAAAGGGTTAGAGCACTTTATCTCATGGGAAATAGAGACTTTTGGTATAAATGATTCTTTCCGATTTAGTCAATTTACAAACCCAGGATTTGATGTGTTCTTAAGAGATGTGTTTGTGCCGTTATGTGCCGGAGCAACTATATGTATTCCAGAAAAAGATTTACTTCTTACAGGAGAAGTATTGAGCTCTTGGATAGATGAAAATGAAATTTCATTAATACACTGTGTACCTAGTTTCTTTAAGATATTCAATACGAAAAGCGTAGATGAGTCCTTATTCACTAAACTTAAGTATATTCTACTCGCAGGTGAAAAAATTGTTCCGTTTGAACTACAAAACTGGTTCAATAAATTTAAAGATAAAGTACAGTTAGTAAATATCTATGGTCCAACTGAAACAACATTAGCAAAAGGGTACTATTTAATTCAACCAGAAGATAAAGAAAAGAAATATATTCCAATAAAATCAATAGTAGGATCTCAGTTTGTAATACTTGATCAATCTTTAAACGTATGTCCATCAGGAGTTGTTGGAGAAATTTACATTCGTACACCTTATAGAAGTTTAGGATATTTAAATCTTCCAGAAGAAAATAACAAAGTATTTATAAAGAACCCATATGGAGATGGTGAACAAGATATTTTATACAAAACAGGAGATCTTGGAAAAAAAGACAGAACAAATGCAATTGAGATTTTAGGAAGAATAGACCGACAGGTAAAAATTAGAGGAATACGTGTTGAGTTAGATGATATTAAGCAAAACATTCTTAATTATAAAGGGATAACAGAAGCAGTAGTAATTGTTAGGCAAAATACTAAAAATGAACAATACATTAGCGCATATTATATTGAAAAAGAAGAAATAGATGTAGCTGAGTTAAGAGCTTTTATAATAGATGTGCTACCTAATTATATGGTACCTTCTTTCTTTATTCCTATAACTACCATTCCATTAAATGTGAATGGAAAACTGAATATAAAAATGTTACCTGAACCTAAATTAATTAATACAACTGTAGAGGTAGCAACAAATGAAACACAAGAAAAACTAATTGAAATTTGGTCTGAAATATTAAAAATTCCAACAGAAGACATAGGAATTACAAATTCATTTTTTGAATTGGGAGGACACTCAATTAAAGCTTTCCATTTAATGTCTGGTGTTCAGAAAGAATTCGGAGTAAAGTTAAAATTGAAAGATATTTTTGAGCATACAACTATTATTGAGTTATCTCAAATAATAAAAAATACTCAGCCAAAAGAAGAAACAAAACGAATTAAGAACATAGGAGAGAAAGAGTTGTACTTACTTTCTCCTGCTCAAAATAGAATGTTTTATCAGCAGATGCTGCATGAAGGAAGTGTAGCTTTTAATATTTCTATTCCAATTAAAATTAATGGAGAAGTTGTAAAAGAAAAGTTAGAAAAAACACTTCGACAATTAGTAAAACGACATGAAAGTTTAAGAACAGGTTTTGTGCTATCAGAAGAAGGGATTTTCCAGAAAATTTATGGAGAAGAGGAATTTAAACTAGAAATTTTGAACCTAGAAAATTATGATAATGCCCAAGAAGCATTTTTAAGTTTCATCCGTCCGTTCGAGCTTACAAGTCACTCTCTTTTTAGAGCAGGTCTATTAGAAGGTAGCGATTTAGGAGATTTACTTTTCATAGATATTCATCACATTGTAGCAGATGGTACTTCTGTAAATATCCTAGTTCATGATTTTATCGATATGTATCAAGAAAATACATTGGAAGATTTAGAACTACGTTATGTAGACTACGCACATTGGATGCAAGATATGGGAACTGAGCTTGAGCAACAGAAAAAATATTGGTTTAATCAGCTTTCTGGAGAATTACCATATTTAGACCTGCCTGCTGATTTTGATTCATCTGAGAAGAAAGCGTTTTTTGGAGCAGAAGAAAAAGAAATTTATGTTAATGTAGAAAAGTACCAAGAGTTTAAAAAAGCAGCTAAAGAATTTGAGGTTTCTGAGTTTATGTTGTTAATATCTGCTTACTACATCTTGTTGTCTAAAATTTCTGGAAACCATGATATAATTATTGGAACAGATATAGTAGGTAGAGCACATAATCAACTCAATACAATAGTTGGAACATTTGTGAATATTTTACCATTACGATTTAGAATACAGCCAGAAGCCTCTTACCTTAACTTATTGTCTGAAATTAAAAAAGTAGTATTAGAAGCTTATGATAATCAAGATTATCAATACGATCAATTAGTTTCAGAACTACATAAAGATGGGAGTATTGGAGGAAGAGCAATGATAAAGGTACACTTTGCTTTTATGAATACTTTATTAATAGCTTCTGATAAAACCAATGCTTTTGAACACCTTTCTCTTAAAAGTAAAAGAAGTGAACGAAAAGATTATGAATTCAAAATAGAAGTAAGAGAAAAAGAGGAAACCATAGGTATCGCTTTTATTTATGACCCCAATTTATATAGTAATAGTACTATGGAAGTTTTTATGAATTTCTATTACAATATTTTAATGACCATTATAAACAATCCTCAGCAAGCAATTGAAGATATTAAACTAGAACAGTCTGAAAACTTTATTAAAGAACAAATTAATTACTAAAAGTCAATAATATTATGGAGAAAGTAACCATTATGTCAACAGAAGACCTATCAACTGCATTAGGAGCAGAGGTGAAAATAAGTTCTGAGATAGGAGTTTGTCCTGTTACAATAACCGCAAAGAATAATGAAAATGGTATTGAGTGGGCAAAAAAAACGAAGGAGAGTGTTAATGAACTACTGTTAAAAAACGGGGCAGTATTGTTAAGAGGTTTTACTATAGAAGGAGCAGCAGATTTTAATACAATGTTTAAAGTATTTGCAGGAGACCCTTTAGAGTACAAAAATAGAACATCTCCAAGAGATCAAGTTTATGAAAATGTATATACCTCTACAAGTCATCCTAAAGATCAAGAGATTCATATGCATACAGAGAATTCATATTCAAAAACATTCAATAGGCTAATTGCATTTTTTTGTTTAGTACCACCAGATGTAGAAGGAGAAACCCCTATTGCAGATGAACGTAAATTATTTAATTACCTACAAAAAGAAACTCTAGAGGCCTTTCGAAAAAAAGGTGTAAAATATGTTAGGAATACTATTCCAGGAGTAGGTTTAGATTGGAGAACAATTTATCAAACAGAAGATAAAAATCAAGTTAATAAGTATTTAGATGATAATGGGATAGGATATGAATGGGTAGGAGATGATCATTTAAGAATTCAATGGGTACTTCCTGCTATTCAAAAACACCCGATAACTAATGAAGAAGTTTGGTTTAATCATATGTACTTTGGTCATAAATCTTTATACGATCCAATGGTGTTGGAGTTTTTCGAAGAAAAAGATTTACCATTTGTTACTTATTTTGGAGATGGAAGCGAAATTAGTGATGAGGTAATCCAAGAATTCAAAGATTTTTATAAAGAGCATGCCATAAGTTTTCCTTGGCAAAAGAATGATTTTTTATTGTTAGACAATATGATGTTTGCTCATAGTAGGCGTCCTTATGATGGAAAGCGTACTATTCTTACAGCAATGTCACAACCACATCAATTTAACCTAGACCTAAAATAAAATATAATTTAAAGCACCTTTTATGTGTGGAATTAACGGATTCATAAACTTTACGAGAGCGCTAAATCAGGAAGATAAGTATGTTGCTGAACGGATGAATAAAAAAATATTTCATCGAGGACCCGATGCGCAAAATACATTACTTTATAAAAATGTAGCCTTTGGGTTTAACCGATTAAGTATAATTGGGTTAGACAACGGAATGCAACCTGTATTTAATGAAGATAAATCTTTAATCCTTATTTGTAATGGAGAAATTTTTAATTATGTAGAGTTGCGAGAAGAACTTAGAAGTAAAGGGCATCATTTTAGCACAAATACAGATATAGAGGTAATAGTTCATCTTTATGAAGAGTATGGAATGAAGCTGTTAGATAAACTAAATGGGCAATTTGCCTTTGCTTTATATGATACTAAAAAAGAATCGATGTTTTGTGTAAGAGACCATTTAGGAATCTTACCATTTTTCTACACTTTTGTTGATGATACATTTGTATTTGCATCGGAAGTAAAAGCAATTTTAGAGTATCCAAAGGTAAAAGCTTCAGTTGATCCAGTTGGGTTAGATCAGGTAATGACTTTTGCTGGACTTATAAGTCCAAGAACAATGTTTAAGGGAATTAAAAGCTTAGAGAATGGTCATTATTTAGAAGTTACCAAAGATGGGCAGATTAAAAATATAGAATATTGGGATCTTATTTATCCTGAAGGAGAAGTAAAAATGAATGGGCGTTCAGAAGCTTCATACCTAGAAGAGTTAGAAGAATTGTTTGAAACAGCGGTAGGCTTACGTTTACGGTCAGATGTACCTACGGGGTATTATTTAAGTGGAGGATTGGACTCTTCAATGATAGGAATGAAAATAAATCAATTATTTCCAAATATTCGAAAAGAAGCATTTTCTATTGATTTTCCTGATGCCAAAATTTCAGAATCATTTTACCAAAACATAGTTGCCAATGCAGGAAATTCTAACTTAAATAAAAAAACGTTTTACTTTAATGATATTGCTAGTAGATTGAAAAAATCTGTTTACCATAGCGAATGTCCTGTTAAAGAAACGTATAATACAGCCTCCCTATATTTATCTGGCAAAGTACGTGATGAGAAAATTAAAGTAATTCTTTCAGGAGAAGGAGCAGATGAGTTTTTTGCAGGTTATGTAGGGTTTAGGTTTGATAAAATGCGAGAAATGAGTATGCTGGTAAATGATACTAGTAGAGAAGAAAAAGCAATACGAAAAAAATTATGGGGAGATGAATCATTTTATTATGAGTTGGATTTTATGAAGCATAATGAAGTTAAAAAACAACTTTACTCATCCTCACTAAATATAGCTTATGAAGAAGTAAACTGTTTAAATCATCCTATAATTAACCCAGATCGCATTGCAAATAGAAGCCTTCTAAATAAAAGGGCTTATATAGATTACAAACTACGATTAACGGATCATTTAATATCTGATCATGGAGATAGGATGGCAATGGCAAACTCTATAGAAGTTCGATTTCCTTTTTTAGATAAGAACATCGTTGAGTTTTCAACTAAGGTCCCTGATACTTTAAAATTGAGTGAAGATTTTATTGAGAAATATATTCTCAAAAAAATGGCAGCTAAATTTGTTCCAAAAGCTGTGTGTGAAAGAGAGAAGTTTGGTTTTGTAGCCCCAGGAAGCCCCTATTTGCTACAACACAACAAAGAGTATGTATCAGATATTCTTTCTTATGATAGAATTAAAAGACAAGGGTTTTTTAATCCTGATGAAATTGAACGATTGAAAAAAATATATAGTCAAAAAGGTTTTACTGTTAATGTGCCTTTTGAAATGGACTTACTTCTTATCGTTACCACTTTTGGAATGTTTCTCGATAATTTTATTGAGAATTAGAATTCTTTTCAACCTAAACTATAACAACCTAAACTATAACTTATGATTATTCAAGAAGCACTGTGTAAGAGCTTATTAACGAATAGCCAACAAATAGCTATTGAAGAAAATAGAAGTACCATTACTTATGCTGAATTATTAGATAAGGCCAATAAAATTACTGGATATTTACAACATAAAAATGTACCAGAAGGTGCCTATATCGGAATTCAAGCAACAACAGTAACCAATATGGTTAGTGCAATGCTAGGAATAATGAATGCTCGCTGTGTATTTGTACCTATGAATGCAGAATTACCAGAGAAACGATTGGCAGGCATGGTATCAAAATTAGAATTGTCTTATCTAGTAACAAATGATATAACGACCCTATCAAGGGTATACGAAACAGTTCCTAAAATAGACTTTAATACAGTTTATACAAAAACGTATGAGATAACAACACCTCAATACGATGCAGAAGACGCATTGTATGTTTATTTTACTTCAGGTTCTACTGGGGAGCCTAAAGGAATTATAGGTAAGAATAAAAGTTTACTTCAATTCCTACGATGGGAAACAAAAAAATTCACAATAAAAAAATCTGATAGATTTAGTCAATTTATAAGTCCATATTTCGATGCTTTTTTAAGAGATGCTTTTACTCCTTTATTGAATGGAGCAACGATTTGTGTACCTCCTAAAGAAGAAGATTTTTTCACTACAGAAAAAATGGTAAAATGGATAGATTCACAAGAAATTTCAATTATACATTGTGTACCTAGTATTTATAGGATATTTAATTCTAATAATCTTTCTTCTGAAAATTATGCAAAACTCAGATATGTACTTATGTCTGGTGAAAAGATCATTCCATACGAGTTGAACAAATGGTATGAGGTATTTGAAGATAGAATTAAATTAGTAAACCTTTATGGAACAACCGAAACAACCATGATTCGTTGTTGTTATGAGATACAGCCTTCAGATGTGTCTAAAGGAAAAGTACCTATTGGAAGTCCTATAGATGATACTGAAGTGTTAATTTTAGATAATAACCTTATGCCTTGTGGTTCTTTAGTATCAGGGCATCTTTATATTAGTTCACCTTATATCACTAAAGGGTATTTGAAAGACGAAGTACTTAATAAAGAAAAATTTATTGTTTTAAATGAAGGAACATTAGCAGAAAAAATAGCATTTAAAACAGGAGATCTCGCAAGAAGGCTTATAAATAACACAATAGAACTATTAGGTAGAACGGATAGACAAATTAAAATACGAGGAATTCGTATTGAAATTGATGAAATAGAAAATGTCTTAGTTGAAAGTCCACTGGTAGAAAATGTTGTGGTAACAAAAGATACAGCAAACGATGAGCAATTGATAGCATATTATATTAAGGAAAAGCTTTTTAAAGAAAAAGATGTTAAAGATGAGATTTATGACTATGTGAAAAATCACCTGCCAAATTATATGATTCCTTCATCACTTATTGAAGTTAATGAGTTTCCGTTACTTCCTAATGGAAAAATAGATTTTAAAACATTGATTTTGAATGAAGAAGAGAAAGTGACTGTCGCCCCTAAAAATGACTATGAATTAAGAATACTGAAGGTTTGGAAAACCATTTTAGGAGATAAAACTATTTCTGTAGATGAAAACTTTCAAAGTGCAGGAGGAAGTTCATTAACTTTAATGCGACTTATAGGGAAATTATATTCTGAATTTGGTGTTCGTATTACATTAAAAGACTTATTTAAAAATTTAACTATTCAAAAGCAAGCTCTTTTAATTTCTACCCTAAGTAAAGGTACAGAAAGTGTTTACTCAATAAATAAAGCAGAACATAAAGATTACTATAACTTATCTTCTTCGCAGAAAACAATTTATTATAACTATGAATTGAACAAACAAGGAATTGATTACAATATGCCTATGGTTTGGGAAATACTGTGGGATATTGAGGCAAAGAAAGTAGAAGAAACCATACAGAAGATAATTTTAAGACATGAAAGTTTGCGAACTTCATTCGCAATAAATGGACATACATTTGGGCAAAAAATACATGAAGAAATAGCTTTTCATTTAGAACAGAAGGAAATTAAAAAGGCAAACCTAGATAAAGAAATTGAGGCTTTTATTAAGCCATTTAACCTTAGTAACCCACCATTGTTACGAGCAGGTTTGTTTAAAACAGAAGATAGTTTTTACCTTATTGTAGACCTGCATCATATTGCCTCAGATGGGGTTTCTCAACAGGTACTTCACAAAGAGTTTATGACTTTATATATGAATGGAGAGCTAGCACCATTAAATTATACATATAAAGACTACGCTGAATGGGAAAACGAATTTAGAAGTCAAAAAGATTTTGAAGCATTAAAAGATTTTTGGTTACATAAATTTGAGGATGAAGTTCCTAAGTTAAATCTATTTTCAACTTTAGTACCAGAGAAAGAAGCTGACAAAGCAGGAGAGCATATAGAATTCAATATTGATAAGAAAGCAATTCAACGTTTTATAGAAGCGTTGTTTAATGAAAATATCACAATTTTTACAGGGATATTCGGAGCGTTACAATTATTATTATTAAAAGCTACAGGTCAAAAAGACATGGTAATAGGAATAACTTCCTCAGGAAGGGTTCAAGAAGAAACTGAAAATATAGTGGGGACTTTTGTAAATATGCTACCTATTAGACATTTCGTTTTAGAGGATTCTCCTTTTATAAATTATGCTTTGAAATTAAAAGAGTTTTTTATAGAAGCAACTAGTAAACAACAATATAGTTTAATTGATATCAAGGCAGAATTAAATAAACAAAAACAAGTACATAATAATAGAATGTTTGATGTTTTATTTAATTATCAAGATATGACAAAAGTTAACACATCTTCTGAAGAATATCCTATAAATTTTTATGAAATAAATACAAAAATTTCTAACTACCCTTTAGAAATAAAAGTCTTTGAAATGCCTGAAACTTTAAGCTTTAAATTCAAGTATGCAAAGAGCTATTTAGATAAAAAAGATGCTTTAGCATTGGTAAAAGAATTTAAATCTATACTGCTACAATTAGGAAACAATCCAAATGGAGAAATCCATACTTATACAAAGAAAGAGCTTGAGTTAAGTCAAATAATGGACGAAATCTCGTTCAACTTTTAAAAACAAAATATTTAAGTAAAATAAAAGTACGCTAACAATGAATTTTCATTGTTAGCGTAGAAAACTATATTTTATTTCTAAAACCTTTAAGGAATAATTACTACAATGAATACAAATAATTACTGGGAGAAACGATTAAAAGGTTTTGAGTTGGAAGCGTATTTCAATGAAGAAAACAAGGAAGAATTTTCAGAAGCAATAACGTATAAAGAAGATAAGATTTTTGCAGCAGAAGAACTGTTAAAATTACTAGATGATATAGCTCCTTCTGATAAAGCAAAATACATGGTTTTACTATCAGTTCTGGGAGTACTTATTCAAAAAATAACAAGTAAAAATGAAGCTCTTATTTGTACTCCTTTCTTTTCTTTAAAGGAAGAAAGTATGGTATTTAAGAAAACTATTCCAGTTAGAATTTCAAACACAAACAAATTAACATTGAAAGATTTGCTAATACAACTAACAAGTTGTTTAAAGGCCGATTTTGAGAATGAAAACTCTTTAACAGATGATGTTTGGAATAAAAAGTTGAATGCTACAAAAATCGGTATGTACTTAAAGCAAATACAAGTGGATAATTTTAGTCAATCGAATTATCCAGATTTGCAATTTATTTTTAGTGCAGACAACAAACTCTCTTTAGAAATTAAGTGTAATTCTGATTATTATAATTTTAATTATATAAGAGAAATAGCCAAGCGTTATTTTATATTATTAAAGACAATATTAGTAGAAAAGGATAAACAATTAAAAGATTGTTTGCTTACCACAGAGGAGGAGTTACAAGAATTAAAATTGTTTAATGAGCAGCCTGAAGAGCAAACCTATACCAAAAAATTAAATAAATTATTTGAAGAACAGGTTTCCAAGTCGCCTGAGGCTTTAGCGATAAAATATAAGGAAAGTGAGTTAACCTATGAAGAATTAAATGTTAAGGCAAATCAATTAGCAAATTACTTATTAAAACAAGGACTTCGCACCAATGAAATGGTAGGGGTATACTTAGATCGGTCTATAGAGACAATGATAGGACTATTAGGAATTTTAAAAGCAGGAGGTACATATCTTCCAATGTCTCCCCAGTTTCCAAAAGAAAGAGTTGATTATATACTACAGAAAGCAGGAGTTAAAATATTATTAACTCATCAAGAGCTTTTAAAAACTTCGTTTAGTTTTCGTGGAAAAGTATTGGATATAAATACGCCAGAAATAACAAAGGAGTCACTAAATAATATAGATTCGAATGCATCGGTAGAAGAGATAGCGTATTGTATTTTTACTTCAGGGTCTACAGGAACTCCTAAAGGGGTAATGGTATCTCATAAGAGCGTTATTAACCTAGTTAATGGACTTAAAGAAAAAGTATATCATAATTTAACAAACCACTTAAGAGTTGCAATGCTAGCTTCTCATGTTTTTGATGCATCTATTCAGCAAATATTTGGAGCATTATTACAAGGGCATAGTTTATATATAGCAAGCCAAGAAGAGTGTTCTGCGGGGAATAACTTATTAAACTTTTACGAGAAAAATAAAATTCAACTTTCCGACGGAACTCCAACACACTTTAGGTTATTAGTTAGAGAATTAGAGGAAGGCTATCAATTCAAAGATTTTAAAGTTTGGATATTAGCAGGAGAAGAGCTTCCTAAAAAAGTAATAGCACACTTTTTCAAAAAAGTAAATGGAGAAATGCAAATTTTTAATATGTACGGTCCAACAGAAACTTGTGTTGATTCTACGTATTATCCATTAACTAAAAAAGATATAGAAAAACAATCATTTATTCCTATAGGAAAACCATTACCTAATGAACGCGTATATGTTACTGATACATATGGAAATTTAATGCCAATTGGAATTATAGGAGAGCTTATAATTGCCGGAGATGGTGTAGCACATGGATATCTCAAAGAAGAAAAACTTACGGGAGAAAAGTTTAGAAAAAATTGGATTAGAGGAGAAGAAAAAGTATATAAAACAGGAGATCTAGGTATGTGGTTACCAAATGGTAATCTTAAATTCGTAGGAAGAAAGGATAATCAAATAAAACTTAGAGGTTATAGAATAGAGTTTGGGGATATAGAAAATAGCATTTTAAGTTTTCATGCGGTAAAAGAAGTAGTTGTTGATCTTAGAGAATATAAAAACGAACCTTGTTTGGTAGCGTATTATGTTTTAAAGGAAAATAATAATATGCGTAATATAAGAGATTTTTTATCAAACAAGTTACCAGAGTATATGATTCCTTCTTATTATGTTGAATTGAAAGAATTGCCATTGACAACCAGTGGTAAATTAAATAAAAAAATACTTCCAGACCCAGAGATAAATGTAACTGAAGAGCATAAGCTTCCAGAAAATAAGACAGAAGAGAAGTTGCTAACTATCTGGTCAGAAATTCTAAGTCTAGAGAAAGAAAAAATTAGTACAGATGCTTCCTTTCTTACTTTAGGAGGCCATTCTCTAATGGCAATACAAATAGCCAATAATATCAAAAAAAACTTTGAAGTACCAATTACGTTGGTTGAAATATTTCAACAGGCAACTATACAACAACAAGCAAAATTTATAGAGGCTAAACAATGGCTTAAAGAAAGCTCATCAACTATGTCAGAAGAGTCAAAACTTGAAATTGATATATAGCTTTTTACTCCAATTAAACTACCTATTAAAATACCAAATAAACACTTTACCTAATTATTATGGAAGAACTGATTTTAAAACTAAAACAAGAAAACATAGATATACGTGTTGTTAACGATAACTTAAAAATAAGTGTACCGAAAACTTTTTCTAATAATTCTTTAATAGAAGAAATAAAGGCTAATAAAGCTGAGTTAATGGCCTATGTAAATAGTATTCAAGAGAAAAAAGCAGAGGTATTTAGTATTCCCAAGGGTACAGAAGAAAAGATATTTAACCTTACTTCTGCTCAAATGCGTATGTTTATTTCAGATGATCTAACTGGAGATTCATTGGTATATAATTTACCACAAGCTTATGAAATTCATGGAGAGTTCGATAAATTGAAGTTATCAACAGCATTTAAAAACTTAATTAATCGCCATGAAAGTTTAAGAACTGTTTTTAGTTTAGATTCAGCACACAACCCTCAGCAAGAAATTTTAGAAACAGTTAATTTTGAGGTAGAATATTACGAAGCTTCTTTAGCAGAAGTAGGAGGTATAATAGAAAAATTTGTAAGATCTTTTGACCTTTCAGAAGGACCCCTATTGCGTGTAGGTTTAATTACAATTAATTCAAACCTACATATATTGTTGGTAGACTTACATCATATTATTTCAGATGGTACTTCGCAAGAGGTTCTAATTCATGATTTCATACAGTTATATAAAGGGGATAATCTTCCAAAGGTAGCTATCAGATACAGAGATTACCTCAATTGGTATTTAAGTGAAGAGAATCAACAGTCAATAGCCTCTCAACGAGATTTTTGGAGAAATGATTTTTCAGGTACTCTGCCCTTGCTTAACCTTCCTACAGATCTTACTAGACCAACAGAAAAGACGTATAGAGGAGGAACCTATTATTTTAAAATATCAAAAGAAGAAGCAGCCTCATTAAAAGGGCTTGCCAAGCAGTATAATACTTCATTATTTTCAGTGCTATTATCAGCTTATAGTATCTTATTATCTAAATTGAGTAATCAAGAAGATATTATTATAGGAACTCCAGTTGCTGGAAGAACACATGCAGATTTGCAAAAAATAATAGGTGTGTTTGTTAATACCTTAGCATTACGTTTGTTTCCTCAACAAGAAAAAAGCTTTAAAGATTATCTTAGTGAAGTATCTAACAAAACAATACGTTGTTTTGATAACCAGTCTTATCCTTATGAACGTTTGGTTGATGATTTAGGGTTAGAAAGAAACCCTGCCCATAACCCGTTATTTGATACATTATTTATTCTTCAGAATATAGAAAAAGACACTTCGGAAATAGATTCATTACAAATAAAATTATATGAGCACAAGCATTATAATACCTCAAAAGTAGATCTTAGTTTATTTGCTTTTGAAGGAGATGAAGGACTATTATTTAAATTTGAATATGCTTTAGATTTATTTACAGAGCAAACAATAAAAGAATTTTCTCAGTACTTTAAAAAGATCATTAATCAAGTAACGACTAATACTTCAATTAAAGTATCTGAGGTAGCCTTACTATCAGGGACAGAAAGTATTGAACTTATAAAAGAAAGTACTGGAGAATCGAAACATTTTTTTGATGAAAAAACAATTATCTCACTATTTGAAAACCAAGCTTTAAAATTTCCAGAAGCTACAGCTTTGGCATCAGGTACGGAAACTTTAACCTACAAAGAGTTAAATGAACGTTCTAATCAATTAGCACATAAACTACAAGCATTAGGAGTAGGTAAAGGTGTTTTAGTAGGACTTTTACTAGATAAAAGTATAGAGGCTGTTATAAGTCTTTTGGCAGTATTAAAGGCAGGAGGAGCTTACTTACCAATAGATGTAGATTATCCAGAGGATAGAATAAAATATATTATAAAAGACAGTAATATAAAAGTAGTAATAACCACTAGTACCAATACTACTGAGATAGCGCAACCTAAAACAGTTTTATTCATAGACGAATTCAAAGAAAGTGATTGGTCTAAAGAGTTACCTAAAAGAGAAGAAGCGTTATCTGACCTTTGTTATGTGATTTATACATCTGGTTCAACAGGAAAACCAAAGGGAGTAATGATTAACCATAGCTCATTATTAAATTATATTGGATGGGCATCTGAACATTATGTACATGGAGAACCTACAACATTCCCTCTATATACTTCTTTTTCTTTCGATCTTACTGTAACGTCAATTTTTATTCCTCTTGTTACAGGAGGAAAGGTGTTAATTTATAAAGATGTCGAAGAGGAGGCAACCATAGAGTCAATTATTCTTGATAATAAAGTTGATACTATCAAGTTAACACCGTCTCATTTAAAAATTATAAATATAAGTGATAAACTATCAAAAAGCTTAGCAACCAGTAACATAAAAAGACTTATTGTTGGAGGAGAGGAACTTACATATCAATTGGCAAAAGATATCGATAGTAAATTTGGAGGTAGTGTGAAAATTTATAATGAATATGGACCAACTGAGACAACTGTTGGCTGTATGGTTTATGAGTTTAATGCAGATAAAAAATCTGTTTCAGTTCCTATAGGTAAAGCTATTGCTAACATGAGTACTTATGTGTTGGATAGCAATTTGAAACCTGTTCCTAAAGGAGTTGTTGGTGAACTTTACATATCGGGAAAAGGAGTAGGACTCGGATATTTAAATAAAAAGGAACTTTCTGCACAAAGGTTTATTCCAAGTACCGTTTCAGAAGGAACTTACATGTATAAATCAGGAGACTTAGCAATGTGGTCAAGAGATGGAGAAATGATATTTAAAGGACGTATTGATGATCAGGTAAAAATTAGAGGTTTTAGAATAGAATTAGGAGAAATAGAATTCCAAATAATGGAGCATAACTTTATAGACCAAGTTGCTCTTATGGTTAGAGGAAGTAATAAAGAAACTGATCAAAATTTATGTGCTTATTATGTTGCAAAAACTCAAATATCAGCAGAAGAGTTAAGAGAATTTTTATCAGAGAAGCTACCAAGATATATGGTGCCAACTCTTTTTGTTCAAGTAGATGCTATTCCTTTAACTTCAAATGATAAGGTTGATTATGGTAAGCTTCCTGACCCGATAAAAATGATCGGAGAAAGTTATATGGCTCCAGAAAATTATCAAGAGGAAATTATGGTAAATATTTGGTCAGATGTATTATCACAATCCAAAATAGGAACGAATGATAATTTTTTTGGGTTGGGAGGAGATTCTATACGAGCAATAGGAATTATTTCAAAAATTAATAAAAAATTTAAGTGTTCGCTAACAGTTGCAGATTTGCATTCTCATCAAACAATTAAAGAGCTAAGTTTACTTTTAGACAAGAAAGAGGATGAAAAGAACAGAAAGTTTCTAGCACAAGCAGAATTAGAACTATCAACTTTTCAGCAAGAATACAAACAGCACAACCGTTTTTTAGACAACTATGAGGAAGTATTTCCTATGAATGGGGTAGAAAAGGGAATGGTTTTTTATTCAATGAAAGATGTTGATAGACACGTCTATCACATTCAAAAAGTATATCCTATACCGTATGAGAATTTTGATTTAAATACTTTTAAAAAAACGGTAAAACTGGTTTTAGAAAAGCACGATGCACTACGTAAAATTTACGACCTTAAAAATTTTGCCCATATTGTTTTAAAAGAAGTATCTCCAGAAATAAACTATATGGATATTTCAAACGAGAAATTATCTTACAAGGAAAAGTACAAGATTGTAGAAGAGAAGATGTATGAAGAGCGTTACAAGGAAATTGTTCTTTCCATGTCACTTCTATGGCGTATAAACATTATAAAAGTAAAAGAAGGTTTTCATTTACTTATGTTTAATTCCCATCACTCTTTGTTTGATGGGTGGAGTTTATCATCTTTCATATCAGAGCTTTATAGTGTGTATTTTAGTTTGGTTGAAGATAAAAACTACATTCCTAGAAAATTACAAAGTAGCTACAAAGATCATATTATAGAAGAACTTTCTGCTGTAAGTAAAGCATCGAGTGTATCTTACTGGAAGCAAGAACTAGCGGGTTACCAACGTTTAGAATTTCCAAGTACAGGATTGAAACATGAATACAAAATGAATCAATTCGATTTGGGTACAGAAATGAGGAGTTCATTAGAACGCATAGCCGTTAAATATGGAACAAGTTTCAAACATCTCACGTTTGCCGCTTATATTTATACAATGCGTATGCTAACCTACGCTAATGATATTACTGTAGGTATTGTTACTAATAACCGTCCTTTAACCATAGATGGAGAGCAGTTACTAGGATGTTTTGTAAATACAATTCCTTTTCGAGCTAAAGTGCCTTCAAACTGTACTTGGAGTGAATATATAATGCTTGTAGAACAAAAGCTAAGAGAATTAAAATATCATGAGAAAATGCCTTTTTATAAGGTTTTAGAAGCTGTTGGGGAAGAAAGTCAAGAAAGTAATCCTATTTTTGATACATCATTTAACTTCACAGATTTTAGAGTTTTAGAAGGGTTAATGAATGATGATGAAGTAGAACATACTGAAAAATTAGGGTATGTTTTCGAAAGTTTTATGAATAATAATACGCTTTTCGATTTTAATATTAATGCAGAATCAAAAGGGTTTCTATTAACTATTTGTTACTCTACAACAGTACTAGATGAACTTCTTTCAGAACGCTTATTTTTATATTATAAAAACATATTGCACCAATTTATTTCTCATGCAGATGACCTAATTGATAAAAATACGATTCTACCTAAAGAAGAAAAAGAATACTTATTATCTGTTAATGATTATGTAGATAGTGATATTGAATACCCTAAGGAAAAGACACTTGTGTCTATTTTTGAAGAGCAAGTTTCTTTACATCCAAAAAATACAGCCATAGTTTTTGAAGATGAAGCTCTGTCATACGAAGAGGTAAATATGTTAGCTAATAAAGTAGCATATTCATTATTAGAAAAAGGAGTTGTGAGAGGTGATAAGGTTGGTTTATATATGGAGAAAAGCCATCATGCAATCATTACAATATTAGGAATTTTAAAAGCAGGAGGCTGTTATATACCTATAGATGTAAATTACCCTTTAAATCGTACTAGCTATATTTTAGAGGATAGCGAACTAAACTTAGTAGTTACAAAATTAGAACATGCCTCGGTAATTGCAGAAAAGTGTGACGTTGTTGTATGGGATACCATAATAAATTTTAGTGAGCCAGTTGCTAATCCTAAGCATGTTAATTCTCCAGATGATCTTTGTTACACCCTTTATACATCGGGTACTACAGGAAAACCTAAAGGAGTAATGTTAGAGCATAAAAATGTAATAAGGCTGTTGATAAATAATAAGTTACAGTTCGAGTTTAGCAAGGAAGATGTATGGACTATGTTTCATAATCACTGTTTTGATTTTAGTGTTTGGGAAATGTATGGAGCATTATTGTACGGAGGAAAACTAATCGTACTTTCTTCACAAGAAACAAAGGATCCGACTATTTGTTTGGAAAAAGTTTTAGCGCATAAAGTAACCGTTTTAAGTCAAACACCTACTGCTTTTTATAGTTTTATAAAAGCTTGTGAATCGTCAAAAAAAGTGGCATTAAGCCTTCGTTATGTTGTTTTTGGAGGAGAAGCATTAACTCCTTCAAAATTGAGTTCTTGGAATACAACACATCCAGCTACAAGACTTATTAACATGTATGGTATAACAGAAGTTACTGTTCATGCATCATTCAAAGAAATTAAAGAGGCTGAGATGCTTAAAAGAACAAGTAATATAGGACAATCCATACCAACAACACTCATGTACTTGTTTGATAGTGATCAAAACTTGGTACCTCAAGGGGTAACAGGTGAAATTTATGTGGGAGGTTTAGGAGTTGCTAGAGGTTATATGAATAAAAAAGAATTGACCAATGAGCGTTTTATAAAAAATCCTTATAAAGCTAATGATACATTATATCGTTCTGGTGATTTGGCACGATTAGAGGAAAATGGAGAGTTATCATATATCGGAAGAACAGACCATCAAGTACAGTTAAAAGGACATAGAATTGAGCTCAGTGAAATAGAGTATCAATTGACAGAACATGAGGAAATAACAGATGCATTTGTAATTATGAAAGAAACACAAGGAGATACGTTTTTATGTGCTTACTTTCTTGCAAAAAAACAAATAGATGTAGAGAAGCTCAGACAATACCTTAACCAACGAGTTCCTGGATACATGGTGCCTTCTTATTTTATGCAGATTGATGAGATTCCACAAACACATAATAATAAAATAGATGTAAGAAAATTGCCAGAACCAAAGATTTCATTACAAGCTAGTTATAAAGCTCCTTCTAATAATGTTGAAAGAATAATTGTAGAAGTTTGGCAGCAAATATTAGCTGTGGAAAAAGTAGGGGTTAATGATAATTACTTTAGTCTAGGTGGTGATTCTTTAAAAGCAATAGGATTAATTTTTGAAATTAATAAGTTATTACAGTCTTCTTTAAATATTGCTGATTTATATACTCATCAAACGGTTTTAGAATTATCAAAAGCGGTATTAGAAGTAGACCATAAAGAACAAGAAGAAGCATTGAAATTAGCAATAGAAGAATTAGATTCGTTTCAAGAAGATTATAAATCTCGTAATACATTTTTAGAATCGTATGAAGAGGTGTATCCAATGAATGGAATAGAAAAAGGAATGGTGTTTCATTCTCTAAAGCGAAACTCTGACGATATTCATGAAATTCTTTATCATGAACAAAATATTTATCCTTTTCCTTTCAAAGACTTCAACTTTGAAGTTTTTAAACAAGCACTTAATCTTTTAATAAAAAAGCATGATACTCTAAGAAAAGTATTTGATTTAGAGTACTTTGCTCATATTGTGAAGAAAGAGATTACTCCTGAGGTTAATTTTGTAGATATTAGAGAGCTATCAACAGAAGAACAGGAAAATTATATTCATAATAAGATGCAGGAAGAAAGAGTAAAAGCAACAAAATTATCTTTTTCTGTTTTGTGGAGAATGAATATCATAAAGATAAAAGATGATTTCCAATTCTTACTTTTTGATTTGCACCATTCTTTATTTGATGGATGGAGTTTATCTTCCTTCATGACTGAGCTTAACAATACATATTTTCAATTGTTAAAAGACCCAACATTTGTTCCTGAAAATTTAAAAAGTACATACAAAGATCAAATTTTAGGAGAAATGGTAGCAATAGAGAGTACAGCTAGTCAGCACTATTGGAAAGAAGAACTTGAAGATTATACTCGCTTACAATTTGAACCTACAGGATTACCTCATGAATACAAGCATAACAAGTATGATATGGGAGTTGCTCTAAGACAACAATTGGAAGAAGTAGCAAAAGAACACAATACAAGTTTTAAACATTTGTGTTTTGCCGCTTATGTTTACACAATGAAAATGTTGAGTTATAGCAACGATATTACTGTAGGAATTATAACAAATAATAGACCTCTTGTTCCTGATGGTGAAGAATTATTAGGGTGTTTTTTAAATACGGTTCCTTTCAGAGCACAGTTCAAAGAAGAAATGACTTGGAAAGACTATATCAACTTTATTGAACAAAAATTAAGAGTGTTAAAGCACCATGAACGTATGCCTTTTTATAAGATTTTGGATACAATTGGTGAGCATAGTCAAGAAAACAATTCTATATATGATACATCATTCAACTATATTGATTTTAGAGTCTTTAATGATATGATTGAAGATGAAGAAAGCAAAGGAAAAGAAGATGTAGAATTAGGTTTTGATAACTATATGAATGAGAATACATTGTTGAATTTCTCTATGTTTGCTCATAATCAAGGGTTTAAATTGGTGTTGACCTATTCAACGAGTATTGTAGATACCTATTTATTAGAGCAATTACGAACACATTTTACGAATGTATTACAAATGTTTATAAGTAATATTAATGCTCCAATGTCTAATAATAGTATTGTTTGTAAAAAAGAAAAAGAACAATTACTTACTGCGTTTAATGATACAAAACTTGCGATTGATAATGAAGCAACATTAATGTCTTTATTTGAAGATCAAGTATTAAAAACGCCTAATAAAGAAGCAATTCGTTATAAAGAAGAAACGCTTACTTATAAAGAATTAAATCAAAAAGCTAATCAAGTAGCGGTATATTTAACTCAAGAGAAAGGAGTAAAAAGAGGAGATGTAATAGGGATATATCTTGATAGAGAATTAGATTTAATTCCAATACTTTATGGGATATTAAAAACTGGGGCAGCTTATTTACCGCTAGATATAAAACACCCTAATGAACGAATAGTTTCTATTATTGAAGATTCAGGACTTAACCTTATCATTACAAGAAATGAGTATGTAAAAGACATAAGTGAACCTAGCATAAATATGGTAAGCTTAGAGAAGGATTTACAAACGATTTATGAGCAAGACAATAGCTTTGAGGATCAGTCTGTTCCAGAAGGGATGTCTTATATTATTTATACATCCGGGTCAACAGGAAAACCAAAGGGAGTAATGATATCCCATCAATCTGTGGTGAATTTACTTTCGGCAATGAACCATAAGTATCCAATTACAGAGGAAGATTCTTATTTATTACAAACGAATTATTCTTTTGATGTATCTATTTCGGAAATATTTGGATGGTATAAAGAAGGAGGTTCATTAACAATACTTCCAAGGGCAGAGAGTAAAGAACCAGCAAAAATTATTAAAATTATAGCCGAACATAAAGTTACTCACATAAACTTTGGACCTTCATTGTTTTCGGTATTCTTAGATGAGGTAGAAAATATAGGAATAGAAAATATTAAAAGTCTTAAATATATTTTCTTAGCAGGAGAGGCTCTTCCCGTAAATTTAGTAGAAAGGTTTAATAGTTTGAACACTGAGATAGCTTTAGAAAACATATATGGTCCAACTGAAGGAACCATATATAGTACGTGGTATTCTACTGCAGATATGAAAGAAGGAAGTACCTCCGTGTCTATAGGAACCCCATTGTTTAATGTAAATGTTTATGTATTAGATAAACAAAATGCTATTCAACCAATAGGTACCCCTGGAGAGCTTTGTATTTCAGGAAAAGGATTGGCCTTAGGATACCTAAATAGAAAAGATTTAACGAAAGAACGTTTTGTAGAAAACCCTTTTATAAATGGAGGGCAAATGTATAAAACAGGCGATCTTGTTTTATGGCAACAAGATGGAAATATAAAGTTTCTAGGAAGAATTGATGATCAGGTTAAGATACGAGGGAATAGAGTAGAGCTGGGAGAAATTGAAGCAACGTTAAATACTTTTCCTGAAGTAAGACAATCATTAGTTTTGGTTAAGAAACAAAACGGAGATGAACAATTGATAGCTTATATAAAAGGAAATTTAATAGATGTTGATAAGGTTAAAAATAACCTTACAATGAAGCTTCCTGATTATATGATTCCAGAATCATTTGTAGTTTTAGAAGAATTTCCAATAACAGTTAGTGGTAAAATTGATAAAAAATCTCTGCCAGAACCAAATGCTCAATTAACTAATACATATTCACCACCTCAAACAGATTTAGAAAAAGAACTTGTTCAAATTTGGGAAGAAATACTTGGTGTTGAAAAGATAGGTATTCATGATGATGTTTTTAAACTAGGAGCTAACTCACTTCGTATAATGAAATTTATAGCAAGAATTCGTAGAGTTTTAGATTTAGATGTTCCTTTTAATACAGTCTTTAAATATGGAACAATAAATGAGCTTGCTAAAGTTTTAAATCTAGCCATAGAAGAAAAAGACAATGAGGATGATATGGAAGATTTCTCTCTAACTGAAAATTTTGAAGAAGGAGTACTGTAAGACCTTCAAACAATTGAATAGAATACACTCTTATTCTAAATAAGAGTGTATTTAACTATTAACACTAATTATCACTATGGAAAGCAATATAGTTCTTGATATTATTCATAAAGCTAAAGAGAATGGAATAAAACTCTTTGTAGATAATGGAGAATTAAAGTTTCGTAAAAAGAAAGATACAACAATCCCTGCATCAATATTGAATGATATACGGTCTAATAAAGAAAATATTATTCAATTTTTTATGGATGATATCTCTGAAATAAAACAAGATCAGAATCATGCCATAAAAGTAGGAACTCGTCCTAGCAAAATTCCATTATCTTTTTCTCAAGAACGACTTTGGTTTATTGATAAGCTCCAAGGAACATTGAATTATCATATGCCTATCATTCTACGTTTTAAAGAAGAAATAAATGTAGAAGGTATTGAGTATGCTTTCAAAAAACTGATAAATAGACATGAAATATTGAGAACAGTTCTTAAAGAAGAAGAAGGTGTTGGTTATCAGGAAGTAATGGGAGCAGATGATTTTGAGATTTCATATGTAAGTACTCAAGAAGTTCAGCTTGAAAGTTTGATTAAAGACTTGATGAAAAAGCCATTTCAACTAGATTCAGACTACATGTTAAGAGCCAATGTCCTTCACATTGATCAAAAAGACTACATGTTGGTTTTAATCATGCACCATATAGCATCTGATGGTTGGTCAATGGTAGTACTAGCTAATGAAATGCAAGCTTTTTATAAAGAGTATACAGAAGGTGTTTCTTTTAAGTTTAAAGAGCTTCCTATTCAATATGCAGACTATGCTATTTGGCAGAGAAATTATTTGAAAGATGATATATTGGAGGAAAGATTAAAGTTTTGGGAAAGAAGCTTGTCTAACTTAGAACCATTATCGCTTCCTACCGATTTTCCAAGACCCTTAATACAAAGTACGAGAGGAGATCATCATAAATTTCAATTAGATAAGGAAACTACTGAAAAGCTAGTAGCATTGTCTAAACAGCATGGAGGAACACTTTTCATTATTTTATTATCAATCTATAAAATATTATTGCATCGTTATACAGGACAAAAAAGTATATGTGTAGGTACTCCGGTTGCCAATCGTTCTCAAGAAGAAATAGCAGATTTAATAGGCTTTTTTGTAAATAGTATTGCTTTAAAAAGTGATATTGATGAAAACACTACATATGAAGATTACCTAAAAAAACTAACAAGTCAAGTTCTTACATCGTTTAAGTACCAAGATGTACCTTTTGAAAAAGTAGTTCAGCGTGTAGAAAAAGAAAGAGATCAAAGTCGTACTTCATTGTTTCAAGTTATGTTAACACTTCAAGAAGAAGAAGAAAGTGATTTTGAGAGTGAAGTAGGTATGGAAAGCGATAAGGTGCTTGGTTATAACAACCAATTTGCTTCTCTTTTGTATGATTTAGATTTAACAGCATTAAAATGGGATAAAGGACTCTTGTTTAATATTACTTTTTCAACCGACTTGTTTGATAAAGCAACTATTATAAGGTTTGGAGAACATTTTAAAGAACTAACAAAATCAATTTTATCAGCCCCTAATAAGTCAATAGGGGAGTTAAATATTGTTACAAAAGAGGAAAAGAACGAGTTAATAAAAGACTTGGGAGAAGGAGTTAGTACTATTGTGTATGAAGAAGCTTCCGTATTAGAATTATTTAAAAAACAAGAAAAGCAACACC
This sequence comes from Tenacibaculum litoreum, assembly GCF_964513915.1. NCBI lineage: Bacteria > Pseudomonadati > Bacteroidota > Flavobacteriia > Flavobacteriales > Flavobacteriaceae > Tenacibaculum > Tenacibaculum litoreum. The sequence goes on along the minus strand of NZ_CAZEQS010000004.1, from coordinate 1,664 downwards.
CAGATAACATAGCTGTAATCTGTGAAGAAGAGGTTTTAAGTTATAAAGAATTAGGGAGGAAATCTAGTGTTTTAGCATTATACCTTAAACAGAAAGGTGTAGAAAAAGGAACTATTTTACCCGTTTATGTAGAGAAAAGCCCTCAAGCGTTGATATATATGCTTGGAATATTGAAAGCAGGTGGAGTTTTTGCTCCTATTAATAAAATGCTTCCAAGTGAAAGAATAGAAGCGATTTTAGAGGAGTTAAAAGCGCCTTGGGTATTGTCGACTAAAGACTGTGTAAATCAACTACCAGAAAGTTTTCAAGCATTTGTCATTGATGAGGACTTTGAGAAACATGTTAACAAGAAACTTGAAGTAACAGAAAGACTAGAAGAAGTTGCCAAAGATGATTTAGCATATATCATTTATACGTCCGGGACTACAGGAAAATCGAAAGGAGTAAAAGTAACTCATGGAGCACTTTGTGAAAAAGCATATATGTGGAAGGAGTTGTATAAAGTAGATGAAAATACAAAGCTGTTACAAATGGCAAATTTCTCATTTGATGTATTCATAGGAGATTTTTGTAGAGCATTACTTTTTGGAGGACAAATGGTATTGTGCAAAGTGGAAGATTTTATACCAGAACGACTTAATGAACAAATTAAGAAGTTTAACATCAATATTGTAGAGTTTACACCAGGGGTTTTAGTTCCCTTTTTAGAGTTTGCTGATAGAAACAAATTAAACATTTCAAGCTTAGAGACGGTAATTATTGGTTCTGATATTTTAAGCTTGAATGATGCAAAAGGTCTGCAAGAAAAGTATGGAAATAAAATTAAGATTTATAATAGTTATGGAGTTACGGAGGCAACGATAGATTCTACGTGCTTACTTTTAAATGACTATAATTTAAATCAAAAAAGTAATGTTCCAATTGGGTACCCCTTATCCAATACCCATATTTACATATTAGATACTAGTGGGAATTTAGTACCTAAAGGTTCAATAGGAGAACTTTATATAGGGGGCTTAGGGGTTGCTAAAGGATATTTAAACAGGCCAGAGCTAACTGCTGAACGTTTTATAAAGAACCCGTTCAGAGCAGGGGAAACGATGTATCGTACCGGAGATTTAGCGAGATGGTTGTCAGATGGTACAATAGAATTTATAGGCAGAAAAGACACGCAGGTTAAAATTCGAGGATACCGTATAGAGTTAGGAGAGATCATCAATCAGGTAGAATCTTACTCAAAGGTAGTACAGAGTGTAGTTCAGGTACAAGGAGCAGAAAATGACAAGTACCTAGTTTGTTATTACACGAGTCCAGCAGGGATAGAGTCGAGAGAGTTACAGGCCAACACCAACCACTGTGTGAAACAAATCGCACTAACCTATTACACCTAATTTCGCTATAACAGTTTTTCTATCTCTGACCCCAGTTTGCATTTACTATGACCATAATGGGAATTAACCATACCCATGTATAACCCTCTTCACACAACCCCTACCCTACCAACCCCACCCCCCATTCTAATTCCAGCTGCCTCTTCACCTTATTAGATTACCAACCCTTATGTCACTGCTATTAAAAATCACCTTGGCTTCCCTCAAACTCACGCGTCTCTCTTTCACTTGAGAAAGTTTTATAATTAGACTGCTTCTATTGACTCCCTTCGG